>NZ_BAAATE010000002.1:0-644376 GCF_039533245.1 Nonomuraea recticatena | reverse complement strand
AGTCCAGCCGGATGCCCTCCAGATGGTGTGCGGCGCTCCCGCGGTCGACGGTGGCGCCGTTGAGCAGCTCGCGCACGACGTCGAAGGTCTCGGTGACGGCGCTCAGCGGGCGCGAGGGCAGCAGTCCCATCTGCCGCAGCCAGTGGGTGTTGCCGAGGCCCACGGCCGCCTTGACCCGCCCCGGATAGGTCCTGGCCAGTCCTGCCAGCTCCATCGCCAGGACGGCGGGGTGCCTCGTCATCACGCTGGCCAGCCCCAGCCCCGCGGGCATGGCGCGGGTCGCGGCGAGCAGCTGCGTCAGCCCGGACATGCCGCCGGTGAAGAAGCAGTCCTCGGAGAACCACAGCTCGCCGAAGCCGAGCCGCTCCGCCAGCGCGGCTCCCTCTCTCAGCTCCTCCGGTGGCGTGAGGCTACCGAAGACGATCCCGATCGTGCCGGTGTCCATCATGCGTCCCTTTCTGGCTCCTTCTGGGGGACGGTGGCCGCGCCCTCGACGGGAGCGAGCCCCTACGACACCGGAGCCAACCGGACACCTTGTCCGCTTATTCCGCTGAGCCCGTGTCAGCGCCATATCGGCCCTCCGGCGCCTTGGGAGAGGGCAGCGCCACGACAGGGTCGCGCCGGGGGCGTGGTGTCGAGGCGCCTCTGGCGCAAGGGCAGCCAGACGCGGCAGCCGTCAGCCGGTGAAGGACTCGGGGCCGAAGCGGCCCCACGCCACGAAGCCGGCCAGGGCGAGATAGGCCAGGTTCGCCACGATCACCTTGGCCTCGCGACGGCGGAGGTGCGTGATCATCGCGCCCACCATCAGCAGCATCACACCCACGGCAGCCAGCGGCACCAGAACCGGCGCGATGCCGAGCACGGCCGGCAGGATCAGGCCTACCGCGGCCAGGACCTCGAGAAGCCCGATCGCCTTGACGGCGCCGGCGCTGAAGTCCTCGACCCATCCCCCGCCGGGGGCGGCGGCCAGCTTCTCCTTGGACAGGCTCAGCTTGATGGTGCCGCCGGCCAGGAAGGCGACGGCCAGCAGTCCGGCGATGATCCACAGAGCGAGGTCCATGGGGTTCTCCTTGCAGGGGTCGTAGGCGACTCCGGTTCAGCGGCCGGAGCGGGGACGGGGGCTCCTCCCAGCAGTACGACGACACAGCCCCGCCGTATGTGAGGCGGCGTGGCGAGTCTCAGCCCTGCCGGCCAGTCATCTGTAGGCGGCGAAGAACTCGCGGATGTCGCCGAGCAGCAGGTCGGGCGCCTCCATCGCGGCGAAGTGACCGCCGCGGTCGAAGTCGGACCAGCGCACGACATTGTTGACCTTGTCCTCATCTCGGCGCAGGGCGATGTCCTGCACGGTGAACAGCGCCACGGCCATCGGCACGGGGGACGCCTCCTGCTCGCCCCATGCGTGTCCGTCCTCGTAGTAGAGCGCCGCGGAGGAGCCCGCCGTGCCGGTCAGCCAGTAGATCGTGACGTGGGTGAGCAGCAGGTCGCGGTCGATCGCCTCGTGCGGGAGCTCCTTGGCCAGGTCGGTCATGTCCCTGATCTTGTCGACGATCCAGGCGAGCTGACCGGCCGGTGAATCGGTCAGACCGTAGGCGAGGGTCTGCGGCCTGGTGGACTGGATGGCGATGTAGCCGCCCGCCTCGTTCATGAACTCGTTCATCCGCCGCACCCTGGCCCGCTCGCGCTCGGTCAGCGTGGGGTCGTCCTCCTCGGCGCTCGGGTAGGTCGTGCCACCGTTGACGTGCACCGCGACGACGTTGCCAGGAGCGGCCAGGCCCAGCGCGCGGGAGATCCCGCCGCCGAAGTCGCCGCCCTGCGCGCCGTACCTGTCGTAGCCGAGCCTGCGCATGAGTTCGGCCCATGCCGCGGCGATGCGCTGGGTCGTCCAGCCAGGCTCGAGGGTCGGGCCGGAGAATCCGAAGCCGGGGATGGAGGGGATGACCAGGTGGAAGTCGCGAGACAGCGGCTCGATCAGGTCGAGGAACTCCACGATCGAGCCGGGCCAGCCGTGGGTGAGGATCAGCGGCAGGGCGTCGGGGCTGTCGGAGCGGACGTGGAGGAAGTGGATGTTCTGTCCGTTGATCTCGGTGGTGAACTGCGGGTAGGCGTTCAGCCTCGCCTCCCACGCCCGCCAGTCGTAGCCCTCGGCCCAGTGGGCGGCCAGCTCCCGCAGATAGCCGACCGGGACTCCACGGCTCCAGCCCTGGCCGCCGACCTCGCTCGGCCAGCGGGTGCGCGCGAGCCGGTCGCGCAGGTCGTCCAGCTCAGCCTGGGGGATCTCGATGCGAAAGGGACGGATCTCGATGTCGTTGCTCATGTCGAAGACGCTATAAGCCACCTAGGACAGCGACAGGCCTAGGTGTGCGGCACAGTGGAAAACATGGTGGAAACCTCTGCTCGCCTGCTCAAGCTGCTGTCGCTGTTGCAGACCCATCTCCCATGGTCGGGCACGGAGCTGGCGGATCGGCTCGGTGTGAGCCCGCGTACCGTCCGCCGCGACGTCGGCCGGCTGCGCGAGCTCGGTTACACGGTGGACGCCGTCGCGGGAGCGTCCGGGTACAGGCTCGGCGCCGGATCCGACCTGCCGCCGCTGCTGCTGGACGATGAGGAGGCGGTGGCGGTCGCCGTGGGGTTGCGCACCGCCGCGGGCCTGACCGTGACCGGCATCGAGGACAGCTCGGTGCGAGCGCTGGCCAAACTGGAGCGGGTGCTGCCGTCCCGGCTGCGGCACCGCGTCCGCGCGCTGCAGTCGATGACCGTCCCCATGATGGCGGGCGGACCCGCGGTCGATCCCGACACCCTGACCGTGGTCACGGCCGCCTGCCGCGACCACGAGACCCTACGGTTCGACTACCGCACCCATGAGGGAGACCTGAGCAGACGCCTGGTGGAGCCTTACCGCCTCGTGGCCACCGGCCGCCGCTGGTACCTGGTCGCCTACGACACCGAGCGCGCGGACTGGCGCACCTTCCGCCTAGACCGGCTCACCCTCCGCAGCCCCAACGGCCCGCGCTTCGTCCCCCGCGACCCGCCCGCCACCGACCTGGCCGGATACACCTCCCACGCGATATCGAGCGCGCCCTACCGTTACCAGGGCCGCTTCACCATGCGCGCGCCCGCCGCGGCCGTGGCCGAGCGCATCGCCCCCACGACAGGCACGGTCGAGCCCATCGACGCGCGGACATGCACGCTGACCTGCGGCTCCAACTCCCTCGACGAGTTGGCCCTGTGGGTGGCACTGACCGGGGTGCCCTTCACCGTCCACGATCCGCCTGAGCTGATCGAACATGTCCGCGCGCTCACCGCCCGACTCGCCGAGGGGGCCGGCCTGCGGATGGCCTAACCCGGCTGGATCCGATCCAGTCGGCGCCACTGCTCGGCGCTCAGCCGCAGACTCGCCGCGGCGACGTTCTCCTGCAGGTGGTCGATCGAGGCGGTGCCCGGAATCGGCAGCACGACCGGCGAGCGATCGAGGAGCCACGCGAGCGAGACCTGCGCCGCCGTGGCGCCGAGTTCGGCCGCCACGGCGGCGACCTCGGCCGTCGCCTTCGTCACCGCGGGGTGGACGGGGCGCCAGGGCAGGAAGGCGATCCCAGCGGCGGCGCAGGCGTCGAGCACGGCCTCGTGCTCGCGATCGAGCAGGTTGTAGCGGTTCTGCACGCTCGCGACGTCGATGATCTGCCGCGCCTGCTCGAGCTCGGCGACGGTGACCTCGGACAGCCCGATGTGGCCGATCTTGCCCTGGACCTGGAGCTCGCGCAGCGTTCCCAGCTGGTCGGCGAGCGGCACCGCGGGATCGATGCGATGCAACTGGAGCAGCTCGAGCCGGTCGACCCTGAGCCTGCGCAGGCCCTGCTCGACCTGATCGCGCAGGAAGTCCGGCCGTCCGCAGAGCGTCGCCTCGTGCGGCGGGTCCGGCGGCGCGACCCCGACCTTCGTCGCGACGAGCAGGTCGTCAGGGTAGGGGTACAGCGCCTCGGCCAGGAGTTCCTCGTTGGCGCCCCACCCGTACATGTGCGCGGTGTCGATCAGCGTGACGCCCAGCTCGACGGCGCGCCTGGCCACGGCGATGGCGGCTCGCCGGTCCGGTCCTGGTTCGGTCGGCAGTCGCATGGCCCCGAACCCGAGCCGCCGTACGCCGAGCTCACCCCCGATGCGGAACGTGCTCGATGTCATTGTCGGTTTCGCCCTCTCATTCACAGTTGATCACGATGACAGCGTCGCTGATCGTCATGGTCCTACGTGTCCCCGTGGCGGCGGACGTGACCAGGTCCGCGCTCCTGGGGCAGGCGCCGCTCACGCAGGCGAGCCCGCCAGGCGCCGGTGTCAGGGCCCGTCACTCGGGCTCGACGAACTGCATGTCGAGCTGGATCTTGACCGAGTCACCGAGGATGGCCATGGCGAAGCCGAGACCGAAGTCGCTGCGGCGGATCTCACCCTTCCCCTCGAAACCGGCGTGCCGGCGTCCGTCCACGACGGAGTCCTCGACCCCGCCGAACTCGACGTCGAAGGTGACCGGCCGGGTCACCTCGCCGATGGTGAGGTTGCCCTCCATGGTCCAGTCGTCGCCGTCGCCGTCGATCCTGATGGAGCGGAACGCCATGACAGGGCGGTTGGCGACGTCGAGCATGTCGGGGCCGCTGACGTGGGCGTCGCGGTCGGCGTTGCCTGTGTCGATCGAGTCGAGCGCGACGGTGGCGGTGACCACGCAGCCTTCGAGGGTGTCGCCGACGGTGAGGTCCGCCTCGAAGCGCCCGAACTGGCCGCGCACCTTCGAGATGCCGAGGTGGCGGATCGTGAAACCGACCGCCGAGTGGAACGGATCGAGGGTCCAGTGCCCGGCGGCGAGCGGCAGGGCGGTCGTGGTCGTCATGGTCTCAGCAGTCATGCCCCCCAATCTGGCCCGGACGGCGGCGCTCAGGGAGGCCGGGCTGAGACGGGCCCTGACAGGGCGACGATGAGCGCGCCGGAGGCCGGTAGGTTGCGGGTGTGAGCGACAACGAGCTGGGCGCGTTCCTGCGCAGCCGCCGGGAGGCCCTCAGCCCTGAAGAGGTCGGGCTTCCCCACGGGTCCCGGCGCAGGACCCCCGGACTGCGCCGCGCCGAGCTGGCCATGCTGGCGGGGATCAGCGTCGAATACTTGGCACGGCTGGAGCAGGGCCGCGACCGTCATCCGTCCCCGCAGGTGCTCGGCGCGCTCGCCGACGCCCTGCGGATGTCCACCGACGAGCGTTTCCACCTCAGGCTCCTGGCGAAGGCGATCGAAGGCGGCAGCTCGTACGTCTGCCCTTCGGCGCGGCCGCCGGTCGTGTCCATCCGGCCGACGGTGCGGGCGCTGCTCGACAAGCTGGAGCCGTCCCCGGCGGTGCTGATCAACCGGATGACACAGGTGCTCGCCTACACCACGGGCTTCGAGCGCCTGGCCCGCCCCAGCGGCCTCCTGGACGCGGCCGAGCCCAGCTTCCTCCGGTTCGTGTTCACCGACCCGCGCGCCCGCGACGTCTACCCCGACTGGGACGCCGTCGCGACCCAGCAGGTCGCCACCCTCAAGCACGCGGCCGGTCTCGCCGACCCGCACGTGGCCGCGCTCGTCGACGAGCTCACCATCACGGCCGGCGGACCTTTCAGCGGGCGGCTCACGACGCCGGGCGTCCCCGAGCGGGCCGGTGTCCAGCGCTGGACGCATCCGGAAGCCGGGGAGCTGCGCCTCGCGTACGAGGCTCTCGAACTCGCCGACGATCAGCGTCTGATCGCCTACCTGCCGGCGGACGAGACGTCCTCGGCCGCGCTCGATCGTCTGGCCGGCCGCCACCCCGGCACGCTCCGCGTCGTCAACGGCTGACCCACGCCGCTTCCCCGGCGGACGTGCGCGCCCACGCCGGGCCTTGCGGGTGATCGCCCGGCCGGACCGGGCGTCGGCGAACGGCCTGGGTGTACGGCCGAGGTCGCTCCCGGTTGCCTCACGGGGCTCCCATCTCCTATCTTGGACTAGTCGTTCCAAGATAGGAGTTCGGGAATGCCGGACGTCAAGCATTTCGATCCCGACGTTGCGCTGGACCAAGTCGTGTCCTTGTTCTGGGAGCACGGCGCCGACACCACAGGAGTCGCCGAGGTGGTGAAGGTGACCGGGCTGAGCCGATCGAGCCTGTATGCGACCTTCGGCGGCAAGGGGCAGCTGTACGCGGCCGCGCTGCGCCGCTACCTGGAGCGACAGTCCCGCCCGGTGTTCGACGCCCTGGCCGTCGACGAGCGGGGCCTGCCCGCCATCGCCGGCTTCTTCGAGCGGCTGGTGTCCGCGCGTTGCACGGGCGAGCACGCCCGCTGGGGCTGCCTGGTCACCAACGCGCACGCCGCGGCCGGACGCGAGCTCCCCGAGGTACAGCACGTGCTGGCGGCTCACCACGGGGCGTTGCGCTCGGCGATGCGTGCCGCACTGGAGGCGGCCCGCCGGCACGGCCACCTGCGATCCGGCCTCGATACGGAGGCGAGCGCCGAGACGCTCGCCCTGCTGGCCTACGCGGTCAACCTCCGCTCACGATCCGGAGCCGAGGCGGCCGAGCTCCTGGCCGGCGTGCGCGCAGTCCTGGACGGCTTCACCGATGTCACCACCACCGAGGAGAACCGATGATCGATTTCCGCGTCTACGACGAGACCGACGCCCCTGAGGCCGCGCGCCCGCAACTGGAGGCGGCCAAGAAGCGGATGGGGTTCGTGACCACGTTGAACGGGGTGATGGCCGAGTCGCCGGAGTTGCTGGCCGGATACAACGCGCTGGCCGAGCAGTTCGGCAGGTCCTCCCTGCCAGGACCGGCCAAACACGTCGTGTGGATCACCGCCAGCGTGGAGAACGGCTGCGAGTACTGCGTGGCCGCCCACTCCACCCTCGCCTTGCGCTCGCGTGTCCCCGCCGAGGTGGTCGAGGCCCTGCGAGCGGAGAAGCCGCTGCAGGACGAGGCGCTGGAGGCGGCCCGCCGGCTCACCCATGCCATGGTCGTCCAGCGCGGCTGGGTGGACGACGCGCAGATCGAGGCCTTCATGGCGGCCGGCTACACCCGCCGCCACGTACTCGACATCGTGCTCGGCGTCGGGATGAAGACGCTGTCGAACTACACCAACCACATCGCGCACACCCCGCTGGACCCGGCGTGGCAGGGCCAGGAGTGGAGCCGCGAGCCCGCCGGCGCCTGAGTACCGCCCCTGGGCCCAGTTGTGGTCGGTGAGCAGGGTGTACGGCTCAGGAGACCGGGCGGTGACCGCGCTGGACGCGGTGACCACCGCATTCGCGCCGGGCACCTTCACCGCGGTGATGGGCCCGTCCGGCTCGGGAAAGTCCACGCTGCTGCACTGCGCCGCCGGGCTGGACCGGCCCGGCGACGCAGTGCAGTCATTGCACCGAATGGCCGGCATCGAGGCACATGAGACGAGCGGGTCTGGGTCTTCGTGCTCATCCTGGTCGGACTGTCGGTGGGCTACAGCGCCATCGCCATCGCCCTGCTGATGGCCACGGCCGACCGGACAGCCGATCTGCGTGTGCTGCGGATGTCGGGCGCGACCACCGGCCAGGTGCTGCGAACCGTCGCCCTCGCGTCGACCCTGGTGGTCGCGATCGGTGCGCTGCTCGGCATCGTGGTGGCCGTGACGGCTCTGGTCGGCATCACCGCGGGGCTGACCAACATGATCGGCATGACCGTCGGCATGATCCTTCCCTGGCCCGTCATCGGCGCGGTCATCGGCATCTACCTCCTGCTCGCCGTCGCCGCCTCGCTCATCCCGGCCAGAGCCGCGCTCCGGCCGGCCGATCCGGCCCGGCCTTTCACCCCTCGCCGACGTCGAGATCGCCGCAGGTCAGTCTGACGGATTCAGGGGATTGCCCGGCGAGTAGTCGCCGAGGCTGGTGAGCAGCTTGCGCAGCAGACCGGCGAGATCTTCCTGGTCGCGGCCGCTCAGTTTGCTGAGAAGCTTCGCCTCCAGGTCGACATGGTGGACGACGACCCGGTCGATCAGCTCCCTGCCGCCGTCGGTCAACGAGATCAACACGCTGCGCCGATTGAGGGGATCGACCTCGCGGGTCACCAGCTTCCTGGCGACGAGCCGGTCGATCCGGTTGGTGATCGCTCCGGAGGTGACCATCGACGACTCGACCAACTGCCCCGCGGTGAGCTGATACGGGGAGCCTGACCTGCGCAGCGTCCCCAGGATGTCGAACTCCCACAGCTGCAGGTCATGCGTGGCGAAGTGGTCGCGAAGCTCGCGTTCGAGCAGTCGGCAGGCGCGCTGGATCCGGGCCACCACGCCCATCGGCGTGGGGTCGATGTCGGGCCGCTCGGTCCGCCACTGGTCCATCCGCCAGTCGACGTTGTCCTCCACGGGCCTGCCGCCTCCAGAACGTCTCAACGTGAAACTGTTTGACGCCATGCTAACAGACGGCTACATTCGCCAACGTTAAACATTTCAATGTTAAGGAGATGGGATGACACAGGCTCTGAGCCGGTCTGACGTGGGCAGCGCGCCCCCGCCCGGCGGCACCCTGGGAATGACCGCGCTGACCGCGCTCGCCCCTGCCAGCTGGGGCACCACGTACCTGGTCACCACCGAGTTCCTCCCGACCGGCTACCCGTTGGTGTCCGGTGTGATCCGCGCGCTGCCTGCCGGGCTGATCCTGCTCGCCGTCACGCGCAGGCTGCCGCACGGCACGTGGCTGTGGCGCTCGCTGCTGCTCGGCACACTCAACATCGGCGCGCTCTTCGCGCTGCTGTTCGTCGCCGCCTATCGACTGCCGGGCGGCATCGCGGCGACCCTCACCGCCGTCCAGCCGTTGCTCGTCGTCGGCCTGGCGTTCCTGCTGCTCGGCGAGAAGCCCACACGCTGGCGGCTCGGCTGGGGCCTGGTCGGCGTGGTGGGCGTCGGGTTGATCGTGCTGCGCGGCCGGCTCTCCTTCGACCTGCTCGGCATCCTGGCCGGCATCGCGGCCGCCGGCGTGATGGCCGGCGGGATCGTCCTGACCAAACGCTGGGGGCGTCCTGAGGGCGCCGGCGCTGCGACCATCGCCGGCTGGCAGCTCACCGCCGGCGGTCTCGTGCTCGTTCCGCTCGCCCTCGCCTTCGAGGGGCTTCCGTCCGGACTCGACCTTCCTGCGGTCGGCGGCTACGCGTGGCTGTCCGTCGTAGGCGCCCTGCTTTCCTTCCTGGTCTGGTTCCACGGCATCGGCAGGCTGCCCGTGGTCGCCGTGTCGTTCCTCGCCCTGCTCTCACCCATGGTCGCCACGGTCCTGGGCTGGCTGTTCCTCGGTGAAGCCCTGACGGCGTGGCAGGGCGTCGGGTTCGTGCTCGCGCTGGCCGCGATCGCCGCCGCGCAGCTGACCCCCGAGGTCGTCCGCAACCTGGTCCGTTTCCCCGCCACCACCAAAGGAGAATGAGCGTGTCGCGCACCGTGCTGATCACCGGAGCCACCGGAACCGTGTCCACCGCGCTGATGAATGCGCTGGAAGGGGCCGATGTGCGCCTTCGTGCGCTCGTCCGCGACAAGTCCCGAGCGGACGGCCCGCGCGAGCAGGGCGCCGAGGTCTTCGTCGGCGACCTCGATGACCCCCGCTCTCTGCCGCCCGCCTTCGAGGGCGTGCAGGACGTGTGGCTGCTCACCCCGAACAGCCCGCGCGCCCCGGAGAACAACATGAACGCCGTGTGGGCCGCACGCCAGGCCGGCGTGGAGCGCATCGTGCGCCTGTCCGCCGTCGGCGCCGCGCACGACGCGCCGAACCGCAGCGGCAGGCTGCACGCGCTGTCGGACAGGGAGACCGAACGGTGCGGCATGCGCTGGACGATCCTGCGTCCGCTCTGGTTCATGCAGAACCTGCTGAACGAGGCGGGCGACATCGCCGCCACCGGCTCGTTCTCGCTGAACATGGCCTCGGCGCGGCTCAGCATGATCGACGTGCGCGACATCGCCGCGTGCGCCGCCCGCGTGCTCCTCGACGACCCGGATCGCCACCACGGCCGGACGTACACCCTCACAGGCCCGCGCTCGCTGACGTTCGACGAGGTCGCCGGTCAGTTGGGCCTCGCTCTCGGCAGGCCCGTCACGTATCTGCCGGTCAGCGACGACGCCAAGCGCAGGGCACTGCTCGGCTACGGCGTTCCGCGATGGATCGTCGACATGGTCGAGGAGTACGCGCAGGCGTACGTCTCCGGCTGGGGGGACTTCACCACCGACACGGTCGCCGACCTTCTCGGCCGCCCGTCGCGCGACATCGCCGACTTCGCCCGCGACCACGCCGCCGCGTTCACCTCGGCCGACGGTCGCTGACCCGCGTCTCGGCGACGGTGTGAGCGGGCCGTCCCGGAGCCGATTCAGGGAAGGAATTGAATGTTCATGCGCCAGCGTGCATACTTCTGCACATGTCCAAAGTGCTCACCTCCCTGCCTGTCGGCACACGTGTCGGAATCGCCTTCTCCGGAGGCCTCGACACCTCGGTAGCGGTCGCGTGGATGCGGGAGAAGGGTGCCGTGCCGTGCACCTACACCGCTGACATCGGCCAGTACGACGAGCCGGACGTCGCATCGGTGCCCGGACGCGCCACGGCGTACGGCGCGGAGGTCGCCCGGCTGGTCGACTGCCGGGCGGCCCTCGTGGAGGAGGGGCTGGCGGCCCTCGCGTGCGGGGCGTTCCACATCCGGTCCGGTGGCCGCGTGTACTTCAACACCACGCCGCTGGCGCGGGCCGTCACGGGAACCTTGCTGGTGCGCGCGATGCTCGAGGACGACGTCCAGGTCTGGGGTGACGGCTCCACCTTCAAGGGCAACGACATCGAGCGGTTCTACCGGTACGGCCTGCTGGCCAACCCGTCCCTGCGGATCTACAAGCCGTGGCTGGACGCGGACTTCGTCAGCGAGCTCGGCGGCCGCAAGGAGATGTCGGAGTGGCTGCTCGAGCGCGGCCTGCCCTATCGCGACAGCGTGGAGAAGGCCTACTCCACCGACGCGAACATCTGGGGCGCTACCCACGAGGCCAAGGCGCTCGAGCACCTCGACGCGGGCATCGAGACCGTCGAGCCGATCATGGGCGTGCGGTTCTGGGACGAAGCCACGCAGATCGCCGCCGAGGACGTCACGATCGGCTTCGAGCAGGGACGCCCGGTGACGATCAACGGCAAGGGGTTCGCCTCCGACGTCGACCTGGTGCTCGAGGCCAACGCCATCGGCGGCCGGCACGGCATGGGCATGTCCGACCAGATCGAGAACCGGGTCATCGAGGCCAAGAGCCGGGGCGTCTACGAGGCGCCCGGGATGGCGTTGCTGCACGTGGCGTACGAGCGGCTGGTCAACGCCATCCACAACGAGGAGACCCTCTCGATCTACTACAGCGAGGGACGGCGGCTGGGCAGGCTCCTGTACGAGGGCCGCTGGCTCGACCCGCAGGCGCTGATGCTGCGCGAGTCGCTGCAACGCTGGATCGGGACGGCGGTCACCGGCGAGGTGACCCTCCGCCTGCGGCGCGGCGAGGACTACTCCATCCTGAACACGTCAGGGCCCGCGTTCAGCTACCACCCGGACAAGCTGTCCATGGAGCGGACCGAGGATTCCGCCTTCGGGCCGGTCGACCGCATCGGCCAGCTGACCATGCGCAATCTCGACATCGCCGACTCCCGCGCCAAGCTCGAGCTGTACGCAGGACTCGGCATGGTCGGCACCCCGCACCCGGCGCTGATCGGTGCCGCCCCGACGACCAGCCTGGTCGGCGTGCTGCCCGAAGGCGGGGCTGAGGCGATCGCGTCCCGCGGGGAGAACCCCGACCACGACGAGCTGCTCGACCAGGCCGCGATGGAGTTCGGGACCGACTGACGGCACCGGGCTCGGCCGCCGATCGATTCGGCCAGGAGCCCGGCATGACGGCGACCAGGCCGGGCGCGCCGCCACACGCGCGAGCGCCTCGGCGTGGCGCCGCCGGCCACCGCGCCGGCTTGCGTTCGAGCGCGCTCGAAGCCATAGCGTCGCCGCCATGACGACACAGATTTGGATGGGATCCGCGTGATGACCGTCGAGCGGTGGGCCGAGATGGCCCGCAGCGCCGGCTTCGAGGGCGTGCCGGCCTCGGCCCGGCCGATTTAGGCTGGCAGGCATGGCCACCGAAGATCTGATGACCAGGGCGCTCGACATGCTGGGTGACGACGGTCCGCTGTCGGTCGAGGCGATCCACCGCCTCACCGAGCCGGCCGACGTGCCCGAGTCGATGGTGATCGCCGAGGTCGCCGAGCTCCTCGACGTCTCGCCCCACACGCTGCGCTACTACGAGCGGGCCGGGCTGGTCGAGGTGGCCCGCGACGGCAACGGCCATCGTGTCTACGACGCCCAAGCGGTGCGGCGCCTGGTGTTCATCACCAGGATGCGGCTGTCCGGTATGGCGATGCGCGACCTGCAGCACTACGTCTCGCTCGTCGACGCGGGCGAGCACACCGAGCCCGAGCGGCTCGACATGCTGCTCGAACAGCGCGACACCATCCGCCGCCGACTCCGCGAGCTGACCCTTTCCCTCTCGGCGGTCGAGTACAAGATCGCCACGTACGGGGGCTCGACCGGACCGGACGTCCAGGCGTCCGGCTCCGGCCCCGGCACCGGCCGTACGGCGTCGCCGCACGAGCCGTAGCGACGGGCAGAGTGAGGGACACCGCTCGCTGGTCGCGCCTGCCATGGTCAGGCGGCCGACGGCATCCCTAGGCGGGTGGCTCCAGCCAGACGTAGCCGGCGGCGGCCACCAGCGAGACGAGCACGAGGGCGGCTCCGCCCGCCACCTTCTGCCATCGCGGCCGCTCCACCGAAGGGTCGCGGGCGAAGACCTGCTCCCTGACCAGGACGGCGTGGCAGGTCCCGCCGAACCACAGGCTGATCAACGCCAGCATCGGGATGATGTCCAGCTTGTTCAGCCCGTCGTCGTCGGTGAACGGCATCACCAGGAAGATGGCGCCCAACCCGAGGTAGGCCAGAGCCCACAGGCCCAGTCCGAGCGAGCGCCGCGTGACGGCGGCGTACACGAACGCCCACGGCGTGTCGTACCCGCAGCTCAGCAGCGGGATGGCCGCCCACACCCAACTGCCCCACACCGGGCCGCCTTCCGGGGCCTGGGCCTGAGGACGCGGCGAGGTGACACCGAGGCCGGGGCCGGGCGGGATCGATCGGCGGCAGCTCGCCGATCGCACCGTCCTGACGGCCATCGTGGCGCACGAACTCTGCCATGTGCGCCTCCTCGGGGAGGGCGCATCTCGCGGGAACGGGAGGACCAGCGTCCAGCGACTTGAGCAGCCGGCGCCTCGGCTACCTCACCCAGCAGGAGTTCGGCTACGCGCTCGCCCGCTACTGCTGGGTGCGCGGGGAGAGGCGGCCGAGCTGGGCCGCCTACCTGGGCCCCGGCGCCCGCGCCGCCCTGACGCGGGCTCTGTCCCACCTCGCCCACGACGCGGACGATCAGGAGTTCCGCAAGCCGTCCCCTGAGATTGCTTTGAACAACGGCTGGTTCCTGCCCTTCAAGTGATGCTCCACGTAGCGCCTGGCCCATGATCTGCCCCGCACTCCTCATGGTGACTACTCAGAGTGATCGAACGAACACTATTGTGTGACTTAGCGCCCTACGGCTGTAGCGCTTGATCACTCTCTCGACAAGGAACCTTCGATGAAGATCACCGTTGCCACGCTGAGCTTGGCTCTCTTCGCCCTCGTCGGCCTGGCCTCGCCTGCCCACGCGGGCTCGACCCCTGCCTACGTCTGCATGGTCGTGAACCTGGCGGAGGACGGCACGCTGGACGGCACCTACTGCCACGAGAACGACGGCGCCCCCGCGCGCGGCGCGATCAAGGGGCCGTTCGCCGTCTGGTCGCCCTTCCAGCTGACCCGCGTCATCATCTGCAGGTCAGGCCAGGCCGACACCCCTTCCCGGATCACCGCATCCGGCTGTCACCGTCTCTTCTGAGCCATCCTTCGCGGCGCGCCACGTCCTTGTCGGGGACGCGGCGCGCTTTCTTCGTCCGGCCGAGCCGCCGGCCGAAGCCTTGGCGTCAGCTGACGGCGGGGAGGACCCGCACCGCGTGGTCGAATCCGGCGCAGGCCGCTCGCGCCGGCAAGGCGAGACCGGCGTCCGTCACCTCGCGCCCCGAGGGGAGACCAGTCCGGTCTCGTAGGCCAGCACGACGGCCTGCACGCGGTCGCGAAGGCCGAGTTTGGACAGGATGCGCGCGACATGGGTCTTCACCGTCGTGGGGCTGAGAGTCAGCCGGTCAGCGAGCTCGGCGTTGCTGAGGCCCGTGGCGAGCAGGCTCAGCACCTCCAGCTCCCGTGGCGTCAGCTCCGCCAGGTCACGATGCGGGGCGCTCTCCTCCTCCTCGCGAGGGGCGAAGCGCTCGATCAGGCGACGGGTGATGGTCGGCGCGAGCAGGGCGTCGCCCGAGCGCACCAGCCGTACGGCGGCCACCAGGTGCTCTGGGGTGACGTCCTTGAGCAGGAAGCCGCTGGCGCCCGCGGTGAGGGCGGCGTACACGTAGTGGTCGAGGTCATAGGTGGTCAGGATGAGGACGCGGGTCTCCGCGCCGCCAGTGACGATCTGCCGGGTGGCTTCGAGTCCGTCCGTCCGCGGCATCCTGACGTCCATGAGCACGACGTCGGGTCTGGCGTGCCGGACGGCGGCGACCGCCTCCTCTCCGTCGGCCGCCTCCGCCACCACCTCGATGCCGTCGGCGGCGAGGATCATCCGGAAACCGGTACGCACCAGCGCCTGGTCGTCGGCGATGACCACACGCACGGGCCCGCTCACGCGCCCGTCCACGGCAGCCTGGCCACGAGCCGGTAGCCGCCGCCCGCTCTCCGTCCCGCGTCGAGCGTGCCGTGCTGGCCGACCAGCTCGGCCTCGAACACGGCGCCCGGCTGTCAGGGGCCCGCGCGCTGGAGATCACCCGGCGGTACGCCGGGGCCTTCTTCGACCTGCACCTGCACAAGAAGGCGCAGCCCCTGCTGGACAAGCCGTCGAAGCGCTACCCCGAGGTCAAGCACTGCTCACCCGAGAGGAAGACCTGCGTGTAGGACCAGACGCGTCCGGGCGGCCTCGCCGGTCATGCGACTCCTCCCTGCGTCGGTCATGAAGGGTCCGCAGGCGAGCCGGCGCGCGAGACGAGGGTGATCGCTCCCGACGGGCACACGTCGAGCGCCCGGCGCGCCTTCGCCTGGTGCCCGGGCGGCGGCGACGAATCCAGCAGCATCACCCTGCCGTCGTCGAGGTCCTGGTCGAAGACCTCCGGGGCGGTCAGCGCGCACATGCCCGCCCCGATGCAGCGCTCGCGATCCACTTCGAGTTCCATCGGCTACTCCTTGTCCCACGCGACCGGGAGCCGGTGCACGCCGTAGATGTCGGAATTGGTGCGCAGCGGCACCTCTGCTGAGGATATGGCCAGCCGCAGCGTCGGGAAACGGGTGACCAGAGCGGGAAGGGCGACGCGCATCTCCACGCGGGCCAGCTGCTGGCCGAGGCACTGGTGGACGCCGTGACCGAAGCTCAGATGTCCGGTGGTCTGACGGCGCAGGTCGAGGGTGTCGGGGTCGGCGAAGCGCTCAGGGTCGCGGTTGGCCGCCTGCGCCGAGAGTGCGACGCTCTCCCCCGCTCTGATCACGTGACCGTTCAGCTCGACATCCTCCAGCGCGGCCCGTACCCCGGTGTGGGTGATGCTCAGATAGCGCAGCAGCTCCTCGACGGCCTGGTCGGCGAGGCCGGGATCGGCGCGCAGGGCGGCGAGCTGACCGGGGTGGCTCAGCAGGGCGAAGGTGCCCAGCGCGAGCATGTTGGCGGTGGTGTCGAGCCCGGCGCCCAGCAGCAGAACCCCGATGTTGGTGAGCTCCTCGTCGGTGAGCTCCTCGCGCGCGAGATCGCCGAGCAGGTCGTCGGTGGGGTCGGCGCGCTTGGCCAGGACCAGCGCGTGCAGGTACTCCTGCAGCGCGACGTAGGCGGCGTACTGCTCCTCGGGGACGGCGCCGAAGTTGTTCAGCGCCAGCGCGTGACGCTGGAAGAATTCCCTGTCGGCGTAGGGGACGCCGAGCAGTTCGCAGATCAGCAGCGCGGGGACGGGCTGGGCGTAGGCCTGCACCAGGTCAACAGGCGGGCCCTGCCGCTCCATGGCGTCCAGGTGCTCGGCGGTGATCTCCTCGACGCGGGCGGTGAGCCGGCGCATCCTGCGGACGGTGAACTTCCCCGTGAGCAGCTTGCGGTAGCGGGTGTGCTCGGGCGGATCGACGCCGATGAACATGCCGGGCGCGGCCGGCGGCGGTCTCTCCGCCGAGATGGCCCCAGGGAACGGCGAGTGCATGAGCTCGTGCCGCGAGCTGAAGCGGGGGTCGGCCACGACCGCGCGAACCAGGGCGTGACTGGTCACCAGCCAGCCGACGTGCCCGTCGGGGAAGACCATCCTGCTGAGTGGGTGCTGCTCGCGCAGCTGCGCCAACTCCTCGGGCGGGTCGAACGGGCAGCCCGGAGGGCGCATGGTGGGCAGCGCGGTCACAGTGTACGGGGGCTCCGTCACGTCAGCTCCTTCAGTCGCGATATTACGCGTTTCGCTCCCGCCAAAAGCTATGTTGCGTTAAATAGCCGTGTCAATCCTTGAACCCCTAATTTCCGCATCATGCCAGTTGAGAGCGGCTAAGATTGCAGTGAGCTTGTCGATGAACGCAACGCCGCATTGCAATGGGCTGTCTGTGAACGCAATACTGCTCGCGCAGTCGAGCGACTGGGCGTCCGTCAGCAGGAGTCGGCCTCGCAGAGCCCGGCGTGGCCTCCGACGGAGCGGTCCTGATCCGCCCTGACGGGTTCATCGCGTGGCGGGCGGGGCAACCGACGCCCCGCCGACGCCCTCCGCCGCGTCCTGGCCGGACCCGCGCCCCGGAATTCCGCTCCGACCGGTCCGGCCTCAGCCGCCGGCGGCGCGCACCAGTCTGCGCAGCGTCCAGCGCATGAAGAGCTTGGCCGCCGGACGTACCAGTGATCCGAGCGGCAGCGACAGCTCCTCGGCCCAGATGAGCCGTCCGCCACCGATCCTGAAGATCCCGACGCCACGCACCAGCCGTCCGGTGTGGGCCATCGCGACCACCGTCGGGGGCTCCCACCGGGTGACGGTCATCGTGTCGAGGAAGCCCAGCCTGCCGACCCCCGTGAAGGCGGCCAGCTCGCTGCCCACCCCGCGCCCGTCGCCCGCCACGACGCGCGCCGTGGTGAGGAACATCCACTCGGGATGACGCGGCCAGTCGGTCAGCACCTCGAACAGCCGCGCCGGAGGAAGGTCGGTCTCCACGGCCACGGCCAGGCGGGTCGGCATGATCCCCAGCCTACGCCCGCGCCTCTGATCAGCCTTCCAGCCGGCCCGGCCGCCGCCGAAGGCAGCTTCGGCGGCTCGTGCGCCTTGAACTCCGCGCCGAGCATGCCGACCAGGAAGGGCATGCCCCTCAAGCGAGTCGGCCCCACCTCCAGCAGGCAGGAGGGGTCGCCGATGGGTGTGAGGACGCCCGCCGTGGGGCTCACGTGCGGCCGTACGAGCGAGATCAGATCGTAGCCGGGCTCCGCCGCGGCGGCTGGAGGCGCCCACGGGCGTCGCGGTCTTCCCCGCCGGAGGGCGGCAAGCCCGTGCGGGCGCAGGCCGAGCGAGTTCGACAGGGGCGGCCACTTCGCCGCGATGGAGGAGCCGACCTGCCGGCCGCCGACATCAGGGCCTTCTTCAGTCGAATCTGACGACCGGCTTGCTGCCGGGCGCGGCGAAGGCGAGGAGCGCGAGGGCCTCGGCCTCGATCTCCTCGCGCGGGCCTAGGCCGAACAGCGTGACCGTCACCGTGGCGGCGGTGCGCTTCCAGATGCCGCGCACGTAGCCGTCGACCAGGACGGTGCCGTGGACCTGGCCGTTGACGGTGATGACGCGCTTGCGGTGCTCGTCGGAGATGACCCTGGTGCGGTCGGCGTGGCTGAGCACGAGGTTGTCGAACGGGGCGACCAGCCGTACGGGAGCGGGGGTGTCCTCGTCGGGGCGGGGCGCGTCGGGCAGGTCGAGCAGGCCCCCGCCGAGATCGACCAGGTCCATGCGGGCGACGGACGCGCGCAGACCGGTCAGGCCGGACCAGGCCTGCATGTCGGCGATCGTGGCGGGGCCGAAGGCGGCGAGGTAGCGGGTCAGCAGCGCCTGAGGGTCGGGCGAGGGGTCGAGGTCGCGGCCCAGCCAGGCCTCCACGGGGGTGAGGACGGCATCGCCCGCCTTGCCCCAGACCGCACGCGGTGGCACCTGGACCATCGGCAGCAGCCAGCGCAGGATCACCGGCGGGGCGGCGGGGTCGGCGTTGGGGAAGCGCTCGGCCAGCAGCGGCGTCATGGCCTTGACCGACAGCGGACGCTCGGTGAGCAGCGCCCTGCCCTCGGCGACCACGGCCTCGTGGTCGAGCCCCTCGAGCCTCCTGGCCGTCAGCGCGCGGGTGAGCATCGGCTGGATGAGCGGCCTGATGGCCAGGCAGTCGGCGGCGCTGACCAGGTGGACGGTGCCGCGCATGAGCGTGATGCGCACCACCTCGCGGCCGAGCAGCAGGTCGGCCAGCTCCTTCGGCTCGAAATTCTCCAGGCGTGACCACAGGCCGAAGTAGGGCGCGAAGGGCGCCTGGGCCTGCAGCCCGACCAGATGCTCGATCGCCCGCAAGGGGCTCATGGCGTGGCGGCGCAGGAGCAACTGCCTGGCGAGAGTGGCGCGGTTGAGGGCACGCTGGCTGATCACGGGTCCACCCTAGACAGGGTCGCCGACATTCCCGACGGCGGCGGCCATGCCGTCTCAGCTCTAGGACAGGAAGCGCAGCACCGCCAGGACGCGACGGCTGTAGCCGGCCGTGTGCGACAGGCCCAGCTTGTCGAAGACCGAGTTGACGTGCTTCTCCACCGCGCTCTGCGAGATGAACAGCGCCTCGGCGACGGAGGCGTTGGTGTAACCCTGCGCCATGTGCTCCAGCACCTCGCGTTCGCGCGGCGTGAGTTTGGCCAGCGGATCGACCTGCGGGCTGCGGGCCAGCAGCTGCCGTACGACCTCGGGGTCGAAGGCGGCCCCGCCCGCGCCCACCCGCTCCAGCGCGTCGAGGAAGTCGCCGACCTGCGCCACTCTGTCCTTCAGCAGGTAGCCGACGCCGTCGACGTCGCCCGACATCAGCTCGGTGGCGTATTTCTTCTCGACGTACTGCGACAGCACCAGGACCCTGACGTCTGGCCAGCGGCGCCTGATCTCCAGGGCGGCGCGCAGCCCCTCGTCGGTGTGGGTGGGCGGCATCCGCACGTCCACCACCACGATGTCGGGCTGCTCGGCCTCCACCGCCTCGACCAGCGCCGTGCCGTCGCCGACGGCGGCGAGCACCTCGTGGCCCTCCTCGGCCAGCAGTCTGACCAGGCCCTCGCGCAGCAGCGTCGAGTCTTCGGCAAGGATCACCCGCACGGCAGCTCCGCTCTCACCACGGTCGGCCCCCCTGAGGGGCTCGACACCGCGAACACGCCGTCGAGCGCGGCGACCCTGCGGGCCAGGCCGGACAGGCCGCCTCCCGAGGGGTCGGCCCCGCCCCTGCCGTCGTCTCGCACGCTCACGACGACCATCGTCCCATCGACGGCGACCTCCACGGTGATCAGGCCCGCCTCTGCGTGCTTGGCCGCGTTCGTCACCGCCTCGCAGACCAGGAAGTACGCGGCCGTCTCCACCTCTCGGGGCGGCCGCGACGGCAGCTCGCAGCTCACCTTCACCGGTACGGCGGAGCGCTCGGCGACGGCGGCCAGCGCCTCGCCGAGGCCGAGGCTGTCCAGGCCGCTCGGGTAGGCCCGCCACGCGACCTCGCGCAGCTCGGCGAGGGCCTGCTGGGCCTCCTCGTGCGCCTGGTCGAGCAGCTCGACGCGGCCTCGTTTCGCTCTGCCGATCACCATGGCCAGCGCCACGAGGCGCTGCTGGAGCCCGTCGTGCAGGTCGCGCTCGATGCGGCGGCGTTCGGCGTCGACGGCGGCGAGCACGCCCGCGCGGGTCTCCGCGAGCTCGGCGATCCTGCGTTCGAGCGCCTCGGTGGAGTGCGGGCCGAGCGTGCGCAGGGCCAGGCGGCGCTCGAGCGCCTGCACGCCCACGATGCCGGTCAGGTCCATGAACAGCAGCACGACGCCCACGACTGTCATGTAGGCCAGGATGGGAGGGGTCATGTACATGCCGTCGAAGGACTCTCCGTGAGCCCACCGCCACGCGATGAGCAGCGCCGCGCCCGCACCGATGACAAGGAGGGCGACCACCAGGCCGCCCAGCACGCCCACCGGCACCCGCAGCGCCAGATAGCGCAGCGCCTGGCCCCGGGAGAAGTCGCCCACCCGCACGCCCAGCCGCCGGGTCTCCAGCCGCGCCACCCGCGAGGCGTGCTCCGCCAGGCGTGGATGGGCCAGGAAAGGGAGCGCGACCAGTTCGGCCAGGGCGCTCAGCGCTCCCATGGTGACGCTAAGAACGACCCGCATGCCTGCCCTTGCGCCGCTCGGTCAGCCGTACGCCGACGAAGACGAGGATCGCGAGCACCACGATGCCGATCACCACGTTGGTGCCGATGCCGACGTAGCCCTCGACGAGCTGCCAGTTCTCGCCGAGGTAGTAGCCCGCCATGACAAAGATGGTGTTCCAGATCGCGCTGCCGAGCGTGGTGAAGAGAAGGAACACCCAGATCGGCATGCGCTCCACCCCTGCGGGGATCGAGATCATGCTGCGGAAGATGGGGATCATCCGGCCGAAGAACACGGTCTTCACGCCGTGCTTGGCGAAGAAGGCCTCGGTCTTCTCGATGTCGGAGATTTTGATCAGCGGCAGCCGTCGCGCGATGGCCACCACCCTGTCCCTGCCCAGCAGGGCCCCGACCAGGTAGAGGGCGAGCGCTCCGACGACCGAGCCCGCGGTGGTCCACACCAGGGCCTCGACCAGCCCCATGCGGCCCTGGCCCGCGGTGAATCCGGCCAGAGGGAGGATCACTTCGCTCGGTAGCGGCGGGAAGAGATTCTCGAGCGCGATGGCCAGCCCCGCGCCAGGCGCGCCAAGGGTCTCCATCAGGCCGGTGGCCCACCCGGCGATCCCGTCGTTAGATGTCATGCCCTGAGCCTACGAGCGATCACACGATGTGCGAATGCGGTCACCTGCCGAATTCTGGGTGTGGTAAACCACAGCTACAGCGTACGGTACGCTGTACGGCTATGCGGGAACTCCTTCGGCACGCGGCCATCTTCGAACCGGGCGACCCGCCCAGGACCGGCACCATGGCCTTCCTCGACCCCGAAGGCGGCGAGCGTGTGACCATAGCCGAGCCCGAGGGGCTGCGCGAGGCGCGCGTCACCCGCGTTCCCGTCAACGAGGCGATCGCGCAGCTCAGCAGGGCTCGCGCCGACGACAGCGCCCATCCTGCCACCCGATTCTGGGGCACGGTGGCGCTGCTGGCGCTCCAGCTGGTCGCCAGGGGCCGCATCAGGCCCGGCGTCACCTCGGGCGACTACGCCGCCTGGCGGGCGGGCCCGCTCGACGCCGCCGACGTGGCCAAGGTGAAGGAGCTGGCCGACGCCATGCCCGCCGCCGCCAGGGCCATCCCCCTCGAAGGGGTCCTGCTGCTGCCTGACGCCGAGGGGCTGGTGCGCGCCTTCCTCGACGCCGTCGCCGACGGGATGCCACGCTCCCCCGGCGCGCTGCGGGCCGTCGGCGTGCCCGCCTTCTCCGCCGCCAAGCCGGTGAAGGCGCCCCAGCTGCGCGAGTGGGCCGCCGACCCCGGCGTACGGCTGTCGCTGCGCGTGGAGAGCGACGGCGACGGCCACGAGAGGTTCCGCGCGGTCGTCCAGCTGCACAGCCTCTCCGACCCCACGCTGGTCGTCGACGCCGCCGACCTGTGGGAGGGCCGCGACCCCGGTCTCGGCGCGAGGGCGAAGGTCGAGGCCCTCGTCGAGCTGCGCAGGGCGGTCAGGCGATGGCCGCCGCTCGAACGGCTGCTCGACGCCGAGGTGCCCGACGAGCTGGAGCTGACCGACGAGGAGGTCTCCGCCCTGTTGTCGGGCGCGGCCGCGGGGATCGACGTGCACTGGCCACGCGAGCTGGTGCGCGGCGTGAGCGCGCGAGCGATGATCGACGGAGAGTCCAGCGGGCTGTTCAGCTTCAACTGGCACCTGTCGCTCGGCGACGACCCGCTGACCGCCGCCGAGATGGACCGGCTGGCCGAGGCGCACCGCCCCGTCGTACGGCTGCGCGACCAGTGGGTGCTGATCGACCCCGCGATGGCCCGCAAGGCCGCCAACCGCGAGATGAAGCCGCTGACCGGCATCGAGGCCATCGGCGCCGCCCTCACGGGCACGGCGCTGGTCGAGGAGGAGGAGATCGAGGTCTCCCCCGGCCCCGTCCTCGACGAGCTGCGCGGCAGGCTGCTGGCCGAACCGGTGGAGCAGCCGCCCGCCCTGGCCGCCACGCTGCGCGACTACCAGCTGGCGGGGCTGCGCTGGCTGGCCCAGATGACCGCGCTCGGGCTCGGCGGGTGCCTGGCCGACGACATGGGGCTCGGCAAGACGATCACGCTCATCGCCCTCCACCTGCATCGCGGCGGCGGCCCCACGCTCGTCGTCTGCCCGGCCTCGCTGCTGGGCAACTGGGAGAGGGAGATCGCCAGGTTCGCACCGGGCGTGCCCGTACGGCGCTACCACGGCGCCCAGCGCACCCTGCCCGAGAGTGGATTCGTGCTCACCACCTACGGCACCATGCGCGTCGACGCGGCCAAGCTGGCCGAGCACCCCTGGGACCTGGTGGTCGCCGACGAGGCCCAGCACGTCAAGAACCACCGCTCGGGCACCGCCAAGGCGCTGCGTGAGATCCCCTCGGCCGCCCGCGTCGCCCTGACCGGCACCCCCGTCGAGAACACGCTGTCGGAGTTGTGGGCGATCCTCGACTGGACCACCCCCGGCCTGCTGGGCTCGCTGGCGCGCTTCCGCGCCAGGTGGGAGCCGCAGCCCGACAAGCTCGGCCGCCTCATCGCGCCCTTCCTGCTACGCCGCAAGAAGTCCGACCCCGGCATCGCGCCCGAGCTGCCGCCCAAGACCGAGACCGACAGGCCCGTCTCCCTCACCAGGGAGCAGACCGTGCTGTACGAGGCCACGGTGCGCGAGCTGATGTCGGCGATCTCCGACGCGGACGGCATGGCCAGGCGCGGCCTGATCGTGAAGCTGCTCACCGGGCTCAAGCAGATCTGCAACCATCCCGCCCAGTTCCTGCACGAGAAGGACCCGGCGCTGGAGGGCCGCTCGGGCAAGCTCGAGCTGCTGGACGAGCTGCTCGACACCATCCTCGCCGAGGACGGCGCCGTGCTGGTCTTCACCCAGTACGTCACGATGGCCCGCCTGCTGGAGCGGCACCTGGCCGCCAGGGGCGTGACCACCCAGTTCCTGCACGGCGGCACCCCCGTCCCCAGGCGGGAGGAGATGGTCAGGCGCTTCCAGGACGGCGAGAGCCCGGTCTTCCTGCTCTCGCTCAAGGCGGCCGGAACCGGCCTCAACCTGACCCGCGCCGACCACGTGATCCACTTCGACCGGTGGTGGAACCCCGCCGTCGAGGACCAGGCCACCGACCGCGCCTACCGCATCGGCCAGACCAAACCCGTCCAGGTGCACAGGCTGATCGCCGAGGGCACGGTCGAGGACCGCATCGCCGCGATGCTCGAGACCAAACGGTCGCTCGCCGAGGCTGTGCTCTCCAACAACTTCACCGAACTCACCGACGCGGACCTGCTCAACCTCGTGGAGCTGCGATGACCGCCGCCAAGGGCTTCCCCGCCTTCCCTCCGCAGCGCGCCGGCGCCCGCTTCGCCACCTCGTGGTGGGGCAGGGCCTGGCTCAAGGCGCTGGAGGACACCTCCCTCGACCACACGCTGCTCGCCAAGGGCCGCGCCTTCGCCAAGACAGGCCAGCTGGGCCCCATCACGGTCAGCGAGGGCCGCATCGCCGCGGTGGCCTCGGCCGAGTACTCAGCGGTGGTGCACATCAGCCCGCTGCCCGACTGGGACCGCTTCCTCGAGCAGGTCGCCGCCAAGGCGGGCCACCTGGCCGCGCTGCTCGACGGCGACATGCCGTACGACCTGGTCGAGCTGCTGCCCGGAGTGGGCGACCTCGAGCCCGACTGCGAATGCCCCGACTGGGGTCACCCCTGCAAGCACGCCGCGGCCCTGTGCTACCAGGCCTCCTGGCTGCTCGACCGCGACCCGTTCCTGCTCATGCTCATGCGCGGAATGGACAAGGACGACCTGCTCGCGGCGCTCCAGCAGGCCGCCGCCCCCTCCGGCACGCCGGTCGAGGAGGCCTACGCCCACGGGGTGCCGCCGCTGCCCCGCCTGTCGTCGGCGGAGCTTCCCGCCGCCGAGCCGCTGGAGGTGGAGCCGGCGCCAGGCGTCGATCCCGCCGCGATGCGGGTGCTGGCCGCCGACGCCGCGCTGCGCGCCCGCGAGCTGCTGACCTCCGGCGCCGCCGCCGTGCTCACCGAGTTCCACGACAGGGTGCGGCTCGCCGCCGTCCACGACCTCGACATCGGGCTGCCCGCCGCCGTCCAGTCCTGGCGGTACGGCGGTGCGAACGCCCTCGACACGCTGACCACCGCCTGGACCCCGCCCAAGCAGGCCGTCGCCCGCGCCGCCTGGCAGCTGCCGGGCTTCGAGGCCGCGCGCAACCGGTGGACTCTCGGCGAGGTCCAGCTCCGTTACGGCAAGGACGGCCGCTGGTATCCCTTCGTGGCCGCGGACGGCGACTGGCACCCTGCGGGACCAGCCGAGTCCGACCCCGCCGCCGCGCTGGCCGTCGCCACAGGAGCCGACTGAGCTGCTTTCGCGGAGGTAGACTCGAAGACACCGAGGTCTCTTCGCGCGTTGGCATTCAGGTCGGCGTCGCCCACGGCGATTCACTGCATCGGCCCCTGAGCGGGCCTGGACAGGCGACAATGACCGATTCTCCTTCTCTCGCGACGCGAGCGACGCCTTCCTCCCAGGGCTATGACGGAAGCGCACCCTTCCCCGAGCAGGACGCGCCGGCCGAGGCCGGCCCCCTGCAGATCTCCCTGACCACCGCGATCGTGGTCGCCCCCTTCCTCGCCCTGGCCGCAGGTGTCTGGCTGGCGTGGGGCAGCGGGATCTCCCTCACCGACGTGGTGCTGTTCGCGGTGCTCTACGTCGTGACGGGGCTCGGCGTCACCGTCGGCTTCCACCGGCTGCTCACCCACCGCTCCTTCATCGCCCGTCCGTGGCTGCGCGTCACGCTGGCCGTCGCGGGCTCGATGGGCTTCCAGGGCAACGTCGTCGACTGGGTGGCCGTGCACCGCCGCCACCACGCCTTCACCGACCGACCCGGCGACCCGCACTCTCCCTACCGCTACGGCACCCACCTGCGTGGGCAGCTGCGCGGGCTGGCCCACGCCCACCTGGGCTGGATGTTCAGCGCCGACCCGACGCCCGCCGAACGCTACGCGCCCGACCTGCTCGACGACCCTGCCATGGTGCGCGTCGCGCGCGCCTTCCCCGCGCTGTGCGCGATCTCGCTGGCGCTGCCGTTCGTGGCGGGATGGGCGATCAGCGGCACCCTGTACGGCGGGCTGACCGCCTTCCTGTGGGCAGGGCTGGTCAGGGTCGCCCTGCTCCAGCACGTGACGTGGAGCGTCAACTCGCTCTGCCACATGATCGGCGACCGGCCGCACGCCACCCGTCGCCACGACCGCTCGACCAACCTGTGGCCGCTGGCCCTGCTGTCGTTCGGCGAGAGCTGGCACAACGGCCACCACAGCCAGCCCAGCTGCGCCCGCCACGGTCTCGGCCGCAACCAGATCGACCCGTCGGCAGCCCTCATCCGCCTGTTCGAGCGCCTGCGCTGGGCCGCCGACGTGCACTGGCAGAGGGAGAGCAGACGCGGGGCCGATCGCGCCGCCTAGGGATTTCGCGCCCACCCCTGCCTCGGGGGCCCGGAGCCGGCGTCTGTCCGGGTTCGGACCTCCCCGTGCGGAAAACGGGTTGCAGATCAAGATCGGGACGCGGGACGCTCCCCCGTGTGAAAATGCACGCCGACCAGCTGACGGTGTCGATCGAGATAGTGCGCACGCTCGTGGACGAGCAGTTCCCGCAGTGGCGGCGCCTGCCTGTCAGGAGCGTCACCGGCCAGGGGACGGTCAACGCCATCTTCCGCATCGGCGACCTGTTCGCGGCTCGGTTCCCTCTCCAGCCAGGGGACGTCGAGTCGACGCGCCGCCAGCTGGAGTCGGAGGCGCGGGCAGCCCGTGAGCTGGTGGGCCGCACGCGCTTTCGCACGCCCGAGCCGGTCGCGCTCGGCGAGCCGGGGGCGGGCTACCCGCTCGCCTGGTCGGTGCAGACGTGGCTGCCCGGTGCCGTGGCCACCGACGAGGACCCCGGGGAGTCGGTCGCGTTCGCCCACGACCTGGCCGGCCTCATCACCGACCTGCGCGCCATCGACACGCGCGGCCGCACGTTCGCAGGAACAGGCCGGGGAGGCGACCTGGCATCCCACGACGGGTGGATGGAGACCTGCTTCAGGCACAGCGAGGCGCTCCTGGACGTCCCCCGGCTTCGCCGCATGTGGGCCTTCATGCGGAGTCTGCCGCGCGACGCCGTCGACGTGATGAGCCACAGTGATCTGATCCCCGGCAACGTGCTCGTGTCCGCCGGGCGGGTGGCCGGGATCCTCGACGTCGGCGGCCTCGGACCGGCTGACCCCGCTCTGGATCTCGTGAGCGCCTGGCATCTGCTGGAGGCGGGGCCGCGGCAGGTGCTGCGCGAGGAGCTCGGCTGCGACGACCTCGAATGGGAGCGCGGCAAGGCGTGGGCCTTCGAGCAGGCGATGGGTGTGGTCTGGTACTACGTCGAAAGCAACCCCGGCATGAGCCGGATGGGCCGACGCACCCTGGACCGCATCCTGGCGGACTGAGCGTCGAGCCGTCCCATCCGGTCGAGGAACGGTCGGTGTGCGTCAGGCCGTCGTCCAGGGCCGGAGCTTCTCGGGGTTCCTTACTGCCCAGATGTGCTTGATCCGGTCGCCTGCGACGTCGATCGCCAGCACCACCACGGTGACGCCGTCCAACTGCGCCACCAAGCCGGGCTGACCGTTGACCGTACGCTCCAGGATCGTCAGGCCGGGCGCCCTGGTGGCGATCTCGACGAAGACGCGCGCGATCTGCTCGCCACCCGCGATCGGCTGCAGCACGGCGCTGACGAGACCGCCGCCGTCGGCGATCCCCGTGGCGTCGGGGGCGAGGAGGCCGATGAGCGCGCCGATGTCCTTGGCCTCCCATGCCTGCTTGAAGGCTCTGACGAGGTCGGCGCGCTGGGCCGCGGGGGTCGTGGGAGCCTGCGACGCGCGGATGCGACGGCGGGCTGAGGAGGCGAGCTGGCGACAGGCCGCAGGCGTGCGGCCGACGATCTCGGCCACCTCGGTGAAGGAGTAGCGGAAGACGTCGTGCAGGATGAACGCGACGCGCTCGGCCGGGGTCATCGAATCGAGCACGACGAGGAAGGCCATGTTGATCGACTCGTCGAGGGTCACCCGGTCGGCCGGGTCGGCCGTGGTGCCGCCCGGCAGAGCGTTGATCCACTCCGTTCGGTCGGGCAGCGGCTCCGGGATCCATTCGCCCACGTAGCTCTCGCGCCGGGCCCGTGCCGAGCCGAGCAGGTCGAGGCAGATGCGACTGGCGACCCTCGTCAGCCAGGCGCCGGGCGATTCGATGGCCTCCTGCTGCTGCCGGGACATGGCGTACCAGCGGGCGTAGGTCTCCTGGACGACGTCCTCGGCGTCGGCCAGGGAGCCGAGGAGCCGGTAGGCGAGATTGATCAGCTGACGCCGCTCGCTCATGATCGCGCTCAGGCCAGGATCGAGCCTGCCGTCTCCTGGCCCGGATGGGGTGGTCATGGTGTGGCCGGCCTTCCTTGTCGCGTCTGCCCTCACCAGATCGACGAGGCAGCCCCTCGGATTGTGAGGTCGAGGCGTCGCCTCACATTTCCCGAGGGGCCGCGGGTGCTGCGCCGATCACGGCCGGCCGTGGCCTCTCGTGCCGATCAAATCGCGAGAGGCGGGCGCGGATGTGATGTGCCTCGCCCACCTTCCGCACCGACGCACAGGCGCACAGGTGGCTCGCCGAAAGCGTCTTCGTCGGTCTCGCCCGCGAGGCGGCCGGTGACGTCGTCGCCATCCGCATGTACGCCCTGGCCTGACAGGCCCCGTCTACCGGCGCGGCGCCGCCCTGTCGAGCAGGTCGCGGACGGCCTCGATGACGGCGTCAGGCTGTTCCACGTGAAGGTGCTGGTGCGCGGCATCTTCAAGCACGCGCTGCTCCCCCCGTGGAACGGCCGCCGCCATCGCCGCGTGCATGGCGCGCACGCCCTCGAGCCCCTGGCGCATGGCCTTGGGGGACATGAACTGCGCCCAGTACGGGTTGTCGCCTCCGGCGGTGAGCACGATCAGCGGGACGTCGGGCAGCCCTCCCCCGTGCCTGAGCTCGTCGTAGATCTCGGTCTCGAAGTTCTCCGTCTCGCGCAGACTCGTCCGCCACGACGCGAGGTGGTGATCGATCAGCGGTTCGCGCGCAGCGTCGGGCCACTGCGCGTAGATCTGCGCGTACTGCCCGCGGGCGGCCTCGATCTGCTCGGCGGTCAGGTCAGGCATGTCGGCCTCGTTCAGCTTCATCTGTTCGCTCAGCTCGACCAGCTGCTCCGGCATGAAGGTCAGGATGTCCTCGTGGCCGGGGTCCACCAGGAGCAGGCCGGCCACCTCGGCGGGGAACAGCTGCGCGTAGCGGCGCGCGTAGAAGGCGCCCAGTGAGTGGCCGACCAGCAGGTAGGGGCCTGGCACCTCGGCGGCGCGCAGGAGGCGGCGCAGCTCGTCGGCGACCTCCTCCGCCCTGCGGGGCAGCTCGACCCGGTCGCTCCAGCCCGTCCCCGCGCGGTCGTAGAGCACGCTCGTGGCGAACTCGGCGGCCCGCGCCTGGACGTTCAGGAAGTCAAGGCCGATCAGGCCCGCCCCCGGCAGGAACACCACGCTCGGAGCCCCCTCGCCGGAGCGGTGCAGCAGCAGACGCCGGCCTTCCACGTCGTACAGCCGCCCCACGGGTGGCCCTCCGAATGACTGCTCTGACATGGCTGTTCCTTCCACTCGATCATTCTCAGCATGAGAACAGTATCAGCTTGCGAAAGGTTGCAGTGTGAGATGATGACGCGGTGGACACGTGGGAACTGCTGACGCATCCGGTACGGCTGCGCGTCGTGCACGCCATGTCAGGCGGGCGGACGCTCACGACCTCTCAGTTGTGCGCGCGGATGCCCGATATCTCCAAGGCCACCGTCTACCGCCAGGTCGGCCTGCTCGCCGAGGGAGGCGTGCTCGAGATCGACGGCGAGCAGCGGGTGCGCGGCGCCGTCGAGCGCAGGTACCGGCTGCGCGGGGAGCTGGCGCTGATCGACGCGGAGACCGCCGCGTCGGCGTCGCTGGAGGACCACCGCCGCGTGTTCGCCACCGCGATGGCCGCTCTCATCGCCGAGTTCAACGTCTTCCTCGACAGGGAGCACGACGGCTCGATCGCCGAGTCGGTCGGCTACCGCCAGCACGCGCTCTGGCTCAGCAGGGAGGAGCTCGCCGACATGATCAGCGAGCTGCGCCGGACGATCGTGGCCCGCATGGCCAACGAACCCACGCCCGAGCGCGCGCAGTACCTGCTCAGCCCGATCCTCTTCCCGCTCGAGGAGCCGGCGGCGCGGGCAGAGCAGGGGCCAGCAGTCACTCCCTGACGCTGAGGCCCAGGTTGGCGGCGATGGTGATGGCCTGGACCGGGTCGATGATCGCGCCGGCGATCTCGCAGGTGACGGGGTCGAGCGAGGTGAGGTCACTGCCCCGCAGGTCGCACCGGCTGAGATCGGCCTTGCTCAGCCACGCGCCCGACAGGTCGACGCCCCTGAGCTTCGCCCCGGCGAAGCGGGCGCCCGCCAGGTCGGCCTCCCGCATGCGCACGTCGGCGAACGTGGCGTTGCGCAGGTCGGCGCCGGGCAGCCCCACGAACGACCAGTCGCCGCCCGAGACCTTCATCAGGTCGTAGGTCGAGCCGTCGAACATGCTGCCCACGAACTTGCACCTGCTGAAGGTCGCGTCGAAGAACGACGTCCTGGTGAAGGTGCAGTTGATGAAGCCGCTCTCCTCGTGCGTGGAGGCGTTGAAGCGGCAGTTGCGGAACGTGCACTCGAAGAACTCCGCGCCCCTGCTGACCGCCTCGGTGAGATCCACGTCGACGAAGGCGACCCGCCGGTGCTGCTCGCCCGACAGGTCCTTACTGTCCCAGTCGGCGGAGCGAACGGTGGTGTCGGTCGGCGGCGCGGGTGCGCCGTGCTTGCGGTCAGCCATCATGGGCGGAGAGCCTAGAGGGCGGCGGCGACAGTTTCTGCAGCGCCCTGAGCGTCGTGGCCAGCTCCTCCTGCACGATGCGGCTGGCCGCCTCCCTGTCGAACTTCTCGATCGCGGTGACCAGCCCCGCGTGTGAGGCGTCGCCGTGGTTGGGGTCGCCGGCGCGCAGCTTGAGCAGGTCGACCAGGTCGATCAACCCCTGTCGCAGCGCGGGCACGAACTCGGCGAACAGGTCGGTGAGCACCGGGTTGCGCGCCGCGGCCACCACCGCCGCGTGCAGCGCGATGTCGGCGTCGACGAAGGCGGCGTCGTCGCCCGCGGAGGCGGCGCGCCTGTCCGCGAGAGCCGCCTTCAACGCCTCGAGGTCGGCGGGCCTCCTGCGCTCGGCGGCCAGCCTGGCGGCCTGCACCTCGACCAGCATCCTGACCTCGTACACGTCCGCCACGGCCGCCCGCCGCAGCCGCGCGGACCACTCCTCGGCCGCCTCGGTCGCGATGACGAACACCCCGGCGCCCTGGCGGGCCTGCAGCAGCCCCGCCCCCGCCAGCGCGCGCAGCGCCTCTCGGACGGTCGACCTTCCCACGCCGAGCGTCTGGGCCAGCGTCGTCTCTCCGGGCAGCTTCGTGCCGACCGGGTAGCGCCCCGCGGCTATCTCCTCGCGGAGGTGCTGGGCGGCCTGGTCGACGAGCGGACTGGGACGGAGCATCGAAACCTCTCAGGTTGTCTGAGGAGCTGAGGTGTGCTTAATCTACCGCACATGACCTGGAATCCCCAGCGCCCGAGCCCCATGTCCTACCACCGTTACCAGTCCTTTGACCAGCGCGTCGAGGTGCCGCTCACCGAGCGGGCCTGGCCGGGAAGGCGGCTCGGACGGGCCCCGCTCTGGGTGTCGGTGGACCTCCGCGACGGCAACCAGGCGCTGGCCGAGCCCATGGACACCCCGCGCAAGCGCCGCCTGTTCGACCTGCTGGTCAGGATGGGCTTCAAGGAGATCGAGGTCGGCTACCCCTCGGCCAGCCAGACCGACTTCGACTTCGTCAGGCACCTGGCCGAGAGCGACGCCGTGCCCGACGACGTGACGCTGGTCGTCTTCACCGCCGCCCGCCGCGACCTGATCGAGCGGACCTTCGCCTCCATCGAGGGGCTGCCGCGCACGGTCGTGCACCTGTACACCGCGACCGCGCCGGTGTGGCGGGAGGTGGTGCTGGGCCGTACCAGGCCGGAGGTCCGCGCGCTGATCACGGACGCGGCCGAGCACATGGCCAGGCTGGGCACGGCCGCCACCCGCTTCCAGTTCTCGCCCGAGGTGTTCAACCTCACCGAGCCCGACTTCGTCCTGGAGGTCTGCGACGGCCTCACCGAGCTGTGGGACGCCTCCCCGGACCGTCCGGTGATCCACAACCTGCCCGCCACCGTCGAGATCGCCACCCCCAACGTCTACGCCGACCAGATCGAGTACATGCACAGGCACCTGGCCAGGCGCGAGTCGGTCATCCTGTCGGTCCACCCGCACAACGACAGGGGCACCGGCGTGGCCTGCGCGGAGCTGGCCGTACTCGCGGGGGCGCAGCGGGTGGAGGGCTGCCTGTTCGGCAACGGCGAGCGCACCGGCAACGTCGACCTGGTCACCCTGGCCATGAACCTCTACGCCCAGGGCGTGGATCCGATGCTGGACTTCTCCGACATCGACGCCGTCCGCGAGACCGTGGAGGCGTGCAACAGGCTGCCGGTGCACCCGCGCCATCCCTACGGCGGTGAGCTGGTCTACACCGCCTTCTCCGGCACCCACCAGGACGCCATCAGCAAGGGCCTGGCCCACCAGAAGCCCGACGAGCCGTGGCGGGTGCCGTACCTGCCGATCGATCCGGCCGACGTCGGCCGCAGCTACGAGGCGGTTATCAGGGTCAACAGCCAGTCGGGCAAGGGCGGCATCGCGCACCTGCTGCACACCCACTACGGCCTCGACCTGCCCGTACGGCTGCGCGCCGACTTCGCCGCCGTCGTGCAGGCCGCCACCGACGGCAGCGGCCACGAGGCCACGCCGCAGGACCTGTGGCGGCTGTTCCAGGCGACCTACCTCGAGACTCCCTCGATGGCGTGGAGCACGGCCGAGGTGGCGCCTGGCGAGCACCGCTTCACCTGCGAGCTGGGCGAGGGGACCGGCGACGGCCCGCTGTCCGCCCTCGTCGACGCCCTGCGCGGGGCGGGGATCGACGTGGACATCGTGCACTTCTCCGAGCACGCGACGGCCGCGGGGCCCGACAGCCCCGCGATCGCCTATGCCGAGTGCAGGGTGGCGGGCACGACCTGGTGGGGCGCAGGTCAGGACGGCACGGTGCTGACCGCCTCGGTGCGGGCGGTCCTGTCCGCCGTCACCAGGGCGCGGCGAGGAGGCCAGGCCACGGCGCCGTGTGTCAGGTGAGGCCGTCGGGGATCGACGCGAGGAGGTCCTCGTACTGGACGAACAGGCGCGGGACAGGGGTCCCTGTCGTGGCGTGAGTGTCGGCCTCGGTGAGCGCGGTCCAGCAGGCGGCCGTGAGCCGGCGGGCGTGGGCGCCGGGCCAGGGCTGCGGGAGGAGCTCGGGGGGCAGGAGCGGGTCTGGTTCCATGGCGTGGGTGAAGGCCGCAGCGAGCTGGACGGCCATGGTCAGCTGCTCGGACCCGGTGAGGGTGTCCTGCTGCGCGAGCCGGTCGAGGCAGGCCCGGGCGAAGTCGGCGAGGCGGTCGTGGCGGGCGGCGATGTCGTCCAAAGGCCAGAGGGCGGCGGCCAGGGTGGGCGGGTCCTCGTGGCCCCCGATGCGCAGGTCGGTGGTGGTGAGGCAGGTGAGCGCGTGGGCGACGCCGAGGTGGCGGGCCTGGGCTTCGACGAGTTCTTCGATGCCGTTCGCGCTGACGTAGAGGCCGCTTTGGACGGGGGCGGCGCCGAGATGGCGCAAGGTGTCGCGCAGGGCGTCGCGGGAGGTCCTGCTCGACTCGGGGATGGCGAAGGCGAACAGGTGCCAGACACCGTCCCAGGGGGCGAGTCCGTGGTCCTGGCGGTAGGCGTGGCGGACGTAGGCGAGGTTGGGGGTGAGCGAGCCGGTGGCGTCGGCGACCGTCCTCAAGAGGGCCTTGCGCCCGCGGCCTTCGTGGCTGAAGCGGCCCTCGGCGACAAGCCGCTTGACGCACAGGCGGACCTGCTGGTCGCTCATGCCGAGAAGGCCGGCGACGGTGTAGAGCTCACCGGCGTCGACGGTGCCGTCCTCGCGGACCAGGGCGTGCACCAGCAGCCGGGTGGGGACGGGCACAGGGGCGGCGCTGCCCGCGTCGGCCCCCGTGCCCATCGGGGTGTCCGGGAGGACGCCCATCAAACCTCCCCGCGCTTGGTCGAGACGGCCGGCGTGACGGGCCGGTGCATGGTGGTGACGGCGCCGAAGCCCATCAGGTGGCGTAGGTACGGGGTCTTCTCGGTGTGCACGGCGATGAAGCCGTGCCGTTCGTACAGGGCGCGGGCGCGCGGGTTGACGTCGATGACGTCGAGGCGGATGCGCCGGCAGGAGTGCTCGGCGGCCACGGCCGCGATCTCGCGCAGCAGGAGGCTGCCGATGCCTTTGCCCCGGTGCTCGGGGGCGACGGCGATGCCGTCCATCACGAGCTCGCCGTCGGCGGGGCGCCGTTCCATCAGGGTGAGCAGGGCCAGGCGCGGCAGTCCGCGCAGGGTTCCGTAGGCGGACAGGACATCGCCCGCGCCGCCGCCCGTCAGTCCGCGCCCGCCGAGCTGGTAGCCGGCCACCCCTGCCACCTCGCCGTCGACGACGGCGGCCACACCCCGGTCGTGGTGGAGGTGGGCCGCGAGGAAGGCGCGGGCCTTGTCCGGCGGGTTCAGGGCGGCGCCGAGCTTCCGTCCGAACGCCTGCCAGTACAGCGCGGCCACCCTCGCCTCACTGCCCTCGGGCAGGCCCCTGAGCACCTGCGGGTCATCCGGATAGTCCGGCCTGGCTCCCGGCTTGGTCGTGTCCATCGGCGCTCCTCCTGAGCGGCGGGCCGGACGCCCGCCCGTTTGCACTATCGACCCTACTACGCTCATTCTCAGTACGAGCGTATCAAGAACGATAGTTCGGAGTGGATATGAGCCGAGGAATGGCGACGCGGCGCCACGGGCGCGTCCTGGTGTGGTCGTTGGCCGTCGTGCTGCTGGTGGGCGCGGGGCTCGGCGGTGTCGCGGTCTGGCAGAACACCTACGCGCTACGGGAGGAGCGCATCACCGTGCGCCACGACGGGCGGTCACTGGACGGCGTGCTCGCCCGGCCGGAGCGCGGCGACGGCCCCTTCGGCCTGGTCGTCTTCGTCCACGGCGACGGACCCGTCGACGCCACGCACGACACCTTCTACCGGCCCCTGTGGGAGTCCTTCGCGAAGGCCGGCTACGCCTCGCTCTCCCTGAGCAAGCCCGGCATCGGCGCCTCCGAGGGGAACTGGCTGGACCAGAGCATGGACGACCGAGCCGGCGAGACCCTCGCCGCGATCACCTGGGCACGCGCGCGTCCCGACATCGACGCCCGGCGCATCGGTCTGTGGGGGGCCAGTCAGGCAGGATGGGTGCTGCCCAAGGTCGCGGCCCGCGACCGCGCTGTGCGGTTCGTCATCGCGGTCTCACCGGCCGTCGACTGGCAACAGCAGGGACGCTACAACCTCCTCGCCGGCCTGCGTGAGAACGGCGCCACCGAGGACGAGAAACACGCAGCGCTGCGACGGCGCGAGGCGAACCTGCGCCTGCTGCGGCAGGGCGCGACCTTCGAGGAGTACCGCACCGCCGTCGGCGACACCGACGGCATGACCGCCGAACGCTGGCGGTTCATCGCCAAGAACTACCGCTCCAACGCGAGCGAGGACCTGCGCGCCATGCGCGGCACCCGCACGCTCCTGGTGCTGGCCGGGCACGACGTCAACGTCGACGTCGCCGACACCGAGGCCGTCTACCGGCGCATCCTGCCTCCCGCCTCCCTGACGGTGCGGCACTACCCCGACGCCACCCACTCGCTGGTCGACCACGCTGTCGAGAACTCCGAGCCGCGCCTCGCCCTCACCGCCGTCTTCGCCCCGAGACGCCTGCACGCGCCCGGATTCCTCGCCGACCAGCGCCGCTTCGTCGAGCAGATCACCGACCGCACCGACCGCGAGGCGACCGACTGACCACCGCGACCACGTCTCCTCGTCAGCTACCTACCTGGCCCTCATGCGGCCTGACGCATTTGTGTGCGGCGGCCTCGCCGGCGCCCCGTCTGAGGCAAGATCGCTCCATGCGTCCGAGCCGCGATCCCTTCGTCCTGCTCTTCACCGGGGCCGTCGCACTTGCCTCGCTCCTGACGCTCATCGAGGCGAGCACCCCCGGCCTGTCCTTCTGGGCGCTGGCGCTGGCGCTGTACTGGGTGGCGCTCGCCATCGCCACCGCCTGGTTCGCACGGGTGAGGGAACCCGGCACCGCCAAGCGAGCGTGGAAGCCCTGGATGTTCGCCCCGGTCGCGCTGGTGCTGGGCACCGTGCTGCTGGTCGGACTCGACGCGCCCCTTCACGCGCGCTTCGCCCTGTCCGAGCCGAGCCTGGAGCGCCACGCCCGGTCCGTGCGCGACGACCATGACAGCAACCGGTGGTGGGGCCTGTACCGGGTGGACCACGTGGAGAAGATTCCAGGGGGAGCGAGGTTCACGGTCACCTCGCTCACGCTGGACTGGCAGAGCCACGGCTTCGCCTACAGCCCGGATCGGGCGCCGGAAGAGGGCCGGTACGAACACTTCAAGGGCCCCTGGTACATCTGGAGCGAGGGGCCCTGAAGGCGCCGAACAAGTCGGGCCGATCCACTCGTTCACCGCGCGTCCCCGAGATCGTTGACTGGGGCCTCGGCTAGCGGGTGGCGATGAGCGCGTAGCGTTCGTCGTCGATGTGCTTGCCCCACAGACGCGGGTCGGTCAGCGGCTCCACGCGCAGGCCGGTGACGAGGTCGCGCAGCGCGAGCGACAGCGTCGCCGCCGTGACCCCGCCCGACCACGGTGTCCCCTCGGCCGAGCCCGTGCCCCAGCGGCCCTCGACGAGCACGAGCCTGCCACCTGGGCGCACCAGATCGCGCCAGCGGCGCAGCGCGGCATGGGGATCGGGCATGGCCCACACCACGTGCCTGCACAGCAGCACGTCGAAGCGCGCCTCACCCACGGGCGGGTCGGCCGCGTCGCCGGCGAGGATTTCGACGGGCAGCCCCGCCACCTTGGCCCTTGCCAGCTCGACCATGCGGGGCGACAGGTCGACCCCGGTGACCGTGTGACCCTCCTCGGCCAGCAGGCGCGCCAGCGTGCCCGTGCCGCAGCCGACGTCGAGCACGCGCGAGGGCGGCTCGGGCAGCCAGGAGATCAGGCGCTCACGCCAGGCGGCGCGCACCTCGGGATCGAGCAGGCCGTGGTCGGCCTCCTGGTCGAAGGTGGCAGCGGCGCTGTCCCAGTAGTCCGTCGTCATGAGGGCACTGTGCCAGGCGGCACCGACAGAACGGCGTCCGCTCTCAGGGCGGACCGAGGACCTCGGAGGTGACGAGCGGGAGGCGGCCCCTTTGCGCGCCCCTGGCCAGGTGGCGCGCGTGATCGAGGAGCACGCCCTGCGAATCCTGTAGGCGGGCGCGACGGCCTCTTGAGGTCGAGCGTCGCGCCCGGCTCCTTCCTCAGACAGTGCCCTCAGACCAGGCCCTCAGACCAGGCCCTCAGACCAGGCCCTCAGACAGTGGCGTCCCACGGGTCAGGTGGGGTGAAGGTGGAGGTGACGGGGACGAAGCGGGACTCCTCCGCCGAGGCCAGGATCGCGGTCATGACCTCGACGACGTGCAGCGCCAGCTCGCCCGACGCCCGGTGCGGCCGGCCCTCGGCGATGGCCTGCGCCATCTCCAGCACGCCGAGGCCGCGGCCCGCGGTGGCGCCCTTCACCGGCAGGTCGGTCCAGTCGGGTGCTCCGGTGGGGCGCAGCCGTACAGGGCCGGTGAAGTCGTTGGGGTTGGGCGCCGCGAGCGTCGCCTCGGTGCCGGTGAGCTCCAGGAAGTCGCCGCGCGACAGCGGCGAGTCGAAGGAGAACACGGTCGTGGCCCGCTGGCCTCCCGCGAACTCCAGCAGGGCGTTGACGTGCGTGAGCACCTCCACGTCGAAGACGGTTCCCGCCAGCGGGCCCGAGCCGATCCGCCGCTGCGCGTGCGCCCTGCTGCCGTTGGCGGCCACCCTCGTGACCGGCCCGAACAGGACGGCGAGCGCGGTCAGGTAGTAGGGGCCCATGTCGAACAGGGGGCCCGCGCCCGGCTTGAAGAGGAACTCGGGGCTCGGATGCCAGCGCTCGGGGCCCGGCCCCTGCAGAAGGGTGATGGCCGACAGCGGCCTGCCGATGTCCCCCGCCGCGAGGCTGCGGGCGACGGTCTGCAGCCCCGCGCCGAGGAAGGTGTCGGGCGCGCAGCCGACCCTCACCCCCGCCGCCTCGGCCGCCGCCAGCAGCTCGCCGCCGGCGGCGGGCTCGAGGGTCAGCGGCTTCTCGTTGTAGACGTGCCGTCCCGCCGCGATGACCTGGGCGGCGACCTCGGCGTGCGCGGCCGGAACCGTGAGGTTGACGACGATCTCGACGTCGGGGTGGTTGACGACCCGCTCGACCTCTCCCGCGACCGGCACGCCGTACTCCTTGGCGACGGCCCGCGCGCGGTCCACGTCGAGGTCGGCGCAGGCGACCACGCGGACGTCGGTGAAGGAGGTCAGGTTGGTGAGGTACTGGTGACTGATGTTGCCGCAGCCGACGATGGCGATTCCCGTCATCGGCCCTCCACCGAGCGCAGGTAGGCGAGGGAGTCGGCCAGCGCGTCGAAGATGTCCGTGGCGCAGCTGTCGAGCTCGACCACGCGCCTTGCCTGCGGGGCGGCGGCCAGGATGTCGGGGATGGGCAGCGTGCCGGAGCCGACCGCGGTCATCGGCTCGCCGAGCGTGGCAGGGCCGTCCTTGACGTGCAGGAACTGCACCCGTTCGCCCAGCCTGCCGAGCAGCGAGGGCACGTCGGCGCCGCCGACCGCGGCCCAGTAGACGTCCACCTCCAGCACCACGGCGGGGTCGAGCAGGTCGGCCAGGACCTCCAGCGCGTGACGTCCGCCGACCCGCGAGGCCAGCTCCCAGTGGTGGTTGTGGTAGCCGACGGTGACGCCGTGCTCGGCTCCCCACGCGGAGGCCGCGTTCAGCGCGTCGGCGGTCCTCTCGATCCCCTCCTGCGTCGTGAACTCCTCCGGCCGCACCATCGGCACGATGAGCGTGCCCGCGACCTTGAGATAGTCGTCCCTGTTCGGTCCGAGCAGGGGGGCGTGGGCGGAGGGGACCTCGAACCCGTCCACGGGGGTCAGATCGAACGGTTCGACCGCCTCGTACCCAAGCGAGGCGAGTCTGGAGAGGGTGGCGGCCGGGTCGGCGGCCAGATGGTCTCTGAGGGTGTAGAGCTGCACGGCATAAGACCTCATGGTGATGAACGCTAACTATGCCGGGTGTGTGGTGCAATGTCCCCATGACGGTCGAGGACCCCGAGATCGACCTCCTGACGGAGGCCTTTCTCCGCCAGCCCGCGCGCTACACCAGTCATCAGGTGGCCGCGATGGCAGGCGTGCCGGTCTACCGTGCCCGCCGCTACTGGCGCGCGCTCGGATTCGCGAACGTCGCCGACGAGGCGGTGGTCTTCACCGACGCCGACGTGGAGGCGCTCAGGACCCTGGTCAGCCTGGTCGGCGACGGGTGCTACGACGAGGAGCACATGCTGCTGGTCACCAGGGCGCTCGGCAGGGCGACGGCCGCGCTGGCCGAGTCGCAGGCCGAGCTGGGCGCCGAGACGCTCGACCAGGCGGGCGTGCCGCTGTCCGCGCGCCCGACGGCGTGGAGGGCGCGCGCCGACCGCGTGGTGCCCTCCCTGGAGCAGCTGCTGGTCTACACCTGGCGGCGTCAGCTGGCCTCCGCCGCGGGGCGCATCGTGGACCAGGAGGTCGGCACCGTACGGCTGGCCGTCGGCTTCGCCGACATGGTGGGTTTCACCAGGATGAGCAGGCAGATCCCGGAGAAGGAGCTGGCCGGGCTGGTCGAGCGGTTCGAGGGCCGCTCCGCCGACGTCGTCACCTCCTCCGGCGGCAGGGTGGTGAAGACCCTGGGCGACTCGGTGCTGTTCGTCGCCGACTCCGCGGCCGTGGCGGCCGAGATCGCGCTGCGGCTGATCCAGGTGCACGCCCCCGACAGGGCGATGCCCGACCTGCGCGTCGGGCTGGCGCTCGGTCCGGTGATCAGCAGAATGGGCGACGTGTTCGGCACCACCGTCAACCTGGCCAGCAGGCTGACCTCGCTGGCGCCCGCGGGCGGGGTCCTGGCCGACCCCGAACTGGCGGGCGGCCTGGTCGGGAGCGCGGCCTTCGCCCTGACGCCCGCCGAACCGATGACGGCCAAGGGCCTGGGCGAGCTGCGCCCCTCCCTCCTGCGCAGGGCGGGCCGTCCGTAGCTAGACCTGTGCGGGCTCGGTCAGCACGGGCTCGAGGAAGGTGAGGATGCCCTTCTCGGTGTCAAGGCGGGCGCGCACGCCGATCGGGTAGGTCTGCATGGCGACGTTGTGGCCGATGTCCGCGCCCGCCAGCACGGGGACGCCCAGGTCGCCGAGGCGCTCGACGAGCATGCGCTCGACGTCGCGCGGGTCGCCGCAGTCGGTGAACGTGCCGAGCACGATGCCCGCGACGCCGTCGCTGTAGGTGGCCCTGCGCAGCTGGGTGACGTAGCGGTCGAGGCGGAACAGCTCCTCGTCGACGTCCTCGAGGAAGAGGATCCCGCCACGGGCGGGCAGGCTGGTGTCGGTGCCGAGGGAGGCGGCCAGCAGGGTGACGGTCCCGCCGAGTGTGACGCCCTCGGCGACCCCCGGGACGACGGTCCTGAAGCCCGGGAAGGTCAGCTCCCTCACCTCTGCGGGGGTGAAGAGCAGCCGCATGAGCTGGTCGAAGTCGTACTCCCCAGGGCCCTGGTAGAAGCCGCCGCACGCCACCATCGGGCCGAACAGCGACACCCAGCCGAGCTTGACGGCGACGGCCTCCAGCAGCGCGGTCACGTCGGAGTAGCCCACCACGACCTTCGGTCTCGCGGGGTCGATGACGCTCCAGTCGACGAACTCGAGGGTGCGCTGCATGCCGTACCCCCCGCACGCGCAGAAGACGGCGGCGAAGGCGGGGTCGGCCAGCGCGGCGGTGAGCTCCGCCGCGCGGGTGGCGTCGTCTCCCGCCAGGTAGTCGTACTCGGTGCCGCCCATGCGCGCGGCGCTGAAGACCTCGGGCTTGAGGCCGACGTGCTCCATCGCGAGCAGGCCGCGTTCGAGGTTGACCTGGTTGGGCGGGCCGCTGGCGGCGATCACCGCCACACGGTCGCCGGGGCGCAGGGCAGGCGGGCGGATCACTCGGTTACCTCCAGGGGGTCACGATGGGGCGGGTCGATCGTGCCGCACTCGCCGAAATGGTGTCGACAGCGACCCGCCATCCCAAGGGTCATGAACGCTTGTGAGCCTGACCGCGCACGGTTTCGAGGCTCCCTCAGGCCGACAGCGACTTCCAGTGGTCCGACTTCGACGCCGGGCTTCTGGACAAGCTCCGCCCCGCCTTCCCCGACCTGCCCCCGGCCGGCGTGGCACTCGCGCTGCGCATCTGGGGCCACCTGCACGGCCTGGTGTCGCTGGAGATCTACGGTCATCTGCGCACCCAGACGATCAGCCGCGACAAGCTCTTCCGAGAAGAGCTGGCTCAGCTCATCCGGTCGCTGGGCATCGACTCCTAGGGGTGCGAACACCGAGCGCCGAGGTGGATCCTCCCGCTAGTCGCAGGTGCCGGGGTTGACGGAGGAGACCTTCCAGTCGGCCCCGGGGAAGGGGGACATGAAGGAGGTCAGCAGATCGAGGGCGTAGCCCGGCGTCTGGCCTCCCGCGTCGAGCAGCGAGACGACCTGTGGCCCGTCGGCTCCGCGCAGCGTCAACGCGCCGCCTCGCCGGGCGGGCACCAGACCGGGCTTGGCCTCGACGCCCACGCAGGCCAGCGGCACGCTGCCCGCCTTCACCGCCTGCCTGGAGCTGATCGGCCGCATCCGCTGGTCGTAGCGGCGCAGCCGCAGCGACGTCACCGGCCCGATCCGCACGCTCTCGTCGAAGACGTCCGCCCCGACGCTCCTGGTGACCTTCACGTCCATGCGGACGTCGGGGCGCAGGTCCACGCCGGCCGTGCGCAGGACGAGCCGGTCGTAGCCGCCTTCGAACCCTGGTGAGACGAACCCTGCGGCGGGCGGCGCCGACACCCCGAAGGGCAGCTTGCCGGGGCGGACCCTCAGCCACGACATCCCGTGGACGGCGAGCGTGAGATCGTCGATCCTGCTGCGGCCCATGCCGAAGCTGCCGTCGAGCTGGTAGGCGAGGAACCCGCCCGCGTACGGCACGTCCTTGCGGGCCGAGACCTTCCGCGCGGTGACGGGCGCCAGGTCCAGCCCCGTGCGGGCTCTCAGCAGCCTGGTGGGCGACGGCTTGGACACCAGGTCGATGGACAGGTCGGGGTTGAGCCTGGCGGTGGTCTCCTGCGCCAGGTCCTCGACTTCGAGCACGGTGTCGAGCAGGCCGCCCTGCGGCGGCTGGTACACCTTCTCCACCAGCGCGGCCTGGACGGCGAGCAGCCCGTCGAGGGTGCCGGCGTCGGCCTTGTAGGTGAGCCGGGGAAGCTGGAGACCGCTGGCGTTGGTGTCGGCGTCGATGCCGAACACGGCGGGGACGTCGGTGAAGCGGAGCAGGCCGGTGGCCCCGCCCATGGTCACGGCGGCTTCGAGCCGCCTGACAGGGGCGGAGTTGCGGACGCGCACCCGGGTCTGCCCGCCGTACAGGCCGGTGACGGAGACGGCGGAGGGCACGGGGTCGATCAGCACGCGCCCACGCAGACCGCCCCTGTCGGTCTCGGCGCGGACGTCGAGCGTGCCGAGCGTGGCGGGCGGCAGGATCGTGTAGGCCGCGGTGACGGACCTGCCCTCGACCCCGATGGGACCGACGGTCATGCTGGTGATCGCGGAGGGTAGCCCCGTGAGAGTGGCGCTGGCCCTGATCGGCACGGGAGCGAGGACCGAGCTGTCGAGGTAGAGCGCGAGCCTGCGTCCCTCGGGGCGGAAGCCCTGGAAGGTGAAGGTCTTCTTCGCCAGGTCGACGCTCACCTTGCCGGGCAGTCCGCGCACGTCGACGTAGCCCTTGAGCCCCGGCCTGTCGCGGGTGCCGCCGTCGACGAGGGAGAGGCCTCCGCGTACGTGCGGGGCGTCGGGGACGGCGGCGCTGTCGCCGAGCCAGATCCGTCCCTTGAGCGCGACCTGGCCCGCCTCGTAGGTGAGCCTGCCTGACGAGGTCGAGACGGCGACGTGGCCGGGCGCGGGGCCGAGGGCGGCCATGGCGCCCCACCGCCTGCCGTCCGAGGTGCGCAGGTCGGCGTCGAGAGTGACGGGACGGCGGGCGGCGCGCACGTCGGCGTGGAAGCCCGTGCGGCCGGGGTCCATGGCGAGGTCGGCGGCGCGCAGGCGGTCGAGGCGGGCGCTGGCGTCGAACCTGCCGGTGGCCGCGTCGTAGTGGGCGGCCAGGTGAGGCCCTTCGGGAGCGGTGGCGTCCGGGTGGTTGGCCACCGCGATCGTCGCCGACCCGAGGGGACCCGACAGCCCGCGAAAACTCACCACCTCGGCGGCGGCGGGCGCCGTGCCCGGAGCCGGGGCGCCGCTCTGGGCGGGGGTGGCGGTCTGGGCGGGGGTGGCGGTCTGGGCGGGGGTGGCCGTCTGAGCCGGGGTGGCGGTCTGAGCCGGGTGAGCCGGGGTGGTGGTCGCCTGGCCGGGGGTTCCCCAGGTGGCCTGCCAGCGGGCGGGGACGCCGACGGCGCTGACCGCGGCGCGCAGGTCGCCCGCCCTCGCCGAGACGGTCACCGAGCTCACGGGGGCGTCGGCGGTCCAGTCCAGCCGCCTGCCCACGCTGTCGGCCACCGCCGACACCTTGCCTCGCACGCCCCGCACCCCTGCCCGCAGCGTCCCCTGCCCGCTCGCCGCGTGCAGGTCCACGCGCGCCAGCCTGGCGGGGCTGCGCACCTGGAGCGAGGTCCTGGGCCCGAGCTCCCACGAGGCCCGCACGCTGCCGCGCACCCCGCGCACGCTCGCCTCCACGCTCAGGCCCGAGGTGGGGTCGGCGTAGGCGGCGCGCAGGCGGTCGATGGCGCCGCCCGCCGAGTAGACGGCCCTGCGGGCGCCGGGATCCAGCTCGGCCTCGATGGTGGCGGGCGTGTTGGAGATCTCCAGCCTGGCCAGGTGCCTGCCGTCGATGCTGGCCGCGCCGACGAACGGCCTGCCGCCCGAGCCCAGCCTCAGCTTGACGCGCGGCGCGGCGCCGTACGTGACGTCGAACCCCGCGACCCCCGCCAGCCTGGCCGAGACGCCCAGCCGCGCCCCTTCCTTGATCATGGTGACGTGGTCGCCCGGGAGTCCGGCGATCGCGCCGCCGCCCCGCTGCAGGAGCAGGGAGCAGCCGCCGAGCGGGGAGCTGGAGGTGTGGACGACGCGGTTGGCCTCGGCGTCGTGCTCGATCGTCATCGTGGCGGGCAGCCCCGTGAGGCTCGCCTGGACGAGTGTCCGGTCGCGCGCGGCGTCGTAGAAGGTCAGCTGCGCGGCCCTGGGCCTGGGCGCGCCCGAGGCCACCGACAGCCCGCCCGAGCGGGCCGTGGCGCGGAACTCGCGGGGCAGCCGCGTGATCGACAGCGCCGCCGCTCTGGACAGCCGTCCCTCGTCGTAGAGGTAGTCGTGGAAGGTGGCCGCGGCGATCGGCTCGGCGGCGGCGAAGCGGACCTCGCCAGGCCTGGTCAGCTCGGCGGTCAGTTCGGCGCCCATCCTGTCGACGGTCACCTGCGTGAACCTGCGGCCTCCTGTGACGGCGAGGGCGTCGAGGCGCGCCGGCGTGGAGGCGGTGGCGGTCAGCGTGCTCCTGTCGCCGTCGAAGGCGGCGTGGGCGGCGAAGCGCTCGGTGGCGGGCGTCTGTCTGAGGCTGAGCAGCGCCTTGCCCTCCAGGCCCGCGATGGTCGCGACGGAGGCTCCGGGGTCGCTGCGCCGTACGGTGGCCCTGACGTCGACCCTGCCCTCGGCGAGGGCGGCGAGGTCGACGGTGAACAGGCCCGAGTCGCGGGCCGACAGCGACGTGCCGCGGCGGTAGCCGTCGAAGCCGACCTTCACCACCCGTCCTTCGCCGATGCCGTACTCGGCCCACACCTGCGCGCTGACCGGGTCACCCAGCTGGACGACGGTCAGGCCGATGCCCACGCTGCCACCCTCCGCCTTGCGCGGCACCAGCGTGGCGGTGAGGTCGGGCAGGCCGTCGCCCGTGACGTCCGCCTGGACGGGCGTGGCCACCGGCCGCGCCGACGAGCACGCCGCGGGCAGCCGTTCGCCGGCCGCGCACAGCCTGAAGGTGACCAGCGGCACCTGCTCGCGCCCGCCCGTCAGCGCGCGGACGCCCTTCACCGGCAGCAGTCCGAGGCCCTCGCCGGGGTCGGCGGGCAGGATGGCCTCCGTCGAGGGGCTGTCGGCGCCCATCCGCCGCTTCGCCTCCTCCGCCACCTTCCCCGCCAGCTCGGGGCCCTCCGGGATGGTGACCTCCGGCTTGCCCGGCCCGTCGGGCTTCCGCTCCCCCACGCGCGTCGCCAGCGACGGTTTGCCGGCCGGGGCGGCGGGGGCCGCGCCTGGCACCTCCACCCGCGCCACCGGCTCGATGCGCGGTCTGTCCTCCTTCGGCACGGCGTGAGCCACAGTGGGCACGCCGAAGACCAACGCGCAGGCGAGCAGGACGCAGGACAGCCGCGACATGACGGGCATTCCCCCGGGAATGTGGTTGCGCAATTACGAAAGGTAAGAGCCGACCATATCTCTCCACAGCCCGTCAAGGCCGGATTTACACGGACATCCCGGTGAATACGGTGAGCGTTGTCAGCTCGTGCCTGGTCACGTCGGCGAAGTGCTCCCCGAGCGCGGCCGCGATCATCGCCAGCTTGTCCTCCGGCAGGGTGAGCTTCCTGGCGATGCGTCCCGGCGCGCTGCCGCCGTGCCAGGCGATCACCACGCGCCCGCCGGGCCTGAGCACCCTGCGGAACTCCTTGAGGCCCGCGCCGAGGTCGGGCCAGAGCGCGACGTTGTTGACCGACACGACCCTGTCGAAGACGCCGTCGCCGAAGCCGATCGCGTCGGCGGCGCCGATCCGCAGATCCACCCGCCTGTCGGCGCGGTGGCGGCGGCCTGCGAGGTCGCGCATGTCCGGCGAGGGGTCCACGCCGCAGATGCGCGCGGAGGGCCCCTTCGCCAGCACCCTGACGAGCCCGCCCGGCCCGTAGCCGACCTCCAGCACGTGGTCGCCCTCCCCCGCGTCGATGAGGGCGACCAGCTCGCGCTGCTCGTTGGTGAGCAGCATGAACAGGCCCGCCAGCCGTCCCGCAAGACCGCGTGGCTGCGCGAAGGGGGAGGTGATCGGCCGGTCGAAGGCCCAGGGCGTGCTCTCCATTCTTCGACTGTACGTCACTCCTTGACAAAAAAATTTGTCGGTGAGATGCTCCTGCCATGAAGAAGACGGAAACTCTGCAGGCGCCGGGCGCGCGGCTCTACTACGAGGTCCAGGGCTCGGGCCCGGTCCTGCTGATGATCCCCGGCGGCCCCACGGATGCGGGCATCTTCGCCGCCGTGACCCCGCTGCTGGCCGAGCACTTCACCGTGGTGCCCTACGACCCCCGCGGCAACTCCCGCAGCGTCCCCGACGACCCCGCTCTCGAGCAGGACATCGACGTGCACGGCGACGACGCCGCCCGCCTGGTCGCCGAGCTGGGCGGCGAGCCCGCCTACGTCTTCGGCAGCAGCGGCGGCGCCCAGATCGCCCTGAACCTGGCCGCCAGGCACCCCGATCTCGTCCGCGTCGTGGTGGCGCACGAGCCGCCGTGCGTGCGGCTGCTGCCCGACGCCGACCAGGTCGCCGCGGGCATGGAGGAGGTGGCCTCCACCTACGAGCGCGAGGGTGTGCCCGCCGGCATGCAGAAGTTCAACGAACTCATCGGGATGAGTGAGGAGGATGCCCCGCAGGGGCCGCCGAGCCCCGAGCAGCAGGAGATGTTCGGCCGCCTCATGGGCAACCTCGGCTACTTCCTCGGCAAGGGCGTGCGCCCGATCAGCACCTACAGGCCCGACGTCGAGGCGCTGCGGTCGGGCTCGCCGAGGATCGTGGTGGGCATCGGCGAGAGCACCGAGGGGCAGCTGGCCCGCCGTAGCGCGATCGCGCTGGCCGAGCAGGCGGGCCTCGAGCCCGTGGTCTTCCCCGGCGGCCACGGCGGCTTCGCCGACGCCCCCGAGGCGTTCGCGGCCAGGCTCGCCGAGGTGCTGCGCGCCTGACCGCGCGGTCCCTGAGCTCGCGCCGTCCGGCTCCGTTGCAGCCGACGTCGTCGCCGAGTCCCGCAGGACGCCGGTCTCAGGGCAGCCGGCAGGTCCCCCGGGGTTTGGCCGGTTCCAGCTGATCGCGGAGGCGTGCGGGCCTGTCGGGCAGGCGGTGCAGGAGGCCGAGCTGGCCGCCGGGCTCGGCTACGACGCGGTGCTGCTGTCCCCTGTGGTCCCTGGAGCGTCGGAGGCCGACCTGCTGGAGCGCGCCAGAGCCGTCGGCGAGGTGCTGCCCGTCGTCGGGTTCTACCTGCAGACGGCGATCGGCGGCCCTGTCCTTTCCCGGCGGTTCTGGAGCGAGCTGGCCGAGCAGCCCTCGACGGTCGCCGTCAAGATCGCCGCCTTCGACCGCTACCGCACGCTCGACGTCGCCCACGGCGTGGCCGCCTCGGGCCGCGCCGACCAGGTCGTCCTCTACACGGGCAACGACGACCACATCATCGGCGACCTGCTCGCCGACCTGCCGGGAGGGCTCAGGTTCTCCGGCGGCCTGCTCGGACAGTGGGCCGTGTGGACCAGGGCGGCGGTTGACATGGTCGCGGGGCTGGCGAAAGATCCGGAACTGTGGGCGGGCAGGGCCGCGGCGCTCACCGACGCCAACGCGGCCGTCTTCGACGCGGCGAACGGCTTCGCCGGCTGCATCACCGGCGTCCACGAGGTGTTGCGCAGGCAGCGACTGCTGGAGGGGATCTGGTGCCTCGACCCGGACGAAGGGCTCTCGCCAGGGCAGGCCGAGGAGCTGACCAGGGTGAGCGGCGCCTACCCGTGGCTGACCGACGACGCCTTCGTCTCGGGGCACCTCGATGACTGGCTCGGCTGACAGCGGCGTGCTGGTGAGCGTCCCGCCCGGCCTGCGGGAGCAGTTCTTCCCCGACCCCTCCGGCCTGCTCGCGCTCGGCAGGGTGCGGCTGCTCGACGACCACGCGGGCCTGGCCGACGCCCTTCCTGGCACCGGCGTGCTGGTCACCAGCTGGGGCGTCCCCCCGCTCACCGCCGATCTGCTCGACATGGCGCCCGGGCTGCGCCTGGTCGCGCACACCGGCGCGACCGTCAAGCCGTTCGTGACGGACGCACTGTGGTCGCGCGGCGTCCAGGTGACCCAGGCGGGATCGGGCATGGCGCGCTCCGTCGCCGAGGTCGCGCTGGCCTTCACGCTGGCGCTGCTGCACCAGGTGCACCGGTTCGACCACGCCCTGCGCGGCGGCCTGCCGTGGCAGTCCGCCGAGCGGGCCCCCGCCAGGCACGAGATCCTGGGCTGCCCGATCGGCGTGATCGGCGCCTCCCGCACCGGCAGGGCCTACATCGACCTGGTCCGCGCGCTGGGCGCCGACGTCAGGATCGCCGACCCCTGCCACGAGGACGCCATCCCGCTCGACGACCTGCTCGCCACCAGCAGGATCGTCGCCGTCCATGCCCCCTCGCTGCCCGAGACCAGGCACCTGCTCGGCGAGCGGGAGCTGGCCCTCATGCCCGACGGCGCGGGCCTGGTCAACACCGCCAGGTCCTGGCTCGTGGACGAGCAAGCGCTGCTGGCCGAGCTGCGCTCGGGACGCATCGACGCGGCCATGGACGTCTACGACGAGGAGCCGCTGCCCGAGGGCCACCCCTTCCGCTCGCTGCCGAACGCGCTGCTCACGCCGCACCAGGCGGCGGGAACCGTCGAGTGCAGGCGCAGGCAGGGCGACGTGGTGGTCTCGGAGATCGCCCGCTTCGCCGCTGGACTGCCGCTGGAACACGCCGTCACCCCCGCGCTTCTCGACCGGATGGGATAGATGACCACCTACCGCGCCGCCACCCCCGCCGACGAGCCCGACCTTCACGCCCTGTGGGCCGTCTGCTTCACCGCCCCCCAGCTCCTGCCCCTCTACCGGAGCGATCCTGACCGCCTGCCCCGCACCATGGTGGCCGAGGGCTCGGACGGCGTGGAGGCGGTCGTCTACTGGCTGCCGCGCCGCCTGCGCAACGCCGAGGGCGGGATCGACCTGGTGGGCGGCGTGGCCAACGTCGCCACCCGTCCCGACGCGCGCGGTCGCGGCCACATCAGGAGCCTGCTGGGCCTGGCGCTGGAGAGCATGTCCGAGGCGGGCTGCGACTGGTCGCTGCTGTTCACCGGCAGCCCCGGCGTCTACGAGAGCTCGGGTTACAAGGTCTTCTCCCAGTCGCTGACGCGCGGCCCGCTCGCCGCCGCGACCCGCCACACGTCCGGCGTGCGGCGGGCCTCGGTCGCCGAGTGGCCGCTCCTGGCCGAGCTGTACGACAGGCACAACGCCCACCGCCCGCTCACCACGGTCCGCACGCCCGACGACTGGCGCCACAGGGTGCCGGCCCACTACGACGACTCCGTCGACCTGCGTCTGGCCGAGGGCTCGGGCTACGTGGCCCTGCGCTGGCACGACACCTCGGTGGAGGTGCTGGAGGCGGCGGGCCACCTGCCCGAGCTGTTCTCGTGGGTCGCCGCCGAGGCCGCCGCCCGCGGCATCACCCGGGCCGACGCCCGCCTCACCCCCGGCGAGCCCGCGCTGCCCTTCCTGTTCGCCGAGCTCGAGACCGTCGCCGACACCAGCGGCATGGCCCGCCCGCTGGCGGTCGACCCCTCCCCCACTCTCGCCTCGCCTTCGGCGATCCACTGGGTCGCCGACTACTTCTGACGGCCCAGCCGCTATCGTCGATCCGCGACCGCGCCCCCGACCGAGAGGATGCCCCGCGCCCGTGGATCTCGGCCTCGTCGGACAGGCGGCGGGACTGTTCGCCGTCACCAATCTCGACGACCTGGTCATCCTGGCCCTGTTCTTCGCCAGGACCTCCGGGCGTCCAGGCTCGGCCGCGCGGATCGTCGCCGGGCAGTATCTCGGCTTCGCGGCCATCCTCGCCTTCGCCGTGGCCGCCGCCTTCGGCGCCGCCCTGCTCCCTCCCGCGCTCCTGCCCTACCTCGGCCTGCTCCCCCTGGCCCTCGGGCTGAAGGCGGCCTGGCAGGCGTGGCGCGAGCGTGGGAGCCCCGAGGAGAGCACGGTCGAGGACGGCGCGGCGGGCCCGCTCGCGGTGGCCGCCGTCACCTTCGCCAACGGCGGCGACAACATCGGCGTCTACGTGCCCGTCTTCGCCACGGCCGGTACGGGCGCCATGACCGGCTACGTGCTCGTCTTCCTCGCCCTGGTCGCCGTCTGGTGCGCGGCGGGCCGATTCCTCGCCACCAGGCCGTTCGTCGCCAGGACGCTGGCGCGCTGGGGTCACGTCGTGCTGCCCGTCGTCCTGGTCGGCCTCGGCCTGCTCATCCTCGTCGAGGGCGGGGTCCTGTAGCGCGCTACAGCGGCAGTGAGCCGCCCGGCTTCAGCGCCTTCATCGCGATCTGCGAGGTGAGCTTGTCCAGGCCGGGAAGGCGTCCGAGCTTCTCCAGGCACAGGCGGCTGTAGGCCTCCATGTCCGTCACCGCCACCCTGAGCACGTAGTCGGGGCGGCCGAACATGCGCAGGCACTCGATGACGTCCTCCACCTGCATGACCGCCGTCTCGAAGGCCGTCACCGTCTCGGCGTCCTGGCCCTCGAGCTCCACGAAGGCCAGCACCTGGAAGCCGCGTCCGACCGCTCCGGCGTCCACGACCGCGCGGTAACCGGTGATCACTCCCGTCTCCTCCAGGTTGCGCACCCGGCGCAGGCACGGCGACGGCGTCAGCCGCACCCGCTCGGCCAACTCGATGTTGCTGAGCCGTCCGTCCTCCTGCAGTAGACGGAGAATTGCGCGATCTGTGGCATCCATGGCAATAGATGCTAACCACTGCGGAAATCGCCGCAAGTATTGACATCGGATATCCCGACCCCTGAAATAATCTCTCGACATGACCACCGACGCGTTCATGAGCGGCACCCAGGCCCTGGTGCACCTCCTCAAGGACCAGCTCGCCGCCGACCGCAGGGCGGGGCTGGACACGGGCGCGATGGTCTCCGGCTATCCCGGCTCGCCGCTGGGCGGCTTCGACCAGGAGCTGGCCAGGTCGACGCCCGAGGGCGTCGTGCACCGTCCCGGCCAGAACGAGGAGCTGGGCGCCACGGCGGTGTGGGGCAGCCAGCTGGTCCCCGCCCTGCCGGATCCCCGCAAGGCGGGCGTCCTCGGCGTCTGGTACGGCAAGGCCCCCGGCGTCGACAGGGCGGCCGACGCGTTCAGGCACGGCAACTTCGTCGGCGCGCACCCCGAAGGCGGGCTGATCGCGCTCTGCGGCGACGACCCCACCTGCAAGTCCTCCACGCTGCCGAGCGCCACGGAGAGCACGCTCGTCGCGCTCGGCATGCCCGTGGTCTACCCCGGCACCGTGCAGGAGCTGCTCGACCTGGGCAGGCACGCGATCGCCGCCTCGCGGGCCAGCGGCCTCTGGGTGGCGATCAAGGCGGTGGCCAACGTGGTCGACGCCACCGCGACGGTCAACCTCGACCCCGAGCGGATCAAGCCCGTCATGCCCGAGGTGATGTGGCAGGGCAGGCCGTACCGGCACACACCCGACGCGACGCTGCTCACGCCGTACTCACTGGACATGGAGCGCACCCTGGTCGGGCCGCGGCTGGAGCTGGCCCGCGCCTACGCCCGCGAGAACGGCCTGAACCAGATCACCTGCGCCGCGCCCGAGGCGCGGCTCGGCGTGGTCGCGGCGGGCACGGCCTACTACGACGTGCGCGAGGCGCTGAGGAAGCTCGGCGTCGGCGACGAGGTCCGCCTGCTGAAGATCGGCATGCTCTGGCCGCTGGAGCCCACGGTGGTCAAGGAGTTCGCCCGCGGCCTCTCCGAGATCATCGTGGTCGAGGAGAAGGCGCCGCTACTGGAGGGCCTGGTCAAGGACGTCCTGTACGGCACGCCCGACGCGCCCGCGGTCACCGGCAAGGCCGTCATCCCGCAGCACGGCGGCGTCGACGCCGACCTGGTCGCCAGGGTGCTCGCCGACCGGCTCTCCATCGACCTGCCGCGCCCGCGCGAGCCGCTGAAGCTGCTCGGCCCCTCCCGCACGCCGTTCTTCTGCTCGGGCTGCCCGCACAACCGCTCCACCGCCGTCCCCGAGGGCTCGGTCGTGGCCGCGGGCATCGGCTGCCACACCATGGTCGTGCTCAACCCCGAAGGCAAGGGCGAGCTGACTGGGCTCACCCAGATGGGCGGCGAGGGCGCGCAGTGGATCGGGCAGGCGCCCTTCACCGGCACCCGTCACATCTTCCAGAACCTCGGCGACGGCACCTTCCACCACTCGGGTTCGCTGGCCGTCAGGGCGGCGGTCGGCGCCGGTGTGAACATCACCTACAAGCTCCTGTACAACAGCGCCATCGCCATGACCGGCGGCCAGACGATCACCCCTGCGCTGTCGGTCGCGGCGCTGACCAGCTGGCTGGAGCTCGAGGGCGTGCGCAAGGTGATCGTCACCACCGACGAGCCCTCCCGCTACAAGGGCGTACGGCTGTCGCGCATCGCCACCGTGCGCGACCGCGCCCACCTGGAGTCCGCGCAGCGCGAGCTGGCCGCGATCGAGGGCGTCACGGTCCTCATCCACGACCAGCAGTGCGCCGCGGAGAAACGGCGGCTGCGCAAGAAGGGCGACCTGCCCGACCCGGTGAAGCGCGTGGCGATCAACCAGCGGGTGTGCGAGGGCTGCGGCGACTGCGGGCAGAAGTCCGAGTGCCTGTCGGTGCTGCCTGTCGAGACCGAGTTCGGCCGCAAGACCGAGATCCACCAGTCCTCCTGCAACAAGGACTACTCCTGCGTCGAGGGCGACTGCCCGTCGTTCCTCACGATCGTTCCAGGCGCGCGCAAGCGCGCCGCCGTCCCCGCTCCCCCCGCGATGCCCGCGCCCGACATGGTCGTCAGAGACGCCACGATCAGGCTCGTCGGCATCGGCGGCACCGGCGTGGTGTCGGTCGCTCGGCTGCTCGGCAAGGCCGCGATGCTCGACGGCCGCCAGTCGCGCGGCCTCGACCAGACCGGCCTGGCGCAGAAGGGCGGCACGGTCGTCTCCGACCTGCGCCTGTTCGACGGCGACGAGGACCGCTCCGCCCAGGCCACCGCGGGCTCCGTCGACGCCTACCTCGCCCTCGACGTCATCGGCGGCACCGACCCCAAGCACCTGCGCACCGCCTCCCCCGAGCGCACGGTGGCCGTGGTCTCCACGCACCTGTCGCCCACGGGCGCGATGGTGCTCGACCCCTCGCAGCACGTCACCGACCTCGGCCCCCAGCTGGCCGCTCTCGAGTCGCGCACCCGCTCGGTCGTCGCGCTCAACGCCGAACGCCTGGCCCAGGCGCTGTTCGGCGACCACATGCAGGCCAACACGATCGTGCTGGGCGCGGCCTGGCAGCGCGGACTGATCCCGCTGTCGCTGGAGTCGATGGAGAAGGCGCTCGGCAAGTCCGCCACCGCCTTCCACTGGGGGCGCGCGGTGATCTGCGCTCCCTCGGCGGTGGAGGCGCTGTTCACCGTCCCCGAGCCCGCCGCCCCCTCGGCCGAGGTGCTGCGGCAGATCGCCTTCGCCGACGGCGAGCTGCACAGGCTGCTGGCCGTACGGGTGCCCGACCTGGTCGCCTACCAGAGCCCGCGCTACGCGCTGCGCTACCTGGAGGCCGTGCGCGAGGTCCACTCGCGCGCGCCGGGCCCGATCACCGAGGCGTACGCCACCCAGCTGCACAGGCTGATGGCCTACAAGGACGAGTACGAGGTGGCCAGGCTGCACCTCGACCCGGCCGAGCGCGCCAGGATCGCCGCCGAGTTCGGCCACGGCGCTCGCGTCGCCTACAACCTGCACCCGCCGGTGCTGCGCGCGCTCGGGATGAAGCGCAAGCTGAGCCTCGGCCCGTGGTTCGACCCCGCCTTCAAGGCCCTGTACGGCCTGCGCACGCTGCGCGGCACCAAGCTGGACGTGTTCGGTCTCGGCGAGGTGCGCAGGACCGAGCGGTCGCTGCCGGAGGAGTACACCCGCGACGTGCTGCGCGCCCTGGCCTCGGGGGCCTCGGAGGAGACGATCATGGAGCTGGTGCGGCTGCCCGAGGTGATCCGCGGCTACGAGCACGTCAAGCTGCGCGGGGTCGCCGACTACCGCGCCCGCGCCGCGGCCCTGCTGGATCGGTCCGCCTAGCCGGAGGCGCCCGCACGTCGGGCACCTCCTGAGCCCGCCGATCCCGACGCCCGTCGAGTCTTCCAAGGTCGTCGATCGGTCAGGATCCCTCCAAGGTGTGAAACGACGGCGAATTCCCTCCCCCGTACGGGGGAGAGGAGCCCTCCCCGAGTGCTCGATGAGGCCACTCCGCAGCACCCTCGGTCTATGCGGTGGCGCGGACCGGCCCTGCCGCGCTGCGCCGCGCGACGGCAGGGTGCTTACATGGAGGAGATGGCGTTTCCCGATCCAGAGCGGACACATGCCGCGCTGGTGACCAGCGGAGACGGAGGCTACGCCATGGAGCTTCTCCTACGGCCGGGGGCGCGCGCCGACGCGGCTGACTGCGGAAGGATCTGCTTCGAAGCGTTCGACCAGTTGGCCCGCGCACACGGCTTCGTGGGCGACTTTCCCAGCGTGGAGGCCGCGACCGGGCTGATGGACACCCTTCTGGGCCACCCGGGGTTCTACAGCGTGACCGCCGAGCTGGACGGCCGGATCGCCGGCAGCAACTTCCTCGACGAGCGTTCGAGCGTCGTGGGCGTCGGGCCGATCACCGTCGATCCGGCCTGCCAGAACGCCGGCGTCGGCCGCCGGCTCATGGAGGATGTCATGCGCCGGGCCGACGAGCGGCAGGCGCCGGGCATCCGGCTGCTGCAGTCGGCCTACCACTGCAGGTCGTTCGCCCTGTACGCGGGCCTGGGCTTCCAGTTCCGCGAGACCCTGGCCTGCCTGCAGGGCCCGCCGATCGGGCGCACCGTCGCCGGCTACACGGTACGGCCGGCGACGGACGCGGACCTGGCCGCCTGCAACGAGGTGTCCAGGCGCGTCCACGGCGTCGACCGCGGCGGCGAGGTGAGCGACGCGCTCAAGCAGGGCACGGCCCGTGTCGTCGAGCACGAGGGCCGGGTGACCGGTTACGCCACGGACCTGGCCTTCTTCGCCCACGCCGTGGGAGAGACGACCGAGGACGTCAAGGCGCTCATCGCCTCGGCCACGGCTTTCGGCGGCCCTGGCATCCTCGTGCCCGCGAGCGACGCGGCGCTGCTGCAGTGGTGTCTGCGCCACGGGCTCAAGGTCACCCAGCTCATGACCTTGATGACCGTCGGGCTCTACAACGAGCCCGCCGGGGCGTACCTGCCCAGCATCCTGTACTGACGCCGGCACCGAGCCCGCTGCGACGCGGCCTCGCGCAGGGGTGTCGGCATGCCCGGCCACCCGCCGTCGGCCCGATCCAGGTGAACCTGGCGGGACGGCACGCTCTTGTTGGGCATTCGGCGTACAAGGGGTCCATCGCCCGGCAGTATGGCGTGGAGCCTTTCCGGCGCAGACCGGATATCGGCGCACGACGGCACGTCCGGAGCTGACAGGGAGATTCCATGCGCGCGGTTCCCCCCATCGCGGCGGTCCTCACCTTCCTTCTCGCCTGCACGATCGCCCCATGGCCTGCCGCCGCGTCCACGGCGGCCCTGCCGGGCGGCAAGGCCACCTATGTCGTCTCGCAAGGACACCTGAAGGGCGCGTCCAACCAGAACTGGGTACGACTCGGCAGCTACCGCTTCTCCGCCGACGGCACGGTGACCGCGGCCCTGTATCTGTGGTGGCAGCGCCATCCCGAGCCCAGGCAGGGCACCGGCACCACCCCCGACTCGGGCTGCACCACCAAGGCAGGCGGCTCCGCATCGCGCCCCCGTACCTGCGAGGTGCTCACCGCAGGGGGCTTCACCGGCGCCCCCGACGAGAACCGCACCGGGACGTACACCGTGTCGGGGAACGTGGTGAGCATCCGGTGGAAGATCGCCCAGACGTGGACCGAGCAGTGGTTCGTGCGGCCCTCCTCCGACGGCACGCTCGCCCGTCTGGACCTCAAGCACAGCACGCTGGCCACGCACGGTTACGGATACGGCAGCAACGCGGCGCTCGGCACGCGGCGTGCGATGAGCTCGGTGAAGGCGTTCTCCGGCACGCTCAGACAGGATCTGACGAGCTGGGCGGGCGGCAAGATCGTCAACTCCAGCGGCCAGCGGTTCGGCCACTCCGCCTTCCGCGCCTGCGCCGGCACCACCTGGTGCCTGACCTACCTGCAGCCGTCGTCCTCGGGCGCGTGCCAGAAGTCGGGCGGCTGCCCCAAGTACGGTGGCGGGACGAAGGCGAACGTGAGCTCCATCCAGTACTACCTCACGAAGGTCTCCAGTTCCGATCGCCGCGACACGTTGTGGCACTGGTGCACCTGCCTGGCGATGGAGCGCGGCCAGTTCTGCTACACGGGCAACTCCCACGTCAAACCGCTCATGCAGATCATCGACGACAGGGGCGCCTTCCGCGGGTGGGTCGGCGCCGAAGCCTCCTTCTCCACCGGCGCCAGGGGCGCGGACATGCTGGCCGTCTTCCGAATCACCGACTTCCGCTGACCAGCCGCCCTGGAGCCGCGTCCCCGGGAGTCTCGGCAGGCTGACCTCGGCCCTGACCTCGGCCCTGGTCGACTCCCTCGACGGCGGCGCGGCTCAGGCGTGCCAGAGGGCGGCGAGCCGCCGGGTGGCCAGCCCGGACGGTACGGCGCGCAGCGACGCGTCGCGTAGCCACGCGGTGAGGCCGGTCTGGGAGGTCAGCCGCGACTGCCGGGACGCCGCCCGCATCATGCGGTTGGCGCTGGGCCTGCGCTCGGCGTCGTAGCGCAGGAGCCGCTGGACGACGTCCGCGGGCCCGGCGCCGGTCAGGTGGCGGGTCAGCGCGGCCGCGTCCTCGAAGGCCTGGCTGGCTCCCTGGCCGAGGTCGGGTGGCATGGCGTGCGCGGCGTCACCAAGCAGCGCGACCCTGCCGGCCGCGAACGAGGGCAGGGGTTCGGCCAGGCAGGTGATCGGGTCAACGTAGATGTCGGCGAGCGGGGTGGCCTCGATCAGCGCCGTGACGAGCGGGTGCCAGTCGGCCATCAGGGACAGCACCTGCCGGCGCGCCTCGTCCACGCCGGGCGGCGGCCCGTGCAGGACGGAGTCGGTGAACCAGTACAGGCGGCCCTCGCCGACGGGGAACAGGCCGAACATCGCCCCGCTACGGCGGTCGACCAACTGGCAGGCGAGCAGGTCGGTCCCCATGGCGGGAGGGCGGGGCAGCATGCCACGCAGGTCCATCCGGCCGGTCCGCCGCAGCCCTGGGTGGCCGGGCATGAGCTGCCCGCGCAGCGTGCTGCCGATGCCGTCGGCCACGATCACGGCGTCCGCCCGTGCGACGGGGTCGCCGTCGCTGATCACGCTGACGCCGGTGGGATCGGGCTCCAGACGCTCGACGGGGGTCGCGGTTCGCACCAGGTCGGCGGGCAGGGGGGCGCGTAACGCCCGGTGCAGCTCCGCCCGGTCGATGAGGGCGGGGGCCCCGATCTCCTGCTGCGTCTGGACCGCGTCGGTGACCAGCAGCGGCCGTCCGCGCCAGTCCCGCAGTCCGGCGCGGGCGGCATGCATGACGTGCCCGCGAACGTCTTCTGCCAGCCCCAGCGCGTCCAGCGCGCGCAGCCCGTTGGGCATGACCACGATCCCGGTGCCCGCCTCCCTCAGCTCGGCGCCCCGTTCGAAGAGGGTCACCTCGTGGCCCAGGCGATGCAGCCCCACCGCGGCCGTCACTCCCCCGAGCCCGGCACCGACCACAACGATCCGCATGAGACCCTCCTCGCTGATTCACTACGATCGTACTACTACGGCTATTGGTTTAACATAACCCTGTGCCGCCCACCAATCCGGCCCGTCGCCGAGCCCTGACCGATGCCGCCATCGAGCTGCTGGCGTCCTCGGGCGCGCATGGGCTGACCCACCGCGCGGTGGAGAAGGAAGCGGGCCTTCCGCAGGGGACGGCCTCGAACTACTTCCGCAGCAGGGAGGCGCTGCTGGTGGCCGCCGCGGAGCGCATCGCCGAGCTGCATCACGCCGACACCGACCGCGCCACCGAGCAGCCCGCGACGCTGGTCGACCTGCTGACGCGATCGCTGCTCACAGCGGCGACCACCCTGCGCACCCGCTATCTGGCGATCTTCGAACTGCGCCTGGAGGCCGCGCGCCGGCCGGTGCTCGCCTCGGTGCTCGCGGGCCTGCAGGACACGTCGCTGCAGATCACCGCCGGGCACCACGACAAACTCGGCCTCGCCATCCCGCGAGAGAGGATCCCCGCCCTGATCTCGCTCTACGGGGGTGCGCTGTTCAGCCTGGTCACCGCGCCGCCGGGGAGCGTCAACAGGGACGTCGTCCAGGAGGTGGTTCAGGTCATCGTGCACGGCTGCGCCCGCCACGAGGACAACCCTCGACCGGCACGGCAGGGCACCGGACCCTGACGCGGCCGCCGGCCCCCACCAGGCGACCGACGACCGCGTGATCAGGCGAGCGCCGACCCGGTCTGCCGCGCGACCCCGCCCGAAAAGTGCCAAAGGTATGAGATTCTCGGAACAGTTGATGTTGGTGTGGCACGAGAGGCGTGACTCACGTGGCGGGGTTCGAGATTTACTTTGACGGGCTCGAAGAGTGCGCGACCAGGGCCAAAGGGGTCGCCAACCAGTTCAAGAGCCTGGCCGACGAGGTTCCGCCGAGCGTCGGAGCCTCCTGTTTCGGAGACCTCGAGGGCTTCTCCGACAAACTGGTCAAGGCCGTCAACGACCTTGAGGCGAAGATCGAGGCCGAGACACGCCACGCCCAGCAGAACCTGGCCAAGGTAGAGGCGGCCATCCACAAGGTCGTCGACAACGTTCGCAAGGCCGACCCGTCCCCCGGCCCTCGGACGGAGCAGGCGTGACCGACCGATACTTCAGCGCCATCCAGAGCCTCATCGACGACCTGACCGCTGACCAGGCCGAGATCTCGAAGATCTCGAAGCGCTGGCGGGCGCTGGCCACCACCATCACCACGGAGACCGGTGCCGTCAGGCGCGCGGTCAACACGGTGAACAACGCGTGGAACGGCGGCGCGGCCGAGAACTTCGCCACCTACATGGCCGAGTACCCCAAGGCAGGCACGGCACTGAGCAGCGCCCTGACCAGCTGCGCCGGCAAGCTGGATGCCGCGGCGACCGCGCTGGAGACGGCCAAGGGCAAGGTCCAGGCGCTCTACCGCGAGAAGAGCGCCTGGCTGGACGCGCAGCGCAACGATCCCGAGACCACCGCGATCTCGCTGACGAGCATCAGGGCCCAGGTGTCCGACGCCCTCGAGCGGGCCAAGGCGCCGACGGCCGAGGCGACCCAGGCCATCAAGAGCGCGACCGACGAGATCGGCAAGTACCTCGGCGAGGTGGAGTTCTTCTCCGCCATCCCGGCTCCAGGCGACCGGGACTTCGTCCCCGGCAACAATCCCACGATGCGCTGGATCCCCGACCCCGATTTCCTGCCGCGCACCTCGACCACCCAGTTGGCGTCCTACAACGGGAACAGCACGCCGGTCGGCGCCAACGGGTACGGCGCGAACGGATCAGGCGGTGGCGCCGGAGGTGGGGGTGGCGGCGGTGCGGGCGCGCCCTCGCTCGCCGTCCCGCCGAACGCCAGCAGCCTGGCGTCCAACCCGCGCGCCCAGGCCGTCATCGACTACGCGCTCAAGCAGATCGGTGATCCGTACGTGTGGGGCGCGACAGGGCCCCACTCCTTCGACTGCTCAGGGCTGACGCTGCGCGCGTACGAGTCGGCGGGGACCCGCATCCCCCGAGTCGCCCACGATCAATGGCTGCGCGGACCTCGCATCCCCGACGGCAACGCGCAGCCAGGCGACCTCGTCTTCTTCGACAACGACGGCGACGGCATCGCCGACCACGTGGGCATCGTGCTCGACCCCAAGGAGGGCACGATGATCCACGCGCCCAGAACGGGCTCCGACGTCAAGATCGCCCCCTACGGTGGCACTCCCATGGGCTTCACCAGGCCGGGAAACAGCTGACCATGGCCCTGGCCCGCACCCTCAGCCGGCTCCCGCGTTCCGCCCGGGGAGAGCTGGGGTTGCCACCTGTGCGGTCCGAGGAGGCATGATTTCCTCATGACCCGAGGCACCGTGAAGTTCTGGAAGGCCGACAAAGGCTGGGGAGCCGTCTCCTCCCCCGATCTTCCCCCTGGCCGCGACGCGTTCGTTCACTTCAGCGACGTCCTCGGCGAGGGCTACAGGGAGCTGCACGAAGGCGACGCCGTGGAGTTCGACCTCGTCGAGCGCTCCCAGGACAGCTTCGACTACTGCGCCACCAACGTCCGCAGGCTCTGACCTACCGGCCGAGCGCCTTGCCGTAGGACCTGCTCGTCGGCTCGTCGACGTACTTGCCGTACGCCGGGATGGGTGTGTATCCCGCGCTCTCGTACAGCGCGATCGCCTCGGGCTGCCGGATGCCCGTGGTCAGCCTGAGGCGCGTGTGGCCGAGCTCGGCTCCCAGCGCCTCGAGCGCCTTCAGCAGCGCCCTCGCCGCCCCTCGCCCCCTGTGCGACGGCAGGACGTACATCCGCTTGACCTCGCCGGTCCGGTCGTCCACCTGCTGGAGGGCGGCGCAGGCGATCGGGCGCCCTTCGTCCACCGCGACCAGGAAGCGGGCCGCGGGGTCCACGCCCGAACGTCCCTCCGGCCCGTAGCGCGCGACGAGTTCGGCGAAGGCCGCCTCGAGCAGGGCCTGGAGCTGGGCGTCGGCGAGCGGACGTTCCTCGATGAGCACGGTGGAACTCTACACAGGAGCCACCTAGTGCACTGGTCGGACCAGTAGGTAGGGTTCGACCATGGACTACGAGCGGTTGTTCCGCCTTGACGGGCGTCGGGCGGTTGTCATCGGGGCGGGCAGCGGCATCGGCAGGCAGGCCGCCCTGGCGCTGGCCGCCCACGGCGCGCAGGTGGTCTGCGCCGACCGCGACCTGCCCGCGGCCGAGGAGAGCGCGCGAGGCTGCGGCGGCTCGGCCGTCCTGCTCGACGTGCTCGACACCGAGGCGGTGCGGGAGACGGCCGCCGCCGCGGGCGCCGTCGACGTGCTGGTGTTCACCGCCGCCACCAACGTCCGCAAACGGCTGCTCGACTACTCGGGCGAGGAGTTCCAGCGCGTCGTGGACCTCAACCTGCGCGCCTCCTTCGAGGTGCTGAGGGCCTTCGGCGCCGGCATGGTCGAGCGGGGAACCGGCTCGATCATCGGCTTCGCCTCCATCAGGGCGGCGGTGACCGAGCCCGGCCAGGGCGTCTACTCGGCCACCAAGGCGGGCCTGGTCCAGCTGCTGCGGACCGCCGCCGCCGAGTTCGGTCCCTCGGGCGTGCGGGTCAACGCGATCGCGCCCGGGGTGGTCGAGACGCCGCTCACCAGCCAGATCAAGAACGATCCCGCCTGGTACGACGCCTACGCCGCCAAGTCGGCGCTCGGCAGGTGGGCGCGGCCCGAGGAGATGGCCGGCGCCGTGGTCTACCTGGCCTCCGACGCGGCCACCTTCGTGACGGGCTCGGTCCTGTACGTCGACGGCGGCTGGACCGCCGTCGACGGCAGGTTCAATCCGCCGAACTGAGCCTCACCTGCAGCGACGTGCCGTGGACCGTCTCGAACTCCAGCACGGTCCTGCCGCCGGTGATCCGCGCCCGGCACGGGCCCTGCGCCCTCCACCTGCCCTGGACGGTCACCCGCAGCAGGTGAGGATGGCTGGGGCGGGTCAGCCACGGCCGTGACCACGGGCTGTAGTGGCCGACGTAGCGGCCCCGCTCGTACTGGTCGTGGTCGATGCCGTTGTACAGGCGAAGGTCGGGATCGGCGACCGCGAGGACGAGGTCGTCGCCGTCGCGGCGGGTCATGAGCAGCGAGGGCGTGTCGACCTCCAGGACCGGGCCCGCCAGCCGTACGCGCTCGAAGACGGCGTAGCCGGTGATCCCGGTGGCGCGGTCGGTGACCACGTGGGCGAGGTCGTCCGCCCTGACCACCTCGTACGGCACGTCGGCGGCGAAGGCGGCCATGCGCTCGGCGGTGGTCTCGACGACCATGGCGTACTCGTAGGAGCCCGCGCGCGGTGCGCGGCCGTGGCTGATCCACGCGGTGGAGAAGTCGCCGCTGGTGGGCGCCTCGGTGGCGTTGTGGCGTGAGGCCTGGGTGGAGCGGGTGAGCCCGGCCCGCTGTCCCGGCGCCAGGTAGTAGCCGATGTTCTTGTCGTCGAGCAGCCAGCGAGGGCGCAGGTCGCGGTTGTCGTAGGGGAAGGGGACCTGCTCGCCGTCCATCACGACGGCGCCCGTCCTCCTGGTCTGGAACAGGGTGGTCTCGGTCTCGTGCGTGCCGTCGGCGTTGGTGATGCCGGTGCCGAGGGCCACGATCCTGTCGTCGAACAGGAACACCGACTTGCGCGCCCTGTGGGTGCCCTCGTACTTCGGGTGCTCGTGCAGGTCCATGGCGAACAGGCCGTGCCGTCCGTCGATGGCGCAGGAGCCGCCGAAGCGGGAGTCGGTCAGCAGCATCTCCTCGATCGCCCCTGTGAGGTCTCCCTTGAGCGCGTCGAGCGGCTTGTGGATCGTGGTCGTGCCCGGCCTGCGGTTCCAGTCGTAGCCCGCGTGGGAGTAGCCGCTGTCGAGGTTGGTGCCGCGGTGCACGACCTGGATCTGGCCGTAGGTGTTGTACCTGCCGTACCAGTTGGCGCCGACGTAGATCTCGGTGGACCACAGGTAGCGGTTGTGTCCCCGGACGGTGACCTGCCAGTCGCCGCGCCTGTGGACGGTGAGCGCGGCGTAGTTGAGCGCCCAGTTGCCCGTCGGCGAGGGCTCGGCGACGACGCCCCTGGCGGCGAGCTTCGCGGCCAGCTCCTTCTGCTGCGGGGTGGGCGAGGCCGGCAGCAGCCTGAGGAAGGCGGCGCCGATCGCGTCGTCGATCGGGGCCAGCCACTGGAAGGGCACGATCGACAGCGCGGTGGTGCCGATGGGGTTGCGGCCGCTGAGGGAGATCGGCCACTGCGTCCTGCCGGCGTAGACCCGCTGCATGAGCAGGGCCTTCTTGAGCCAGCCGAACGCCTCGGTGGAGATGGCGAACGCGCCGCCGCTCATGACGTAGACCAGCGGGGCGAGGCCGGCGAATCCGTCGCGCACGTAGTCGGGGAAGAAGCCGACGTGGTGGAAGGCGGTGCCGTCGACCTTGATCCCGTCCTGGATGCCGTCGGTGGGCAGCAGGGCGGTGTCCAGCCAGTCGCGCAGGGCCTTCAGGTAGGCGACCTGCTCGGCCTCGGTGTCGCGCAGCAGCACGGCCGCCAGCAGGCCGCGGAAGGTGGTGTTGAAGATGTCCATGATGGAGCCGTGGGCCATGCGGTGCTTCCAGCCGCGGAAGATCCTGCCCAGCCCGGTCAGCCAGTCGAGGTCGGCGCGCACCTGCTCGAACAGGCCGGCCTCCCGCAGGGCGTCGCGCATGAGGTAGACGGAGTCGTAGTAGCCGCGCACGTCGTAGCCGAGGTGGTGGATCGTCCCCTGGCAGCTGCCCCTGGTCCAGCCCTGGTCGCGCAGATGGGCGACGATCTTCAGGTAGAGCGCGGCGAGGGCGGGCCTGTCGGGCGGGCTGGCCTGGTGGGCCTGGGCGATCGTCTTCATCAGGTCGGTGCAGGAGCGCAGGGTGACGGGGTTGACGAACGCCCTCAGCTCGGCGGCGATCTCGACGGGGTAGATCTGCGACTGGTAGGCGTGGACGGGACGGCCCATGAGCGCCTCGGTCTGCGCGGTGAGCGCCGGCACATCCGGCCTGACCTGCGCGATGAGGTACTCGTCGTGATAGCGGGTGAGCAGCGCCCGCAGCGCCGCGCTCTCCTCTGACGTCGGCGGCCTCACCTGCGGCCTGCGCTCGGCGAGGAGCCTGTCGAACAGGTACAGGGCCTGCCAGTGCTGGTTGTCGTACTCGTCGCCCTCGGCGGCGATCTCGGGCAGCTGGTAGTCCCTGCACGGCGCGTCGGGCCGCAGCGGCACGTTGAGCATCAGCTGGTCCAGGTGCAGGCTCCCGGTACGGCGCGGCGCGACGATCCGCAGCGTGTCCATGTCGGGCCTGGGCCTGCCGCGCATGTCGTAGGCGTAGCGCACCCACGCCGTCCGCCAGCCGGTGTAGTTCAGGTGGAACTCGAACCACAGGTCGGTCCTGTCGCCCCTGCCGAACTCGAAGCGCACCACGTCGTCGACAGGGGTCTCGTTGTGGATCCACACGCAGAAGGCGTCCACGAGCCCCTGCCACGCCTGGTCGTCACCCGGCCTGTAGGGGTCGGCCGCCCACCTGAGCGGTGCCCTGACGGTGATCACTGCGCGCCCCTGGTGGTCCCAGCGCAGCGACCTCGTCCCGCAGACGGAGGTCTTGTCGCTGATGGTCAGGCCCTCGCCGGTGAAGTGCGGCGGCACGGCCGTCTCCAGCAGGAAGATCGGCGGGTCCATCGCCATGGCCCGCTGCTCCAGGTCGGCGGACAGGGCCGTGCCGGGGAGCGCGGGCACCAGCACCGCGCCCTTGAGCACCGTTCTGCGTGAGATATTCGCCATGATCGCCATAAAACGCGAAAACTATCTTCACGTCCATCCGCTTCGGCCATGACGAGGGTCAGGGACGGATGATCGCCATCCTGGTCACCGTGAACTCCTCGATGGCGAAGCGCGGGCCCTCGCGGCCGATGCCCGAGTCCTTGACGCCCCCGTACGGCATGTTGTCCGCGCGGAAGCCAGGCACCTCGTTCACCACTACGCCACCGGCCTCCAGCCGCTCGATGGCGGCGAAGGCCGTGGCCAGCGACCGGGTGAAGACCGAGACGTGCAGGCCGTACCTGGAGCGGTTGACGGTCTCGAAGGCCTCCTCCAGATCGGCCACCGCCCGCACGCACACCACGGGCCCGAAGATCTCCTCGTCCCACACCTCCACGCCGTCGGGCACGTCGGCCAGCACGGTCGGCGTGATCACCCGCCCGCCGGCCGGCGCCGGCCCGGTGACCAGCCGGGCGCCCGCCGACACCGCCGACTCCACCCAGCCGAGCACCCTGCTCGTCGCGCGCTCGTCGATCAGCGGCGCCACCCTCGTCTCCGGCAGGCGGGGGTCGCCGACGACCACGTCCTTCATCCGGGCGGCCAGCAGGTCGAGGAAGTCTGCGCGCACCGCCTCCTCGACCACGACTCGCTGCACCGAGATGCACGCCTGACCCGACGCGTAGTACCCGCCGCGCACGACCGCGTCGGCGGCGGCCTCGAGATCGGCGTCGGCCGCGACCACCAGCGCGGCGTTCGACCCCAGCTCCAGCACCACCTTGGTCGGGGCGGCGTTGCGCGCGATGGCGTGGCCGGCGGCGGCGGAGCCGGTGAAGGAGACGGCGCCGATCCTACGGTCCTCCACCAGCGCCCTGCCCACCTCCACGTCGCCCGTGACGAGCTGCACCGCCGCGGCGGGCACAGCGCCGACCGAGCGCAACACCTCCACCAGCAGCAGCGTCGCCAGCGGGGTGGCGGGGGCGGGCTTCACGATCACCGGGCAGCCGGCCGCCAGCGCGGGCGCGATCTTGTGGGCGGCCAGCAGCAGCGGGTAGTTGAAGCCGGTGATCCCGACGACCACCCCGATCGGCCTCCTGGTCCAGAACCCGACCAGCCCCTCCCCCGCGGGCAGCAGGTCGAGCGGCACGGTCTCCCCGTGCAGCCTGGCCACCTCCTCGGCCGCCGTGGCCAGCGTGACCAGCGTTCTGGCGACCTCCACCCTGCAGTCGACCAGCGGTTTGCCGGTCTCCAGGACGAGCAGGCGCTCGAACTCCTCCCTGCGCGCCAGCAGCGCGTCGTGCGCGCCCATCAGGGCGGCGCGGCGGGCGTGCGAGGGCGTCCTGGCCATCTCGCCCGCCACCGCGAGCGCCTCGTCGAGGGCTCTGCCTGCCAGCTCGACGGTCCCGACGGGGGCCCGGCCCACCGTGCTCCTGTCATAGGGGAAGACCACCTCGGCCGTCTCCTCGACCGGCAGCCAGCCTGCCCCGATCGGCAGCCCTTCTCTCATCGTCCGCTCCGTGCGCTAGGGAAGACATCCAGGTAGGCGGGGGCGCCCTCCCTGCCGGTGGCGTGGAGGACGGCGTGGGCCACGGCCCTGCTGAACACGTCGGCCGCCGCGGCCAGCACGTCGTGCAGTCCCGTGTCGTCGGGGCCTGGCAGGCCGCAGGTCGACATGCCGAAGATGGTGTCGCCGTCGACCATCGTGTGCGCGGGCCTGATCGCCCTGGCCAGGCCGTCGTGCGCGACGCCCGCGAGCTTGCCGCACTGGGCCTTGGACAGCGTGAGGTCGGTGGCGACGACGCCGATCGTGGTGTTGAACGACGGCGCTTTCTGCGGGCTCCATCGCTCGTACTCGCCGGTGTCGGGCTCGCCGACGTGGTCGAACTCGCCCGGCAGGCCGTACCTGACGCCGGACAGCAGGCCGCTGCGCGGGTCGAGGACCGAGCCCGCGGCGTTGACGACGGCCAGGGCGGCAACGGTCACCCCCGAGGGCAGGACCGCGCTCACCGTCCCGACCCCTCCTGCCAGCCCGCCCGCCACGGCGCCCGTCCCCGCGCCCACCGACCCGTTGACCCAGGGAGGGGACGCCGCCCCGTCCGAGGGAAGCCCTCCGGAGAGGGTGCCAGGTGAGGAGAGCGCCGCGTCGTAGGCGGCGGCGCCCATCGCGGCGTCGGGCGTGGCGCGGAAGCTCCCGCCCCGCCCGAGGTCGTAGATGACGGCGCCCGGCACGATCGGCACCACCCCGCCCTCGACGGGGAAGCCCGTCCCCGCATCGGCCAGCCGCTGCATGACGCCGCACGCGGCGCTCAGCCCGTAGGCGCTGCCCCCGGTCAGCACGATCGCGTGGACGCGTTCGACGAGGTTGCGCGGGTCGAGGAGCTCGGTCTCGCGGGTGCCGGGCGCCGCGCCGCGCACGTCCACGCCCGCGACCGCGCCGCCCTGCGGGGCCAGCACCACGCTGACCCCTGTCCTGTAGCCGTCGCCGACCCGCTGGGCGTGCCCGACCCTGAGCCCCTCGACGTCGGCCAGCGAGTTGGTCGGCCCCCGCCTCATCGGGAGCCGTCCGCGCCGGTGAGGAAGCGCCGCGCGGCCTCGGCGAAGACGCGGGTGCAGCGGACGATCTCCTCGACCTCGACGAACTCGTCGGCCTGGTGGGCGATCCACTTGCCGCCCGGCCCGTAGACCACCGAGGGGATCCCGCCCCAGTGCGTCAGGACGGTGCCGTCGGTGGAGCCCGGCACGCCGCCGTACACCGGCTCCTCACCCGTGACCGCGGTGTGCGCCGCGGCGAGGGCGGTGACGACGGGGTGCTCGACCGGCACCTCGACGGGCGGCCTGTCCACCAGGATGGCCACCCGCGACTCGATGCCGTCGAAGGAGGCCAGCTCCTCGACCCTGTCGGCCACCTCCTTGTGGGCGACGCCGGGAACGGTGCGCACGTCGACGAAGACGGAGGCGACCGCGGGGATGACGTTGACCTGCTCCTGGCTGCCCGCCTGGACGACGGTCGGTGTGACGTACACCTCGCCGAGGTGCTCGTGCGCGGGATGGGCGGCCTGCAGCTCCTCCTGGTAGGCGCGCAGGGCGACCAGGAGGGCGCCCACCGCCTGGATCGGGTTGCGCCCGTGCTGCGGCATCGCGCCGTGCGCCATCTTGCCGGTGAAGTCGACGCGCAACCGCAGCGCCCCCTTGGCGACCGCGCAGATCTCCCCCGCCTCGGGCTCGGCCACGATCGCCGCGTCGACACCCTCCGAGAGGGCGGAGTTGACGAAGTGGTGGGCGCCGATCATCAGGCCCTCCTCGTCGGCCAGCGCGCACACCTTGATCCGGCCGGGGAAGGGGCCCGCCAGCTGCAGCGCCCTGGTGGCGTACATGACGGCGGCCAGACCCGACTTCATGTCGGCGCTGCCGCGCCCCCACAGCCTGCCGTCGCGGATCTCGCCGCCGAACGGGTCCACGGTCCACTCCGACAGGTCGCCCTCGGTCACCACGTCGGTGTGACCCTCGAACATCAGCGTCGGGCCCTCGCCTCCGCCGCCCTCGACCACGGCGACGACGTTCGGCCTGCCGGGGGCGGCCTCCTCGACCACGACCTCCCAGCCCCACGCTCGCATCCTCGCCTCGACCAGGTCGGCGGCGGGCTGCTCGCTGCGCCCCCGGGCCGGGTCGTTGGTGCTCGGGACGCGGACCAGTTCCTGGGTGAACTCCACGACTCCCTGGGCATCGATCTCGATCACAGCAGTCCCTCCAGAGTGGGTACGGCCTGCAGCAGCGTCCGCGTGTAGTCGTGCTGGGGACGGGACCACACGTCGTCGACGAGGCCGCGCTCGACGACGACGCCGCGGTGCATGACCGCGACGGACTCGCACACGTGCCGCACGACGGAAAGGTCGTGCGAGACGAAGACCAGGGTGAGGCCGTGCGTGTCGATGAGGTCGGCCAGCAGGTTGAGGATCTGGCCGCGCACGGAGACGTCGAGCGCGCTGACCGGCTCGTCGGCCACCAGCACCTTGGGGTTGGGCGCGAGGGCGCGGGCGATGGCGATGCGCTGGCGCTGCCCGCCCGAGAACTGGTGCGGGTAGCGGTCGGCCGCCGACGCGGGCAGGCCGACCTCGGTCAGCAGCTGGGCCACGCGGTCGCCGACGGGCCTGCCGAGGGCGACGAGAGGCTCGGCGACGATGTCGCGGACCCTCATCCGCGGGTCGAGCGAGCTCATCGGGTCCTGGAAGACGATCTGCAGGTCGTCGCGCAGGAAGCGCAGCTGACGTTCGCCGAGCCCGGTGATCTCCCTGCCCTCGAAGCGGACCGAGCCGCTGGTGGGCCTGTCGAGCCCGCACAGCAGGCGCAGCAGGGTGGACTTGCCCGAGCCCGACTCGCCGACGATCCCGAACCGCTCGCCGCGCCCGATGTCGAGCGACACCCCGCGCAGCGCCTCGACGCCGGGTTTGAAGCGCGAGGCGCGGTAGACGCGGGTGAGGTCGCGGGCCTCAATCACGGGGGTGCCAGCAGGCGTAGGCATGGCCCTCTCCTGTCAACGCTGGGTCGCTCTCGCAGGCCGGCGAGGCGTGGGCGCACCTGTCCCTGAAGGGACAGCCCGAGGGGAACCTGGAGGGGACGGCGCCGGGGATGATGGGCAGGCGGGTGCCTCGGGGCGTGAGCTTCGAGGCGGCCAGCAGGCCCTCGGTGTAGCGGTGGCGGGGGTTGGTGAACACCTCGCGCAGGGGGCCGCTCTCCACGACGCGCCCGCCGTACATCACGAGCACCCGCGAGCAGACGGAGGCGACGACGGCCAGGTCATGGGTGATGAACAGCACGGCGGGGGCGAGCTCGACGATCAGCTCCAGCATCTGCTTCTGGACGGTGACGTCGAGCGCGGTCGTGGGCTCGTCGCAGATGAGCAGCGAGGGCTCGTTGGCCAGCGCGATGGCCAGCATCACCCGCTGCCGCTGGCCGCCCGACAGCTGGTGCGGGTAGGCGCGCGGAGCCTCGACTCCCACCCGCCCGAGCAGGTCGAGCGCGCGCTCCCTGGCCTCGGCGCGCGGCACGCCGTGCAGCGTCATGACCTCCGAGACCTGCGCGCCGACCCGCATGGTGGGGTTGAGCGCGGTCATCGGCTCCTGGAAGACCATCGACACGACCCTGCCCCGCAGGCCCTTCACCCGCTTGTCCGGCACGCCGAGCAGCGGCTGGTCCTGGAGCGTGGCCGAGCCCGTGGCGCTGACGCCCTCGGGCAGCAGCCCCATCAGCGAGAGCGCGGTGAGCGACTTGCCCGAGCCCGACTCGCCGATCAGGCCGACGCGCTCGCCCGGCGCGATGCCGAACGACACCTCCCGCACCAGCTCCACGCCGTCGGCCCTGACGGTGAGTGCCTCAACGCTCAGCACGGATCCTCCTGAGCTTGGGGTCGAGGTGGTCGCGCAGGCCGTCGCCGAGGAGGTTGAAGCCGAGGACGGCCAGCGCGATCGCGAGCCCTGGCCACAGGGCCAGGCGCGGCGTGGAGAACAGCAGTTCCTGCGCCTCCTGCAGCATCCTGCCCCACGAGGGTGTCGGCGGGCGGGTGCCGAAGCCGAGGAACGACAGCGCGGCCTCGGCCAGGATGGCGATCGCGAAGGAGACCGACGCCTGCACGATGAGCATGGAGCCGATGTTGGGCAGGACGTGCCGCAGCGCGATGGCGGGGCCGCGCCGTCCAGCGGCGCGGGCGGCCATGATGTAGTCGGTCACCATGACCTGCATCGTCGCCGCGCGCGCGATGCGGGCGAAGGCGGGCACCGTGGCCACGCCGATCGCGATCATCGCGGTGAGCGTGCCCGCGCCGTAGACGGCGCCGAGCATGACCGCGAGCAGCAGGGCGGGAAAGGCGAAGACCAGGTCGTTGACCCGCATGATCAGTTCGGAGAGCCACCCGCGCGGCGTCATGCCGGCGAGCATGCCCAGCGGCGTGCCGATCACGGCGGCGATGCCGACCGCGACGATGCCGACGTACAGCGTGGTGCGCGCGCCCACCATGAGCTGGCTGAGCGTGTCGCGGCCGAACTTGTCGGTGCCGAGCAGGTAGTCGCCGCCGGGCGGGGCGAGCCGGTGGGCGGCGTCCACGAGCGTGGGGTCGTGCGGTGTCCAGACGAACGACACCAGCGCGGCCACCACGGTGAGGCCGACCAGGACGGCGCCGATGACCAGGTTCCCTCTCATCGCAACCTCGGATCGAGGACGGCGTAGGCGACGTCCACCACGAAGTTCACCAGCAGGACGGCCACGACGAGCACCATGACCACCCCCTGGACGAGCAGCAGGTCGCGCTGGGCCACGCCGTTGAGCAGCAGGTCGCCGAGCCCGGGGATGACGAAGACCCGCTCGACGACGACCGCGCCGATCAGCAGCGTGGCCAGCTGGAGCCCGAGCACGGTGACGACCGGGATGGCCGCGTTGCGCAGGCCGTGCCGCCACAGCGCGCCCATGCGCCCCCTTCCCTTGGCGCGCGCGGTGCGCAGGTAGTCCTCGCGCATCACCTCGAGCACCGCGCTGCGCACGTACCGGGTGAGCACCGCGCCCTGGACCAGCCCGAGCGACAGCCATGGCAGCAGCAGCGACTGGAACCACATCGAGGGGTCCTCCGTCAGCGGCACGTAGCCGCCCGACGGCAGCGCCTGGGCCTGAACCGCGAAGACGAAGACCAGCAGGATGCCCGCGAGGAAGGCCGGGACGGCGATGCCGACCTGGCTGGCGGCGCTGATGAGCGCCCCGAGCGGGTTGCGGTGATGGACCGCCGCGAAGGTGCCTGCGGGGACCGCGACGATCAGGGCGATCACCATCCCGCCGACGACCAGCGTGAGCGTGACGCCGAGACGCTCGCCGATCTGCTGGCCGATGGGCGAGCTGGTGACGTAGGAGACGCCGAAGTCACCGGCGGCCAGCCCGCCGATCCAGTCGAGGAACTGGGTGAGCGGCGGCCGGTCGGTGCCCCACTGCCTGCGCAGCGCCTCGATCGCCTCGGGAGTGGCGTTGACGCCCAGTGCGACCTCGGCGGGGTCGCCTGGCAGCAGCGCCATGAAGGCGAAGACGACCACACCCGCGGTCGCGGTGCTCGCCAGAAGCACCGCGACGCGCTTGGCCAGGTACGAGATCACCGCTTGGTGAGGGCCGTGAAGTCGAAGGCCTCGGAGATGCCGTTCTTCGGCAGCCCGCCGGTGATGTCCTTCTTGGCCACGATGAGGTTCGGGAAGAGGAACAGCCAGTCGGCGGCGGCGTCCTCGGACAGCAGCTTGGCTGCCGCCTTCAGGTCGGCGGCCTGCTCCTGCTCGGTGCCGGAGTCGGCGGAGGCCAGCAGCTTGCCGAACTCGGGGTTGTCGTAACGGAAGTAGTACGACTTGTCAGCAAAGATGCCCATGTCGCGGGGCTCGACGTGGTTGATGATGGACAGGTCGTAGTCGCCCTGCTTGAACACCACGTCCAGCCATCTGGCGGGGAACTCCAGCGGATCGATCTCCGCGGTGATCCCGACCTGGGCCAGCTGCGACTTGACCACCTGCGCCGCGGCGACCGCGTAGGGAAGATTGGGGATGCGCATCTTCACGTTGTGCGTCTTGCCGCCGAGCAGCTCCTTGGCCTTGGCGACGTCGTAGGGGTAGTCGCCGGTGCGGTCCTCGTACCAGGGGTCGGTGGGCGGCACCATGCTGCCGATGAGCTGGCCGCGCCCCGCCCAGGCGGTGTCGAGCAGCGCCCTGTGGTCGATGGCGTGTCTGACGGCCTGCCGTACCTTCTTGTCGTTGAAGGGCGGGCGGGAGTTGTTCATCGACAGCACCACCTCGCCGTTGGTGGTGCCCTCGACGACCTGGAAGCGGTTGGTGTCGGCGAACTGCGCGAGCGACTCGGGCGCCTGGACCGCGGAGATGATGTCGATGCCGCCGGTGAGCAGCGCGTTGTTCATCGCCGTGGCGTCCTTGAAGTACTTCAGCGTGATCTGCGGGACCTGCGGCTTGGTCCCCCAGTACTTCTCGTTGGCGGTGAGCTGGATGGAGTCGCCGCGCTTCCAGGAGCCGAGCTGGTAGGGGCCGGTGCCGACCGGCTTGTTGGCCAGGTCGGCCACTCCCGTGCGGCTGAACATCGCGCCGAGCCTGGTGGCCATCGAGTAGAGCCAGCCGTTGCTCGGCTGCTTCAGCGTCACGACGGCGGTGGAGTCGTCCTTCTTCTCCACCTTGTCGACGACGTCCATCTGACTCTTGATCTTCAGCTTCCAGTCGCTCTTCACCCTGTCGATGGAGAAGACGACGTCGTCGGCGGTGAACGGCGCGCCGTTGGTGAAGGTGACGCCCTTGCGCAGGGTGAAGGTGTAGGTCTTGTTGTCGGGCGAGACCTCCCACTTCTCCGCGAGGAGGGGCTGGATCTTGCCGTCCTGGTCGAGCTTGACCAGGCCCTCGTAGACGTTGACCAGCAACGCCTGGGGGATGGCCGCGCCCTCCGTGGCGGTGAAGTCGAGGTTGGCGGGCTCGGCGACGAAGCCCACCGCGAGCGGCTTGGTCGCGGTCGTGGGGGTCGCGGCGGAGCCGCCGCCGCAGGCCGCGCTGAGAAGGAGGCCGCCGAGGGCGACCCAGGTGCCGATGCGCCTCATGCCTTAAGCCTCCTGGCTAGTGCACTGGTCTGACCAGTAGGCTACGCACACTGCCAGCCCAGGACTTTCCGGTCAAGAGGGGGCGTGATGGGCGGACCTCGGTTCCAACCTGTACGGACTGTCCGTGCTTACGAGCGCATCGTCGAGCAGATCGAGCAGGCCGTCGAGAGCGGTGAGCTGCGCCCTGGCGAGCGGCTGCCGAGCGAGCGCGACCTGATGGTGCAGTTCTCGGTGAGCCGTTCCACGGTGCGTGAGGCGCTGCGGGTCCTGCAGGCGCGCGGGATGGTGCGCTCCAGGCCTGGCGATCCGAACGGCGCGGAGGTGCTGCCCTTCACCCCCGCCGCGCTGCACAAGTCGATGACGACGCTGGCCAGGGTCGACGAGCTGTCGCTGGCCGAGCTCGTGCAGTTCAGGATGGTGCTGGAGGGCGCCGCCTACCTGCTCGCCGCCAGGCTCCACACCCCCTCGCAGCTGGCCGACATGGACGCGGCGATCGCGCGGATGCGGGCCGCCGAGGGCGAGGAGGCCTTCGGCGCGGCGGACGTGGACTTCCACGACGCGGTGGCGCGGGCCAGTGGCAACAAGCTCATCCTGATCTGCAGCGACGTGGTGCGCTCCATCGTGCTGAACCTGATCGCCGACAAGATCAGGGCTCCCGAGCTGCGCAGCCGCAGCATCGCCCACCACGAGGAGGCGCTGGCCGCGGTCAGGGCCGGCGACGGCCCGCTGGCGGCCAGGCTGGCCCGCCAGGCGCTGAGCGACTTCTACTCGCCCTATCTGCCGGAAGGCGCGCTCGACGAGCTCCTGGAGTAGGCGGGCAGCCTGACCACGAAGACCGCGCCCCTGACGGGAGGGGAGGCGGCGCTGATCGTGCCGCCGTGCGCCTCGACCAGCGCGGCGGCGATCGACAGGCCGAGACCCGTGCCGCCCGAGTCGGCCCCGCGCGCGGGGTCGGCGCGGTAGAAGCGCTCGAAGACCCTCTCGGCCGCGCCGGGCGGCAGCCCCGGCCCCTGGTCGGCGACCTGCACCACGGCCTGCCCGCCCGACAGGCCCACACCGACCGTGAAGGGCGTGCCCTCGGGGGTGTGCCTGAGCGCGTTGCCGACCAGGTTGCCGACCACCTGGGTGAGCCGTCCCTCGTCGCCGAGCACGACGACCTCCCCCTCGCCGCCGTCCAGCCGCTCGAACGTGACCTGGCGGTCGGGAGCGAGGGTCCTGGCGTCGATGACGGCGCCCGCCGCCAGGCTCAGCAGGTCCACGGGGCGCCGGCCGAGCGGGCGGCGCTGGTCGAGCCTGGCCAGCAGCAGCAGGTCGTCGACGAGCAGACCCATGTGCGCGGCCCTGTTCTCGATGCGGTCCATCAGCCAGGTGGTCCTGTCGAGGTCGGGCGCGCCCTGCCTGAACAGCTCGGCGAACCCCCTGATCGAGGTCAGCGGGGTGCGCAGCTCGTGCGAGGCGTCGGCGACGAACCTGCGCATCAGCTCCGCCGAGCGCCCCGCCGTGTCGGCCGCCGCCTCCCGCTCCCTGACCGCCCTCTCGATCTGGGCCAGCATCCCGTTGAGCGCGCGCCCCAGCCTGCCCACCTCGGTACGGTGGTGCAGCTGCGGCACCCGTCGGGACAGATCTCCCCCTGCGATCGCGACGGCCGTCGCCTCGATCTCGCCGAGGGGGCGCAGGCTGCGCCGTACGAGCCAGTAGCAGGCCAGCCCCAGGACCACGAGCACGCCGCCGCCCACGCCCGCGACGATCACCACGAGGCGGGAGACGGTGCGGTCGATGTCGGCCAGGCTGATCGCCACGATCCTGGTCGTCCTTTCGGGACCGCCCACCGCGACGGCCCGCCACTCGGGACCGCCGGGCTGGAGCGAGCCCACGCTGAAGGGCCTGCCCGCCATGCCCGCCGCCTGCTCGGAGGTCAGCCTCGGCAGGTCGGGCCGGTCGACGTCGATCGACTCGGCGACGGTCCTGACCACCTCACCCCCGTCGTCGAGCAGCACCATGTGGAACAGGCCAGGCAGCCGCAGCGGCCTGGGCGGCTCGGGCCGCGGGCCCTCGCCGAGGCTCATGGGCCTGCCTGCCGCCGTCAGCTGCTGGTCGACCCGCTCGACGAGATAGCCGCGCAGCAACTGCACGGCGAACCCACCGGTCAGCGTGATCGCCAGGGTGACCAGCAGCAGGGTGGTGGAGACCAGCCTCAGCCACAGCGGCAGCGCCTTCACCGGCGGGGCTCTCGCAGGACGTAGCCGACGCCGCGCAGCGTGTGCAGCAGCCGAGGCTCGCCCCTGTCGAGCTTGCGACGCAGGTAGGAGACGTAGGACTCCACGACGCCCGCGTCACCGTCGTAGTCGTGCGACCAGACATGGTCGAGGATCTGCGCCTTCGACAGCACCCTGCCCGCGTTGAGCATGAAGTAGTGCAGGAGCTTGAACTCCGTCGGCGACAGCGACACGGGCACGCCCGCCTTGCGCACCTGGTGCGCCTCCTCGTCCAGCTCCAGGTCACCCACCTCCAGCCGGGACGGCGCCGCCTCCCCACCCCTCGTACGGCGCAGCACCGCCCTGATCCTGGCCAGCACCTCGTCGAGGCTGAACGGCTTGGTCACGTAGTCGTCGCCGACCCGCAGCCCCGCCACCTTGTCGTCGTGGGCGTCGCGGGCGGTGAGGAAGAGCACGGGCACCCGCCTGCCGCCGGCCCGCAGCCGGTCGGCGATGGCGAAGCCGTCCAGATCGGGCAGCATCACGTCGAGGATCACCAGGTCGGGCCTGGACTCCTCGGACAGGCGCAGGGCCTGCCTGCCGTCCGCCGCCGCCTCGACCTCGAATCCGGCCAGGCGGAGGCTGGCCGACAGCAGCTCCCTGATGTTCGGCTCGTCGTCGACGACCAGCAGCCTGGCCTCGGGCGGTCTATCGCCTGGCACCCGTGCCGCCTCCCTGGCTGATGGAGGTGGCGTTCACCGAGCCGTCCTCGCCCTTGTCTCCCTGGACCACAACCGTGGTGCCTGCCACCAGATCGGCGACCTCGCCCTCCTTGGTGACGCGCACGGCCGTCTCGGCCGTCGTCTTCACGGTGATGGACGAGCCGTCCGCGGCCTTCAGGATCACCTTGTCCTTGTCGACCTTCTCGACCGTGCCCACGGTGGCGCCGCCGAGCATACCCCGCTGTCCCTGCTGCCCAGGCTGGCCCTGCTGCCCCTGGCGCCCCTGGCCCGCGGCCGGTTGCCCGCCGTACCCCAGCCTGGCCCCTGGCTGACCCGCGAGGCCCGCGAGACCCGCGGCCGAGACGGGCGCGCCCAGCGTCTTCTGGGCCTGGATGCCGATGATCACCCCCACCACCAGCACGAGCCCCGCGCCGAGCCCGAGCGTGAGCTTCGAGGCCCGCGGCCTGGGCCGGGCCTGGAACTGCTCCTCGAACGGTGACTGATCGAGCACGACGTTCTCCTTACTCATGGCGCAACGCCTGGATGGGGCGGAGCTTGGCGGCCCTGTTGGCCGGATAGCTGCCGAAGAACAGCCCGATGCCGACCGAGACGCCCAGCGCGAGCACGACCGAGGACGGCACCAGCACGGGCTCGATCCCCGCGATCGTGAAGCGGGTGCCCACGAAGGCGACCAGCACCCCCGACAGGCCGCCGACCAGGCTGAGCAGCGTGGCCTCCAGCAGGAACTGGCCGAGAATCGCGCTCCTCGGCGCGCCGATCGCCTTGCGGATGCCGATCTCCCTGGTCCGCTCGGTGACGGTGACGAGCATGATGTTGGTGATCCCGATGCCGCCCACCAGCAGCGAGATGGCCGCGACCGCGCCGAGCAGCACGGTGAACGTGCCGGTCGCCGCGCTGACCGTCTCCTGCAACGTGGCCTGGTTGAGGATGCGGTAGTCGGCCTCGGTGGCGGAGGTGACGCCGTGCCGCTGGTTGAGCACCGTGGTGACCTCCGCCTGCGCCGTCTCCGTCGCCGCGGCCGAGGTGGCCTGCACCACGATCGAGCCCAGCGAGCCGAACCCGGTCAGGCTCTGCTGGACGGCCGGCAGCGGCGCGATCGCCAGGTCGTCGCCGTCCTGCATGCCGCTCGAGCCCGACTCCTTCAGCACGCCGACCACGGTGAAGGGCACCCCTGACACGCTCACCGACCTGCCGACGGGGTCGGCCCGGCCGAACAGCGCCTCGGCGACCGTCCTGCCGATCACCATGACCTTCCTGGCGGCGCGGACGTCGTCGTTGACGAAGTACGTGCCCGAGGTGACCGGCTTGTTCATCGCCTCGAAGTAGCTGGGGTAGGTGCCGACCAGCTGGGCGATCGAGTGGCTCGCGCCCTCGTGGACGGCGGCGACCGCGTTCGAGGTCACCACCGGCGAGACGCTCTTGATCGAGGACAGCTCGGTCAGCGCCCTGGCGTCCTGCACGGTGAGCTGCCTGGCCTGCGTGCGCGGCCCGGCCGAGCCCTGTCCCCCGCCGGGGCCGCCGCCGCCTCCGGAGAAGGAAGGAGAGATGGTCAGCGTGTTGGAGCCGAGCCGCTGGATGTTCTGCTGGATGCTCTGCGAGGAGCCCTCGCCGACGGCGACCAGGAGGATGACCGCGGCGACGCCGATGAGGATGCCGAGCGTGGTCAGCGCGCTGCGCAGTTTGTTGGCCGCCAGGCCGCGCAGGGCGAAACGGAGGATCTCCAGCTGGTTCACCTGGCCCGCACCCCGCTCGGCGCCTGCTCCGTGCCGTCCGCGGGGGACTGGCGGCGGTCTTCGATGATCTCGCCGTCCACGAGCCTGACGACCCGCTTGGCGTGCGTGGCCACGTCGTCCTCGTGCGTGATGATCACGATGGTTCTGCCCGCCTCGCTGAGCTGGTCCATGATGTCCAGCACCTCGCGGGTGGAGGCAGTGTCGAGGTTGCCCGTCGGCTCGTCGGCCAGCAGCAGCGAAGGGGCGGTCACCAGCGCCCTGGCCACCGCCACGCGCTGCTGCTGCCCTCCCGACAGCTCGTTCGGGTCGTGGTGGACGCGATCGGCCAGGCCCACCCGCTCCAGGGCGGCCAGGGCGCGCGACCTGCGCTCGGCCACGCCGACGCCGCCGTAGGTGAGCGGCAGCTCCACGTTGGCCAGCGCGCTCATCCTCGGAATGAGGTTGAACGACTGGAAGACGAAGCCGATCTTGCGGTTGCGCAGGATCGCGAGCTGGTGTTCGTCCAGGGCGCCGACGTCGGTGCCGTCGATGAGGTAGCGGCCGCCGCTGGGGATGTCGAGGCAGCCGAGGATGTTCATCAGCGTGGACTTGCCCGAGCCCGACGCGCCCATGATGGCCACGTAGTCGCCGCGCTCCACGTCGAGGCTGACCCCGCGCAGCGCGCGGACCTGGGCGTCGCCCTCGCCGTAGGTCTTGACCAGGTTCTCCACCCGGAGCACGGGCGGGCTCATCGGCCGCCGCCCGGGATGCCGCCGGTGATCCCGCCGCCGGGGAACCTGTTCGGCTGCCGCTGTTGCTGGTCGGAGGTGCCCGTGGCCGCGGGCGGGACGAGCAGGTCGCCCTCGGCGACGCCCGACCTGATCTCGGTGGTGGCCGTGCCCTTCACCCCGACCTCCACCGGGGTGCGGACCTGCCGGCCGTCCTTCAGGAGGGTCACGGTGCTCTGGCCGCCGGCGGTGGTGACGGCGGAGGAGGGCACGGTCACCACGTTCTCCGCCGTGCCGGTGACGACCTCGACGGTGGCGGTCTGGCCGAGCCTGACCTGGTCGGGCACCTCCGTGAGAGAGATCGTCACCGGGTACTGCACGACGTTGTCGCTGGTGGCCGCCACGGGCTCGATCTGGGTGATCTTGCCGGTGGCGGTGACGCCCGACAGCGCGTCGAAGCTGACGGAGGCGGGCGTGCCGACCTTGAGCTTGGTGACGTCCGACTCGGTGAAGGCGCCGACCAGCTTGAGCCTGCCCGTGTCGGCCAGCCCGATGAAGCCGGTGGCCGCGCTCTGACCGGTCGAGGCGTCGGAGCCGCCGCTCGAGCCGTTGGAGGAGCCACCTTCGGCGCCGTTGAGCGCGGTGACCGTCCCCGCGAAGGGGGCTTTCAGGACGGTGCCCTCGACCTCGCGCAGGGCCGCCCTGTAGGCGTTGCGCGCCTTGACGTAGGCGGCGTAGAGCGCGGTGGTGGAGGTGCCGTCGTCGACGGCGGCCCCGTAGGAGGCCGCGGCCGAGGCGAGGGTCTCCCTGGCGGCGTCGTCGTCGAGCCTGGCGAGGATCTCGCCCTTGGCGACCTTGTCGCCCACCTTGACGTAGATCCTGTCCACGGTGCCGGTGGAGCCGAACGCCAGCGAGCGTGACAGGGCGCTCTCCACGGCGCCCGAGGCGGTCACGGAGGCGGTGACCGTGCCTCTCGTCGCGGTGACCGTGCGCACGACGGCGTCGGCCGAGGACCCGCCCGCTCCCAGCGCGGAGTAGGCGAACCCGGCCCCGCCCAGCAACGCGACCGCGAGGATCCCGTTCGTTATCAGGCCCCTGCGCCTGGTCGACAGCTTCACAGGCCGTGACCCTCGCACACCATCCTTGGCTCCAGCCTCACGAAGCCTGGGTGTTTGCTGAGAGGCCGCGCCTTTCGCCCCGCGCGCTCAGGCAACCTCCAGGTTCCCGGCAGCCTTCTCCGAACCTGGCACGCCAGGATGGGCCGCCATGAGACCGACGTATGTTCGCACGGGCGTCCTGGCCGTGGCCGCGGCCGCGCTGGTGGGCACCGGCGTGCTGTTCGCGCTGGCCGACGAGCCCGCACCCCAGGCCACCGTACTGCTGGCGGCCGCCCAGCGCGGCACGGTGACGGCGGCGGTCTCGGCGGCGGGCAACACCAGCGACGGCTCCAGCCGCGACCTGTCGTTCGGCGCGCAGGGGAAGGTCACGGCGCTGTCGGTGAAGGCGGGCGACCGGGTGCGCAAGGGGCAGGTGCTGGCCAGGATCGACTCGGCGGCCGCCATGGAGGCCTACACCGCCGCCAAGGCGGACGTCGCCGCGGCGCAGGACGCGCTGGAGCAGGCCCAGGCGACCGACTGCGCGCCCTCGGACACCTCGTCGGGCGCCGCAGGGTCCGCGCAGGCGGCCGGTTCGCCGGGGACGGCGGGCTCCTCGGCCGCGGGCGGGGCGTCTGTGGCGAGGGTGGCGTGGGCGGGGTTCACACCCTCGCCCGACCCGGTCGCGCGTCCGGGTGGCTCGCCTGCGCCCACGGGATTCGAGCGGCCGGCGCCCACCGTGACGGTCACGGTGACCGAGCCCGCGCCCTCCGTCACGGTGACCGCCACGGCGACGGTGACGGCCACCGTCACCGCCACCCCCTCGCCTTCGAGGAGCCAGTCAGGAAGGCCGACCACCGAGCCGGGCTCGGATCCGGGCACAGATCCGAACACGGATCCGGGCCCAGAGCCTGGCATGGAGCCGGGCGCCGATCCGGCGGCCACCGGCAGGCCGGACGCCTGGCCCAGCGCGCGGCCCAGCCCCACCTCGAGCCGCACCGCCGGCCCTGCCGTGAGCCCCACCCCTGCGGGAACCCGCTCCACGACCCCGAGCGGCAGGCCGACCGGCGCCGCCAGCGGCAAGCCCACCGCCACCCCCGACGGCAGGCCGAGCGCGGGCCCGAGCGGCAGGACGACCCCGGGGGCCCGGGCCGACTCCCGGCGCGAGGGCCGGTCCGAGACGCCCTGCGGCATGAGTGAGGAGCAGGCCGAATCCGGCCTCGCCAAGGCGCAGGCCGCCATGGAGCAGGCCGCCGACGCCGTCAGAGGCACCAGGATCGTCGCCCCCGCCTCGGGCACCGTGCTGTCGGTGGCGGGGGCGAAGGGCGACACCGCGGGCACCGGCGCCTTCATCACTCTCGGCGACCTGGACGAGCTGCAGGTCCAAGCGCTGTTCACCGAGTCGGACGTCAACAGCCTCCGCCTCGGCCAGCAGGCCGCCATCACACTGGCCACCCGCCAGGGCGAGCGGTACTCCGGGACCGTCACCCACCTCGCCCCCACCGCCACGACCACGGGACGCCTGGTGCGCTACGCCGTGACGATCACCTTCGACGACCCGCCGAAGGACCTCCTGCTCGGGCAGACCGCGACCGTCACCGTGACCACGGGCGAGGCCGACGACGCGCTCTACGTTCCCGCCCAGGCCGTCAAGACCGGCAAGGACGGCACCGCGACGGTGACCGTGCGAACCGGGTCGGGTGAGAAGGAGCAGCGGGTCACGACCGGGGTGCGCGGCGACCAGTACGTGCAGGTCAAGGAGGGGCTGACGGCCGGCGACAGGGTCGTGGTCGGGCAGGTCGGAAGCGGCGGGTTCCCCGACGGCAGCTGGCCCGAGGGCTGACAGCCAACGCTCAGCTCGCTGGCAGCTTTCTGCCTGGACACAGGTTTGTCATCTTTTGCGGGCATGCTGACGCCGTGACATTCGACCTGCGGGGACGGCTCGACCGGCTCCGCCTCATGGCTCCCTCGATCGGGCAGTGCGCGGTCGCCGCGGCTCTGGCATGGCTGGTGGCCAAGGACCTGCTCGGCCATCCGCGCCCGTTCTTCGCGCCCATCGCCGTGGTGTTGTGCGTCGGCGTGGGCCTGGGCGCGCGGCTGCGCAGGGTGGCCGAGCTCGTGGTCGGGGTGGGGCTCGGCGTCGGGGTGGGCGACCTGCTGGTCTCCCAGATCGGCTCGGGCGCCTGGCAGATCGCGCTGGTGGTCGCGCTGGCCATGGTGGTGGCGGTCTTCCTGGACAGGGGGACGCTGATCGTCCTGCAGGCGGGCTCGTCGGCGGTGCTGGTGGCCACCCTGCTGCCGCCCTCGGGCACCGGCGGCCTCGACCGGATGGTGGACGCCCTGCTCGGCGGCGTCCTCGGCATCGCCGCCTTCGCGCTCATGCCGGCAAGCCCGGCCGCCGTCGTCCGCAGGCACGCCTCGGCGGTGTTCGAGGCCCTGGCCGCGGCGCTCGACGGCACGGCGCTGGCCGTCGAGCGCGCCGACCCCGAGCTGGCCGCCGAGGCGCTGGAGGAGGCCAGGGGCACGCAGGGCGCCGTCGAGCAGTTCTCCGAGGCGCTGCAGACGGGCAGGGAGATCGCCACCATCTCGCCGGTGCGCCGCCGTCACCGCCGCCTGCTGCTGCTGAGGTACGAGAACGCCGCCAGGCCCGTCGACCACGCGCTGCGCAACACCAGGGTGCTGGCCCGCCGCGCCCTCGTCGCCCTCGACCAGGGCGCGAGCGTCCCCGTGGGGCTGGCGCCCGCCCTCCGGCAGCTGTCGGCGGCCGTGCTGCTCCTGCGTGACGAGCTCGCCTCCGGCAGTGAGCCGGCGGGCGCCAGGGAGGCGATCGCCGCCGTGGCCGCCGCGCAGACCGGCGACAGGACGGGGTTCTCCGCCGACGTGATGACGGCCCAGCTCCGCTCGATCATCGTGGACCTGTTCCAGGCCACGGGCGCCGACCGCGAGAGCGCCGCCGCCTCCCTCCCGCCCCTGGAAGACTGACGACTGACCGGCCGGCCGGCCGGAGGGCGCGGGAGCGGACGTCACAGGAGGCCGGCGTCGGCGAGGTGCTTGCCCACCCGCCTGGTCTCCTCCTCGTTCAGCGGGATCTGCGGCACGGCCGTCGTGGGATGGTCGATGACTCCGCGCAGGTGCAGCGCCGCCTTGAAGGCGCCGAGCGCGGACGACCCGCCGCCCATCCTCGGCAGCCCCACCGTCACCAGCTCGAACAGGTTGATCAGCCGCTCCTGCTCGTCCTTCGCCGCCGCCCAGTCCCCCGCCCTCGCCGCGGCGAACAGGCGCGCGTAGCCGTGGGGGTCCACGTTCCCCAGCCCAGGAACGACCCCGTCGGCGCCCATCCACAGCGCGCAGTCCACGGTGACCTCCGAGCCTGTGAGCACGCTGAAGGACGAAGGCCGCGAAAGGATGAGCGAGCGCAGCCCGCCGTCGTCGCCGCTGGAGTCCTTCACCCCCGCCAGCACCCCTGACGAGGCCAGCTCCAGCAGCAGGTCGCGGCCGAGCTTGGTGTGCACGGAGACCGGAAGGTCGTAGGCGTAGACCGGCAGCCCCGCCACCTCGGCGATCGTCCGGAAATGGAGGGCGATCTCCGCCGGATGGGTGCGCGCGTAGAACGGCGCGGTGGCCACGATGCCGTCCACGCCCGCCGCGACCGCCGCGCGCACGTGGTCGAGCACCCTGAGCGTGGTCATGTCGATCACGCCGGCCAGCACCGGCACCTGTCCCGCCACGTGCTCCACCACGGTGTCCAGCACGGCCCTGCGATGCCCGTCGGGCAGGTAGGCGGCCTCGGAGGAGGAGCCGAGCACGAACAGACCGTCGACGCCGCCGTCCATCAGGTGGTCGACCAGCCGGGTCAGCGACGGCCCGTCCACGTCGAAGGAGGGTGTCAAGGGGGTGCACACCGGAGGGATCACGCCGGTCAGCTTCACGAGCTCTCCATCGCTTGGTTGATCAGTTCGACATCGGTGGCCCCTTCGGGCACCGGGTGGTGACAGCGGAACAGGTGCCCGCCCGTGCCGGTCGGCTCGGGCATCGACGACGCGCATCGGGCGTCGGCCTTCCAGCAGCGCGTGCGGAAGGGGCAGCCGCTGGGCGGGCGGGTGGCCGAGGGAACCGCCCCGCCCAGCGGGATCGGGTTGATCGGCGACAGCAGCCCCGGCGTCGCGGAGAACAGCGCGCGCGTGTAGGGGTGCCGTGCCCGATGGGGGACGGCGAGCGCCGGCGTCTCCTCGACGATCCGCCCGAGGTACATGGTGACGACCCTGTCGCTCATCCGCCTGACGGTCTGGATGTCGTGCGAGACGAAGACCATCGCCAGGCCGAGCCTTTCCTTCAGGTCCAGCAGCAGGTTGAGGATCTGGGCGCGGACCGAGACGTCGAGCGCGCTGGTGGGCTCGTCGGCGATCAGGAGGGCCGGTTCCAGGGCGAGCGCCCTGGCGATGGCCACCCGCTGCCGCTGCCCTCCCGACAGCTGGCCCGGCAGGAGGTCGGCGCTGGAGGCGGGCAGGCCGACCAGGTCGAGCAGCTCGGCGACCCTGGCGTCCCTGCCTGGCCGTCCGTGGACGGTGAGCGGGTCGCGCAGGATCTGCCTGATCGGCAGCCGCCTGTTGAGCGCGGTCGAGGGGTCCTGGAAGACCATGCCGACGCTGGCGCCGAGCAGCGGGCGGCGGCGCGACTCGGGCATCGCCCACACGTCCTGCCCGTGGAAGGAGAGCGTGCCCGAGGTCGGCCGCTGCAGGCCGACCAGCACCTTGGCCAGCGTGGACTTGCCGCACCCCGACTCCCCCACCACGCCGACGGTCTCCCCCGCCGACACGGTCAGGTCGGCGCCGGTGAGCGCATGGACCCGGTCGCGGGAGAACAGCCCGCCCGTGCGGGCTTTGTGCACCACGTGCACGTCGGTCAGGGAGATCATGCGGGTACCTCCACCTTCGCGGGATGGTGGCAGGCCACCCCTTCGAGGAGCGCGGGAGCGTCGGTGTGGCACACCTCGGTGGCCATCGGGCAGCGGTCGGCGAACCTGCACCCCGCGGGGAAGTCGGCGGGCGAGGGGACGACGCCCCGGATCTGGGTGAGCCGCTCGGCCCCCGCCTCCAGCGACAGGACCGAGCCCAGCAGGCCGCGCGCGTAGTGGTGGCGCGGGTTGCCGACCAGCGCGGCCGTGGGGCCGGTCTCGACGATCTGCCCGCCGTACATGACGGCGACCCTGTCGGTGACGTCGGCGACCAGCGCGAGGTCGTGGGAGACCAGCACGAGCGCGAAGCCCAGCTCGGCGCGCAGGCGCAGCAGCAGCTCGATCACCTGTGCCTGGACGGTGACGTCGAGGGCGGTGGTCGGCTCGTCGGCGATGATCAGCTTGGGGTCGCGGGAGAGCGCCATCGCGATCAGCACCCGCTGGCGCTGGCCCCCCGACAGCTCGTGCGGGTAGGCCGACAGCGTGCGCGGCGGGTCGAGCCCGACGAGTTCGAGCAGCTCGGCGGGGCTGCGGGTGCCGCCCCGCCGCACGACCTGCTTGAGCTGGGACCTGATGGTCATCGCGGGGTTGAGCGAGGAGAGCGCGTCCTGGTAGATCATCGCCATCTCGTGGCCCATGAGCCGCCGCCTGGCGCCTCTGGAGAGCGTCAGCAGGTCGCGGCCCTCGAACAGCAGCGATCCGGCGACCTTCGCCTCGCGCGGCTGCAGGCCCATGATGGTCAGCGCGGTCAGGGACTTGCCGCAGCCCGACTCACCGACCAGGCCGAGCACCTCGCCTGGCCGTACCTCCAGCGAGATGCCGTCGACGATGTCGACCTCGTCGAAGGTGATCCTCAGCCCGGTGACCCGGAGGATCGGCTCGCCGGTCGGCAGCGGTCGGGCCCGTTCGGCCAGACGCCTGGCCGCCTCGGCCAGGCCGGGCAGCGCGGTGAGCTCGCCAGGGGCGGCCTGCTCGAACGCCTTCCTCGTGGACGGCCGCGCGCGGGCGCCAGGAGCGGCCCACGCGTCCGAGACGCCCTCGGAGAGGATGTTGAGCGCGAGCACGGTCAGGAGGATCAGCAGCCCGGGGAAGACCGTCGCCCACCAGCCGCCGAGCAGCACGAGGTTCTTGCCGTCGGCGATGACGCTGCCCCACGAGGGGTTGGGCGGGCGCACGCCCGCTCCGATGAACGACAGCGACGCCTCGAAGACGATCGCGTCGGCGACCATGACCGTGCAGAACACCAGCACGGGCGCGGCGCAGTTGACCGCGACGTGCCTGATCAGGATGTACGGCGTGCGCGCCCCGATGATCCGCTCAGCCGCGACGTAGTCCTCGCCGTACTGGGCGAGCACGTTGGCCCGCACCACCCTGGCCACCGACGGCATGTACAGGAAGGCGATCGCCATCACCAGCACGGGGATGCTGCCGCCGAAGACCGCCACCAGGACCGCGGCCAGCGCGATGCCGGGGAAGGCCATGATCACGTCGAGGATCCGCATCACGGTCTCGTCGACGGCCTTGCGGGAGGTGGCGGCGAAGGCTCCGATGATCGCCCCCGCCACCAGGGCCAGGGCGGTCGCGCCCAGCCCGATGAGGAGCGACCAGCGCGCGCCGTGCAGAAGCCTGGACAGGATGTCGCGGTTGGCGCTGTCGAGGCCCATCCAGTGCGCCGCCGAGGGCCCGCCTCCCGCGGCCTGCTGGAAGTACGGCGAGTGCGGCGCCAGCCAGGGCGCGAGCACCGCGGCCAGGACGACCAGTGCGAGCACGCCCAGGGCGGCCCACGACAGCGGTGAGAGCCTGCGGAAGGCGACGCCGGGGCGGGACAGCCGTTCGGTGAGTCCGTTTCTCATCAGCCCGCGCTCCTGAGCCTGGGGTTGACCAGCAGGTAGAGGACGTCCACGGCCAGGTTGACGACCATGAAGCCGACCGCGATGGTCAGCACGACGCCCTGGACGACCGCGGGGTCTCCGTCGCGCACCGCGTTGATCATGAGCTGGCCCATGCCGGGCAGGCCGTAGATCTGCTCGATGACCACCGCGCCGCCGATCAGGTAGCCGATGCGCAGGCCGAGCACGGTCAACGGGTTGATCAGCGCGTTGCGCAGCACGTTGCGGCCGACGACCACGACGGGAGGCAGGCCGCTGCCGATCGCGGTGCGCACGTAGTCGCGGTCGAGCTCCTCCACCATCGAGGTGCGGATGATCCTGGTCAGCTGGGCGGCCACCGGCAGCGACAGCGACAGGGCGGGCAGCGTCATCGAGCGCAGCCATCCCGGCAGGGAGTCGGCGGGGTTGATGTAACCGCCGGTCGGGAAGAGGCCCTCCCCCACCGACAGCCACTGGATCATCAGCAGCGCCAGCCAGAAGGCGGGGGCGGCCACGCCGATCAGCGACACCATGCGGATGACCTGGTCGGGCCAGCGGTCGCGGAACAGCGCGCCGGTGACGCCGAAGACCAGCGCGAGCACGATCGCGACGCCGAGACCGAGGAAGGTGAGCTGCAGGGTGAGCGGCAGCGCGGTGACGACCGACTCCAGCACCGGCTTCTTGGTGAGCACGCTGGTGCCGAGGTCACCCTGGACCAGGTCGCCGACGAAGCGCATGTAGCGCAGCGGCAGCGGGTCGAGCAGGCCGTTCTCCAGCTGGAACTGGCGGATCTGCTCGGCGGTCGGGTTGGCGCCCTGGAAGTAGGCGTACTCCGGCTTGTTGTTGGAGAAGCGCATCACGACGAAGACGAACGCGATCACGCCGAGCAGCAGCGGGACCAGGATGAGGACGCGCCGCGCCAGCATCCGCAGGACGACGGTCATGCCCGCCTGGCCTGCAGCAGGCTGATGCCGGGGTAGGCCTGCGCCCTGATGCCCGAGAGCTTCTTCGGGTCCCACGCGGTCATGAGCTCGGTGTGGACGACCGGGTAGAGCACGGCCTGCTCGGCGATGACGTCGAGGTAGGAGTGGATCAGTTCGCGCCGCTTGGCCTGGTCGAGCTCCCTCGTCGCCTGGTCCATGAGCGCGAACAGCTTCTTGGCGTCGTCGCTCTCGGCCCACTTGGTGTACTTCATCCACACGCCGCCCGGCACGTAGTTGTAGTGCAGGATCAGGTCGGCGTCCATGCCGAACTGGTTGGGGTTGGAGGCTGCGGCGACGACCTGGTAGTCCTGCGACTGGTCCATCTTGGTGAAGACGGCGGTGGTCTCCTGCGGCTCCAGGGTGGTCTTGACGCCGATGGCCTCCCACGAGGCGGCGATGGTCGGCAGGCAGTCGACGATCCAGCTCACGTTGACCGACATCAGGTTGATCGACAGGTCCTTCACGCCCGCCTCCGCCAGCAGCGCCTTGGCCTTGGCGGGGTCGTGGTCGTAGACGGTGGCGGCCCGCCGGTGGTCGGGGTGCTGCTCGTTGAGGAAGGAGCTGGAGGCGCTGCCGTGGCCCTTGAGCGCCACCTCGATCATCTTGCGTTTGTCGATGGCGTAGTGGAGCGCCTGCCGTACGCGGACGTCGTCGAAGGGTTTGGTGGCGGTGTTGAACATCAGGAACATGTGGTTCATGCCCTTGCCGCCCTCGACGGTCAGGCCCTGCTGCCTGAGCTGCTCGATGTTGGCGTATGGGACGTTGTCGGCGATCTGCGCCTCCGCCGACGCGCCCGAGATCTTGGCGACCCTGGCCGAGGCGTCGACGATGGTCAGCCAGTTCATCTTCTTGGCCGTGGCGGGCCTGGGCCCGTTGTATCCGGCGTAGGCCTCGAAGGTGGTGTTCGACTTCGGGTTGTGCGCGGTCTGCCGGTAGGGCCCCGAGCCGACGGCCTTGCCGCCCTTGGCGGCGTCCCACGCTCCGGGCTGGGAGAAGACGTGCTTCGGCATGATCTTGGCGATCGACAGTCTCGGCGCCGCGTCGGGGAAGGGGAACTTGAAGACCAGCTCGACCGTGCGGTCGTCGACCTTCTTCACCTCCTCAAGGAACGGCCTGAAGAACGAGCCGGTCAGCACGTTGGCCTCGGGGTCGAGGATGCGCTGGAAGGTGAAGACCACGTCGTCGGCCGTGACGGGCTTCCCGTCGTGCCAGGTGGCGCCCTGCCTGAGGGTGAAGGTCCAGCGCGTGGCGTTCACGTCGGACGGCAGCGCGGTCGCCAGCGCGGGATAGGGCTCCCTGGTGATCGGATCGGTCTCCAGCAGGCCCTCGTAGATGTGGTTGTTGGCGGCCATGGCGAAGGCGGAGGCCGTCTGCGTGGGGTCCCAGCTGCCGTCGTTGCCGTAGCCGATGACGGCGGTGATCAGGTCGGTGTCGGAGCCCGCGCCCACCGATCCCGTCGAGGCGGGACCGCCGGAGCAGGCCGCGACCGTGGTCGCGATGAACGCCGCGGCGCCGGTCGCCCCGCTGTAGCGAAGGAAGTCGCGACGGCTCAACCTGGACATGGGCGTCTCCTCTCCTAGGACGTGGGACGTCCTACCAATAAGGTAAAGTGGAGGTTAGGCTCCATGAAGGTTCCGGTCAAGAGAAGGTTTCGCCAATGTTTCCTAGGATGCACGCGTGAGACTGAGCCGTGCGGTCGAGGTCCAGCAGGCCGTCAAGGAGATCATCCTGAGCCGCAGGCTCGCGGCGGGCGATCCGCTGCCCACCGAGACCGAGCTCATGGAGGAGCTGGGCGCCAGCCGCAACTCCGTGCGTGAGGCGCTCAAGGCGCTGCAGGCGGTCGGCATCGTCGACATCCGCCACGGCTTCGGCATGTTCGTGGGCCGCATGTCGCTCAACGGCCTGGTCGACGAGCTCGCCTTCCACAGCCGCATCAGGATGCACGACGACGGCCCGCGCCAGCTCGGCCACCTCGTCGAGATCCGCGAGGTGCTCGAGGCCGGGCTGGTCGAGCGCCTCATCGACCTGGGCGGCGAGGCCGACCTTTCGCCCGTGGCCGAGGTGATGGCGAGGATGAGCGCCGAGGCCGAGGTGGGGATCATCTCCCCCGAGACCGACAGGCTCTTCCACGACGTGCTCTACAGGCCGCTGGGCAATCCGCTGGTGGGGCAGCTGCTCGGCGCGTTCTGGGACGTCTACCACCAGCTGCGCGACCATCTGGGCGCACCGGACGAGTCGCCCGCCGACCTGGCCAGGCGCCACCGCGACATCTACACCGCGGTCGCGGCGGGCGACAGGGCGGCGGCGGTCGCGGCCGTCCACGCCCACTTCGAGGGGGTCCGCAACCGCCTGGCCAGGCTCACCTAGCCAAGCCCGCGCCCATCACACACCCGCGCGGATGCAGCCGGTAGAAGCGGCGGAACAGCTCGTCCCTGCTGGTGAAGTACCCGAGGTCCTCCAGCACCCACGCCGACAGGTCCACGCTCGTCCTGCCGACCGCCTCGAACAGGGTCTCGGCGCCGCTGTTGGTGAAGGGACGGCAGTCGTCCAGGCACTCGTACACCTCCGACACCGGCACCCACCGCCCCTCCAGGAGGAACTCCGGCCAGGCCAGCAGCACTCTGCGCGGGATGAGCGGGCGCAGCAGCGGGAAGCGCGCGTGCCAGAACCCGCCGTCCACGCGCAGTCCCTTGACCCTGGTGGCGATGCCGCCTGCCCGGGCCACGGCTTCCAGGACGGCAAGGCGCTGGCTGCACGAGCCCCTGCCCAGCGCGAGCGTCCTGGACACCGGCCTGAACTCGTTGAGCGCGTAGACGGGCCTCAGCCCGGCGGCGATGAGGCGGTGGGCCGCGATCAGCCTCGCCCTGTCATCGGCGCCCCGCGCCTGGGCGGCGAGCCGGGCGACCAGGGGGTGGCCCCAGTCGAGGATGGGGGTGGCCTCGAGGGTCTTCACCCCTCGATTGTCCTACGATCGCAGGTAGCATGAGCCCATGGTGCGCGCTCTGGGTGACCTCGAATCCACGATCATGGACAGGATGTGGTCCTACCGCCGCCCCGCCTCCGTGCGTGACGTGCTCGAAGACCTGAGGCGCGAGCGCGAGATCGCCTACACCACGGTCATGACGGTGATGGACAAGCTCCACAAGAAGGGCCTGCTGCGCCGTCACCCCGTCGGCAAGGCCTACGTCTACGAGACCGTCAGCAGCAAGGAGGCCTACACCGCGGGCCTCATGCGCGAGACGCTGGCCAGCGGCGGCAACCAGGCCGCCACGCTCGTCCACTTCCTCGAGCGGCTGAGCCCCGAGGAGGCCGCCGCCCTGGAGTCGGCGCTGCGCGTCTACCCGCCGAAGGGCCGTCAGGAGTGACCGACGCCCTCATCCTCGCCGTCTACACCGTCGTCGCCTGCGCGCTGCTGGCGCGCCCGCTGTCGGCGGCGCGCTGGGCCGAGCGGGCGCCGCGGCTCGCGATCGCCATGTGGCTGTCGGCCTGCGCCTCCGTCGTCGGCTCCGCGCTGCTGGCCGTGCTGACCGCCACCGTGCCCGCCGACGCCGTCGGCCACGGGCTCGCCCGCCTGTTCGAGCTGTGCACCATGATGCTGGCCGAAGGGCCGGGGGCGTCCGCGTGGGCGGCGCTCGGCGCCTGCGCAGTCACGCTGACGCGGCTGGCGGCGAGCCTGACCGCGGTGCTGGTGCGGGCCAGGAGGGAGCGGGGCAGGCACGCCGCCATGCTCGCCCTGCTGGGCCGTCCCGACAGCGCGCTGGGCGCGATCGTCGTCGACTACGCCGAGCCGCTGGTCTACTGCCTGCCGGGGCGCGCCGCCAAGACCGTGATCACCACCGCGGCGCTCCGCTCGCTCAGCGCGTCCCAGGTGGCGGCGGTGCTGGCGCACGAACGGGCGCACGTGCGCGGCAGGCACCATCTGGTGCTGGCGGCCGGCGAGGCGTTCGCCCGCGCCTTCCCCTTCGTCCCGCTGTTCGACGTGGCCAGGCGGGAGGTGGCGCGCCTGATCGAGTTGCGCGCCGACGACGTGGCCGCCCGCCGCCATCCGCGCGCGCAGATCGCCGCCGCGCTGGTGGGCCTGGCCACGGGCAGGGTGCCCGCGTTCGTGATGGGCGCCGGCGGCCAGAGCGCGCTCACCAGGGTGCGCCGCATGCTGGGCCCCGCCGCGCCGCTGGCCAGGGGCGAGCGGCTGGCGGGCCTGGCCACCGTGGCGCTGCTGCTCGGCGGGCCCGCCGTCGTGGCCGCCGCGCCCGCGATGAGCGCGTTCATCGCCCACCACTGTCACGCGCTCACCCTGCTGTGAACTACGATCCTTCGTCGTAGCTCCGTCTCGACGAAGGATTCACATGCACGACGTGTTCGCCAGGCTCGACGCCTTCGGCGAGCGTTACCGGCTCGAGCGCGGCCTGATCGCCCACGACGACTGGATCGACTGCTCGCGCCTGCTCGACCCCGGCTCGCCTGAGCTCACCCGCGTCCTGGAGGCGGAGCGGCACGCCAGCGGCCAGGTCTCCGACCACGCCACCGCGCTGACCGTCATCGCCGTCTACGCCGGCAGGGTCACCACGGCGGCGCTGCTGGCGTGGGCGTTGGAGGGCGTGCTCCTGGACATGCGCCCCTCGAACGTCGCCATCCGCCTGTCGGAGCACCACGGGTTCGAGGCGGTGGGCTTGCGGCAGCCGTCCGCGATCGAGGGTCCGGTGGAGACGCTGGTCGCGTGGGTGCTGGAGGAGCACCTGCTGCCGCTGGCCGACGCCCTGCGCTCGCGCACGAGGGCGGGGCTGCGGCAGCTCCACGGCGGCATCGCGTACGGCTGCGCGGCGGCGTTCTGCTCGGCCAGCCTGCGCGGCGGCGACGTCGACCTGCTGGAGGCGGCCTACCACCGGTTCATGGCGGCGGCGGGTGGCGGGCTCGACCGGCTCGGCACGGTGGTGCGGCTGCGAGAGGGCGAGCGTGAGGGCCTGTTCTACCTGCGCGACACCTGCTGCCTCTACTACACCTCGGCCGAGAAGACGCTGTGCGCCAGCTGCTGCCTGGACACCAGGCAGGACAGGATCGCCGCCTACCGCACGGTGCTGAGCGGTCTGAGCTCGTAGCGACCCTGCTCGTGCCGGGCCGGCCATGCCGTCGGGCAGCCGTCCGCGCCGAGCGGCGGCTGCTCGGTCGCCACCGCGCCCGAGCAGCCCGCCACCATCACGACCGCCAGGAGCACGAGCACCGAGCGCATGGGGCGAATGTACTCCGGTCAGCGGACGGCGGTCGGCGATGAGGCGTTCGCGACCAGCAGGCGGGGGGCGCCCGTGCCGTCGGCCGGCACCGCCCACACGTCGGGGCCCTTGGCGTACATGACGGTGCGGTCGTCGAGCCAGGCGGCCTGGTCGTCGACGTGGGCCGGCTCGGCGAGCGGGGTCTCCTTCATGCTCGCCAGGTCAAGGCCGTGCAGCCGCCACCGCCCTCCCGGCATGAGCTTCTTGAACACCAACCGCCTGCCGTCCGGGGAGAGCGAGGGGCACTCGGCGTTCTCGCGCAGCACCCGCGCCTGCCACCTGCCGTAGTCACCTTCCACGAGATAGGTCTTGCCCCGGGTGGAGACGGTGGCGTAGAAGCGGTTGTCGTCGCCGGCGAAGGTGACGCCCCAGTAGTTGACGTCGGCCGAGTGGTAGCGGCGGCCGTCCTTGGTCAGCGGGATCTCCTCCATGTTGGTGATCGCGTAACCGGTGCGGTTGTCGAGAATGCCGGTCCAGGTGGAGAAGCCGCCCTTGTTGTAGGAGTCGCCGGTCACGAAGACCGTCCACGAGATCATCCGCCCCGTGGGCGAGACCCTGGCGCGGCTCGGGATCCCCGCGATGTGCAGGCGCCTGGTCTGCTTCATGCTCCTGTCGACCACGAGGGCGTAGGTCTTGGCGACCTCGGTGACCAGGCAGACCCCCGTTCCCGCCGCGGTGGCGAACCGCTCGCACCGGGTACGGCTGCCGCGCACGAAGCCGCTCGCGTGGTCCCTCACCACGATCTGGCCCGGCCTGGCCAGGTCGAAGGCGGCCTCCTGCGCGGGGGCCACCCTGGCGGCGCGCACCGCGTAGAACAGCGCGCCGCCGCCCAGCACGAGCAGCGTGACGGCGAGGATCAGCGCCTTCCTCATCGGGTACTCCTTCGCTGGAGATCCCCGGCTTTAGCCCTGGGGAGGAAACCGAACTTGCCGCCTAGCGGCGCACGGGACGTCAGTCCGCCGCCAAGGTGGAATGACGTTAAGCAGGAGCAGCGTCGACTGCTAGATTTCTGGATGTGCGGACCGCGTACAAGTGTCGGGCGTACCCAACCGCCGAACAGGCAGCGGTGCTCAACCGCACGTTCGGGTGTGTGCGCGTGGTGTGGAACCAGACGCTTGCCTGGCGGCACCGTCGCTGGCACACCGAACAGGCATCCACGAACGCGCCGCAGGCCAATGCCTTCCTCACCCAGCTCAAACGGACCAAGGAGTTCGCCTGGCTGAACGAGGTGTCCTCGGTCCCGCTGCAGCAGGTGCTGCGCACACAGCAGCGGGCGTTCGCCCACTTCTTCGCCGGACGCGCCCGATACCCACGGTTCAAGTCCCGGCACAGCCGCCAGAGCGCGGAGTACACCCGCAGCGGGTTCCGCTACCGCCAGGGCCGCCTGTGGCTGGCGAAGATGGACGTCCCGCTTGAGTTCGTGTGGTCCTGGCCCGACGTGGACCCGGCGACGGTCGCCCCGTCCACGGTGACTGTCTCCCGTGACCCCGACGGCCGCTGGTACGTCTCGCTGGCCGTTGATGTCACCGATCCGGATCAGGCCCAGGCTACCGGTGCTGTGGTCGGTGTGGACCTGGGCGTCAAGGACTTCATGGTCACTTCCGACGGACAGAAGATCGCCAACCCTGGCAGCCTGGCCAAACGGCAACGCAACCTCGCCCGCTACCAGCGCAGGATGGCCCGCAAGGCCAAGGGCTCGGCGAACCGGGCCAAGGCCAAAGCGAAAGTCGCCCGCGCCCACCGCAAGGTCCGCGCGTCCCGGGCGGATTTCCTGCACAAGACCTCGACGCGGCTGGTCCGCGCCCACGACGTGATCGTGATCGAAGATCTGGCCGTGAAGAACATGGTCCGCAACCGGAGCCTGGCCAAGGCCATCTCCGACTGCGGTTGGGGCACCTTCCGCCGCATGCTCGCATACAAGACGGCCGCCTACGGCCGCCATCTGATCGTGGTGGATCGCTGGTTTCCCAGCTCGAAAACCTGTAGTGGCTGCGGGCACCTGCTCGCCACGCTCTCGCTGTCCACCCGGACGTGGCAATGCCCGTCCTGCGGCACCCGGCACGACCGGGACGTCAACGCCGCGAAGAACATCCTGGCGGCAGGTCTTGCCGTGTCTGCCTGTGGAGGTGACGTCAGACGCTCCGGGTCCGCCCGGGTGCAGTCGCCCGCGAAGCAGGAAATCCAGCCTGCGAAGGTTGGAGTCCCTCGCCTTTAGGCGTGAGGAGGAAGTCAACTGACCACCTTCCAGAATGCGAGGCAGGCCACGATGCCCGCGCCCATCACGACCAGCCCCGGCACGGGGCCGAAGAACGTCCACGCGGCGCCGTACATGATCGAGCAGAGCATGCGGGCGACGGCCTGCCCGGTCTGCAGCAGCGCCAGCCCGCTGGTGCGCAGGTGCGCGGGCAGCAGCGGGCCCGCGGCGGCCATCAGCACGCCGTCGGTGGCGGCGTAGAAGAACCCGAAGACGCCCAGGACCAGCCAGTACGGCGCGCCGCCGCCGAGGAGCGCGTAGACGCAGACCAGCGCGACGTGGCCGAGCATGAACACGGGCACGCGCCCCCACCTGTCGGCCAGCCGCCCGACGGGTACGGCCAGCAGCAGGTAGACGGCGGCCGTGCCGAGCGGCAGAAGGGGGAAGTGCTCGGGCGCGATGCCCGTGCCCTTCTGCAGCAGCAGGTAGACGAAGGGGTCGCTGACCGTGACCAGGCCGAGCCCCGCGGCCAGCAGGCAGATCCTGCGGAAGCGGGGCTCGCGCAGGAGCGCCAGCGTGACCCTCGGGCGCACGGCGGGAACGGGCACGACGACCGGCGGCTGCTCCCTGACGTAGAGGACCAGCAGCACGACACCGAGGACGGCGATCGCGAAGCTGACCACGAACACCACGTCGTAGGCGCCGGTCGCGCCCAGCACGGCGAAGGCGGCCAGCGGCCCGAGGAAGGCGCCGACGGTGTCCATCGCCCGGTGGACGCCGAAGGCCTGGCCCTGCGTCTCGGGCGAGGCGCTGAGCGAGATCAGCGCGTCGCGGGGCGCGGTGCGCAGGCCCTTGCCCGTCCTGTCGGCGGCGACCACGGCGCCGAGCAGCCCGACCGAGCCGCCCGCCGCCATCAGGCCGAGCTTGCACACCGCCGACAGCGCGTAGCCGAGCCCCGCGACCAGCTTGCGGCGCTGCCAGCGGTCGGCGGCGTGCCCCGCGGCCAGCCGTACCACCGCGGTGACCCCGAAGTAGAGCCCGTCGAGCAGGCCGTAGGCCAGCGGGCTGAGCCCCAGCACGAGGACCGCGTAGTACGGCAGGACCGCGGTGACCATCTCCGAGGAGATGTCGGTGACCAGGCTGACCATGCCCAGTGCCAGCACGTTGGCCGGCACGGCCATGGTCAGCCCGCGATACCGGAATCCCGAGATGTACATCAATCAGTGGCAGGTGTAGGTCGGGCTGGTGTCCTTGACCGCGCCGTCGACGCCGATCAGCTGCCAGGAGAAGGTGCTCTCACCGAGGCTGAGCTTCACCACGCCGAAGGTCCCCGACAGCCGCTTCTGGCTGTTGGGCTGCACGTTCTCGATGTTGTACGGCGGAGCGCCGCCCATGCCGCCGAGGATCTCGACGATCCCGTTCGGGTCGGCCTGTGCGCTGGGGTTCTGCGGCCCGAAGCGCTCGTAGTGGTGGTCGTGGCCGTTGAGCACGAGGTCGGCCCGCTTGTCGTAGAGGGCCTGCCAGACCGGCCTGCTGACGGGGTCGTTGCCGTGCTCGCCCGAGCTGAACAGCGGGTGGTGCCAGTAGGCGGCCACGCAGCGCTTGGTGTTCGCGGCCAGGTCGGCCTTCAGCCAGTTGATCTGCGCGCTCTGGTCGAAGGCGTTGGAGTCGAGGGCGACGAAGTGCCAGTTGCCGTGGTCGTAGCTGTAGTAGCTCTTGCCGTTGGGGTAGGCGATCGAGCCGAAGTACGACTTGTAGCCCGCCAGCGAGCCCGCCGGGTCGTAGGTCTCGTGGTTGCCGGGCACGGGCCTGGTCTTGCTCTTGAACGAGCCCCACGTCTTGTCGTAGTAGGCGGTGAAGTCCTGCAGCCTGGCGTCGTCGTACTGGTTGTCACCCATCGTGATGACGAACTCGGGGTTCATCGACTTGACCACGTTGGCGGTCTTGGGGTGCATGCACGAGCTCGAACTGGCGGTGCACTGGTCGGCGATGTCGCCGGCGGCCGCCACCACGAACGAGCCGCCGCCTGTGGCGGGGCCGACCGTGAGCTTGTCGAGGTTCGGACCGCCCGTCGCGGCCGTGGCGGTGGCGCGGACGGTGTTGGCGCCCGCGTTCAGCGTCGCGGTGAGCGTGACGTCGGCCCAGGTGCTCCATGCGCCGGTGCCGGGGAAGTCGCGGTTGACAGTAACGCCGTTGACCGCGACGGCCAGCGGGCGGTTGGCCGTGGTGCCGTTGGCGTAGCGAAGGGTCAGGTTGTGGGCGCCCGCGGTGGCCGCGGTGACCGTCCACTCGACGTAGCCGCCCGCCACGTTGACGTAGTCGACGAAGCCGCTGCCGGTGAAGCCCGCGTGGTTGGCCGCAACGCTCGCCTGGGAGAGGGTGGCGTTCTCGGCCTGGTAGTCGGGGCCGGGGTTGCCCGGGCCGCCCTCGCCGTAGACCTGCATCTCGTACAGGGAGTAGCCGTAGGCGGTGCCGCGGGCGGTGCCGTACATACGGACGTAGCGGCCCGAGCCCGACACGGTCAGGTCGTCGGTGCCTCCGTCGCCGCTGGAGGTGGAGTAGAGGGTGGTCCACGCGGCCCCGTCGTTGGAGGCCTGGATCTGGTAGGCCTTGCCGTAGGCGGCCTCCCAGGTCAGCTTGACGCGGGTGAGCGGGGTGACGGCGCCCAGGTCGACCTGGAGCCATTCGGGGTCGTGGCCCTCGACCGAGGCCCATCGGGTGGTGGTGAGGTCGCCGTCGAAGGCGCTCGCGGCACCCAGGGTGGCGTCCTCGACGGAGGAGGCGGTCGCAGGCTTGCCCTGGGAGAGCAGGGATTCGGCTGCGGTGGCGGCGGCGGGGCCGACAAGCAGCCCTGCCAGGAGGATGAGGGATAACAGCAGCGCACGCGGCATCGAGGGCTCCAAGGCATGGGGGAACTACTCACGACGCACGGCCGGGGCAGAAAGATCACTGAGCGCGTCACGTCGTCGCCGACGCCGCGCCAAGCCGCTTAATCGGCATCCTGGCAAGCGGTTCGGGCGGCTGTCAAGGAAGTTAGGAAACCTTCCTAACTTGAATCAGCGTAGGCTTCTGACATCCAGCTCGCGCAGCACCCTGTCGACCACTTCAGGGTCGACGCCGGGCTCCTTGCGCGCGGCGAGCACGGCCTGGCGCGAGGCCGACAGCATCTCCTCCTGGACCCGTCGCACCCGTCGTCCGCGCTCGACCCGCTGCGCGACGGCCGCGCGCCGCTCCTCGTCGGCCATGTCGGGGCTGATCCGCACCCCCATGTCGAAGGCCCGTCTGACCAGCAGCTCCCTCACCTCCTCAGGCAGCTCCTCCGCCGCGTCGATCTCCTCGAGGCGGCGCCTGGCCGCGCGGGTGGCGCGGATGGCGAGCTCCCGCTCGAGCGACTTCTCCGCCTCGGTGTCGGCGCGCACGCCGAGCCTGCTCACCAGCCAGGGCAGGGTCAGCCCCTGCAGGACGAGCGTGGCGAGGATGACGACGAAGGCGATGAAGACGATCTCGTCGCGGGCAGGGAAGGGCGAGCCGTCCTCGGTCTCGAACGGGATGGCCAGGGCCAGCGCCACCGAGGCCACACCGCGCATGCCCGCCCACCACATGACGATCGTCTCGCGCAGGCTGCCGGGGATCTCGGGGTGGTTGTGCGTCGCCTCGCGGATCTTCCTGGCCGCCCATGCGGCGGGCAGGAGCCAGGCCAGCCGTACGAACACGACCACGGCGACGACCGCGGCGCCCCAGCCGAGCATCTGCCACGCCCGCCCCTCGGAGGTGCCGAAGACGGTGTGCAGCTCGAGCCCGATCAGGCCGAAGGCGATGCCCGTGACGAGCGTGTCGACGATCTCCCAGAACGTCGCTCCCGCGAGCCTGCCGGAGACGTCGTCGGGGTTGGCCGTCCGCTCCGACAGGTAGAACGCCGTGGTCAGCACGGCCAGCACCCCCGAGCCCCGCAGCTGGTCGGCCAGCGCGTAGCTGACGAACGGCACCAGCAGCGACAGGCCGATCTGCAGGGTGGCGTCGGCGACGAAGCCCATCAGCCTGCCGGCCGTCCAGGCGACCGCCACGCCGACCACGACCGCGACCACCGCCGACAGCACCAGCTCCCCCACCGCGCCCGTCCAGGTGAACGTGCCGGTGACGGCGGCGGCGATCGCCACGTGGTACAGCACGATCGCGGTGACGTCGTTGAAGAGCCCCTCGCCCTCCAGGATCGACACCATGCGCCTGGGCAGGCCGAGCCTGCCCGCCACCGCGGTCGCCGCCACCGGGTCGGGCGGGGCGACCAGGGCGCCGAGCGCGGCGGCCGCGGCCAGCGGCAGCCCCGGCACGATGGCGTGCGCCACAGCCGCCACCGCCGCGGTCGTGACGAACACCAGCGCGACGGCCAGCAGGAAGATGGGCTGCCAGTTGGCCGCGAACTGCCGCCACGAGGTCCGATGCACCGAGGCGTACAGCAGAGGGGGCAGCACCAGCGGCAGCACCAGCTCGGGCGGGACGTCCACGTTCGGCACGAACGGCAGCAGCGCCATGACGATCCCGAACAGCGTCATCAGCACCGGCGCGGGCAGCCCGAGCCGCTCGCCCAGAGGTACGGTCACCACCGCGCCGAGCAACAGCAGGAACAGGAGCACGAGCTGGTCCACGCTTCGCAGCCTGGCACAACGGGGTCCGCGTGATCGCCAGGCGGAAACACCCGATCAGGAAACAATCCCTCTTCTTGGGGGAGACATGTCGTCGCGGCCGACCGGCGCCCTGCGGCGAGCCTGCCCGGCTCGGCCTGCTCGATCGTCGACGGCGCGCCGATCGTCATGCCGCCGGGAGGCGCGCGGGGCCTGCCGGTTGGAGACGAGGCCGAACCTCACCTGAGCCTCCGAACCTCGCCTGAGGTGGAGCCGGCCGAGCCTGAGGTGGTGCCGGGCCCCAGGCGGTGCCGGGCCGAGCCCAAGGCGGACTAGGCCAGGCCCTTGCCCGTGCCCAGGCCTCGCAGCAGGGTGTCGACCAGGCGCGTGGCCAGGGTGTCGGCGTCGCCGTCGTGGCTCTGCGCCGCCTCGTGGATCAGCGCGTAGTAGACGCGCCTGGCCCAGTCAGGGTCGACGTCGGCGCGGAGCACTCCTGCGGCCTGGGCGCCGCGGAAGAGCCGGTCGCACCGCGCCTCCACCTCCGCGTGCACCCTGCCCACCTCGGGGTCGGACGACAGCGCCCTGCTCATCGCGAACCCCCAGTCGATCTTCACTCGCAGCACGTTCGCCGTGACCTGGTAGAGCGCGACCAGCGGAGGCGTGGTCTCGGGATGCGCGGCCTCCACCGCCGCGGCGAACTGCTTGGTCGCCCATCCCGCCATCGCGTCGACCAGCGCGTCCCTGGAGGCGAAGCGCCGGTGGACGGTCGTGCGCGCCACCCCCGCGGCCTCGGCGATCTGCTCCATGCTGGCCGCCGGGTTCTTGCTGAGCACCCGCTCGGCCGCCTCCAGGATCGTCCGTACGGTTCGCTCCGCGTCGGACCGCAGCGCACGCGTCGTCTCACTCACACCCCTGATGTTACGCCATCGTGGCCACTCAACTCGAACTTGCGTCATCAGTGTTGCAAGTTATACGTTCATGGCATCGGCATTGACGCACCTAAGAGAGGTTTCACGACCATGGATATGCGACTGTCCGGCGAGACCGCCGTCGTCACCGGCGCGAGCAGGGGCCTGGGCCTGGCCATCGTCAAGGCGCTGACCGGCGAGGGGATGCGGGTCGTGGCCGCCGCGCGGACGATCTCACCCGCGCTCGCGGAGAGCGGGGCGAGCGTGGTGGCGGTGGACCTGTCGACCGCGCGGGGGCCCGCCGAGCTGATCGACCAGGCGCTGGCCGAACTGGGCGAGATCGATCTGCTGGTCAACAACGTGGGCGGCGGCGACGGGGGCGAGGGCCAGCTCGACGGCTTCCTCGGCTTCGGCGACGAGCAATGGCAGCAGGCCTACGAGCTGAACTTCCTGAGCGCCGTGCGCGCCACGAGGGCCGCCATGCCGAGCCTGCTGCGCCGGCGCGGCTCGGTCGTCACCATCTCCTCCAACGGCGCCCGCATGCCGCACGCGGGACCGATCACCTACACCACCGCCAAGGCGGCGCTGACCGCGTTCGGCAAGGCGCTGGCCGAGGAGTTCGGCCCGCGCGGGGTACGGGTCAACACGATCTCGCCGGGCGCGGCGCGCACCTCGATGTGGGAGGACCCCAACGGCTACGGCGCCGCGCTCGCCGCCTCGCTCGGTCTCGAACACGACCAGCTCCTGGCGGCGCTGCCGTCGAGCACGGGGATGACGACAGGCCGGTTCGTCGAACCGGAGGAGGTCGCCGCGCTGGTGACCTATCTGGCCTCACCGCACGCGGGAAGCGTTAACGGCGCCGACTACGTCATCGACGGCGGCGCCATCAAAACGGTCTGAGCCGCGAGGGGCGGCGCGGGGATGCCGGCCGCCGGGCGCGCCCCATGCCCGCGCGCCCCATGCCCACGCGCCCCGCGCCCGGCGCATCCCTGCGACAGAGTAGGCGGCGGCCATGAACGGTCAGCCGGGCGTTACGGTGCGACACGAGGCCTCCGTGTGTGGCTGCAGATTCGACACCCACACCACACCGGAGGTCTCTTTGTTGATCAAGTACCACTGTTAACAACGCTCGTGGTCATTACAGCTGGCCGCGCAGGCCCGCGAACAGGTCGTCCTCGTGGTCGGGTGCGGGGACCTTGCAGACCTTCCGCACGAAGGCCTCCGTGGAGAAGACGCGGTGCTGGGCCTCCTCCGGCATCTGCAGCAGGAAGATGCTGTCGCCCTGGCTGGCGTGCGCGCGCAGCGCCTTCACCTTGTGCTCGACGTACGGCGAGACATCGGCCACCGTGGTGATCAGCTCGTCGGGGGTGCCGAAGTCTTCGGGCAGCTCCAGCTCGTCCATCTCCATGCCCGAGGCCCGCATGTAGTCGAACATCTCCTGGACCCCCTTCCTCGACACGGCCGTGTAGTAGAGCTTGTCGGGGATGCCCGTCGACTCGGTGGCCGCCACCGCGATCCTGTGCGCCTGGATGTGGTCGGGGTGGCCGTAGCCGCCCTTCTCGTCGTAGGTGACCACCACCTGCGGCCTGTAGCGCTCCATCAACTCCGCCAACCTGGCCGCCGCGCTCTCCACCGGCACGTTCCAGAAGGAGTCGGGGTGGGCGTTGCCCTCCCAGCCGTCCATGCCCGAGTCGCGGTAGCCGAGCAGCTCGAGATGCTCGATGCCCAGGTGCGCCACCGACTCGCGCAGCTCGGTCAGCCTGCGCTCGGCGACGGCGGCGTCGTCGTGGGCGGGGTCGCCCGGCTTCACCCCGCCAGGCCCGTCACCCTGCTCACCGTTGGTGCAGGTGACCAGGACGGTCCTGATCCCCTCGGCGGCGTAGCGGGCGAGGATGCCGCCGGTGCCGATCACCTCGTCATCGGGGTGGGCGTGCACGGCCATCACTGTCAACTGTCGATCCATCCCTGCATTCAACCTCACGACGCCGACATTTCCCCGGCAGGAGGGGTGCGCATTGGGAGTTCCCGCATTTCCCGGAAAAAGTGCGGAGCCGTCCGTATCGTTCATCTCACTGTGGAGTCGCACCGCCACAGAGGGTGATCGCGAGCCAGGGGAGGGCCGCATGGTGGGTGGCTCAGGGCGTCACGGACCAGCGGGGCCGTACGCGGATGTCGTCCAGGACCGGAGGTTCCGCCTTCTCAGAACACGCTTCCGCCGTCTGGCGATCGGCATCGTCGCCTCCTTCCTCGGCTGGTACTTCCTCTACATCTCACTGTCGGCCTTCGCCCGCGACTTCATGGCCTATCCGGCCATCGGCAACATCAACGTCGCGCTGCTGCTCGGCATCCTGCAGTTCGTCTCCACCTTCGTCCTGGCCTGGCGCTACACCCGCTACGCGCGCAGGATGCTCGACCCGCTGTCGGCGCAGCTGCGCCAGGAGGCCGAGCAGCGCCAGGCCGACCTCGAGCGGCACGAGCAGATCCTGGCCGAACGCAGGCGCATCGAGAACTGGACACCCCAGCCGCGCCACGGAAGGCGGCGCCGATGAGCGGGACGGTGCTGACCTTCGGCCTGTTCATCCTCTTCATCGTCATCACCCTCGTGGTCACGTTCTGGGTCAGGGGCAACACCCGCAGCGCCGAAGACTTCTACGCGGGCGGCAGGGCCTTCTCCGGGCCGCAGAACGGCCTGGCGCTGGCCGGCGACTACATGTCGGCCGCCTCCTTCCTCGGCATCGCGGGCATCATCGCGCTGTCGGGCTACGACGGTTTCCTCTACTCGATCGGCTTCCTGGTCGCGTGGCTGCTGACGCTGCTGCTGGTGGAGCTGATGCGCAACGCGGGCAGGTTCACGATGGCCGACGTCCTGTCCTACCGCGTACGGCAGCAGCCGAGGGTCCGCGTGGCGGCCGTCGTGTCCACGGTCACCGTCTCGGTCTTCTACCTCCTGGCCCAGATGGTGGGCGCGGGCGCGCTGGTGTCGCTGCTGCTGGGCGTCTCCACCGACACCGCCAAGGTCGTCACGATCGTCGCGGTCGGCGCCATGATGATCTTCTATGTGATGTTCGGCGGCATGAAGGGCACCACCTGGGTGCAGATCATCAAGGCCGTGCTGCTGATGTCGGGCACGATCGTGCTGACGGTGCTGGTGCTGGGCAGGTTCGGGTTCAACCTGAGCGAGATGCTGGGCGCCGCCGCCAAGGCCAGCGGCCAGCCCGACTTCCTGCGGCCCGGGGTCAAATTCGGCCAGGACGTCGAGGGCGATCCCGTCAGGACGCTGCTGAACAAGCTCGACTTCATCAGCCTCGCCCTGGCGCTGGTCCTGGGCACGGCGGGCCTGCCGCACATCGTCACCAGGTTCTTCACCGTGCCCGACGCCCGCGCCGCCCGCGCCTCGGTCAACTGGGCGATCGGCCTGGTCGGCGTCTTCTACCTGATGACGCTGGCGCTGGGCTTCGGCGCCACCGCCCTGGTCGGGCGCGAGGCGATCACCGCGCAGGACCCCGCGGGCAACACCGCCGCCCTGCAGCTGGCGCAGGTGCTGGGCGAGTACGTCGGAGGGCCCGTCGGCGGCGACCTGATGCTCGCCTTCATCGGCGCGGTCGCCTTCGCCACCATCCTCGCGGTGGTCTCGGGCCTGGTCATGGCCTCCTCCACCTCCCTCGCCCACGACTACTTCGGCCACGTGCTGATGTTCGGCAGGCCGAGAGAGTCGCAGGAGGTCGGGGTGGCGCGCCTGTCCGCCCTGGTGATCGGGCTGCTGGCGGTCGTGCTCGCGGTGGTCGCCCGGCACCAGAACGTCGCCTTCCTGGTGGCGCTCGCCTTCGCGATGGCGGCCTCGGCGAACCTGCCCGCGATCGTGCTGTCGTTGTTCTGGAAGAGGTTCAACTCCACCGGCGTCGTCGCGGGGGTGTACGGCGGGCTGTCCGGGTCACTGCTGCTGGTGTTCTTCTCCCCCGTCGTGTCGGGGAAGGTCGACCCGGTCACCGGGGCCAGCCTGTCGCTACTCCCCCGTGGCGTCGATTTCGCCTTCTTCCCGATGGAGAACCCCGGCCTGGTGTCGATCCCGCTCGGCTTCGTGTGCGCGGTCGCCGGAGCGTTGCTGAGCAAGGAGCAGCCCGACACCGACAGGTTCGACGAGCTGTCGGTCCGCTCCCTCACGGGGACCGGCGCGCACCGGGCCCCGACGAGGGGAACACGGCGGCAGCACTAGCCCGTCGGCGTTCCAGATCCTAGGTTTCCCTTGAGTGCTTCTCGATCAAGGGAGACAGCATGACGGAACTCGCCGAGCGGATGCATCGGACCTTCTTCCGGATGATGTCCCTGCTCTCCCCTCGGGGGCAGGGCGTCTTCCTGCGCCGTTACTTCGACTGGTGGCACCGCACGCCCGATCCGTGGAGGCTCGGGAGCGACGCCTACGAGCGGCACAAGTACGCCATGACGCTGGAGGCGGTTCCCCGCCTGCCGTACCGGCGGATTCTGGAGGTGGGGTGCGCGGAGGGGGTGTTCACCGACACTCTGGCGCGGCGCTTCCCCGACGCCGAGATCGTCGGGATCGACATCTCCACACGGGCCCTGGAGCGGGCCAGGCAGCGGACGGAGAAGGCCAGGTTCGTCCATGCCGACCTCCTGAGCCATCCTCTTGAAGAGCGGTTCGACCTGGTCTTCTGCGCGGAGACGCTCTACTACGTGGGCAGGTCGGGACGGCTTCGCCAGGCCTCGCGGCGGCTGGCGGGGCTGCTGGCCGAAGGCGGGGTGCTGGTGCTGGTGCATCCGTGGCCCGAGGCGGCGAGCCTGCACAGGTTCGCCGACGCCGACCGCTCGCTGTCGCCCGTGACCGACCGGGTCGACACCGGCACCCATCGGCCCTTCGCCGTCACCGTCTATCGCAAGGCCTGACGGTCATCTGCCGCCGGTGAAGGCCCGCTCGCCGGGCTTCGGCACCCTGACGAGGCGGCGTCGTCGGCGGAGACGAGGGCCACGGCGGCCTCCTGCGGGCCGGCCGCCTCGCGCACGCCGTCGGGCAGGGGCTCGACGAGAGCGCGCCTGTCGGGGTGGGAGATCCACAGGGGCCGCGCCCTGCTTGACGAGCAGCTAGTCGGCGGTGGTCCTGGTGGTCACTTCGGCTCCGTTGAGTAGACGAGGGAGAGGACGCCTGTCTCGAAGGTGGTGGAGGAGACGAGCTTGAGCGGGATCTGGCCGGTGCCCTCGAACAGTCGCTGGCCGGCGCCGACGACGATCGGGTGGACCATCAGGTAGAGCTCGTCGAGCAGGTCGTGCTCGAGCAGCGATCTGACCAGGGTGGCGCTGCCGCTCATCGAGATGGTGCCGCCGTCCTGCCGCTTGAGCGCGGTGAGCTCCTCGACGAAGGAGTCTCCCTTGATCAGCGTGCTGTTGGTCCAGTCGGCCGAGTCGAGCGTGTTCGAGACGACGTACTTCTTGACGTTGTTGATGTGGTCGGCGAAGACGTCGCCCTGGCCGCTCTTGCTGGGCCAGTAGGCGGCCCACTCCTCGTAGTTGACGCGGCCCATGAGCATGGCGTCGGACTCGGCCATCTGCGCGCCGATCGCGGCGCCCATCTCGTCGTTGAAGTAGGGGAAGTGCCACTGGTCGGGAGACTCGACGACGCCGTCGAGGGAGATGAAGAAGGCAGCCGTGATCTTTCGCATGTCGTCTCCTCATGTTCCTTGCGGTGTGGCTTCAGCCTCGCACCGACAACTTTTTTTGTCAACAGTGTCGGAGCGCCGCCGGGGTCACTCCGACGGCCGCCGCGACGCGCCGCGTCTCAGGGGCGGGAGCCGGGCAGGTGCGCTCGCAGGTAGGGGGCGGTGCGGCTGCCTGGCGCGGCGGCCACCTCCTCGGGCGTGCCCTGGGCGACGATCGTGCCGCCCTGCTCGCCGCCGCCCGGCCCCAGGTCGATGACGTGGTCGGCGGCCAGGATGACGTCGAGGTCGTGCTCGACGACGACCACGGTGGCGCCGCCGTCCACGAGGGCGCCGAGCTGGCGCATCAGCACCTCGGTGTCGGCGGAGTGCAGCCCCGCGGTCGGCTCGTCCAGCAGGTAGAGGGTGCGGCCCCTGCCGGTGCGCTGCAGCTCGGAGGCGAGCTTGACGCGCTGGGCCTCCCCGCCGGACAGCTCGGTGGCGGGCTGGCCGAGCCGCAGGTAGCCGAGGCCGACATCGCGCAGCGTGCCCAGCTGACGCCGCGCCGCCGGCAGGAAGGCGTAGGCGTCGTCCACCGTCAGGTCGAGCACCTGGGCGATCGTCAGCCCGTCATAGGTGATCTCCAGAGTGGCCGGGTTGTAGCGGGCGCCGTGGCAGTCGGGGCACGGGGCGTAGGTGCTGGGCAGGAAGAGCAGCTCGACCGAGACGTAGCCCTCGCCCTTGCAGGTCTCGCAGCGCCCGCCCTGGACGTTGAAGGAGAAACGTCCCGCGTCGTAGCCGCGCCTTCCTGCCTCGTCGGTGGCGGCGAACAGCTTGCGGACGACGTCGAACAGGCCGGTGTAGGTGGCCAGGTTGGAGCGCGGGGTGCGGCCGATGGGCTGCTGGTTGACCCGCACCACCCTGTCGGTCTCGTCGCTGGAGCCCAGCGCGTCGAGCAGCGTGGACTTGCCCGAGCCCGACACCCCTGTGATCGCGGTGAAGACGCCGAGGGGCACGTCGACGTCGAGGCCGCGCAGGTTGTTGCGGGTGATGCCGCGCGGCTTCAGCCATCCGCGGGGCGTGCGGGGCGCACCCGCCCGTGCCGAAGGCGCGCGGAACAGGTAGCGGCGGGTGACCGACTCCTCGACCCCCGCGAGCTCGCCGACCGGGCCGCTGTGCAGGATCGTGCCGCCGTGCACCCCCGCTCCTGGGCCGACGTCGACCACCCAGTCGGCGGTGCGCACCACGTCGAGGTCGTGCTCGACGAGGAAGACGGTGTTGCCCGAGCGCTTCAGCCGTACCAGCACCGAGGTCAGCGCCTCGGTGTCGGCGGGGTGCAACCCCGCCGACGGCTCGTCGAGGACGTAGACGACGCCGAACAGGCCCGAGCGCAGCTGGGTGGCAAGGCGCAGCCGCTGCAGCTCGCCGCCCGACAGGGTGGGGCTGCTCCTGCTCGCGCTGAGGTAGCCGAGCCCGAGCTCGACCAGGACGTCGATCCGGGCGATGAGGTCCTGCGACAGCACGGCGGCCGCCCCCTGGCCCTCGGTGTACGGCCTGAGCACGCCTGCCAGCGTTTGGAGCGGCATCGAGGCCAGCTCGGCGATGTCGTGCCCGGCGAAGGTGACGGCCAGCGCCTCGGGACGCAGCCTGCGCCCCCCGCACGACGGGCAGGCCGCGCCGACCAGGAACCGCTCGGCCTTCCTCCTGCTGGTCTCGCTCTTGGAATCGGCGTAGGCGTGCAGCACCAGGCGCTTGGCGCTGGAGTACTTGCCCTGGTAGGGCCGCTGGATGCGGTCGGGGTCGCGCTCGGGATGGACGGTCACCACCGGCTGCTCGTCGGTGAACAGGATCCACTCGCGCTGCTCCGCTGGCAGCTCGCGCCACGGCCTGTCGATGTCGTAGCCCAGGACGCCGAGCAGGTCGCGCAGGTTCTTGCCCTGCCACGCGCCGGGCCATGAGGCGATCGCGCCCTGCCTGACGCTCAGCGAGGGGTCGGGGACCAGGGACTCCTCGGTGACCTCGTAGACCACGCCCTGGCCGTGGCACTCGGGGCAGGCGCCCACCGCCGTGTTGGGCGAGAAGGCGTCGGAGTCGAGCCGCTCGGCGCCCTCCGGATAGCGGCCCGCCCTCGACAGCAGCATCCGCAGCGAGTTGGAGATCATCGTCACCGTGCCGACCGACGAGCGGCTCGACGGCACCGACCTGCGCTGCTCCAGCGCCACCGCCGGCGGCAGTCCTGTGATGTCGTCCACGTCGGGGGTGCCCGCCTGGTGCAGCAGCCTCCTCGCGTAGGGCGCGACGGACTCCAGGTAGCGGCGCTGCGACTCGGCGTAGAGGGTGCCGAAGGCCAGCGACGACTTGCCCGAGCCCGACACGCCGGTGAAGGCGACCAGGGCGTCGCGCGGCATGACGACGTCCACGCCACGCAGGTTGTGCACCCTCGCGCCGCGTACCCGGACGTACTGGTCAGGCTCCATGCGCACGACGTTACCGGGCCCCGTCCAAGATTCTTCCAAGATTTTTCCGGCCGGATGTCGAGAAAGGGGGCCCCGGTTTCTACGTCTCCTGCGAAAAGGAGGAACAGTCATGGAAACGCTGGTCAGTGGGGGCGCGTTCTTCGAGGGGGCGCGCTGGCACGAGGGGCGCCTGTGGGTCTCGGACTTCTGGCGCTACCAGGTCTTCGCGATCTCGATGGACGGCACGGCCGAGCCCGTCGTCGAGGTGCCCGGCGCGCCGTCCGGTCTCGGATGGCTGCCCGACGGCGACCTGCTCGTGGTCTCGATGATGGACAACAAGCTCCTCAGAGTGAGCGAGGGCAAGGCGGTGGAGTACGCCGACCTGTCGCCGTACAGCACGCAGTTCAGCAACGACCTGGTGATGGACGGCCACGGCCGCGCCTACGTCGGGACCATCGACTTCGCCGGGCCCGACACCGTCCTGCTGCGGGTCGACCAGGACGGCTCGGTCACGGTGGTCGCGGAGGGGATGCGCTTCCCCAACGGCATGGTCATCACCGACGGTGGCGCGACGCTGGTCGTCGCCGAGTCGTGGGCGGGGCGGCTGACCGCCTTCGACCTCGCCCCCGACGGATCGCTGGGCGGCAGGCGCACGTGGGCGCAGCTGCCCGAGGGCAGCGCGCCCGACGGCCTGGCGCTCGACGTGGACGGCACGATCTGGGCGGCCGATGCGGGCGGCAACCGAGCCGTCAGGGTCCGTGAGGGCGGCGAGATCGTCGACGAGGTCAGCGCGGGCGAGCTCGGCGTCTTCGCCTGCGCGCTGGGCGGGGGCGACGGGCGCACGCTGTTCCTGTGTACGGCGCCCGACGCGAACAAGGCCGCCGAGCAGCGCGAGGGGAGGATCCTGTCGGTGCGGACGCGGCCATGACGGCCCGCCGGCTCAGCGCTTGACGGCGCGCAGGACGACGAACTTCGGGTCGCTGGCGACGACCTCGCAGTTGCCGAAGAGCCTGCGCAGCTTGGCGTGGTAGCCGAGGTGCCTGTTGCCGATCACCCACAACTCGCCGCCCCTGCGCAGCGCCGTACGGGATCCGGTGAACATCCGCCAGGCCGTGTCGTCGGTGGTGGCGCGGTGGGTGTGGAAGGGCGGGTTGTTGAGCACCAGGTCGACCGAGCCCGGCTCGACGTCCGCCATGCCGTCGCCCGTCGCGAAGCGGGCGGCGGCCCCGGCCTGGGAGCCGGGGTTGGCCTGGTAGGTGGCCCACGCCGAGGCGACCGCCTGGTGCGACTCGTCGACGAACAGCACCTCGGCCTCGGGGTTGGCCAGCGCCATGGACAGGCCCACCACGCCGTTGCCGCAGCCGAGGTCCACGACGCGCTCCGGGCCCCTGCTGCCCGGCAGGTGGCGCAGCAGGAACCTGGTGCCGATGTCGAGGCGGTCGGCGCAGAAGATGCCGGCGTGGTTGACGACGGTGCGCCCCGAGGCGGGGCCGACGTCGTCGGGCAGGGCGTAGCTGACCGGCCACGGGCTCGGCGTTCTCGGCAGCGAGGGGTCTGGGGCGCAGAAGATGAGGCGCGCCTTGCGCTCGGCCAGGGAGGTCCTGGTGGGGCCGAGGATGCGCTCGAAGGCCCGCAGGGTCGAGGTGTGGATCTCGGTGACCATGCCGGCGCCGACCACGACCGTGCCCTCGTGGACGGCGGGCGCCAGGCGGTGCAGCTGGTCCTCCAGCAGCGCGAGGTTCTTGGGCACCCGCACCAGCAGCGCGTCGACGCGGTCGGGCGGGGTGTCCCTGGTGGACAGCAGGCGCACCTGTCCCTCGTCGATCCCGTTGCGCTTCAGGTTGGCCCTGGTGGCCTCCTGGGTGAGGAAGGAGTCGGTGATCTGGGTGGGCCGGTGGGCGGCCAGCGCGGTGACCAGCGCTCCCCACCGGTCGCCGAACACGACCACGTCGCCGTGGAGGGTGTCGCCGAGGTGCCGCAGGAGGTACTCGTCGGCGGCGTCCCACGCGCGCAGCTGGTCGCGAGGGTTGGCGGGGTAGCGGGTCAGGTCGAGCTCGTTCATCGCGCCCCAGGGTAGCCGAGCAGGTGGAGAGGGGCGCCGCCCGCTAGAGTTCGTGTCCACCATGATCGAACGAACCGGTTCCGTCGCGCTGGTGACGGGAGCCTCCAGAGGACTCGGCGCCGCTCTCGCCAGGCGACTGGCCGCCGACGGTTGGACGGTGGCCGTCAACTACCGTTCGGGCGCCGAGGCGGCTCGAGCGGTGGTCGAGGAGATCAGGCGGAAGGGCGGCGCCGCCGAGGCGTTCGCCGCCGACGTCACCGACGAGGAGTCGGTCACGACACTGTTCGCCGAGGTCGGCAGGGCGCTGGGCCCCGTGGAGGTCGTCGTCGCCAACGCCACGGGCCCGCAGCCGAGCATCACGGTCGAGGAGCTCACCTGGCAGGGGCACCTGGACCAGCTGCTGTTCTTCGTCAAGAGTCCGACCCTGCTGCTGCGCGCCGCGCTGCCCGCGATGAAGGCGAGAGGGCGGGGACGGCTGATCCAGATCGGCTCCGACAGTTTCGCTCGCGCCCTGCCCGGCATGTCGGCCTACGTCGCCGCCAAGGGGGCGCAGCTCGGCCTGACCAGGTCGTGGGCGCGCGAGCTTGGCCCCCACGGCATCACCGTCAACCTCGTGGCGCCCGGCTGGATCCCGGTCGAGCGGCACGCGGACCTGCCCGCCGATGAGCTGGCCGCCTACGTCGCGGAGACGCCGGTGCGCAGGACGGGCACCCCTGAGGACGTGGCCGCGGTGGTCTCCTTCCTCGCCTCCGACGCGGCGGGGTTCGTCAACGGCGAGCAGATCACCGTCAACGGCGGTCACACCGTCACCTGACCGCGCGAGGAGAGGAGCGAACGGCGTGGAGCGCTTCGAGGTGGGCCAGACGGCCCTGGTGGTGAACGTGCCCGCGGCCGAACCCGTCGTGGGGCGCTGGCGCGGGCTCTACGACTCCTCCGCCCGCTACGGCGTGGGCGCGCACGTCACGGTCCTCTACCCGTTCCTGACGCTCGGGCGGATCGACGCAGGGATGCGCGACGAGCTCGCACGGCTGTTCGCGGCCCGCAGGGCGTTCGACCTGACCTTTCGTGCGACCGGCCGCTTCCCCGGCGTGCTCTACCTGGCCCCCGAGCCGGCGGGTCCGCTGCGCGAGCTCACCGGGGCGGTGGCCGCCCGCTGGCCCGAGGCTCCGCCGTACGGCGGGCGTTATCCCGACGCGATCCCTCACCTGACGGTCGCCGACGGCGCGGAGCCCGACGTCATGGCGGAGATCGAGGCCGACCTGGTCGCGCGGCTGCCCTTCACCGCCCAGGTGGGAGGGGTCACGCTGGTGACCTTCGACGGCACGACGTGGCGGGCCGAGCAGTTCTTCCCCCTCGGCGACGGCGACTACGGGGTGCCGGGCTCGCTGGCCGCGCTGCTGGCCGACGTGGCCGCCGAGCGGGTGGCACAGGACGCCATGTGGGGCGTGCAGGAACTTCCCGACGGCACGGGCCCCGAGCGCACCGCGGCGGCGACCCAGGCCAGGGCCGAGCTCGAGGCGGCCGCGAGGCAGGGCGGGCACACCTGGCGGCACGTGCTGCACGAGGAGGTCATGGAGGCCTTCGCCGAGGACGACCCCGACCTGCTGCGCGCCGAACTGGTGCAGGTCGCGGCCGTGGCGGTGAAGTGGGCTCAGGCGCTGGAGCGGCGCGGCGGGGCGGTCGCGCCGCACGAGGTGAGGAGGGCCAGGTTCAGGGCGATCGTGGACGTGCACGTGCTGTTCGTCCGTGAGGGGCGGGTCCTGCTCGGACGGCGCGCGAACACCGGCTACGCCGACGGCCTGTGGCATCTGCCCTCGGGACATCTGGAGGAGGGCGAATCGGCGCTCGAGGCCGCGGCACGCGAGGCCAGAGAGGAGGTGGGCGTGATGGTCGACCCCGCCGACCTCACCTTCGTGCACGCCATGCACCGCGCGCCCGACAGGATGGGGCTGTTCTTCCGCGCCGAGCGGTGGACCGGCGAGCCGTACAACGCCGAGCCGGGAAAGTGCGCCGCGCTCGACTGGCATCCGCTGGACGCGCTGCCCGACGACCTGGTGCCCTATCCGGAGGCGGCGCTCCTGGCGATCCTGCGCGGCGAGCCGTTCGCGCAATTCGACTTCTGACGGATTCGGACCGCGACGAAGCCGGCCCCCACTGACCGGGGTTCCGCCGGATCGGGGTTCTGACCGATCGGGTTCTGACCGATCAGCTTCTGACCGATCGGGTTCTGACAGGGAGGAGGCGCGGGTGCTCGACTACGACAGCGAGGCGGCCCACTACGACGCCACGCGCGGAGGAGAGGTCAGGGCGCGAGCGGCTGGCCTCGCCGCACAACGGCTGGACCGGCGGTGCGCACCCGGCCGAGCTGGAGGAGCTCGACGCCCTGCTGGCCGCGCTGCCCGAGCAGGATCGCCCGCGTCCCGACCCTGTCTACCCGCTGATCGCGCTGGCTTCCACTCACCGGAAGCCGGTGCGTGCGGGCGGGGCGATCGCGCCCTAGCGTCGTCGCTGTGAACGAGGTCTTCGTCGTGGACGCGGTCCGCACGCCCATCGGCAGGTACGGCGGGGCGCTGTCCGGCGTCCGCCCCGACGATCTGGCCGCGCACGTCATCAAGGAGCTGCTGGCCCGCTCCCCCGCCCTCGACCCCGCCGCGATCGGCGACGTGGTGTTCGGCAACGCCAACGGCGCGGGCGAGGACAACCGCAACGTCGCCAGGATGGCCTCGCTGCTGGCGGGGCTGCCGGTCGGCGTGCCCGGCGCGACGGTCAACAGGCTGTGCGGCTCCGGGATGGAGGCGGTGATCCAGGCCTATCGCGCCATCGCCCTCGGCGACGCCTCGGTGGTGGTCGCGGGCGGCGTCGAGTCGATGAGCCGCGCTCCGTGGGTGCTGCCCAAGCCTTCGCGCGCCTTTCCCGCAGGCAACCAGGAGCTGGTCTCCACCACGCTGGGCTGGCGCCTGGTCAATCCGCGCATGGCCCCCGAGTGGACGGTCTCCCTCGGCGAGGGCGCCGAGCTGGTCGCCGACGGGCACGGCGTCTCGAGGCAGGCGCAGGACGCCTACGCGCTGGCCAGCCACCAGAAGGCGGCCAAGGCCGATTTCGGCGCCGAGATGGTGGCCGTCGGCGAGGTCGTCAGGGACGAGTCCATCCGCGAGGACACCTCGATGGAGGCGCTGGCCAGGCTGAAGCCCGCCTTCCGCGAGGGCGGCACGGTGACGGCGGGAAACTCCTCCCCGCTCAACGACGGCGCCGCCGCGCTGCTGCTGTGCGACGCGGACGGCCTGGCCGCCATCGGGCGTGAGCCGCTGGCCAGGATCACCGGCAGCGCGGTCAGCGCGATCGAGCCGCAGTACTTCGGCCTCGGCCCCGTCGAGGCGATGAGGAAGGCGCTGAGGGGACGCGAGCCGTCCGTCGTCGAGCTGAACGAGGCCTTCGCCGCCCAGGTGCTGGGGTGCCTGGCCGAGCTGCCCGACCTCGACCCCTCGATCGTCAACCCGCGCGGCGGGGCCATCGCCCTCGGCCATCCGCTCGGGGCCTCGGGCGCGCGCATCACCGGCGCCGTCGCCCACCAGCTGGCCTCCGCGGGCTCGGGCCTCGGCCTCGCGGCGTTGTGCATCGGCGTCGGCCAGGGCCTGGCCGTCGTCCTGGAGCGCTGAGGAATTCATGACCCAAGAACGCATTTCCGCCGAGATCGCCGACCTGCACGAGGCGTACCTGAAGGAGGGGGTCGAGCGGCACCATGCCGCCCGCGACTTCGCCCCCTACCGCAGCAGCGCCCTGCGCCACCCGCACCAGCCGCTCGTGGTGGTGGACGACCCCGAGGCCGCCGAGCTGACCGGCCCTGTCTTCGGCGTCACGGACGTGACCGCCCTCGACGCCGACCTCACCCGTCAGCATCAGGGTCAGCCGCTCGGCGAGCGCATCACGGTGACCGGAAGGGTCCTCGACAGGGCGGGGCGCCCCGTACGCGGCCAGCTTGTCGAGGTGTGGCAGGCCAACGCCTCGGGACGCTATCTGCACCAGCGCGACGACCATCCGGCGCCGCTCGACCCCAATTTCACCGGCGTCGGCCGCTGCCTGACCGACGACGAGGGCCGCTACGCGTTCACGACGGTCAGGCCCGGCGCCTACCCGTGGCGCAACCACCGCAACGCCTGGCGGCCGGCGCACATCCACTTCTCGCTGTTCGGCACGGCCTTCGCGCAGCGGCTGATCACCCAGATGTACTTTCCAGGCGATCCACTGTTCCCCTACGACCCGATCTTCAACTCCGTCCTGGACGAGCGGGCCAGGCAGCGGATGATCGCGGCCTACGACCACGACCTGTCGGTTCCCGAGTGGTCGCTCGGCTACCGGTGGGACATCGTGCTGGACGGCCCCTCCGCGACCTGGATGGAATCATGATCAAACCCACGCCTTCGCAGACCGTCGGCCCGTTCTACGGCTACGCGCTGCCGTTCGCGGGCGGCGGCGACCTGGCCCACGGCGGCATCGTGCTCCACGGCAGGGTCTACGACGGAGCGGGCGAGCCCGTCCCCGACGCGCTGCTGGAGTTCTGGCAGTCGGACCCCGACGGCGGGCTGCGCGGCGCGCCCGGCTCGCTGCGGCGTGATCCGGTGACGGGGGCGATCATCGGCAGGCACGGCCTCGACTTCACCGGCTTCGGCAGGGTCGCCACCGACGCCGACGGGCGCTGGATGCTGCGCACGCTGATGCCTGGGCTGCCCTACATCTCGGTCTGTGTCTTCGCGCGTGGCCTGGGCCACCACCTCTACACTCGCGCCTATCTGCGTGACGAGCCCGGCGACCGGCTGCTGGCCGCCCTCGAGCCCGGCCGCAGGGCGACGCTGATGGCGGCCGAGGAACGGGAGGGTGTGTACGTGTTCGACGTGCGCCTGCAGGGTGAGCAGGAGACGGTCTTCCTTGACTTCGGCTGATCTCGGGCTGCTGTCGGCGGGCCACGCGGGCTCGGCGGTGGCGGCCGCGACCGGCGACGAGGCCTTCCTCCAGGCGCTGCTCGACGCTGAGGCGGCGCTCACCAGGGCGTGGGCGTCGCTCGCCGGAGGCGGCTTCCACGTCCCTGAGCAGGCGGGGCTCTGGGTGACCGAGGCCGCCCGTGCGGAGCGTTTCGACCTGCCCTCGCTGGTTCTGCGCGCCCGCGAGGGCGGCAACCCGGTGATCCCCCTGGTCGCCGACCTGACCGCCGCGGTCGGCGACAGGGCGGCGCCGTACGTGCATCTCGGCGCGACCAGCCAGGACATCATGGACACCGCGCTGATGCTCGTCGCCCACCGCGCGCTCGGCGCCGTCCTGTCCGACCTGGCCCGTACGGCGGGCGCGCTCGCAGTCCTGGCCGCCGAGCACCGCGACACGCCGATGCCGGGGCGGACGCTGACCCAGCACGCCGTCCCGACCACGTTCGGGCTCAAGGCGGCGGGGTGGCGGGCGCTGGCCCTGGACGCCCACGACCGGCTGCTGGCCGTACGGCGCTCCCTCCCCGCCCAGCTCGGCGGCGCGGCCGGCACCATGGCCGCCTTCTCCGCCATCTCGGAGGGCCCTGCTACGTCGGCGGTGCCGCCCGGTTCGCCGGGACCCGCCCTCGTGGAGGTTGCGGAGAGCTCGAAGTCCTCGGAAGGCCCGGGCGGCTCGGGCAGCTTGGAAGGCTCGGCGGGGTCGGGTGGGGGGCCTGCTGGGGTGGGGCCGTCGCTGGTCGCCGGGTTCGCTCGCGAGACCGGGCTGGCCGAGCCCGTCCTGCCATGGCACGTGCTGCGCACGCCGGTCGCCGACCTCGGCGGCGCGCTCGCCTTCACCGCGGGCGCCCTCGGCAAGATGGCCGCCGACGTGCTGGTGCTCTCGCGTACCGAGATCGGCGAGGTGAGCGAGGCGGCGGGGGGCGGCTCGTCGGCCATGCCGCACAAGAGCAACCCGGTGCGCGCCACCTGGATCGCCGCCGCCGCGCGCAGGGCCCCCGCGCTGGCCGCCGTCCTCTACGGCGCGCTGGCCGCCGAGGACGAGCGTCCCTCGGGGGCCTGGCATGCCGAGTGGCAGACCCTGCGCGACCTGCTGCGCCTGGTCGGCGGCGCGGCGAGGGACGCCGCCGACCTGGTGGAGGGGCTGCGGGTCGATCGGGAGCGGATGCGCGCGAACCTCGACCTGACGGGCGGCCTCATCGTCTCCGAACGTCTCGCCGCCGAGCTGACCCCTGTTCTCGGCAAGGAGCGCGCCAGGGCCCTGCTCGCCGGGGCCTCCCCCGGTCAGGGGCTCAGGGAGGCGCTCGAGCAGGCGGTGGGCGACCGGCTCGCCCTCGACGACCTGCTCGACCCGACCCACTACCTCGGCTCGGCGCCCGCCCTCGTCGATCGAGCCCTGCGCCGCACCCCAGGAGAGACCCCGTGACCCGCCCCGCCACCACGCCTCGCCGTACGCGAGAGAAGCTTGTGAGCCGCCGTGCCGTCGGCGGGACCGTGAGCCGCCGCACCCTCGGGGAGAGCGCGTGAGTCTGCCGCATCATCGTCTCGACGGCGGGGAGGGCGGTGTCCCGCTGATCCTCGGGCCCTCGCTCGGCACCTCGCTGCGCGTATGGGAGCCGCAGATGGGCGCGCTCGCGCTGCGTCACCGCGTGCTCCGCTTCGACCTGCCCGGGCACGGCGGGTCGCAGCCAGGCGAGGTGGCGACCGTCGGCGGCCTGGCCGAGCTGGTGCTGCGCCTGGCCGACGCCCAGGGATGGGACGACTTCCACTACGCGGGCATCTCGCTCGGCGGCGCGATCGGCGCGCACCTCGCGCTCCATCACCCTTCGCGGGTGAGGTCGCTGGCCATGGTGTGCTCGTCCGCGCGCTTCGGCGAAGGGCAGCCCTGGCTGGAGCGGGCCGCGCTGGTGCGCGGCAAGGGCACCGCCCCGCTGCTGGAGGGCGCGCGGTCGCGCTGGTTCGCGGGCGAGCCCTCCCCCGCCCTCCTCGACGACCTCGCGGCCACCGATCCCCTGTCGTACGCGGCCTGCTGCGAGGCGCTCGCCCGCTACGACCTGCGCGCCGACCTCGGTGGGATTCTCCGGCCCGTCCTGGTCGTCGCGGGCCGCGACGACCCCGCCACCCCGCCCTCCCATGGCAGGGAGCTGGCCGACGGGCTGCCCGACGCCACGCTCGTGGAGATCCCCTCGGCGGCCCACCTGGCCAACGTGGACAGGCCCGCGGCCGTCACGGCCGCCCTCGAGGCGCACCTGCGCGCGCCTGTCACCGGCATGAGCGTACGGCGGGACGTGCTCGGCGACGCCCACGTCGACAGGGCGATCGCGGCGACCACGCCGTTCACCCGCGACTTCCAGGACCTCATCACCCGCTACGCGTGGGGCGAGATCTGGACCAGGCCAGGGCTCGACCGCCGCACCCGCAGCTGCATCACCCTCACCGCCCTGGTCGCGCACGGTCACCTCGACGAGCTGGCCATGCACGTGCGGGGCGCGCTGCGCAACGGGCTCACCCCCGACGAGATCGGCGAGGTGCTGCTCCAGACGGCCGTCTACTGCGGCGTGCCGGCCGCCAACTCCGCCTTCGCGGTCGCCCAGCGGGTGCTGAGGGAAGAAGGGCGCTGACCCGCCCGTCTCCACGCGGGCGGCCACGCCGTAGGCCGTCCTGTGCAACGCCGCGCCGTCGAAGCCTGCTCCGGCGCGTGCGCAGCACCGCCACCTCATGACGCAGCACATGGAGACTCAGACACAACCCGACTTTAGCGCTTAAGCAATTCAGCGAACAAGTCGTTGACATCTCGTGAATGTTTCGTCATCGTGACGTCTGCAAGAAGCAGGCCACCCAGGTGTACGCACCGGCGACTAGCGCGGATGAGCAGCGGGAACAGAGAAACACTCGGGGGAGGTCCTGCCATTTTCCGATGAAGCCCCCGATGCGGAGCCACAGCACTGAAGGGTTTCAGCTCGTGTTATCCAGGCTTCTGACCGCACTTCTCGTGCTCGTCGTCCCGCTGCTGGTCTCCCTGCCCGCGCGGGCCCAGCCCCAGCCCGCTCTGACCACCGGCGCCTACGCCTACGACCAGGCGCCCAACTCCGGCGCGGGCCCCGACCTCAACCAGAGCGGGCTGCTGGCCTTCGGCCATGGCGCGCTGGCCGACGCGTCGGTCACCACCAGGGCCCAGTGGGCAGGCGACGGCTCGGCCAGGTACAAAGAGGTCTCCGTCGTCATCGACCTGCTGAGAGACCACCCGCTCGAACAGATCACGATCGTCAGCAACGCCCCCAACCGCTACTTCGGCATCGCCGCCGTGTCCGTGCGCACCCGCGCCGAGGCCGACGACGACTACACCTCGATCAAAGCCCAGCCCTGGTACGGCACCGCCAGCCCGCTGCCCGCGGGCGTGCCGCTGAACAACACCCTCACCGTGGACCTGGGAAACCGTACCGCCCGCCTGGTCATCATCACGATCGCCCGCCTGCACGAGTACCAGCACATGGCGCTGAACGAGATCTCCGTCCACCCGGGCACCGGCGAGCCGGGTGCCTCCCCCGCGCCGCCGTTCTCGGCGGACGCGCTGCGCGCGGAGATCACCAAGCCCGTCAGGCAGATCCCGCGCCCGGGGATGGTGGACGCGGGTAACTACTACGCCGGGGTCACCCCGCACGACGGCGTGCCGGACAACGGCGGAGGGGTCGTGCCGTTCAGCCACGGCGAGCTGTTCGACCGCGACCTGACCCGCTATGTGGGATGGCGAGGCAGCGCCGACGCCCCCAAGACGGTGTCGGTGGTCTTCGACCTGCTGGCCGACCACCCGCTCGACACGATCAAGATCTTCAGCAAGGCGCCGAACCAGTTCTGGGGCTTCGACGAGATCACCGTCACCTACCGGGCCGAGGCGGAGACCACCTATCGGATCGCCACCCGCGGGGTGCGGGCCCGCACCGAGCTCGACTACCGGCTCGAGATCCCGATGACCGGCAGGTCGGCCCGCTTCCTTCGGATCCAGCTCAGCAGAGGCAACCAGTACCTGCACATCCCGCTCTCGGAGATCGAGCTGACCCGGGGCAGCGGACAGACGGGCCCGAACCCCGCGCCGCCGCTGGATGCCGACGGACTGCGGCACGAGCTGAGCCGCCACACCAAGCTGGCCGACCAGTACGGCCAGTACCTGTACGAGGACTGGCCGGGCAAGGTGACCTCCGACGCCCGGCTGAGCGAAGACCGCGAGCAGGAGTGGGAGCGGCTGGAGGAGGTGTCCCTGGACAGCGCCGTCCACGACCGGTACGGCGGCGTCAAGGCGCTGGGCAAGCAGCCCGCCGAAGGGTTCTTCCGGCTCAGGAAGATCGAGGGGAAGTGGTGGTTCGTCACCCCCGACGGCTACCCGTTCCTGCTCAAGGGCGTCGACTCGGTCTCCCACGACGAGTGGGGGTACGGCACGCTGTACAAGGAGCCAGACGGCGGCCCGCGTGAGGTGTTCGAGTCGCTGCCCGACCCGGTGCGCTACAGGGAGGCCTACGCCACGACCGAGCGCGGCGACGTGGTGAGCTTCGTCAAGGCCAACCTCATGCGCAAGTACGGGCGAGGCTGGGAGCGCGAGTGGCGGAAGGTCACCACGCGGCGGCTGGTCGACTGGGGGTTCAACGGGCTGAGCAAGTGGGCCCGCGATCCGGGGCTGCGCCTGCCGTACATCGACCAGGTTCCCGCGCCCGCCGATGTGATCAAGGTGTTGTGGGCGATCGACCCGTTCGACCCCGAGTTCGCCGCCAAGCTCGACCGGCACATCGCCGCCCGCGGCCTGGCAGCGCGGAGCACCGATCCCTGGCTGATCGGCTACTTCTTCGACAACGAGCGCGGCTGGAACTCCGACGTGGTCAAGGAGATCCTGCTGAAGGACGCCACACTCCCGGCCAAGCGTGCCTTCGCGACCTACATGGCCGGCGCCTACGGGCAGGACCTGGCGCGGGTCAACGCGGTCCTCGGCGTGACCGCCGACTCCTTCGAGGCGCTGGCGGCGACCCCGATCGACGTCGCCAGGCTGCCCGCGCAGGACATGAAGGGGTTCATCCGCCTGGCGTCCAAGACGTACTACACCGCTGTGCGCACCGCCATCAGGAAGCAGGATCCCCATCACCTGTTCCTGGGCTCCGCGCTGGTGCCCACCTGGCGGACCAGCCTCGACTGGAACATCGGCGGCATCGACCAGTTGGACGCGGTGTCACTGGACGTCTACAGCGACAGCGCCGCTTACCTGTCCGAATACGAGGCGCTCGACAAGCCGGTGCTCAACCTCGAGTACTCCTTCAGCACCACCGAGCGCGGCCTGCGGGCGATCAACGCCTCCACCCGCTCGGCGACGATCGCCGAGCGCGGCGCCAAGTACCGCTCTTTCGTCGAGGCTCAGGCAGCCAGCCCGGTCTTCGTCGGCTCAGGCTGGTTCGTCTACTACGACCAGGCCGTCACCGGACGGCCCGGCGACGGCGAGAGCTTCAACTTCGGCCTGCTCAACCAGCAGGACCAGCCCTACACCGAGATGACCGACGTCATGCGGGACGCCAACCTCACGCTGGAACTGGTGCACCTGCACGGCACGCGTGAGCTCACCGCCCCGATGGTCGCCGACTCCATCACCCGGCTCGGGCCGGTGACCGGCGGGCACGAGCCCGCGCTGACCCTGCCGCGGCTGCCGCGGGCGTTCACCCTGGAGATCGCCTCCTCCAGCAGGCCCGACATCGTCGCACCGGACGGGACCGTCCGGCTTCCCTCCCGCCCCACCACCGTCACCCTCGTCCTCAAGGTCAGCGGCACGAGCGGCGGCGGCACGGCCACGACCGCGCCGCTGCGGATGAAGGTGCCGCGACGGTAGGGCTCGGCCCGCGGCCGCGACCGACCTGAAAGGAGCGGGAGCGAGAGACAGGGCGGCGCCGATCCGGCGCCGCCCTGTCCTTCCAGCGGTCCTGTTCTCAGCCGCCCTGTCCTTCAGCGGTTCTGTCCTTCGGCGGTTCCGCCCTCAGCCGCCCTGTCCTCCAGCGATCCTGTCCTTCAGCGGTTCTGTCCTCAGCGGTCCTGAGCCAGCGGGCCCGTGCTGCCCCGCGGGGCGAGCTGGGCCGGTTCGGTCTCCAGGTCGGAGACCGTCTCCCCTCCGATGAGCGACAGCAGCAGGCGGGCAGCGGCCGTGCCGAGGGCGGGCACGTCGCGCCGCATCGCGGTCAGGGCCGGCCGTACCACCTGGGCCAGCTGCGAGTCGTCCCACGCGACCAGGGACAGGTCGTCGGGCACGCGCAGGCGCATCTCCTGCGCCACCGACAGGCCGGCCACCGCCATGATGTCGTTGTCGTAGACGATCGCGGTCGGCCGCGTGGGGGAGCTGATCAGGCGCCGGGTGGCGCGCGCTCCCTCCTCACCGGTGTAGTCGGTGTGCAGGGTGGCGCATTCCTCCAGGCCCAGCCTGGCGCAGGCCTCGGCGAAGGCCTCGTCCCTCACCTTGGTGTGCACGAGGTGGGGAAGGCCCGCCACGCGGGCGATCCTGCGATGGCCCAGCGCGGCGAGGTACTGCACCGTCTCGTGCACCGGCGCGCTCTCGTCCGACCGCACGGACACCAGCGAGCCGCTGCCCGGCAGCCCGCCGATCACCACGGCGGGCATGCCGAGCGCCTCGAGCACCGGGGTGCGGCGGTCGGCGACGTGCACCTCCACCACGATGGCGCCGTCGATGCGGCCCTCCGCCCACCAGCGGCGGTAGACCTCGATCTCGGCGTCCTGGTCGTCGGCCATCTGCACCATCAGCGCGTACGACTGGGGCTTCAGCGCTGTCTCGATCCCGCTGAACAGCTCCATGAAGAACGGCTCGGCGCCGAGGACGCTCGGCGGCCTGGACAGCACCAGGCCGATGGCGCCGGAGTGGGCGCCGGTGAGGGCGCGGGCCGCGGCACTGGGCCGCCAGCCCAGTTCGTCGGCGACCTTCAGCACCCGTGCTCGTGTCGCCTCCGACACGCCGGGGCGGCCGTTGAGGGCGTAGGACACCGCGCCCTGGGAGACCCCCACCCGCTGGGCGATGTCGGCGATGGTCGGCCGCTTCACGCTCGCACCTTACCCGCTGGTACGGCGGGCCTGGTGCCGGTCCGCCGTACAGGGGGGATCACTCCGGTCATCCCTTGAGCCCGGTGAAGCTGATGCCGCGGATGATGTGCCGCTGGAAGACCAGGAAGAGCAGCACCGGCGGCACGATCGCGACGAGCATGCCGGCGATCACCTGGTTCTGCTCGGCCGTCTCGGCCAGCCTGGGCAGCGCGACGGCCAGCGGGTGCGCCTCGGCGTCGGAGATGGCGACCATCGGCCACAGGAAGTCCTTCCACGCGTCCATCACCGCCAGCAGCGACACTACCGCCAGGATGGGCCGCGACATCGGCAGGACGATCTGCCAGAAAAGCCGGAACGGACCCGCCCCGTCGACCTGGGCGGCCTGGTACAGCTCCCGCGGCAGCGCGTCGAAGAACTGCTTCATGATCAGCACGTTGAAGGCGTGCGCGCCCGCGGGCAGCCACACCGCCCACGGGGTGTCCACGAGAGACAGGTCGAGCACCGTCAGGTACAGCGCCACCAGTGACACGGTGGACGGGACGAAGAGGGTGACCAGCACCGCGCCGTAGATCAACCGGCCGAACCTGGGCCTGAGCACGGAGAGCGCGAACGCCCCTGTGGCGGCCACGAACAGCTGGACGAACCACGAGCCGCCGACCAGGACGACGGTGTTCAGCAGGTAGTGGCCGACTCTCAGCTCCGTCCATGCCGCCGCCAGGTTCTCCCACCGGACATCGGAGGGCCACAGCCGCAGCGGCTCGCGCAACAGCTCCTGGGTGGAGGACAGCGCCCCCTTCGCGGTCCACAGGATCGGCCCCAGTCCGACCACCAGTGTGGCCATCAGCAGCACGCCCTGGGTCAGCCGCAGGGACCAGCGCATGGCGGGCCGCCGGCGGTCGAGGTCGGAGACGATGCCCCGGCCGCGGTCGTCACTCATGCACGGCTCCATTTCCTGGTCAGACGCAGGTAGACGGCGGAGACGACGCCGAGCGCGATCGCCAGCAGGACGCCGAGCGCGGCGGCCGTGCCGTAGTCGCCGTAGATGAACGCGTAGCGGTAGATCAGCAGCAGGATCGTCACCGTGGAGTCCTCGGGCCCGCCGTCGGTGAGCACGAACGGCTCGGTGAAGACCCGGAAGGTGCCGATGATCTGCAGCAGCAGCATGATGAGCAGGACGCCCCTCAGGTGCGGGAGGGTCACGTGCCACAGCCGCCGCCAGATGGAGGCGCCGTCCATCTCGGCCGCCTCGTACAGCTCGCCCGGCACCGAGGTGAGCGCCGCCAGGTAGATCAGCACGGTCGAGCCCGCGGCGGCCCAGGTGGCCTCCAGCACCAGGCTCGGCATCGCGGTGGTGGTGTCCTGCAGCCAGAGGAAGGGGCCCAGCCCGACCGTGGCCAGAGCCTGGTTGAACAGGCCGTGGTCCGGATCGTAGAACCACTTCCACATCAGCACCGCCACCACGGGCGGGACCGCCACCGGCAGGTAGACCAGCACCCGGAACAGGCCGCCGAACCTGCGCAGTTCCGACATCACCACGGCCAGCAGGATCGGCAGCGGGAAGCCCAGGATCAGCGCCAGCCCGACGAACCAGAGCGTGTTGCGGACCGTGATCCACAGCAGCGGGTCGGCCAGCAGCGCGGCGAAATTGTCCGCCCCCACCCACACGGGGGCCTCCACCAGGTTGGTGCGCTGGAAGCTCAGCACGGCGCCGCGCACGATCGGCCACCACGCGAAGCATCCGAACACCGCCACCATGGGCAGCACGAACAGCCAGCCCGCCGGACGCGGCCGGCGGCGCGGCAGGCCGAACCGGCGGCCTGCCCGCGCGGGACCGGCCGGCGACTCCTGCGGCCGATCCCGTGCGGGGCGCGGGTGCAGCGTCGTCATCGGCGCTCCCGTCCTGCGGTCACTGCCGGGCCCGATCCAGCGCGGCGGCGGCCTTGTCCTGGGCCTTGCGCAGCTCCTCGGCCGGCTCGGCGTCCTCGCGCGTCAGGATCGCCTGCACCGCTGTGTCCAGCGCCGCGTACATGTCCTGGCCCGCGACGGCAGGCTCGGTGACGAACTCTTGGGCGGCCACGCCCTTCTCGTACGGCTCGAAGTTGGCGACCGGCACGTTGGCGTGCTCGCGCTCGGCCTGCAGGACCGGGTCCGCGACCGCGGGGCCGTACAGGGAGACGTAGGGGAAGCCGACAGGGACGTCGTCGGCGGCCTTGGCGGCGGCGACCGTCGCCGCGGCCTTGGTGTCGTATCGCGGCTTGAGGAAGAAGAAGTCGATCCACTTCACCGCGGCGGCCCGCTCGGCCGCGGTGGCCTTGGGGCTGACCACGGCCACCTTGCCGCCGAGCAGCGTCGCAGGCGTGCCGGCCGAGGGAAGCGCGGCCATGCCGAACACCTCGGCGGCGCCGCCGAACTGGGTCGCGAACTCGGTGTAGGAGCTGGGCGTGGCGATCATCATGGCGACCTTGCCCGCGGCGAAGTCCTTGGCCAGGTCGGCCGCGTTGCGCAGGTGCTGGGTGCCCATGGAGCCGTCGGTCCAGCGCATTCCCTTGAGCAGGCCGAGGACGGCGCGGGACTGCTCGGTGTCGAGGGTGGCGACGGCCTTGCCGCCACTGTCCTGCTGGACGCGGCCGCCGTAGGTGTAGGTCATCGTGGTGAAGATCCAGCCGCCGGTGTTGTTGGTGGCCGGTACGCCGAAGCCGGGCACCCCGGTCTTGTCGGTGATCGTCTTGGCCGCCGCGCGGACCTCGTCCCAGGTCGTCGGCGGCTTGGCGACGTCGAGGCCCGCCTTGTCGAACAGCTGCCTGTTGTAGACGAGGCCGAGGGCGAACTGGCTGGTGGGCAGGCCGTAGATGCGGCCGGCCTGGTCGGTCGCGGGCGCCAGCGCGCGCTTGTCGAACGTGGCGGCATGCGGCAGCGCGCTGACCTCACCGCTGATGTCGGCGACCTGGCCCCGCTTGATCAGCCCCTGCGGCTCGGTGAGCGGGACCTGGAAGACCGTCTCCACCTGGCCGCCGGCCAGGCGGGTGGCGAAGGTCTTGGCCTCCCACTTGGACTCGCGCGGTTCGATGTCGATGTCGGGGTTGGCCTTCTCGAAGGCCGCGACCTGGTTGAGAAACTGCTGGCGCACGTTCTGCTGGGTCGTGGGCGGCAGGTCCGCGACGGTGATCCGGGTCCGCCCGCCCGAAGCGGGCTCGGCGGGGCCACCCGAGCAGCCGGCGACGGCGGTGAGGGCAGTGCCGGCGAGCGCGGTGAGGGCGGCGGCATACAGGCCCGGCGGTCGTTCTCGCATGAGAGCTCCGTTCAAGGGGGTGGGCCGTCACTATGGGTGGCAATCCGCCCCGTTGTCAATACTTCGCTGAAGCGCCTCATAAAGCGCGATCATGGATCGCATGCCAGCTTGATTACGGTATTGACCTGAAGGAGCGGCGGCCATATCGTCCCCATTGCTTATGCGCTTAAGTGCATCCAGAGGAGACCATGTGAGTGTGTACCGACCGCTGGATCACGGGTGGACCGTGACCGCAGTCTCGTCCGAGGTGGCCATCGAGAACGTGCCCGCCACCGTTCCCGGCTGCGTGCACACCGACCTGCTCGCGGCTGGGCTCATCGCTGACCCCTACCTGGACGACAACGAGGACGGACTGGCCTGGATCGGCCGTACGGCCTGGCGGTACGAGACCGACTTCGCCGTCGACGGCGACGACTTCGACCGGGCCGACCTGGCCTTCGACGGTCTGGACACCGTCGCCACTGTGACCCTGAACGGCGAGCGGGTCGGCGCGGTCGCCAACATGCACCGCTCCTACCGCTTCCCCGTCCGCGAGCTGCTGCGTCAGGGCCGCAACACGCTGGCCGTCGAGTTCGAGTCCCCGTACCACCACGCCGAGGCGCAACGGGCCGTCAGCGGCGGACGCCCGAGCCCCTATCCCGAGCCCTACCAGTTCATCAGGAAGATGGCCTGCAACTTCGGCTGGGACTGGGGCCCCACCCTCGTCACCTCCGGCATCTGGCGGCCGGCCGCCCTGCACACCTGGAGCACCGCCCGCCTCGCCCAGGTCCGCCCGGAGGTCACCCTCGACGGGCGCGACGGCCTGGTGCGGGTCCACGTCTCGGTCGAACGCGCCGCCGACGTCCCGATCACGCTGACCACCACCGTCGCGGGGGCCTTCGCCCGGGCACGGCTGGCGCCGGGCGCGTGCGAGGCGGTCCTGGAGATGCGCGTGGACGAGCCCGACCTGTGGTGGCCCCGCGGCTACGGCCCGCAGCCGCTCAGCCCGCTCACCGTCGTGCTCGAGGAGACGGGACAGACCTGGCGGCGCAACGTCGGCTTCCGCTCGATCCGGCTGGACACCACCGCTGACGAGCAGGGATCGGCTTTCACCCTCGTCGTCAACGACGTGCCGGTGTTCGTGCGCGGCGCCAACTGGATCCCCGACGACTGCTTTCCCGCAGGCGTGACCCGCGAGCGCCTGGCCGAGCGGTTCGCCCAGGCCTGCGAGGCCAACGTCAACCTGCTGCGGGTGTGGGGCGGCGGCCTGTACGAAAGCGACGACTTCTACGACCTGGCCGACGAGCTCGGCCTCCTGGTCTTCCAGGACTTCCTGTTCGCCTGCGCCGCCTACCCCGAGGACGACCCCCTGGCCGCCGAGGTCGCCGCCGAGGCCCGCGAGCAGGTGGTCCGTCTGGCGCCGCACCCCAGCCTGGTGCTGTGGATCGGCAACAACGAGAACTTCATGGGCCACGCCGACTGGGGCTGGCGCGAGCAGCTGGCGGACCGCAGCTGGGGCGCGGGCTACTACCTGGACGTGCTGCCCGGCATCGTCGCCGAGCTCGACCCCAGCAGGCCGTACTGGCCGGGCACGCCGTACTCGGGCGACGACAGCCGCCATCCTAACGCGCCCGAGCACGGCACCGTCCACATCTGGGACGTCTGGAACGAGCGCGACTACACCGGCTACGCCGACTGGCGGCCACGCTTCGTCGCCGAGTTCGGCTTCCAGGGCCCTCCCACCCACGCCACCCTGCGCCGCTCCGTCACGCACGGCCCCCTCACTGCCGACTCCTCCCACCAGAAGGCGGTCGACGGTCAGCGCAAGCTCCTGCGCGGCCTGGACGGGCACCTGCCGCCGCCCGCCACCTTCGACGACTGGCACTTCCTCACCCAGCTCAACCAGGCCAGGGCGGTGAGCTTCGGCGTCGAGAGGTTCCGCTCGCTCATGCCGTCCTGCATGGGCACGATCGTCTGGCAGCTCAACGACTGCTGGCCGGTCACCTCCTGGTCCGCGATCGACGGCGACGGGCGCCGCAAACCCCTCTGGTACGCGCTGCGCCGCGCCTACGCCGACCGCCTGCTGACCGTCCAGGACGGCGCCCTCGTCGCCGTCAACGACAGCCCCGAGCCATGGTCGGGCGAGCTGGAGCTGGTGCGCCGCAGCCTCACCGGCGAGCCGCTGGCCAAGGAGTCGGCGCGGGTGCGGGTGCCGCCGAGGAGCGTGAGCAGGATCGCGCTGCCTCCCCACGTGGCCACCGCCGCCGACCCCTCGGCCGAGCTGCTGGTGGCCGCCATGGACGAGACGCGCGTCATCCGGTTCTTCGCCGAGGACGTCGACCTGGCGCTTCCCCCCGCAGGCTTCGAGGCGGGCGTGCGGCCCGTGGCCGACGGCTACCTCGTCACCGTCACCGCCAGGACCCTGCTGCGCGACCTGACGCTCCTGCCCGACCGGCTCGATCCGGACGCCACCGTGGACGACATGATGATCACGCTGCTGCCTGGCGAGCGAGCCGTCTTCCACGTCCGCAGCTCCCGCGACCTCGATCCCGCGTCGCTGATCTGCGCCCCGGTGCTGCGCTGCGTCAACGACGGGAGGTAGGACGGATGCGACTCGAGGAGTACGTGGCGGAGCTCGACGCGCGATACGACGCCGACGTGCGGATGCCCTGGTCGCCCGCCACCGGGCCCGGCTACCACACCCGCGTCCCCGAGGGCGCCCGGGCGCACCAGACCAAGCTGGCCGCCGACTACGCCATCGCGCTGCTGCGGCTGGGCAGGGCCGACCGCGCGGGCGAGGTGCTCGACGCCCTGGCCGACCTGCAGGTGACCGACCCGATGTCGGCTCACTACGGGATCTGGGGATGGTTCATGGAGGAGCCGCCCGAGCAGATGAGCCCGGCCGACTGGAACTGGGCCGATTTCATCGGGGTACGGCTGGCGCAGGTCCTCGCCGTCCACGGCCGGCTGCTCGAGCCTCGCGTGCGGCGGCGAGTGCGGGCCGCGCTCCACCACGCGGCGATGTCCGTCTTCCGCCGCAACGTCGATCCCGGCTACACCAACATCGCGGTGATGGGCGCCGTGACGACCGCCGCGGCCGGACAGCTGCTGCGCCCCGGCCCTCCCCAGGCCCCGGCCCCCGCCCCCCGTGACGTCGACGACGCCCTGGAGTTCGTGGACGGCGAGCTGCTGCTGGATTTCGGCAGGCGGCGGCTGCGCGCGGTACTCGCCCTTCACGACGAGGCCGGCGGGTTCACCGAGTACAACTCCCCCGCCTACGGGAGGGTCGTGCTGGAGGAGCTGGAGCGGGCCGCGCTGATCGTGACCGATCCAGCCTTCAGGGCCGTCGCCGAGCAGCTGAGGGAGCTCACCTGGGCGGCGCTGGCCGAGCGGTTCCATCCCGGCACCGGCCAGCTCGCCGGCCCGATGAGCCGCGCCTACCACGACAGGATCCAGCCGGACCTGGCCGCGTACCTGCGCGCGCAGACGGGCGCGCCCATCGTGGCGGCCGGGCAGTCGAGCCGCCAGGCAGTGCCGCACGTGCCGTCGCAGGAAGGGCCGCCGCAGGAAGGGCCGCTCCAGGAGCGGCCGCCGCAGGCACCGCCGCCGGTGGTCGCGCCGCTGCTGGTGCCGCCGCTGCCCTGCCCGCGGCCCATCGCCGAACGCTTCCGCGCGCTGCCCTCGGTGCCCTACCAGGTGCGCACCCGATTCAGCTCCGACACGACCGGCACGTCCTGGTTCGCCGAGGACGCCTGCCTCGGCTCCGCCGACGAGGAGTTCGCCTGGGTCCAGCGCCGCCCCCTGCTCGGATACTGGCGCACCCCCGACGACCCGGCCGTGGTCCTGCGGGCCCGGATGTCGCTCAACGGCCACGACCTGAGCGCCGCCTGGTGCCGCCAGCATCAGGAAGGCCCGCGCGTGCTGTCGGCCTGGTGGCTCAGCTACGACTCCGGCGACTTCCACCCCGTGCTCGACCGGCCCGCCGACAGCGTCTTCCACGTCGGCGACCTGCGGCTGAGCGTGACCCTGCGGGGCCACGGGGTGGAGGCCCGCGAGCTGGGCGACGGCGTGTTCGCCCTGCGCGCAGGGGAGCGGCAGGCGGTCGTGCACACCGCTCCCGCGCGCTTCCTCGACCGGACCAGAACCTGGCAGGCCGTCAACGACGACGGCGAGGCGCGGGTCGAGGTGCGGCTGTACCAGGGGCCGAGCACGCCGCTCGACTTCCACCAGACCAGGCTGCGGGCCGCCTTCGCCCTGGAACTGCTCGCCCCCGGCGAGCAGCCAGGCACCGCCGCCGTGACCGGCGACCACGACGGCGACGGCCTGCTGCGCTGGCGCTGGGACGGCCTGCGGGTGAGCTCACCGGCCGAACCCACGCCCTTCGACAGGTAGCTCCAGGACACGTTTCACTCCCCCCACAAGAAGGAGTCCACACCCATGTCCCCGATATCACGACGACGCCTGCTCCTCGGCGTACCAGCCCTCGCCGCGGCCGGCGTGCTCGCCGAAGGCCGGGCGGCCACGGCGGCACCGGCGAACGCTGCCGGCACCGCGCTCGTCGACCGCTACGGCCAGTACCTCCACCAGAGCTGGCCAGGCAAGGTCACCTCGGACGAGCAGCTGCGGCGCGAGTACGCCGAGGAGGCGGCGCGGCTGGCCGACGTCGCCTTCGACACCACCACCTATGACGCCTACGGCGGCCTGAAGCGGCTGGGGCGGCGCGAGGCGAGCGGATACTTCCGCCTGGAGAAGGTCGAGGGCCGCTGGTGGTTCGTCACCCCCGACGGCCACCTGTTCTTCCTCAAGGGCGTCGACGCCTTCTCCGCGGAGGAGTGGGGCTACGGCACCCTGTACCTCAACGCCGACGGCAGCCCTCGCGAGCTGTTCGAGGAGCTGCCCGACCGTGACCGGTTCGCCGCCGCGTACGCCGTCGTCGAGCAGGGGCTGCACACGGTGAGCTTCCTGAAGGCGAACCTGATGCGCAAGTACGGCGACGACTACAAGGACAGGTGGCGCGACATCAGCCGGCGCCGGATGATCGACTGGGGGTTCAACGCCCAGGGCAAGTGGCACAGGGACCCTGCCGTCGTCATGCCCTACATCGAGCGGGCGCCGACGCCCACCGACGTCATCAAGGTGGGCTGGGGCATCGACCCGTTCGACCGTGACTTCTCCGCCAAGCTCGATCGCGCCTTCGGCGACTTCGGCATGCGCAGGATGCGCGACGACCCGTGGCTCATCGGCTACTTCTTCGAGAACGAGCGGGGCTGGAACAGGGAGATCGTGGCCCAGGTGGTGCGGAGAGGTGCTGACCTGCCGGCCAAGAGGGCGTTCGTGCGCCACCTCGAGCAGGCCTACGGCGCGGATCTCGCCCGCGTCAACGAGATCCTGGGCACCGATGCCCGCTCCTTCCGCGCGCTGGCCGACGAGGTGATCGACATCGGCAGGGTGCCGGACGGCGACGTGCGGGCGTTCATCACCCAGGCCTCCGCGACCTATTTCCGCAAGGTGCGCCAGGCGATCAAACGGCACGACCCGCACCACCTGTTCCTCGGCTCCTCGCTGGTGCCGACCTGGCGGACCAGCCCGGAGTGGAACGTCGGCGGGATCGAGCACCTGGACGCGATCTCCTTCGACTGGTACTCCGACAGCGCCGACTACCTGCGGCAGTACGAGACACACGACAAGCCGATCATCAACATCGAGTTCTCCTTCTGCTACCCCGACCGCGGCCTCACCTCCCACAATCCCTCGATCACCGCCACCGGCATCGCCGACAGGGGCGAGAAGTTCAAGGCGTTCGTCGAGGCGCAGGCCAAGAGCCCGGTGTTCGTGGGCTACGCCTGGTTCGTTTACTACGACCAGGCGGTGACCCGCAAACCCGGCGCCACCGAGGCCTTCAACATGGGCCTGGCCAACCAGCAGGACCAGCCCTACCACGAGATGACCGACATCATGCGCGCGACGAACAGGAACGTCGAAGCGGTCCACCTGAACGGCTAGGAGAGTCCAGGCCCTCGCGGGCGCACCGGCACGCGCCGGTGCGCCCGGCGCCCTGTTCAGGAGCCCTCGTGTACGACCTCGTGCTCCCACTGCTCGCGGGGCTGGGTGTGCAGCCGCCAGTAGTGCTCGGCGATGTCGTCGGGGTCGAACGCGGTGCCGGGGGCGACGGCCCCCGCCACGGTGACGCCGGCCACGTGCACGCCCGCGGCGCCGTACTCCTGGTCGAGCAGGCTCACCAGCGTCCTGACCCCCGCCTTGCCCAGCGACAGGCTCACGTAGGCGGCCTTCGGCTGCGGCATGCCCCCGGTGATGAGGATGGAGCCGCTGCCGCGCCGTGCCATCGCGGGCGCGACGTGGGCGGCGGCGGTGAGCGCGCCCACCACGTTGACCGCCCATGCGTCCAGGTGGGCGCGCGCGGGCAACTCGCCCGGCCTGTCGGCCTGGATGATCGCGGCGTTGTACACCACCACGTCCGGCAGGCCGAACTCGCCTGCCGCCCTGTCGAGCGCGGCGCGCAGCGCTACCTCGTCGGTGCTGTCGGCCGTCAGGGTGAGCACGGGCACCCCGCCCGGCTCGGCGCCCTTCAGCGTCCCTGCCCTTCGCGCGATCAGCGTGACCGGCATGCTCTCCCTGGCGAACCTGCGCGCGACCGCCTGCCCGATCCCCGGTCCCGCTCCGATGACCACCGCTCCTGCCACCTTGCCTCCTCCATTCGTCCGGATTCGCGACAACGGGAGGTTAAAGCGTCACATCGGTGTGAGGGTCAACCGCCCGCGCCGGGACGGTGGCCCGCCTGCCTGAGCACCGCGGCGAGGAAGGCCTTGATGTCGGCGGCGCTCGTGGTGTCGGGGTAGGAGCCGAGGTGGTGCAGCACCGCCCCGTTGAGCACCTGCTGGAGGATGTCGAGGTCCGTGTCGGCGGGCAGCTCGCCGCTGTCGCGCGCGGCGGCCAGCGTGGCGCGCTCGGCCGCCGCCCTGCGCAGGCCGTTGGCGCCGCGGTAGGCCTGGAGCAGTTCGGGGTGGTCGTCCACGGCGCCGTACAGGCGGCGCAGCATGCGGCGGTTGCGCGGCTCGCTCAGGTAGAGGGCCCAGTCGTCGAGCATGCTGGCGATGTCGGGCCAGTCGATGGCGCCTGGCTCATGGTCCTGGTGGACCGACTCGATCGCCTGGACCAGCAGCGCCGTCTTGCCGGCGAAGCGCCGGTAGACGGTGGCCCTGGTCACCCCCGCCCGCTGGGCGACCTGCTCGATGCTCGTCTGGCTGGCGCCGTACTCGATCAACAGGTCGAGGGCGGCGGCGAGCACGGCCGCGTCCACCTCCTGGCTGCGCGGCCGTCCCGGCGCCCTCACCGCTGTCCCGCGGCGGTGGCGGCGACGCCCGTCGCGCGGCCGGCGGTCACGTGCACGATCAGCCCCCTCGGTCGATCACGGTCGGGGGCGCGACGAGGCCGGAGAGGATCCGGGCCCGCCTCGCGGCGCGCCCCCGCAGGTAGCCGACAGGGTAGCGCGGCCGCGGCCGGCCCGCGCCTTGGTGATCGCGCCCTGCCGGCCTCAGCCGCCACCACGGCCCTTCGCGGGCCGGGGGCGCCGAGGCCGGGTGGTTGTCAGTCGGTGCCCTTCCACTGGGCGAGCAGCTTGTCGTAGTCGAGCGTCTCCGGCTTGCCTCTCTCGTCGGCGAGCTTCGGCGCGGGGGCGCCGGGCTGGTCCAGCCAGTACTGGGCGTCCCTCTCCTGGTTCAGCTTCGGCGCGCACTCCCCGCCGTAGCCCCGCCGCTCCAGCCTGGACAGGATGTCGTCCTGCTGCTTGGCCAGGTTGTCCATCGACTGCTGGGCCGTTGTCTCGCCCGTGACCGCGGTGGCGACGTTCTGCCACCACAGCTGGGCCAGCTTCGGGTAGTCGGGGACGTTGGTGCCCGTCGGGGTCCACTGCTTGCGGGCGGGCGAGCGGTAGAACTCGATGAGCCCGCCGTACTTGGCGGCGTTCTCGGTGAAGTAGTCGCTCCTGATGTCGGAGTCGCGGATGAAGGTGAGGCCCGTGATGGACTTCTTCAGCGAGACCGTCTTGGACGTGACGAACTGGGCGTACAGCCACGCCGCCGCCCGCCGCTCCTGGGGGGTGTTCTTCAGCAACGTCCAGGCGCCGGCGTCCTGGTAGCCCAGCTTGTTGCCGTCCTTCCAGTACGCGCCGTGCGGGCTGGGGGCCATGCGCCACTTCGGCGTGCCGTCCGCGTTGACCACGGGCAGGCCCTCCTTGGCCAGGTCCGCGGTGAAGGCGGTGTACCAGAAGATCTGCTGCGCGATGGCGCCCTGCGCGGGCACGGGCCCCGACTCGCTGAAGTTCATGCCCGCCGCCTCCTTCGGGGCGTACTTCTTCAGCCAGTCGACGTACTTGTTGAGCGCGTAGACGGCTGCGGGGCCGTTGGTGTCGCCGCCGCGGGTCACCGACGAGCCGACGGGGCGGCAGTTCTCCACCCTGATGCCCCAGTCGTCCACCGGCAGCCCGTTGGGGATGCCCGCGTCGCCGTTGCCCGCCATGGACAGCCACGAGTCGGTGAAGCGCCAGCCCAGCGACGGGTCCTTGCGGCCGTAGTCCATGTGGCCGTAGACCTTCTTGCCGTCGATCGTGCCGTCGCCGTTCACCTTGTTGGTGAAGAAGTCGGCGATGTCCTCGTAGGCCGCCCAGTTGACGGGGACGCCGAGGTCGTAGCCGTAGGCGTCCTTGAACTGCTTCTTGATCTTCTCGTCGGTGAACCAGTCGTAGCGGAACCAGTAGAGGTTGGCGAACTGCTGGTCGGGAAGCTGGTAGAGCTTCTTGTCCGGGCCCGTCGTGAAGCTGATGCCGATGAAGTCCTGCAGGTCGAGCGTGGGCGAGGTGACGGCCTTGCCCTCTCCCGCCATGTAGTCCGACAGGGGGAAGACGTAGTCGCCGCGGGAGTGGGTGCCGATGAGGTCGGAGTCGTTGACGTAGGCGTCGTAGATGTTCTGGTTGCCCTGGATCTGGGTCTGCAGCTTCTCGACGACGTCACCCTCCTGGATCAGGTCGTGCTTGAGCCTGATGCCGGTGATCTCGCTGAAGGCCTTGGCGAGCTTCTGCGACTCGTACTCGTGGGTGGTGATCGTCTCGGAGACCACGTTGATCTCCATTCCGCGGTACGGCGCGGCCGCCTTGATGAACCAGTCCATCTCCGCCAGTTGCTGGTCGCGGGAGAGCGTGCTGGGCGTGAACTCCTCGCTGACCCATCGGCGGGCGGCGGCCTTGCCGTCCTCCTCCCTGAAGTCGCTCGTGCCCCCACCTCCCCCGCCGGTGCTGCAGCCCGCCACCAGCAGGATGAGTACGGCACCTGCCCGTTTGAGCGTTGACGACATCGTCCCTCCTTCATCCCCATATGCCGATGACCAGTGCCACCAGCAGCGCGCAGCCCAGCGCCAGCCACATCGACAGGTCGGTGAGGGCGATCCACCCGGCCAGCACGACGGCCGCGCTGATCAGCCCGATGTACAGGCGGTCGCCCCTGTCGGTCTCGATGCGCAGGAATCCGCGGCGCGCGACGGGAGGCGAGAGCCTGCCCCACACCGCCATCCCGGTCAGCAGCAGGACCAGCCCCGCGAACACCAGTGCCGTGGGCGGGGTCCACACCATCCACTCGAGCACGGTCAGACCCTCCCCATGGAGAAGCCCTTGGCTATGTAGTTCCTGACGAACCAGATGACGATCGCGCCCGGGATGATCGTCAGCACGCCCGCCGCGGCCAGCAGTCCCCAGTCGACGCCCGCCGCGCTCACGGTCCTGGTCATGGTGGCCGCGATGGGCTTGGCGTCGACGGAGGTGATGGTCCTGGCGATGAGCAGTTCGACCCAGCTGAACATGAAGCAGAAGAAGGCGGTGACGCCGATCGCCGAGCGGATCATCGGCAGGAAGATGCGGATGAAGAAGCGCGGCAGCGAATAGCCGTCGATGGCCGCCGTCTCGTCGATCTCGCGCGGAATTCCCGACATGAAGCCTTCGAGGATCCATACGGCGAGCGGCACGTTGAAGAGCATGTGCGCGATGGCGACGCCGAGGTGCGTGTCGAAAAGGCCGACGCTCTGGTAGATCTGGAAGAAGGGCAGCAGGAAGACGGCGGGCGGCGCCATCCTGTTGGTCAGCAGCCAGAAGAACAGGTGTTTGTCACCGGCGAACCTGAAGCGTGAGAACGCGTACGCCGCGGGAAGCGCCACGATCAGCGACATGACCGCGTTCATGGACGTGTAGAGAATCGAGTTGAGATAGCTCGAATACCACACGTCGTTGGTGAAGAACGTCTCGTAGTTCTCCAGCGTCACCCGCTGCGGAATGAGCGAGAAACTGCCGAGGATGTCCTCGTTCGGCCTGATGGACATCCCGAACATCCACAGCAGCGGCAGCATGAGGGTGGCGGCGTACAGCCAGAACACCGTGCGCGCCCAAGGCAGCCTCATCGCCCGCTCCTCGTCAGCACGGTGAAGAAGACGTAGGAGATGATCTGCACGATGAGGAAGTAGAGCAGCGAGAACGCGCCTGCGGGGCCGAGGTCGAACTGCCCGACGGCGATCTTCGACAGCAGGATGCTGAGGAAGGAGGTGGCGTTGCCTGGCCCGCCGCCCGTCACCACGAAGGGCTCGGTGTAGATCATGAAGCTGTCCATGAAGCGGAGCAGGACGGCGATGGTCAGCACACCGCGCAGGCGGGGCAGCTGGATGTGGCGGAAGGTGGCCCACGCGGAGGCGGCGTCGATCTGCGCGGCCTGGAAGTAGGGGTCGGGGATCGAGCGCAGGCCCGCGTAGGCCAGCAGCGCCACCAGCGGCGTCCAGTGCCAGACGTCCATGAGCAGGACGGTGATCCAGGCGTCGGTGGAGTCGAGCGTGTAGTTGAACCCGATGCCCAGCACGTTGTTGATCGTCCAGCCGCCCAGGCCGATGTCGCCGCGGGCGAAGATCTGCCAGATGGTGCCGACCACGTTCCACGGGATGAGCAGCGGCAGCGCGACGACGACCAGGGCCACCGACACCGACACCCCGCGCCGCGGCATACACACCGCGATCGCGACGCCGAGCGGGATCTCCACCAGCAGCACCTGGGCGGAGAACAGCAGGGTCCTCAGGAAGGCGGCGCGCACCTCGGGGTCGCGGGAGATGGACCTGAACCAGTCGAGCCCCACGAAGATCCGGTCGGTGGGGGTGAAGATGTCCTGCACGGAGAAGTTGACGACGGTCATCAGCGGGATGACCGCGGTGAACGCGACCGACACCACGACGGGCAGCACCAGGAACCAGGCGCGGTTGTTCTTCGGCTTCAGGTCGGCCTGCCTGCCGCGGGCCTCCTCTCGTGGCGAGGTCTCGGTCCCGGCGTCCTCGGCTAACTGGCTGGTCACACTCCCTGGCCCCCTTCGAGCGGCGCTATGGACCCGCACCTCACCTCGTCCCTGAACAGGAACGCCCCGTCGGCGGCGAAGTGGAAGAACTCGACCGCGCCAGGTGTGTGGTGGGAGCCCGCGTCCACCTTGGCGACCAGGTCGTGGCCGTCCACGTCGGCGCGGACCAGGTGGTAGGCGCCCATGCGGTCCACGCCCTTCACCCGCGCCTTCACGCCGGGCGTCTCCCGCGCGGCGCTGACGCGCACGAACTCGGGCCTGACGCCGACGCGCACGGGACCGGGCGGCAGCTCGCCGACGGCCCTGCCGATCACCGCCTCCCCCACTCTGACCAGCCCGCCGACGACCTCGGCCGGCAGCACGTTCATGCCGGGCGATCCGATGAAGTGGCCGACGAACTCGTGGGCTGGCGACAGGAACAGCTCGGCGGGCGTGCCTGACTGGACGACCTCTCCGTCCTTGAGCACCACCACCTCGTCGGCGAAGGTCAGCGCCTCGGTCTGGTCGTGCGTGACGTAGATGAGCGTGTGGCCGGTGTCGCGGTGGATCTCCTTCAGCTTGCTGCGCAGGGTCCACTTCAGCGCGGGGTCGATCACCGTGAGCGGCTCGTCGAGCAGCACGGCGGCGACCTCGGAGCGGACCAGGCCCCTGCCCAGGCTGACGATCTGCTGCCGGCCCGGATCCAGCCTGCGCGACCTGCGGTGGAGATGCTCGTCGAGCCCCAGCAGCTGCGACACCCTGCGGACGCGCTGGTCGATCTCCGCCTTGGGGTACCTGCGGTTGCGCAGCGGGAAGGCGAGGTTGTCGTAGACCGACATCTGCTCGTACAGCACGGGGAACTGGAAGACCTGCGCGATGTTGCGGCCCGCCGTCGGCACCGAGGTCACGTCGCGGTCGCCGAACCAGATCCGCCCCACGGTCGGGGAGAGCAGGCCGGAGACGATGTTCAGCAGGGTGGTCTTGCCGCACCCGCTCGGCCCGAGCAGGGCGTAGGCCCTGGCCTCCCGCCAGGTCCAGGTCATCGGCTTGAGCGCCCAGGTCCTGCCGCCGTCGTAGCTGTGTCCCACGCCCTCGAGGCGGATGTCAGCCATGCAGATCGACCTCCGCCGTCGACGAGGCCAGCAGGTCCCCGCCGGCCTCGTCGAAGACCAGGACGTGGGCGGGGTCGACGTAGGCGGTCGCCTGCTCGCCGGGGGTGAACAGCCGGGTGCCCGGCAGCTGGGCGACGAGGTGGGTGCCGCCCCGCAGCAGCAGGTGCAGGAAGGTCGCGCTGCCGGTCACCTCTGCCAGGCGGATCTCCGCCGGGAAGGCGAGCGCGCCGGGCCCGGCCCCCTCGATGCTCACCTGGTGCGGGCGGACGCCGAGGACGACGCGCTCGGCCCGGGCGTGCGCCCGCGGAGCCTCGAAGGAGGCGCCCATGCACTCGATCCATCCGTCGCGCACGACGCCGGGCAGGAGGTTCAGCGGCGGATCGCTGAGCGTCGCGGCGACGGCCAGCGTGGGCGGCCGGTCGTACATGTCCGCGGCATCGCCGACGTGCCGTACCCGGCCCTCGCCGAGGACCACTGTGGGCGCCGCGAAGCCGAGCGCCTCCGCGGGATCGGATGTCGAGTAGAGCACCACGCCCTTCGACTGGCCGAACATGCTCTTGAGGTCGCCCCTCAGCTGCTCCCTGAGCTTGTAGTCGAGGTTGGCGAGCGGCTCGTCGAGCAGCAGCACGTCCACGGGCCTGGCCAGTGCCCTGGCGATGGCGGTGCGCTGCTGCTGGCCGCCCGACAGCTCGGACGGCCTGCGTGGCAGCAGGTCGCCGATGCCCATGAGCTCGGCGACCTCGCCCACCCGCCGGTCGACCTGGTCCTTGGGAAAGGCGCGGTCGAGACGCAGCGGGGAGGCGATGTTCTCGTGGACCGTCAGGGAGGGATAGTTGATGAACTGCTGGTAGACGAAGGCCACGGAGCGTTTTCGCACCGAGATCGAGGCGACGTCTTTTCCGTCGACAATGACCCGGCCCGCACCCGGCGGGTGCAGGCCTGCCACGACCCGCATCAGCGTCGTTTTCCCCGCGCCCAGCGGACCGATGAGCACGGTCATTCCGCTGGATAATTCGAGGTTTATGTCGTCGAGCCAGATCTCGTCACGTTGTCGTACGCAAACACCGTCAAGAACCAGCGCCATCGAGCCCGGTCCTCTCTCCCGGTGCAAGATTGTTTACTGGGTGCCGCTCCTCCATCTAACATGACAAGCAAGTGCGTGCCTAGAGTAAATGTCTGGCGCGAAATCTCCGGTTAACTGAGCCGGAATACCTCCGGGTTGGCGCAGTGGGCGAGCGGCTCTCCGCGCAGGTAGCGGCCCACTTCGGCGGCCACGATGCGGGCGGCGTTGCCCGCCGTCTCCTTGCTCGCCCCCGCCAGGTGCGGCGTCATGACCACGTTCGGCGCGGTGAGCAACCTGGAGTCCTTCGGCAGCGGCTCCTCGGGGAAGACGTCGAACGCCGCGGCGAACAGCTGTCCCGACTCCAGCGCGTCGCACACCGCCTCGTAGTCGACCAGGCTGCCCCTCGCGCAGTTGACCAGCACCGATCCTCTGGGCATGACGGCCAGCTGCCTCGCGCCGATCATGCCGGCGGTCTCGGGGGTGGCCCTGGCGTGCAACGACACCACCAGCGACCTCGACAGCAGCTCCTCCAGCGACGCGACCCGCTCGGCCGGGCCGTCCAGCTCGGCGTAGGGGTCGAAGACCAGCACCCGCGCGCCGAACCCGGCCAGCATCCTGGCCACCCTGCGGCCGATGGCGCCGTAGCCGACCAGGCCGACCGTCGCGCCTTCCAGCTCGGGGCCGACGCTGTCGTAGGTGTAGTAGTCGCCGCGCCAGACGCCGGAGACGAGCTCGCCGTGGGTGGCGGGGATCCGCCGGATCGCGGCGAGGATCATGCCCATCGTGTGCTCGGCCGTGGCGGTGGCGTTGCGGCCCGGGGCGTAGCAGACGGCGACGCCGTGCCTGGTGGCCGCCTCCAGGTTGGCGTTGACCGGCCCGCCTCTCCCCACGCAGAACAGGCGCAGCTCCGGTGAGGCGGCGAGGATCCGCTCGGTCAGCGGCGCCATCTGGGTGAGGCAGATCTCCACCCCGCGCAGCGCCTCGATGAGCTCCTCCTCGCCTCCCGACGCCTCGCGCACCTCGGCGACCGGGCCGAACGGCTCGACCGGCCACGGCAGGGTCAGCTCGGAGATCTCCAGGTCGCCGACGCCTTCGAGAGCTTCGGAAAACAGGCGGTTGAGGACGAAGTGGTCGCCTGCGGCGAGGACACGGGTGGTCATGAGAGGGCTCCGTTGAACTGGAGGAGGGCGATGTCGCCGTCGCGGAGGGCGATCTCGGTCAGGGCCCCGTTGCTCAGGAACGGGAACAGCCGCCGGTACTCGCGCAGCGGCACCCCGATGAGCCCGCACAGGGCGAGCCTGATGATCGTGGTGTGCGCGACCACCAGCACGCGGCCCTCGGGGTGCTCGGCGGCGATGTCGTGCAGGCATTCGGTGAAGCGCTGGGCGGCCTTGACGGGGTCCTCGCCGCCCGGCAGGTGGTGGGCGACGGGGTCGGTGGTGAACGCCTCGCGCGCCTGCGGGAAGCGGCTGCTCATCTCGGCGGCCGTGAGCCCCTCGGCCTCGCCGAAGGCCAGCTCGCGCAGCCGCTCGTCGACGCGCAGCGGGACACCGACCGCCTCGGCGCACGGCTCGGCCGTGAGCCTGGAGCGCGACAGCGTGGAGGCCCACACCGCCGACAGCTGCGCGCCCCCGGCCCATGCGGCGAGCCTGGCGGCCTGCCGTACGCCCAGCGGGGTCAGCGCGATGTCGCTGATGCCCGCGTAGCGGTTCTCGGCGTGCCACACCGACTCTCCATGACGGACCAGGACCAGGCGGGTCATCGGGTTGTCCTCTCGTGTGCGTGCGCGGCGACCTCGGCGGGCAGCCACTGCCTGCGCGCCAGCTCGTCGACCAGGCGCAGGTAGGCGTCGTCGAAACGGTCGGCAGAGCCGGGGCGGGGGTCGATCGTGTCGCGGACGCGGACCATCTCCGCGGCCACGTCGGCGACCCTGCGGCCTGGCGAGGCGGCCAGCACCGCCATGCCGAGCGCGGGTTCGGCGTTCTCGGGGAGCGTGACCTGCCTGCCCAGCACGTCGGCGCGCAGCTGGCACCAGTACGCGCTGCGCGTCGCGCCGCCCGTCAGGGTGAGCGCGCCGTCCACGGGAGCGCCGAGCTGGTCCAGATAGTCGAAGCAGAGCCGTTCGACGAAGGCGACACCCTGCAACAACGCCGCGAAGTGCTCGGCCTCGTCGGCCACCTCGCCAAGGAGGAACCCTCTGGCCTGCGGCGCGACGAAGGGGAAGCGCTCCCCTGCCGAGACGAGCGGGTAGGCGAGCGGCCCGGCCGGTTCTCGTCCTGCGGCCGCGGCGCTCAGCTCGTCGAGGTCGCGGCCGGGGAAGTCACGGGCGATCGCGCCCGAGCCCGTGCTCGACGCGCCGCCCGGCAGCCAGGCGCCGTCGGGCGCCCTGTGCGAGTAGACCGCGCCCAGCGGGTCGCGGACCAGCTCGCGGGTCACCCCCTTGATCACCAGGGTGGTGCCGAGCACGGAGTTCCAGCTGCCGGGGGTGAGCGCGCCCGCGCCGAGCTGGGCGGCGCAGCCGTCGGTCGCCCCCGCGATGACGGGGGTGCCCTCGGGCAGGCCGGTGAGCTCGGCCGCGGCGGCGCAGACCGTGCCGAGAACCGTGCCCGAACGGACCAGGAAGGGCAGCGTCTCGCCCGGCACGCCGAGCGTGGCGAGCACGTCCGAAGGCCAGTCCTCCTCGATCAGGTGCGCCCCTGTCTTGAGCGCGCTGCTGAGATCGGTGGGCACCTCATGGCCGACCAGGCGGCGGTTGACGAAGTCGCTCTGGTGCAGCAGCCTGACGCCGCTCCAGCCGTACTCGTCGAGCAGCCAGAGCAGTTTCGGCAGCGCCCACGCGGCCTGCATGCGGCGGTAGCCGAGCTGGGACCAGACATGGCCGCCCACCTCGTTGATCTTGTCCACCTGGGCGGCGGCGCGGGTGTCGTCGTACATCAGGCCGGGCGTGAGCGGGCGGCCCTGCGTGTCGGCGAGCAGGACGGTGCCGGAGGTGGCGTCCACCGCCACGCCGTGCACCTCGGCGTCCGGCACGTCGGCGAGCGCCTCGGCGCAGGCCAGCGCGGTCGCGTGCCACCACTGCTCGGGGTCCTGCTCGTGCCGCTCGCCTTCGCGGTGGCTGGTCAGCTTGCGCGTGCCCATGCCCGCGACCCTGCCCTCGCCCGTGACGGCGAGCGCCCTGACGCTCTGCGTGCCGAGATCCAGCCCGACCCAGACGCCGCTCACCTGCTGCTCCTGACGCTCTCCCTGACGCGCAGGAACCGGTCGAACAGCTCGTCGTACGGCCCCGCGGCCGGGTCGAGCGCCTGCCGTACCCGGGGTTCGGGCACCTTGGCCAGCGCACCGGTGGCCAGGCCGCCCATGACGTAGGCGCCTCTGGCGCCGGCCTCCTCGTCGGCCGTGCGCAGCACGGGCAGGCCCGTGACGTCGGCGATGAGCCGCGTCCACACCTCGCTGGCCGCGCCGCCTCCGCAGACGCGCAGCTCGGTGGGCCTGACGTGGGAGGCGGTGAGGCAGTCTCTGATGACCATGCTGAGGCCTTCCATGACCGCGCGGGCCAGATGCTCACGGCGGTGCTCGAAGGAGAGGCCGACGAACGCGCCTCTCGCGAACGGATCGAGGAAGGGGGCGCGCTCTCCGGCGGGCGACAGATAGGGAAGGAACACCAGACCCTCCGCGCCCGCGGGCGCCAGGGTGGCCAGCTCGCCGAGGTCGGCGGGATGGCTCAGGCCGAGCATCTCGCAGGCCCAGCCGATCACCTCGCCGCCCGCCAGCGTGGGGAAGGCCCGCAGGTGGAGCCCGGGCAGCCCGAGTGCGACGGTCAGGCCCGAGGCCCGCTCCCCCAGCTCCACCCGGTCGGTGACGATCTCCGTGCACAGCGTCGTGCCGAGGATCGTGCATGCCTGCCCTGGGGTGACGGCGCCGACGCCGACCGCGGTGGAGGCGATGTCGTAGGAGGACAGCACGACGGGGGTGCCCGTGGGCAGGCCCAGCCCCTGCGCGGTCAGCGGCGCGGCCCTGTCCTCGTCGTCGAGCTGCTCGGGCAGCAGCGGGGCGGCCCACTCCAGGTCGTAGAGGGCCAGCAGCTCGGCGGAGTAGCGCCCCGTGGCCAGGTCGGTGAAAGGCGCGGAGGCGTCGGAGCTGTCGACCGCGACCCTGCCGGTGAGTTTGGAGAACAGCCAGCCGCCACAGGTCAGCGCGGTCGCCGAGCGGTCGAGCCGCTCCGGGTCGTGCAGGCGCAGCCACGCCAGCACGGCGTTGGGCAGCCCGGCGAAGGTCAGCGAGCCGTTACGGTGAAAGGCCCGCTCCAGCACGCCCGCCGCAGTCCAGTCCGCGACGAAGGCGGCCGCGCGGGCGTCGTTCCAGAGGATGGCGGGCCCCGTCGGCTCGCCGTCGGGGCCGACCAGCCAGCAGCCGTCGCCCTGCGCGGTGACCGCGACGTAGTCGAAGGGCCCGGCCATGCCCTCGACCACCTCGCGCACGCAGGAGACGACCGCCTCCCACACCGCGTTCATGTCCTGCTCGGCCCAGCCGGGACGGGGCCTGGTCACGGTGGTGGCCCTGCGCGCCACCACGGCCTCGGCGCCCTCCTCGTCGTAGCCGACCGCCTTGATCATCGTGGTGCCGGCGTCGACACAGACCACTGCCATCGCTCGCTCCCCCCCTACGCCCTGCCGTGGGAGACCCGCGACCTGCGAGCCACCGAGTCCACGGCCACCGCGAGGAGCAGGACGGCGCCGGTGACCATGAAGCGGAAGGAGGAGTCGAGGTTGAGCAGGGTCAGCCCGCTGGAGATGGACTGGATCACCACGATGCCCAGCAGCGCGGCGAAGGCCGTACCCCTGCCGCCGAACAGGCTGGTGCCGCCGATGACGGCGGCCGCGATGGCGTTGAGGTTGACGTCGCCGCCTCCGCTGCTCTGGTTGACCGCCGCGAGCCTGGCCGCGGCCAGCACGCCGCCGACGGCGGCGAGCGTCGTGCACAGCACGAACGCGGAGGTGTAGACGGCCCTGACGTTGATGCCCGCGCGCCTGGCCGCCTCGGCGTTGCCGCCGACCGCGTAGATCGACTTACCGAACTTGGTACGGCCCAGCACGTAGTGCATGACCAGCACCAGCGCGAGGAACAGCACGAACATCCAGCCCACGCCGCGGGTCTGGTTGAGATACCAGACGACCACGCCGAGGCCGATGAGCACCAGGACGCTCCTGGCGACCAGCAGCTGGGTGGAGACCGCCGACAGCGAGGCCTTCCTGCGCCGCCTGGCATGGGCGTACCCGCTGGCGAACAGGCCCGCCGCGGCCACCACGACGAACACGTACGACAGCCACACCGGCACGAAGGCCAGCTGCGCGAAGGCGACCAGGCCCGAGTCGAAGGGCAGGTTGATCGAGCCCTTGGCGCCCAGCATCCACAGCTGCACGCCGAGCAGGCCGAGCAGTCCCGCCATGGTGATGACGAAGCTGGGCACGCCGAACCTGTTGAAGATCTGCCCGTAGACCCAGCCGATCGCGCAGCCGATCACGATCGCGGCCAGGATCGCCAGCCATACCGGCAGCCTCCTGTCCACGAAGAACACCGCCATGACCGCGGAGGTCAGGCCGCTGACCGAGCCGACCGACAGGTCGATCTGGCCGACGAGCAGCACGACCACCACGCCCAGCGCGATGATGCCGACAGGGGCGCACTCCAGTGTGAGGTTCACCAGGTTGACGCTGGACAGGAAGATCGGGTTGAGCGCCTGGAACACCGACCAGATCACGATCAGCCCGATGACGACGGGCAGGACGCCCAGGTCGCCGCCGCGGACCCGGTCGAGCAGGCCCTCGGCGGCGCCGCGCAGGCCCTGCCTGCCGATCAGCCGCTCGTCCTTCAGGTCCGTCGGAGTCTCGAGATCGGTCATTGGCGGAGCCTTTCCTGCGATTGCGCGCGGCGGGTCACCACGTTGTCGGTGGCGCCGGTGATCGCCGCGATGATGTCCTCCTGGGACACCTCGCCGACGGCGAAGGTCCCGTTGTTACGGCCGAGCCGCAGCACCGCCACCTTGTCGGCGACGGCCTTCACGTCGGCCATGTTGTGGCTGATCATGATCACGCCGAGACCGCGGTCGCGCAGCCGTTCGATCAGGTTGAGCACCTCCGCCGTCTGCGCGACGCCCAGCGCGGCCGTCGGCTCGTCCAGGATGACCACCTTGGGATCGGCCAGCAGCGACCTGGCGATGGCCACGGTCTGCCGCTGTCCGCCCGAGAGCGAGGCCACGGGGGTGCGCACCGAGGGGATCTTCGCCGAGAGCTGGCGCAGCAGCTCCCACGAGCGGACCTCCATCGCCACGTCGTCCAGGCGCAGCGCGCGCAGCTCCTGGCCGAGGAAGAGGTTCTCGATCACGTTGAGGTTCTCGCACAGCGCCAGGTCCTGGAAGACCGTGGCGATGCCGAGACGGTGGGCGTCGGCGGGGGTGGCGATGTGCGCCTGCCCGCCCTCGAAGGTGATCGTCCCGGAGTCCGCGGCGTGGACACCGGAGAGGATCTTGACGAGGGTGGACTTGCCCGCGCCGTTGTCGCCGACGATCGCGACGACCTCACCGGCTTCGACGTCGAGGTCGATGCCGGTGAGCGCGGCGACGGCGCCGAAGGTCTTGGTGATGCCGCTCAGGGACAGGATGGGCATCTACTTGATCCCGAGCTTGTCACAGGCGGCCTTGTAGTCGGGGGTGCACACCTCCGACACCTTGAGCGCCCCGCCGGGGCCGAGCAGTTCCTTCGCCACGTTCTCCTGGGTCACCACGGTCGGGGTGAACAGCTCGGAGGGGGTGTCGAACAGCGTGGTCTTACCCGCCGGCTTCTTGCCCTGGGCGAACTCGTTCGCGACCACCGCCGCCGCCTCGGCCACGATCTTGATCGGCTTGGAGATGGTGTTGTACTGGTCGCCGTTGATGATGCGCTGGACCGCGGCCAGCTCCGCGTCGTTGCCGCTGACCGGCGGCACGGGTGTGTCGGCGGCCTTGAACGCGGCGATCGCGCCGCCGCCGGTGCCGTCGTTGGCGGCGACCACTCCGCCGATCTTGCCGGGGAACTGGGCGATCTGACCGCTGACCCACTCCTGCGCCTTGTTGGGCTGCCAGCCGGGGGTGTCGTACTCGGCCAGCAGCTTCAGGCCGCTGGAGTCGACCGCGCTGTGGATGCCCTTCTTGATCAGCTGGGCCGCGGCGTCGGTGGGCGAGCCGTTCACCACGAGCAGGCCGCCGTCGCCGCCCTTCTTCTTCACCTCGTCGACGAGCGACTGCGCGATGAGGGAGCCGATCTTCTCGTTGTCGAACGACACGTAGTAGTCGGCCTTGGCGGCCGGGATCGGCCGGTCGTAGGCGATGATCGGCACCTTCTGCGCCTGCGCCGACTGGACGATCGTGGCGGCGGCGGCGGAGTCGACGGGGTCGATCACGATCGCCTTGACGCCCTGGGCCAGGGCGGAGTTGGCCTGCTGCTGCTGCTTGGCCGCGTCGGCTCCGGCGTTCTGGTAGAGCACCTCGCAGGTCGGGCAGAGCTCCTTCATCTTCGCCTTGAACAGCGGCGCGTCGTAGAGCTCGTAGCGGGTGGAGGCGATGTCCGGCATGAGGAAGGCGATCTTCGCACCTTGGGCGGCGCTCTCGCCCTGCCCTGCCGACGTGGTGGTGGACGAACAGGCGGTGGCCGCCGCCAGCGCGACGGCGACCGCGAAGGTGACCCTCTTCATGACTGCTCCTTGGCTCATCGACGAGAGGTCTGGGTGTGTGTTGTGGTGTGAGGAACACAACACCCGATGGCCCAAATATGTCAAGAGTCTGATAACTACAACATGCGGATATGTGAGAACTTACGGTGACATCTCGTGTTACCTTTAGCACCGACTTCACACTGATCAGGAGGCGACTCGTGGCAGACGGCGACCCCGCGCTCGGCCCAAGGGAACGCCGCGACCAGATCCGCCAGCTCGTCGCGAGCGAGGGCTTCGTCCGCATGGAGCAGCTCGCCGAGGCCCACGGCGTGAGTCTGATGACCATCCACCGTGACCTCGACGTACTCCAGAGCGAGGGATGGCTGCGCAAGGTACGCGGCGGCGCGACGGCCCAGCCGTCCGCGCTCTACCACGGCGACGTGCGTCATCGCGTGCAGGCGATGTCCGAGGCCAAACGGCTGCTCGCCGAGGAGGCGGTCACGCTCGTCGAGCCCGGCGCCTCTGTCATGATCGACGAGAGCACCACAGGCCTGGCCGTCGCCGGACTGCTGCCGGCCAGGGGGCCCGTCACGGTGATCTCCAACTTCCTCGCGGTGGTCAACCTGCTGGCCGGCGAGGCCACCATCGACCTCATCGCGCTGGGCGGGGCCTACTACCCGGCCTACGACGCCTTCCTCGGCATGCGCACCACCGAGGCGATCAGGTCACTGCACGCGGACGTGCTGTTCATGTCGACCACGGCGGTGACCAACGGGCACTGCTACCACCAGTCGCAGGAGACGGTGGCGGTGAAGCGGGCGCTGATGGAGTCGGCGAGCAAGAAGGTGCTGCTGATCGACCACACGAAGTTCAGCAAGCGGGGGCTGCACCAACTGGCACCGCTGACGGCCTTCGACCTGGTGATCGTGGACAGCGACGCCCCCGAATCCGACCTCGCCCCACTACGCGCAGCCGGCGTCCCCTTGAAAATCGTTTCGAACTGAGCTTCATCGGTCCGGTGCTCTTGGTATGTCAACGATCGGCCGGCGCAGGCGTCCCGTCAGGCCAGACGCAGGGAGAGGTCGCTGCCAGGTAGAGATCATCTCCCTCCGCCCAGATAAGGCCCAAGAGATACCCATCAGGCATCGACTCACCATGGATTGTGGGTGCTCCGGCCTGGAAACCGCCTATTGCGGTGATCACATGGCCCTGTTCCACCCAGCGAGCCCGAACTTGGTGAGCAATGCTCATGTTCGCGCTCTGGGGAACATCTCGCAGCCAGTAGGCCCTATGAATCACCACCTGCTTCTCCGACCCCTCTTTGGCGAGACAAGTGTTGGGAGCAACCGACGAAGGAAGGAGCTCCAGCCGAGGCTGGGGTTGCAACGCGGCAGCAGTTTCGCGGATGAGTTGCTCGACCCGGCTGAGAGCATGCGACTGGGTGATAGTCGGTTGGTTCACAGTGCAGCCAATCAGAGAAACGAGGGCGAGAGCGAGCACGAGAGCGCGGAGCAATGTGGATCACCTTTGCGGGCGGAGCGCCAGGTCGGGGGCAAGTTCAGGCATCAACGGCTGTGGCTGAGCGTTGTGCGACTCTGGGCCGGCCACCTTGTCGTATTGCCCATTAATGATGCGGCCCATGTTCGCCAAGGAGACCGAGGCGGGGTCCCAGTAGCTGCTGTGAGCTCTGGTGTAGACGTCTCTGCCTACGGGGAAGTGTTGGGCGCCGAAGGAGGCGTTTCCTGGGTCGGCGCCGAAGCGGCCGAGGGCGGCTACCGGGTCGTTGCCTGCCTCGCCTACCCACACATGTCCCGGAGCCACGCCCAGTTCCGTGGCGTGGTCGACGCCGACTCCAGGGCTGCCGACGAAGATGAGGTCGTCGGCCAGCCGTCCGGGGCGGAGGGTGGCGGCTTTGCCGGTGGTCAGCGACCCGTAGCTGTGGCCGACGATCACGGCGCGGGCCGTGGAGGACGGTTCGTGGGCGGCGCGCAGGCCGTCGGCGAAGGAGGCCAGGGCCGTGGCGCCCTTGGCGGCGGCGTGGCCGAAGGCGACCGACTTGGCGGGGTCGAAGACGCCCGGGTCGATCTGGGGCGCGTCGTAGCCGAGCCACGTGATGGCGGCGATGCTCCGCGAGCCACTGGTGGCGGTGGCCTGTTGCCAGAGGGCGCGGGAGCGTTGGAGGTCGCCTGGGGCGGCGTCCAGGCCTGAGGTGAGGCCGGAGACGGAGGTGACCGTGGTGTCGGCGGTGTCGGGGTCGCCCCAGGAGACGATGAGTCGTCCCTGTCCGTTCACGTCGAAGGCCAGCAGGAGGGGTGGCGGGTGGCCGGCGACCGGCTGGAGTTCTCTTTCGATGTTCTCGATGCGGCGGAGCTGGTTGGCGAGGCGTTCCCAGCCGCCGAACAGGGTGGGGTCGTCGAGGCGGTCGAGTTCGGCGGCGGCGGCGTGGAGCCGGCCCTTGAGCGCGGCCTTCTGGCTGGCGAGCCCCAGCCGGTTCGAGCGGTCGCGGACGCTCGCGGGCAGGCCGTTGAGCAGGCCCAGCCCCGGCAGGCGGATCAGCTCCTCCCGGCTGCCCTGCGTCAGCGTGTGCCACCAGGCGTGGACGCGGGCGGCCAGGCCGGGGTCCCCGCCCTGGTCCTGGAGGTCGAGCAGGCGGATGACCGCGTCGCCGTCGCCGCCGGCGAGGCGGGCGAGCAGGGCCTGGGCGGCGGCGGGGTCCGTGGCGTGGGCGGCGAACAGGTCGTGGGCCGCGAGACCGGCGGGCAGCGAGGTGCCGGGGACGGTCTGCTGGATGCGGGTCAGGCGGCGGCGCAGGTCGGCGCTGTGGGTGGTGGACCAGTCGGCGATCCTGCCGAGGGAGTGCCCGGGTTCGGCGGGCAGGCCGTGGGCGGAGAGTTCCGCCGCCAGGCGGGTGCCCGCCGCCGAGAGGGTCTGGCCCGCGTGTTCGAGCGCCGAGATCAGGGCGGACATCGCCAGGGGGTCGATGCCCTGGAAGGTGCCGGGGGTCGCGCTCATGGTGGTGACCGAGGTGGTCAGCGCGGGGAGGGCGGGGGCGGGTCCGCCCTGCCGTACGACCAGGTGGGCCAGGGTGGTCAGGGCGACGGTCAGCGAGGACTGCAGGCCTGCGCGGTGGCGGGCGAGGGCGGCGGTGAAGGCGGGGGCGCCGCCGCCGACCCAGGCGTGCGACCGCATGAGGCGCATGGCGGTGTCGAGGTGGGTGTGGTGTTCGGCGGCGAGCGCCGCTGCTCGCCCGTACGCCTCGAGGGCCGCCGTGTGATCCGCCATGACGCGGTCCAGGATGGCAGCACGGCGGGCCGCCTCTCAGGTGATCGTCGACTCACCCACATTGCTGGGGAAATGCGGTGAGTACGGCGTACTCAGGCGCGGGAGCGGTCCTGGCCCGATACTCCTGTTGAACCGCCGAGAGGAAAGGACGTGACGGCGTGCCACTCGACCGGTACGGCGTGCTCGTGGGGACCGTGCGCCGCCACTATCGCGACAGGCCCGACACGCAGGGCCGCTGGTTCCATGTGAACATCGAGGTCAGCGCGCCGCTCGGCGTCCACCGATGCGCGGTCGACGTCGACAGCAAGCAGTCGGCCACCGGCGTCCGGTGGAGGGCGTTCACGATCGCGCCCGGCGCGCTGGGACCGCCGGCCCACCTGGCGGCGGGCTTCCACGAGCTGGCCCGCGACCGGAACTCGGGGGCCCTCGACTACTACCGGCACCCGGCCTTCGTGGAGGGCGAAGGGTCGTGGGTCTCGGGGACGAACCTGGACGCCGCGCGGGCCCTGGAGCCCCTGCTCACTCCAGGACGGCGCGTGCTGATCTTCGGCGAGCCGTTCGACGAGGGCCTGGGCGTGCACAACATCCACCAGAACCAGGGCGACCCGTACGGCTCGCAGTGGTGGGACGAGAACGGCATCTGGCAGGACGGCGCCACACTCACCGAGCGGCCCGACGGCGGTTTCGACGTCTTCGTCTCCAGGTTCTCCACACAGTCGGACCGCACCGACGAGGAGGGCCACCCCGTCCCGAGCGATCTCAGGCCAGCAGGACGCTCCCTGCCAGGCTGAGGTAGCCGGCCAGCAGACCGACGGCGGCGCTTCAGCGTGGACGGGGGCATGGTGGTGGACCCCCTGCCCCTCGACAACAGAGTCGCGATGTTCGACAAGCTGGGCGTGCCCGTCGTGACCATCGGCAGGGACGTCGCGCGCGCGGAGGGCCCGTGGTGGGTGGCGGCCGACAGCGCGGGCAGCACGGCGATGGTGCTCGACCACCTCGCCGAGGCGGGGGCGCGGAGCATCGCGATGCTCTCCGTGGACATCGGGTGGTCCTGGTTCGCCGATGCCCAGCAGACCTACAGGGAGTGGACAGCCGACAAGGGGACCGAGCCGATCCTGGTGCTGGCGCGGCCGGACAAGCTCGAGACGAGCGCGGTCTCGGCAGCCGCGGAGATCCTCGATCACCGGCACGACGCCGTCTACGTGCCGCCGCAGTGGCTGGTGCCAGGTCTGCTGCTGGTGGCGGGAGCGTGGGGGCGACGTGCCCGGCGACCTGCTGGCCTCCGTCGGTGTCGACAGCCATCTGGCCCGCACCAGCGCCGCCGCTCACAGCGGTCGACCCCGACCCCGCGGGGACGGCGATGCAGGCCGTCGCTCGGGGTTGCGGTCGTCTGCTGTTGACTGCCGGGATGAACATCGACTCGACGGGCACGAGTACGCGGGAATCGGTCCAGGTGCGGCGCTTCCACGAGGGTGACTCCGTGGAGGAGGTGACCCTCCTGCTCCACCGTGCGTACGCGGACCACGCCGCAGCCGGGCGGATCTTCTTCGCCTCCTACCAGTCTCCACAAGACACCCGGCATCGCCTGAGCAAGGGCGAGTGCTGGATCGCCACGAGAGATGACGCGCTGGTCGGGACCGTCACCGTGTCCGCCCCCCACACCGCTCCCGCCGGCTACCCCGCACCCGAAGGAGCGGGGTCGTTCTGGCAACTGGCGGTGGATCCGTCACAGCGGGGAAGCGGGCTGGGACACCGGCTTCTGACACTGGCGGAGGGCAGGATGGCCGCCCTGGGTTCGACACACGTCGTCATCGACACCTCCGCGGCAGCGGAAGATCTCGTGGCCTGGTACCGCCGGCGCGGATACGTGCCGATCGGGACGTGGCGGTGGGACGTCACCAACTACGACAGCGTCGTCCTCGCGAAGGCTTTGCCCTGAGAATCGCGTCTTCGGCGCCCGATCCGCACCCACCGCGCATCAGTCGACGATCAGATGATCTGAAAGAGCCGGCCTGGCCGTGGTGGTCAGGCCGCGTCGTGGAAGACCAGGCCGAGCGTGTGCCGCAGGCCCCGCCGCACGGTGCTGACGCCGTGCCGTACGGGCGCGGCAGACCAGCCGCGCGCCGAGCGCACGGGCCTGTCACGGGTGGTGAAGACCAGGCCGTGGCCCTGCCGCAGGAGCGTCACCGTGCCGCGGGACTGGGCACGCGGACGCTGCTCCACCAGCAGGAACTCGCCGCCGTCGTAGTCGTCGCCCGGCCTGTCCAGGCCGATCACGACCTGCAGAGGGAAGACCAGGTCGCCGTACAGGTCGCGATGCAGGGCGTTCCAGTCGCCCTCGCGGTAGCGCAGCAGGATCGGGGTGGGCTTGGTCTGTCCCGCCGCGTGGCACATCTCCAGCCACTCCTCCAGGCTGTCGGGCCAGGGGGCGGGCTTGCCCAGTCTCGCGGCCCAGTCCCTGGCGATGGGCAGCAACCTCGGGTAGAGCGTGCTGCGCAACTCCTGGACAAGGTCGGGGAAGGGCTGGGCGAAGTAGCGGTACTGCCCCCTGCCGAACCTGTAGCGCTCCATGTCGACCGTCGACCGGAACCGCGCGACCTCGTCGTACAGTCCGGCGATCTCGCGGCACTGCGCCTCGGTGAGGAGCGGGCCCGTGGGCGCGCATCCGTAGGCGTCCATCTCCTGCGCCCATGCCTCAGGATTCATCATGGTCGTCCTTCCGTGGAGGGGTCACACGAACAGCGGCTGGAGCGCGCCCTCGTGGGTGAGCAGGAGCCGCTTGCGCTCCAGTCCGCCCGCGTATCCGGTCAGCGACCCCGTCGCGCCGATGACGCGGTGGCAGGGCCTGACGATCAGCAGCGGGTTGGCGCCGATCGCCGCGCCGACGGCGCGGATGCGGTCCCTTGGCGCGCCGATCCGCTCGGCGAGCTGTCCGTAGGTGATCGTGCTGCCGTAGGGAACGCTCTCCACCGCGCTCCAGACCTTCTGCTGGAACGGGGTGCCCCCTCCGGCCAGGGGCAGGTCGAAGTCGCGCAAGTCGCCGTCGAAGTAGGCGCGCAGCCGGCCGGTGATCGCGGCGAACGCCGCCGCGTCCTCGGTCCACCCGGGCTGGACGGCAGCGGCCCACGTCAGCGACGTCAGCCGTACGCCGTCGGTGTCCTTGTCCCCGGTGAGCAGCAACGGGCCCAGCGGGCTCTCGGTCGTGGTGTAGACGGTCATCTCTCCTCCTCGCCTTGTACAACGCGATTCCAGCCGCCGACCTCGGCGGTTTTCGGACCTCGCGCTGGGAGGCGGGAGAGGCGACGGACTAAGACATTCCGGCGACGCCCCCGAGCGATCCGGGCTCGCAGCCGAACCTCGCCAGCAACGCGGTGAGAGTGGGGCCGAGGGGGGCGTCGAGGGCGAGGTGGGCGTCGCCGTCGCCGCGCGTGGGGCCCTGGTTGACGATCACGACGGGTACGCCGTGGTCGGCCGCCCGCCGTACGAACCGGTAGCCGGACATCACGGTCAGCGAGGAGCCCAGTACCAGCAGCAGGCCGGCCTGCTCGGTCAGCTCGTAGCACTTCGCGACGCGGGGGCGCGGCACGTTCTCGCCGAAGAAGATGACGTCGGGCTTGAGCAGGCCGCCGCAGCCGGCGCAGTCGACGACCTCGAACGCGCCGATCTGGTCGTCGGCGAGGACGGCGTCGCCGTCGGGGTTGATGGCGTCGGCGGCGCCGAGCCAGCCGGGGTTGGCCGCGTTCAGCCGCTGCTCGAGCCACTCCCTCGAGGTGCGCTCCCCGCACGACAGGCAGACGACGCGGTGCAGGCTGCCGTGCAGCTCGACCACCTGCTCCGCGCCCGCCGCCTGGTGCAGGCCGTCCACGTTCTGCGTGATGATGCCGCTCACCAGCCCCATCGACTGCAGGCCCGCGACGGCGCGGTGGCCGGCGTTCCAGCCCGCGTGCGCGATGTGCCGCCATCCCAGGTGGCTGCGGGCCCAGTACCGCCGCCTGGCGGCGGCGCTGCCGACGAAGGCCTGGTAGGTCATCGGCTCCGCCCTGCGCCTGCGGCCTGTCTCGCCCCGGTAGTCGGGGATGCCCGACTCCGTCGACAGCCCGGCTCCGCTCAGGACGAGCACCCCGCCGTCGCCGACGAGGTCGACCAGCATGTCGAACGCGGGGACCGCCCGGCCCACCTCATCTCGCACCGCCTGCGTCACCCTTCCATGGTGCCCGAAGGCTCGGCTTACCCACGACGCGGCGTCCGGGCTCAGCGGTGGGCGCGCAGGCCTGCGGTGATCAGGTTGATCGCGGTGTCGAAGGCGGGCTCGCTCTCCTCCTCGGCGATGTGGCCCAGGTTCTCCGCCAGGACGAAGCCCGAGACGAAGGCGTGCAGCACGTCCGCCGTACGCTCCCGCTCGTCCTCCGGCACCTGCGCCGCGCGCAGGATCCGGTCGAGCACCTCCCACAGCCCGCCCTGCCTCGGCTCGATGACCTCGGGGTGGTTGTGCACGTACCGCCACAGCCCGGGGTGGGTGCGGGCCAGCCTGCGGTAGGCGTGGGCGAGCGCGCGCAGCTGGTCGGGCCATGGGGCACCGTCGTCGGCCGGCGGCTGCAGCGTGGGCGCCACGTTGAGGCACACCGTCCTGATGAGCTCCGTCTTGTTGGCCACGTGGTGGTAGAGGGACATCGGGTTGACGTCGAGCTCGGCGGCGAGCTTGCGCATGGACAGCGACTCCACGCCGCCCGCGTCGATCAGCCGCAGGGCGGTGCCGAGGATCTCCTGGAGGGTCAGGGGCGTCCCCCGCCGTGCGCTCACTGCCATACACCGTATGGTAGCGTCAACCATACGGTGTATGGCTACTCCTGGGGAGTGCTCATGAAGACGATTCCGGCCCCACAAGGGCTGCCGTTGCTCGGCAACACGCTGCAGGTGCCCGCGCACGCGCCCGCCCTGCACTTCGAGCAGGTCGCGAAGAGGTACGAGGAGGGGATCTTCCAGCTCGAGCTGGTCGGCCGCCGCGTGCTGTTCGTCTACGACCCCGACCTGGTCGCCGAGGTCAGCGACGAGACCCGCTTCTACAAGGGCATCGATCCCCCGCTGAGCACGGTCCGCGACTTCGCCGGCGACGGGCTGTTCACCGCCAGGCACGACGAGCCGGTCTGGGGTCACGCGCACCGCATCCTCATGCCCGCCTTCAGCCAGCGCTCGATGAAGGCCTACTTCCCGCAGATGCTGGAGGTGGCCGAGCAGCTGACCGAGTCGTGGGCGGGCCGCCAGGGCCAGGACCTGCCGGTGACCGACGACATGACCAGGCTCACGCTCGACACCATCTCCCTCACCGGGTTCGGGTACAGGTTCCGCTCCTTCGACTCTCCCGAGCTGCACCCGTTCCTGCTGGCGATGGGCGGCGCGCTGACCGAGGCCATGCTCCGCCTCCAGCAGCTGCCCATCGTCACCAAGATGAGGCGCAGACAGGAGCTGGCCTACCGCGACGACATCGCCGTCATGCAGGAGCTGGTCGACGAGGTGATCAGGCAGCGCAGGGCCGAAGGCGGCGGCGGGACCAAGGACCTGCTAGGTCTCATGCTGGAGGCCTCCGACCCGCAGACGGGCGAGCGGCTGTCGGACGAGAACATCCGCAACCAGGTCCTGACCTTCCTCATCGCCGGCCACGAGACGACCAGCGGCCTGCTCTCCTTCGCGATGTACAACCTGCTGCGTGACCCGCACACGCTGGCCAGGGCCTATGACGAGGTCGACAGGCTGCTGCCGGGCGACGAGCCGCCCACCTACGAGACGATCATGAAGCTCGAGGTGATCCCGCGCATCCTGGAGGAGACGCTGCGGATCTGGTCGCCGATCCCCGCGTACGGCGTGAACGCCTACGAGGACACCACGATCGGCGGCTACCCGGTGCCGAAGGGCCAGAAGATCGTCGTGCTGCTGCCGTCACTGCAGCGCCACCCCAAGGCGTGGGAGCGGCCGGAGGAGTTCGACATCGACCGCTGGCTGCCCGAGAACAAGAAGAACCACCACCCCGCCGCCTACAAGCCGTTCGGCAACGGCGAGCGGGCCTGCATCGGCCGGCAGTTCGCGCTCACCGAGGCACGGCTGGCGCTGGCGATGATCCTGCGTCGCTTCGCCGTCTCCGACCCCGCCGTCTACCGGATGGAGATCAAGCAGACGCTCACCCTCAAGCCCGACGGCTTCACGATTAGGGTGCGCGAGCGCAGGCCGCACGAGCGCTCGGCCGTCCACGAGCTGCCCGCCGAGCAGGCCGACCAGCACGACATCGCGGTCACGGGCGTGGCGCTCACCGTCGCCTACGGCTCCAACCTGGGCACCTGCGCCGACATCGCCGAACGGCTCGCCGAGCGGGCCGGCAGGTCCGGCTTCGCGACCACGCTGACCAGCCTCGACGACCTGGAGCCTCCCTCCGAGGGGCTGCTGCTGGTGGTGGCCTCCTCCTACAACGGCAAGGCGCCCGACAACGCCCAGCGCTTCGACGCCCTCGACGACCTTCCCGACCTGTCGGGGGTACGGCTGGCGCTGCTCGGCTGCGGCAACACCCAGTGGCCCACCTACCAGGACTTCCCCCGCCGCGCCTTCGACAAGCTCACGGCCGCGGGCGCCGTCCCGCTGGTCGAACGTGGAGAGGCGGACGCCGACGGCGACTTCGACGGCGACGTCTCGGCGTGGACGGCGAAGCTGTGGGCGGCGCTGGCGCAGGAGTACAGCGCCTCGGCGGCCGACGCGGGGCCGCGCTACGAGATGGAGGTGCTCACCGAGGCCGAGGTGCGGCCCGCCGTGGTGTCGGAGCGCGCCGTCCCGCTGACCGTGGTCTCCAACAGGGAGCTGACCGGCGACCCCACGGGCCTGTGGGACTTCTCGCTGGAGCAGCCGCGTCCAGGCGTCCGCTCGATCGTGGCCGAGCTGCCCGAGGGCGTGGAGTACGAGCCTGGCGACCACCTGGCGGTGTTCGCCAAGAACGATCCCGAGCTGGTGGAGTGGGCGCTGCGCTGCCTGCGCGTCCCGCGCGACAGGGTCGTGCGGCTGCGCGCCCACGGGCACACGCACCTGCCGGTGGACACCCCCGTGACAGCGGGCCTGCTGCTCACCGACTTCGCCGAGCTGCAGGAGGTGGCCACCCGCTCCGACCTGGAGGCACTGGCCGCGCACACCGGCTGCCCGTGGACCAGAAGCCAGCTGGCGGCGCTGACCGCCGACTACGCCGACGAGGTGCTCGCCAAGCGGCTGTCGGTGCTCACGCTGCTGGAGCGCTTCCCCGCCGTGGAGCTGCCGCTGCCGGTCTTCCTCGAGCTCGCGGGGCCGATCCGGCCGCGCTACTACTCGATCTCCTCCTCGCCGCTGGCCGAGCCCGGCAGGGTGCGGATCACCGTGGGGCTCGTGGAGGGGCCGGCGTGGTCGGGTGGCGGCGCCTACCGCGGCATGTGCTCGGCCTACCTGGCGGGGCTGGGCGAGGGCGAGGTCTTCTACGGCTACATCAGGGTGCCCGCGCCGCCGTTCAGGCTGCCTGACGACCCGGCCACGCCGGTCGTCCTGGTCGGGCCTGGCACCGGGTTCGCGCCGCTGCGCGGCTTCATGGAGCAGCGGGCGCTGACCGGGGCCCAGGGCAGGGCCGAGGTGTTCACCGGGTGCCGTCACCCCGAGCACGACCTGCTCTACAAGGAGGAGGTCGAGGCGTGGGCCGCGGCCGAGGGGGTGCGCGTGCACACGGCGTTCTCCGCGGTCGAGGGGCATCCCTACCGATTCGTCCAGGACGCCGTGGCGGCGCAGGCCGACGCGGTGTGGGAACTGCTCCAGCAGGGCGCGCACGTCTACGTCTGCGGCGACGGGCTGCGGATGGCTCCGGCCGTACGGCAGGCGCTGCTGGCGATCCACCGCGAAAGGGCGGAGGGCGACGCCGAGGCGTGGCTGGCGGGGCTGGAGGCCGAGGGCCGCTATCAGCAGGACGTGTTCGCCTGATCGCGCAGCCCGGAAAGGAGGGCGCGCACGCCTTCGTCGAGCACCCGCTCGCCCTCCTCCCGCGAGTCGAGGAACCAGCCGGGCAGCGGGCTGCGCAGCGCGTGGGTGAGCTCGATGCCGACGATGCCGTGGATCGTCGTCCACACCAGGTAGGCCGCCCTGTCCGGCTCTCCGTGGCGGCCGAGCCCCGCCGCCTCCACCGCGTCCGCGAGCAGGTGGAAGGTCAACTCGAGCGCCTCGCGCCGCAGCTCGGGCGAGGGGTCGAAGTCGGGTAGCGGCCGCTCGAACATCAGCGCGAAGAGCGAGGGGTCGGACAGGGCGAACGCGCGGTAGCCCGCCGCCACGGCCATGACGCGGTCGACGGGGTCGCCGCAGGGCGCCAGAGCGGCGGTCAGCGCGTCGCGCAGGGCGTGGAAGCCGTGCAGGTAGATGGCTTCGAGCAGCCCGGTGCGCCCGCCGAAGCAGGTGTAGATGCCCATCGTGGACGTGCCCGCGGCCTCGGCCACCCTCCTCAGGGTCAGGTGCGCGGCCCCCTGCTCGCGAAGGACGCGCACTCCCGCGTCGAGGAGTTCTTTCGAGGTTCTTACGGTCTGGCCCACCCTCTCACCCTAACGGTCAATAACACAGATGATAACGAGCGTTATGACCGAGAGAAGGGACCTGCGCCATGCAGCTCTACCGGGTCACGGCGGTGGCGGGCTTCGCCTGCGCCGTCCTGCTGATCGTCAACATCGCCCGCAGGGCGGGCCTGCTGCCCGAGACCGCTTTCACCCACGCCGTCGCGCCCTTCGCGCCGCTCACGGGGCTGTTCGCGATCACCGGGATCTACCTGCTCATCCGCCGTACGGCAGGCGGCCTCGGCGTGGCGGGCTACCTGCTCAACGCGGCGGGGCTGGCGGGCGCCTTCGCCATCGAGTACACCCTGCACTTCGTCTTCCCGCTGCTGGCTCCCGGCGTGGTGGCGGGGCTGCTGGCAGGAGGGACAGGGCGGGCCTTCCTCGTCACCTCCGTGGTCCTGGTGGCGGGGGTGCTGGTGTTCGCGGCGGCGGCGCTGAGAGCCGGGACGCCGCCCGCGATCGCGGTCGTGCTCTACGCCGCGGGGATGGTGCCGGGCTCGCTGCGCAACGCCGTACCTCTGCCGGTCTACCTGGCGGGCCTGGTGCTGGCCGCCGTCGGCGTGGCCTGGATGGCCTCCAGGCTGTGGTCGGGCGAGCGGGCCGCCGCCCTGGCGCGGCCCGCCGGCGCCCTCCCGTCGTAGCGCTCACCGGCCGGGGCCTCACACGGGGGCGACCGGGTGCCGCTCCGCTCCCGGCTCGCCCCTGATCGCGCCGGACCTGCGGGCGACGGCGACGAGCGGGATCACCACGGCGCAGCTGACCGCGACCAGGACGGCCGACAGCCCGCCGATCCCGCCGGCCGACAGGATCCCGGTTCCCGCGACGGGTCCCAGGGCGGTGCCGAAGCCGAACGCGGCGTTCGCCAGCACCGCCCATCGTCCTCTCGCGTCGAGGGTGGCGGCGATGGCGATCATGTAGGTGAGCGCCCCCTGGTAGGTCAGGTTCCACAGGAGCTGGCCCGTGGTGTAGATCGCGGGGGTCCCTCCCGCCGCGATCATCACCTTGGAGGCCACGCCGAGCAGCAGGAACACCGCCAGCGGCACGGCTCTGCCGTACCTGTCGCCGATCACCGCCACCACGCCGCCGCCGATCAGCCCGGCGAACAGCGACCCTGAGAGGATCAGGTTGACGACACCCTCGTCCATGCCGATCTCGTCGACGCCGATCGTGCCTGTGACCGCCCACAGGGCGTACTCGCAGGCGCCCCAGAGGCAGATGCCCGCCACCAGGACCAGGCCCGCGCCTCTGGACCCCAGCGGGCCGGCGGAGGCGGCGCTCTCCACCGGCGCCTCCGGCATGCCGCGCATGAAGGGGACGGTCGCGGCGCACACCACCGCGATCGAGCCGACGGTCACCGCCAGCCCTCCGCCGAACAGCGGGAGCGCCATGTAGATGCCCGAGCCGATCACCGTGCTGGCGATGAGCCCGACCCCCGTGGCCCTGTCGGGGTTGGCCATGGCCGCGATTCCCGCGCTGGCCAGCGACAGGACCGCGCCGCCGCCGACCCCGCCGAGCAGGATGCCGGCGATCGCGAGGGCGGGCACGGGGACGAGCGCGGCGGCCAGGAAGCCCGTGACCATCGCCGTGAGACTGACGACGGCCGCCCGTGCCCTGCCGGGTCTGGCGGCACGTCGGGTGATCAGGACTCCCGTCACCGCGGAGGCGAGCAGGGCGCCCGTGCCGACGAAGCCCGCGCCCTCCATGCTCAGGCCGAGACCGGAGCCGAGGGTCTCGATCAGGGTCGGGAGCATCGTGGGGACCATGTAGGCGGCGGTGAGAGCCATGGAGATGGCGGCCAGCGCGAACGCCGGCGACCTGGGGGGTGTGGTCACGCCGGACTCCTCAATCTGCGGAGGCTATCGATTGATAGTTGAACCTAAGCGCTGGGCCTGGCTCCCGTCCAGAGCCATTTACTATCGGGTGATATTCTCGACGGCCATATGAGCGCGAAGCCGAGCACCGAGAGCCGTCCGGATTTCACCCAGCTCAGAGCGCTGCCCCGCGAGCGCTGGCCGCGAAGGGAGCAGATCCTCTGCGAGGCGGCCAGCCTGTTCGCCCAGCGCGGCTACCACGGCACCTCGACGAGGGACATCGCCGAGGCGCTCGGCATCCGCCAGCCGTCGCTGTACAACCACTACCCGTCCAAGCTGGCGATCCTCCAGGACCTGTGCGCCTACGACATCGGCGTCCCGGAGGAGCGGGTCAGGTGGCTGGCAGGAGCGGAGGCGAGCGCCTCCGCCAGGTTGTACGCCGCGATCAGTCTCGACGTGGAGTACTGCCTCGAGGCGCCCATCGACATGCGCGGCCTGCCCGACGACCTGATCCGCGAGCCCGGACTCGAGTCATGGAACCGCAGGCTGCGCGCCTGGTACGGCACGGTCCGCGCGCTCGTCCGCGAGGGCGTCGAGGAGGGCGAGCTCGCCCTCATCGACCCCGAGTTCGCCAGACAGGCGATCTGGGGCGTGGAGTGGGAGGTCATCAGGGTCTCCCACGGCGGACGGCGCCGCAGGGCCGGAACCAGGCCAGACGACACCGCGACCTTCCTGCTGCGCGGCCTGCTGGCCGACCCCGGCCGCGTCGGCGAGGTCAGGCGGGCGGCCGCCGAGGTGATCGCCGCCTACCGCGCCGCTACGTGAGCCCGCTCGGGCCCGCGTAGCCGACCAGGGCGTCCACGGCGAGCACCCCCTCGACGCCCACCCTGACCGGGTTGACCTCGACCTCGGCGACGTCGGGCCGTTCGGACAGCAGGCGGGAGACCGCCACGATCACCTCGGCCAGGGCGCCGACCGCCAGCGCGGGCCCTGCCCTCCATCCGGTCAGCAGCCGGTGGCAGCGCAGGCCGCGCAGCATCTCCGTCGCCGCGCGCGCGGTGAGGGGCGCCAGCGCGGTCACCGTGTCGCGCCACAGCTCGACCCCGGTGCCGCCGAACCCCGCCACCACGACGGGACCGAAGGCGGGATCCCTGCGCCCCCCGACGAGGATCTCCACGACGTGGTCACGGGTGTCCATCTCCTCCACGACGTAGCGGCCAGGACCCAGCCGCCGCGCCATCTCGCGCCTGGCGCGGCCCAGGGCCGCGGCGTCGGGGAGCCCGACCACCACTCCGCCCGCCTCGCTCTTGTGCTCGAGCCAGTCGGCCTTGAGCACGTACGGCGCGCGCAGGCCGTCCACGCCCTCCTCGGCGAGCCGTCCGGGAGGGAACGGCACGCCGTATCCGGCCAGCAGCTCCCTCGCCGCCCAGTACCCCTGCGCCGGGGCCGAAGGAGCAAGAGGCCGCAGGGGCGGACAGGGCCGACGGGCCGGGGGAAGGGCGGCCGCCCGTCCGAGGGCCCAGGCGGCGCCGTCCACCCGGTCGTAGACGGGCACGCCGCACTCCCTCAGCGCCGCGAGCGCCTCCGTGCCTCTGCCCATGCTGTCGACGTGGACGGCCGTTCCGCGCGCCACCTCGGCGATCCGCCCCGCGACCGACACCTCCGTCCTGTCCAGCGCGGGGTTGTCGCCGCCCCACGCGCCGAAGTAGCCGGTGAGCAGGACCGCGTCCGCCTCCCCGCTGCCGGCGATCACCTCGACGACCCTGGCGTAGCTCGTCATGTCGCGCTCGCCCGCTCCCGCCAGGTCCACCGGGTTGGCCGTGGCGGCGGCCGGTGGCAGCAGAGCGGCCAGGCGCGCGGCGAGCCCCGCGGAGAAGGGCGGCACGCGCAGCCCTTCCTGGTCGGCCAGTTCGGCCGCGAGCGCGCCCTGCCCTCCGCCGTCGGAGACGACCGCGACCCTGCGTCCGCGAGGAGGGGCGGGGGCGGCCAGCGCCTGGGCGAGGTCGACCAGCCGTCCTGGCGAGGCGACCCTGATCGCGCCGCCTGCCTCGCAGGCGGCGTCCACGACCTCCATGGCCGAGGTGAGCGCTCCTGTGTGGGAGCGCGCCGCGGCCCTCGACGCCTCGCCGCCGCCGACCGTGAGGACGATCACGGGCTTGCCCGCCTCGCGCAGGGCCGCGAAGGTCTCCACCAGGGCGCGGCCGTCGCCGAAGTCCTCGGCGTACAGGGCGACCGCCCTTGTGCGGTCATGTCCCGCCAGGTCGGCCAGCGCCTCGGCGGCGGTGACGTCGGCCTGGTTGCCGAGCGAGACGAACCTGGAGACGCCGAGGCCCGCGTCGGCCGCCAGTGTGCCGAGCGCCAGACCTAGCTGACCGCTCTGCGAGACGATGGCCATGCTGCCAGGGGTGAACGAGCCCCAGGCCAGGTGCAGCTCGGTGGCCGCGTCGTACAGGCCGAGGCAGTTGGGGCCGAGCAGCCTGGCCCCCGCGGCGGCGATCCGCTGCGCGAGAGCGCGCTCGGCTCCCTCGCCCAGCGCGAGGTCGAGCCCCGCTGTGATGCCGACGAACCCTCGCGCGCCCATGCCGAGCGCCTGCTCCACCACTCCGGGCACCGCCCTCGGCGGCACGCACAGCGCGACCAGGTCGGGCGCGCTCGGCAGGTCGTGGAGCGAGGACAGGCACCGCACGCCCTCGACGACCGCGCCCTGCCGTCCGACCAGGTGGACCTCGCGCCGGTGCGCGCCCTTGATCGCCCCTCGCGCCAGCCAGTAGCCCCACTTGGCGCGGTCGGCCGACGCGCCGACCACCGCCACCGACCGGGGGTCGGCGAAGACCCGCATGCCGTTCACGACCGCAGGGACCTGGAGATGATCAGCCGTTGGATGTCGGAGGTGCCTTCCTCGATCTCCTCCAGCTTCGCGTCGCGCATCCACTTCTCCACCAGGTACTCGCGGGAGTAGCCCCAGCCGCCGTGCGTCTGGACCGCCGCCCACGTGCACCACATGGCGTGCTCCGACGCGGTCAGCTTGGCGACGGCCGACTCCTGCGTGACGCTCTCACCCGCGTCGAACAGCCTGGCCGCCCGCATCGTCACCAGGTGCGACACGTCGACCTTCGCGGCCATGTCGGCGAGCCTGAACGCCACCGCCTGGTGCTCGATGATCTTCACGCCGAACTGCTCCCGCTCGCGCGCGTAGGCGAGCGTCGCGTCGAGGGCGGCCCTCGACAGCCCCGTGCAGGCCGCGCCGATGAGGATGCGCGAGGCGTCGAAGGTGCGCATCAGCCCGCGGAAGCCCTGCCCCTCCTCCCCCAGCCTGTCGGCCAGGGGGACCCTCACGTCCTCGAGGAAGAGCTCGGCGCAGGCGATGCCGCGCTGCCCCATCTTCGGCATCGGCCTGCCGACCGTCAGCCCTCGCGCGCCGCGCGGGACCACGAAGGCGGTGATCCCCTTCGACCTGGTGCCGGGGGCGACCGTCGCGAAGATCACGAACAGGTCGGCGTAGGGACCGTTGGAGATCCACGCCTTCTGGCCGTTCAGGACGTAGGAGTCGCCGTCTCGCACGGCTCGCGTGGTCAGCGAGGCCGCGTCCGAGCCTGCTCCCGGCTCGGTGACCGCGAGGGCCGTCAGCGGAGGCAGAGCCGAGCAGAGCGGGGCGAGGAAGCGGCGCTTCTGCTCCTCGCTGCCCAGCTCCAGCACCGGAGCGGCGAAGAAGCCCGCCGACGTGGTCAGGTTGCCGATGGAGACGTCGCCGTGGCACAGCTCCTCCTGGACCAGGCACTGCGTCACCAGGTCCGTCACCCCGCCGCCGCCGTACTCCTCGGGGATCATGAAGGAGGTCAGGCCGACGGCGGCGGCCTTCTCCCACACCTGCGAGGGCAGCGCGTGGTCGGCCTCGTCCACCTCGCGCGCCCTCGGCCTGATCTCGGCGGCGGCGAAGTCGCGCGCCAGCCTGACGAACGCGGCCTGCTCCTCCGTCATCGCCAGGCCCCCGCGCACCTCGCGCGTCATCGGCCCTCCTCCTACCATCGGATCGTCACCTGCTTGGGCTCGGCGTAGTGGTCCAGCGCGTACGCCGACATGTCCTTGCCGTAGCCGGACTGGCCGAAGCCGCCGTGCGGCAGCTCGGAGGCGGCGGTCATGTGGTCGTTCACCCAGACCGCCCCGTAGCGCAGCTCGGCGGCGGCCCTCATCGCCCTGCCGACGTCGCGCGTCCAGACGCTGGCCGCCAGGCCGTACGGCACGTCGGCCGCCATCGCGAGGGCCTGCTCGTCCGAGCCCGCCCGCTGCACGGTGAGCACGGGGCCGAAGACCTCCTCCTGCACGATCGGCCAGCGCTGCTCCACCCCGGTCAGGACCGTGGGCGGGTAGGAGGCGCAGGGACCTTCGGGCACGGTCCCTCCCGCCAGGACCGCGGCGGGGGCCGCCACGGCGACGCCGACGTGGTCCGCCACCCTGTCGCGGTGCTCGCGGGTGACCAGCGGGCCCATCTCCGTCTCGGGGTCGGCGGGCGGGCCGACGCGCAGCGACCGGGCGCTCTCGGCCAGCGCCGAGGCGACCTCGTCGAAGCGCTCGCCCACCACGATCACGCGGGTGGCGGCCGTGCAGTCCTGCCCCGCGTTGGCGAAGGCGGCCACCCGCAGGCTCGCCGCCAGCCGGTCCACGTCGGCGTCGGGGAAGACCACGACGGGGGCCTTGCCGCCGAGCTCCAGGTGGAGCCGCTTCACCGTGCCGGCCGCGGCGGCCGCGACGGCCCTGCCCGTCGCGGTGGAGCCGGTGACCGAGACCATGTCCACCCCCTGGTGCGAGGACAGGAACGCCCCCGCCTCCCTTCCGCCGGTGACGACGGTGAAGACGCCCTCGGGCAGCACCCGCGAGGCCAGCTCGGCCAGGCGCAGCGTGGTCAGCGGTGTCTGCCTGGAGGGTTTCAGCACGACCGCGCAGCCCGCCGCGACGGCGGGGGCCATCTTCCACACGGCCATCATGAGCGGGTAGTTCCACGGCGCGATGCCCGCGACGACGCCGACGGGCTCGCGGCGGATCATCGACGTGGCGCCGGGGAGGTACTCCGCCGCCGCCCTGCCCTCGCAGGTGCGCGCGGCGCCGGCCAGGAAGCGCAGGTTGTCGGCGCAGTAGGCGATCTCGCCTGGAGCGCCCGCCATGGGCTTGCCGACGTTGCGCGACTCCAGCTCCGCCAGCTCGGCGGCGTGCTCGGTGACCAGGTCCGCGAGCGCGTGCAGCGCGTCGGAGCGCTCGGCCGGGGTGGTCCTGCGCCACCCGTCGAAGGCGGCGCGGGCGCCGGCGACCGCCCGCTCCAGCTCGGCCGGCGTGGCGCGCGGCACTTCGGCGATCGTCTGCCCCGTCGCCGGGTCGACCACGGCGTCGGAGCTCATCGGCTCTCCCCGCGTACGGCCGCGCAGAGCGTCTCGAAGTTGGCCACGAAGCGACGCGCGTCCTCCATGGTGTGCTGGACGGAGAGCGTGAACTGCTCGGTCTTGCCCCACGGCGGCAGGAAGATCCCGCCGTTGATCTGGTAGAGCCAGTGGGCGTGACCCCACTGGTCGGCGTAGCGCAGGAAGTCGCGGTAGTTGCGCAGCCGGTCGGCGAAGATCACCGATCCCTTCGCGCCGGCCGAGGCGACGTAGCCGGGGATCTCGTAGCGGGCCATCAGCTCGGTGACGCCGTCGGCCATGTGGGCGCGCATCGCGTCGAGGTGGGCGTAGGCGGCGGGGGTGAGCACCTCCGTGAGCACGGCGCGCACCGCGGCCATCGTGAGCGGGTTGCCGTTGAAGGTGCCGACCTGCTGGTAGGTGTTGTCGGCGACCAGCTCCATGAGCTCGGCGGTGGCGCCGATCGCGCCGCAGGGCACGCCGCCGGCCAGGGCCTTGGCCAGGCAGACGATGTCGGGCGTGACGCCGTACAGCTCGGTGGCCCCACCGGGCGCGACCGCCAGCCCCGTCTTGACCTCGTCGTAGGTCAGGTAGGCGCCGTGGGAGTGGAGCAGCGCCTTGAGCTCGGCGTGGTAACCCTCGTCAGCGGTGATCATGCCGATGTTCATCATGATCGGCTCGATGATCATGCCGGCGACCTGACCCTGGTGGGCCTCCAGCACCCGCCGCACGGCGTCGAGGTCGCCGAACGGCACCACGAGCGTCAGTTCGACGACCTCGCTGGGGTAGGCGGGGCCGAATGCCACCGAGCGGGGCGTGTCGTCGGGGCCGATGTCGCCGTCGGCGGAGTAGGTGGAGACCTGCACCGAGTCGTGGTGGCCGTGGTAGGAGCCCTCCACCTTGATGATCTTCTTGCGCCCGGTGGCGACGCGCATCAGGTGGACGGCGTCCATGGTCGCCTCGGTGCCGGAGTTGCCGAAGCGCCAGACCGGCAGGCCGAAGCGCTCGCGCAGCAGCCTGGAGACGGCGATGAGGTCCTCGGTCGGCTGCCCGAAGTGCGTGCCGAGGCGCGCCCTGCCGGTGAGCGCCTCGACGACGGCGGGGTGGGCGTGGCCCGCGAGGCCGACGCCGAAGCCGCCGTGCATGTCGACGTAGTCGTTGCCGTCGACGTCGCGGATGCGCTGGGCCCTGCCGTACTCGATCCAGATGGCGCCTGGCACGGAGTCCTGCCAGGAGGAGGCCACGCCTCCGGCCAGGGTCTCGCGAGCGCTCTCGCGCAGCTCGAACGAGCGGCTCATCCTGGAGACCAGGAGCCCCTCCTGCCGGGCGATCAGTGAGTCGAGCGTGTCGAGATCTCGGGTGTGCCGCACCAGGGCGTGCGTCATGGCTGTCCCCTTCACGTCCGGAAACTATCGATTGATAGCTTGCAGGACGCCCACGGACGGACACAAGGGGGTTCAGCTATCGATCGATAGCGCCTCGCGGGAGTAGCCCATGGCGTGCGCCGCCAGTCCCCGCCTGTCGACGCCCGGCACGCCGATGACGATCTGGGTGCTGAACCCGTCGAGCATCGCGCGCAGCCGTACCGAGAAGGCCTCGGCGTCGAGCGGGGCGAACTCGCCCGCGGCCACGCCGCTCTCCACCAGGCCCACCAGGTCCTCGTGCCAGCTCCGGTCCAGGTCGGCCTGGGTCTCGCGCAGCTCGGGCACGGCGATCGTGCGACTCCACACGTCCACCCAGAGCAGCCAGCGCGGATCGGCGGCGCCCGTGGGCAGATAGAGGTCCACGTACGCGGCCAGCCGCTCGACCGCGGGGGCCGCACGCCCGACGAGCTCGCGCCGCCTGGGCGCGAGCCTGTCCTCGCTCCAGCGCAACGTCTCCAGCAGCACCTGATCCTTGCTGCCGAAGTAGTAGAGGATGTGGCCCCCGCTGGTGCCCAGCCGCCTGGCGAGGCCGGCCATCGTGAGCTCGGCCAGGCCGTTCTCGGTGATCGCGGCCATGGCCGCCTCAAGCATCTGCTCCCGCGGGCGATCCAGCCTGCGACGCTCCCGTGCCATTGCTCACCTTGCGATAACAGTCGTTGACATGTCTTGACGGACCACAGTACGGCAGTGCATTTTGAATGCCATTCAATACTTTGAACGGCATTCAAAGTCCGTTCCGAGGAGTCCCGATGATCCAGCCGCACACGGCGCCCCCCTCCGCCCCCGCCCCTCCGTCCCTGTCCAGGGTGCTCGGCCTGTTCGGCGCGGTGCTGCTCACCCTGTCGTGCATCACCCCCGCCTCCTCGCTGTTCATCATCGTTCCCGAGGTGCTCGCGGGGCAGGGCTCGGGCGCGGTGCTCACGCTGCTGGCCGGCGTGGCCGTCTCGATCGCCGTCGGCTGTTGCTACGCCGAGCTCGGCACGCTCAAGCCCAGCTCGGGCGGCGAGTACGCCATGGTGACCGCCATGCTCGGCCGTCTGAGCGGCTGGCTCACCTTCGGCCTGTCCATCACCCTGCTGATCGTGATCCCGCCGGTCATCGCCCTGGGCACCGCCGACTACCTGAGCGACCTGTTCGCCGTGGACAGGGCGCTGGCCGGCGCCGTGGTCATGCTGGCCGCCACCGCCTTCGCGGTGCTCGACATCCGGTCCAACGCGCTGATCACCGGCGTCTTCCTGGCCATCGAGGTGCTCGCCGCCGCGGTGGTGGCCTTCCTCGGCTTCGCCAACACCCAGCGCGGCGTGGACGCCCTGGTCGCGCCCGTCGTCCCCGACGGGCAGGGCGGCCTCTCACCGTTCGGGCTGGCCGCGCTGATGGCGGGCCTCACCGTGGCGATGTTCGTCGTCAACGGCTTCGGCACCGCGACCTACCTGGCGGAGGAGATCAAGGACCCGCGGCGCAACATCGCCCGCACGGTGTTCTGGTCGCTGGGACTGGCCGCCGTCGTCATCATCGTGCCGGTGACCGCGACCGTGATGGGCGTCGGCTCCCTCGACGACCTGGTCAACCGCTCCTTCTCCGACTACGTGAGGCAATGGGGCGGCGACGGCGTGGCGACCGCGGTCAACCTGGGCATCGCGATCGCGATCCTCAACGCCGTCCTGGTGATGGTCCTGCAGAACGGCCGCGTCGTGTTCGCCTCCGCCCGCGACCGCGCCTGGCCTGCGCCTGTCAGCAGGGCGCTCACCCGCATCCACCCGCGCTGGGGCTCCCCCTACGTCGCGACGCTGGTCATCGGCCTGCCGGGGGCCGCGATGGCGTGGCTGCTCGACATCGAGCAGCTGCTCGGCCTCACCTCGGTGATCGTGACCGTCGTGTCGCTGCTGCTGGCCGCCGCCGCGCTCCGCTCCCGTACGGCGGTGCACCGCGCGCTGCGCGCCTGGCGGATGCCGCTGTGGCCGCTTCCCCCGCTGGTCGTGATCGCCGCCCTCGGCTACGCCCTGTTCGAGCAGAGCGCCACCGACCTCCTGGTCGGGGCGGCGATCGTCGTGCTGTTCACCGCCTACTACGCCTTCTACCTGTGGCCGCGCCGCGCGACCCACTGGATCGTCACCGCTCCCGAAGACTGAGAGACGAGCTCCTGATGACCGCCGACCTGATCGTCCGCAACGCCCGCATCCACACCGTCGACGACGCCTTTCCCAGGGCGGAGGCGATGGCCGTCAGCGGCGGCCGCATCGTGTGGCTGGGCGACGACGCCGACGCGCCCGAGGCTGCGCGGACCATCGACGCCGCGGGCCGCCTCGTGCTGCCCGGCTTCGTGGACGCGCACAACCACGTGAGACTCGGCTCCGACGCGGCCTGCGTGCAGCTCGCAGGCGCCGCAGACCTGGCCGAGATCGGCCGCAGGATCGGCGCGTGGCGGGCCGCCCACCCCGAGGCGAGGTGGATCGAGTGTGAGGGCTTCGACTACTCCGCGCTCCCCGGCATGCCCACGGTCGCCGATCTCGACCCGCTCACCGGCGACCTTCCCGCGATCGTGTTCAGCTACGACGTGCACACGATGTGGGCCAACACCGCCGCGCTGCGCCGCCTCGGCATCGACGGCGACCACACCGACCTGCCGTTCGGCGTCGCCCAGCTCGACGGGGCGGGAAGGCCCACCGGCTTCGTCACCGAGTTCGCCGTACGCGGCCTCTCCCGCGACGGGCACCGCGCGCTGGCCGCCCTCGGCGTGCCGTGGGCGGGGGCCGACCGGGCCTACACCCGCCTGCTCGACAGCCTCGACATGGCCACGGCGTTCGGCATCACCACGATCGTCGAGCCGCAGAACTCGGTGGACGACCTGGCCCTCTTCGAGCGGGCGAGATCCGAGGGACGGCTGCGCTCGCGCCTGATCGCGGCGCTGTTCCACCCGAGGGGGACCGGCGCAGGCGATGTGGCCGAGTTCGCTCGGGCCGCGGCGACCTACGACGACGAGTGGCTGAGGGCGGGGCCGCTCAAGCTCTACATCGACGACGTGGTGGAGCCCCACACGGCCGCGCTGCTGGAGCCGTACTGCGGGCACGGCGACCACAGGGGTGACACCTTCTACCCGCCCGAGGAGTTCGCGGCCCTGCTGACCGAGCTGGACGCCGCCGGTTTTCAGGCGTTCGTGCACGCCACGGGCGACCGGGGCATCAGGACCGTCCTGGACGCCGTGGAGCACGCCAGGCGGGTCAACGGCCCGCGCGACGCCCGCCACCAGGTCGTGCACGTGGAGTGCCTCGACCCCGCCGACGTGCCGCGCTTCGCCGAGCTGGGCGTGGTCGCCTGCATGCAGCCCAGGCACTGCTCCCCCGACATCGCCGGGCCGGGACGCGACTGGGCGGAGGCGGTCGGGCCGTCCCGGTGGTCCAAGGCGTGGCCGATGCGGTCGCTGCACGAGGCGGGCGCGGTCCTGGCCTTCTCCAGCGACTGGAACGTGGCCGAGATGGACCCCATGGTCGGCATCTACACGGCCGTCACCAGGCAGGGTCTCGCCGGAGGCCCGGCCTGGATGCCCGAGGAGTCCGTCGACCTGGCGACCGCGATCCGCGGCTACACGATGGGCTCGGCCTACGCCAACTTCTGCGAACACGACAGGGGCTCGCTGACGGTGGGCAAGCTGGCCGACTTCACGCTCCTCTCGGAGAACCTGTTCGCGATCCCCGCCGAGGCGATCCCCGGAGTGCGCACGGACCTCGTGGTCGTCGGCGGGGAGGTCGTCCACGAAGGCTGACCTCGTGTGGCCGCGACGCCCACCCCTGAAAGGGTTGGACACCTCCTGCCCTGTGCCTCCAGGCTCGGGGCATGGACGTACCTGATCACGAGCCCCGACCGTCGAGCCTCGAGCTGCTGGGCCTCCCCGCGGACGCCAGGGTGCTCATCGTGAACAACGACGACTTCGGCATGGACGAGGCGATCAACGACGCCGTCATCGCCTCGATCGAGGAGGGCGTCGCCGCCTCGTGCAGCCTGATGCCGCTGTGTCCGGGAGCGTCGCACGCCATGGACCTGATCAGGCGGCGGAAGATCCCCTTCGGGATCCACCTCACGCTCGTCCGCGACGCCGGCCACTGCCGGTGGGGCCCGCTGACCGCGAAGGAGCACGTCCCCTCGCTGCTCGACGAGGAGGGCGAGCTGTTCACGCCCCCGCGCATCCCCGACCTGCTGGACGGGGCCCGGCTCGACGAGGTGGAGCGGGAGTTCCGCGCCCAGGTCCGCGCCGTGCTCGACGCGGGCCTGACGCCCACGCATCTCGACTGGCACTGCCTGGCCGACGGCGGGCGCGACGACATCTTCGACCTGACGGTGGCGCTGGCCGACGAGTACGGCCTGGCGGTGCGGGCCTGGCTCGCGCCAGGACGGGAGAAGCTGCGACGGCGCAGGCTGCCGGTCGTCGACCACGACTTCCTGGACAGCTTCTCGCTCGACCTCGACGGCAAGGCGGAACGCTACGCCGAACTGCTGCGCGCCCTGCCGTCCGGGCTGAGCGAGTGGGCCACGCACCCGAGCACGGGCGACTCCGGAGCGATCGACGACGGCCGGCGGGTGCGTACGACGGACCACGACTTCCTTACCTCACCGCAGGCCCGCGACATCATCCGTGAGGAGGGGATCACCGTCATCGGCTACGAACCCCTCCAACGGGCCTGGCTCCAGCGCTGATCATCACCGGTAGATTTGCCCGGGTGGGTCCATAGCGCAGTGGCCGTCGCGCCGCCTTGCCAAGGCGGAGGACGCCGGTTCGAATCCGGCTGGACCCATGCTTCGCAGGGAGCCCGTAGCGCAGGTGGCCGTCGCGCCTCTATGGCATAGAGGAGGACGCTGGTTCGACTCCAGCCGGGCTCCACCCAGAGGAAGGGACCAACGTGGACGTCTCGACGGTGCTGCGGCGCCTCGGACAGGCGCGGGAGCTACCGCTGGACGACCCCGACCGCCTGCGCCTCGAGCACGCCGCCCTCGCGCTGGTCCGCGACGGCCAGCGCCGCCGCCGCAGGCAGCGCGAGCGGGCCGCGGCGCGGAGCGACGCGCAGGTCATGGCCGCCACCGCCATGGGAGCGCCCGGGCGCGTCGCCGACGCGCCCGTCATCCCGCCCGAGATCGCCACCGAGCTCCGGCTGAGCAGGACACGGACCTGTTACATCTGCAAGGCCGGGTACGACCGGGTTCACGGCCTCTATCACCTGCTGTGCCCGGCGTGCGCGTCCGTCAACGCCGCACGCCGTACGGCTCGAACGGACCTGAAGGGACGACGCGCGCTCGTCACCGGCGGACGCGTGAAGATCGGCCACCAGCTCGTGCTCAAGCTGCTCCGCGACGGCGCCCAGGTCACCGTGACCACGCGCTTTCCCAACGACGCCGCCCGCCGCTTCGCCGAGGCGGGCGACTGGAAGGGCCGCCTGCGGATCATCGGCCTCGACCTGCGTGACCCGCGCCAGGTCATCGCGCTGACCGACCGGTTGCTGGAGGCCGGCGACCCGCTGGACATCCTGGTCAACAACGCCGCGCAGACCATCCGCAGGCCCGCCTCCTCCTACGCGGCACTGGCCGAGGGCGAGCGTACTGACGCCGTCCTTCCTCTCATCGAGCCCCTCGCGGGGCTGCCCGACGTGTCCGGGCTGCTGCCCGACCTGTCACCCGCGAACTCCTGGTCGGCCAGGATCGGCGACATCGACCCCGTGGAGCTGTTGGAGACCCAGCTGGTCAACGCGGTGGCGCCGTTCCTGCTCATCGACCGGCTGCTGCCGCTCCTGCTCGCCTCACCGGCCCAGCGGCGCTACATCATCAACGTCTCGGCGGTGGAGGGCCAGTTCGCCGTCCCCAACAAGACCGGCCGCCACCCGCACACGAACATGGCCAAGGCCGCTCTGAACATGCTGACCCGCACCAGCGCCGCCGATCTCGCGCTGCAGGGCGTGCACCTGTGCAGCGTGGACACCGGGTGGATCACCGACGAGCAGCCCGCACCCGTCAGGGAGCGCCTGGACCGCCGCACCCCGCTGGACGTGATCGACGGCGCCGCCCGCCTCTATGATCCGATCGTGCGCGGCGAGGCGGGTGCGCCCTTGCACGGCGTCTTCCTCAAGGACTACCAGGTGGCGCCATGGTGACGCCCCCTCTTGGCGACCTGCTGGCGTGGCTGCGCGATGGCGAGCCCGTGGCGCGCCGTACCGACTTCGCGGCGGGTTCGGCGATGCCCGACGGGCGGCTCGACCTGTGCAAGCAGGGGCTGGGGCCGTACGGCATGCGCCTGGTCGCCGACGCCCTGCCGGTCGGCGGGCCCGCCCGCCACCTGCTGCTCGGCACCGACGGCCTCGGCGACGACGGAGCGGAGATCGCCGCGGCGGGCGCGGCCCGCTCGGGGGCGGCGACCCTCTATCTCGGCTGCAACGCCATCACCGCCGCGGGGGCCTGCAGAATCGCCGACCGCCTGATCGCCTCGCCGGGGATCGTGCGCGGGCTCTGGCTCAAGCGCAACCCGCTGGGCCCCGACGGCGGCCGGATCGTCGCGGAGACCGTCGACGCGGGCCTGCGCACGATCGACCTGGTCCAGACGGGCCTGGACGCGGCGGGCCTCGCCGTCCTGGTCGACCGTCTGCCGGCCGCGGAAGGAGCGGGACGGCTGTTCGTCAGCGGCAACCGGCTGGGCACCGAGGGCGCCGAGCAGCTGGCCAGGCTGATCGCCAGTGACGGAGCCGAGGAGCTCTATGTCTCCGCCTACGCCACACCGGACTCACCAGTAGAGGGGCGCTGCACCTGCTCGCCGGCGCCGGACGCGCCCTGTCCCCGACGAGGTACACGCTGGGCGGCGGCATCGCCTCCCGGGTGAAGCGCGACCTCGACGAGCTGGCGGCGGCCGTGCCCGCCCTCCGCCCCCATCCTGAGGTCGCGGCGGTCCGCAGCGTCCACAGGATCGCTGATCGCGCGGCCCATGGGGTGGCCACGTCTGCAGGGTCGGTTCATCTCGTCCCCTGACAAGCGCCATCCTCCTGTCCCCTGTTGTCGCTCATGGCCGTGGTGGCGATCGCCCTGGCGGTCCTGCTGGCCTTGCAGGGGTTGGGCACGCTGGGGACCGTCACGGCCGGCGCTCTTCCCGCCGTGGCCGCGACGGTGCTCTCGGCGGCGCTCGTCGCGCTGCTCGTCGTTCCTGGGGCCTCCCTCGCGTGGTTCGCGCGGCGCCGCTGACGCGTTGCCCGACTCAGTGGCGGCGCGAGCGGAACCGCTCGAAGAAGCTCTTGGCCTTCTGCTGGTTGTGCGGGTCGCGGGCCATGCGCTTGGCCTTGTCCATCGTCTGTCTGCCCGAGGGGCTGCGCAGGTACGCGCGCACCCGATCAATGATCGTTGACATGTCCATCCCCTACCCCGCACATTCGCCTCGATGCGCCGACGGGACACCGCAGTAGGCTCGATCCGGTGGAGAGCCCTCGAAGGAACGAGGCGGAGCTGCTGGACAGGGCTCGCGGCGGCGACGCGGCGGCCTTCGACCTGCTGGTCGCCGGATATCGGAGCGAGCTGACCGCGCACTGCTACCGGATGCTCGGCTCGCCGCAGGACGCCGAGGACGCCGTCCAGGAGTCGCTGCTCAGCGCGTGGAAGGGGCTGGCCGGATTCGAGGGCCGCAGCTCGCTGCGCACCTGGCTCTACCGGATCAGCACCAACGCCTGCCTGCGCATGAGCGCCAGGCGCCCCCGGCGGCTCCTCTCTCCCGACCAGGGTCCTGCGCGGCGCGACACCGCCGACCTGGGTGAGCCTGTGACGGGCCCGGTCTGGCTCGAACCATGGCCCGACGACGTGCCCGCCGACGAGCCGGACCCTGAGGCGAGCTATCTGCGGCGCGAGGACGTGGAGCTCGCCTTCGTCGCCGCGCTGCAGCATCTGCCCGGCACCCAGCGCGCGGTCCTGATCCTGAGGGAGGTGCTGGAGTTCTCGGCCGCCGAGGTCGCCCACCAGCTCGACACCACCCCCGCCTCGGTGAACAGCGCCCTGCAGCGCGCCAGGAAGGCGGTCGAGCAGCGGGTCCCCCCTGTGAGCCAGCGGGCCGAGCTGGCCGCCCTCGGCGCCGAAGGACGCCGTGAGCTGGTCGACGCCTTCGTGTCGGCCTGGGAGAGGGCCGACGTGGACGGCATCGTGGCCATGCTCGCCGACGACGCCAGGTTCACCATGCCGCCGCTGCCCGCCTGGTTCGACGGCCGCGCCGACGTCGCCCGCTTCCTCACCGAACGGGTCTTCGCCACCGCGTGGCGGCTGAAGCCCCTGTGGGCCAACGGCCAGCCCGCCCTGGCCTGCTACCAGCAGAGCCCCGACGACGGCCGCTTCCTGCTCGGGGCGATCAACGTGCTCAGCCTGCGCGCCGGACGGATCACCGAGCTGACGGGCTTCCTCGACCCTGAGGTCCACCGCCGGTTCGGCCTGCCACGAGAGTTGCGGGATGAAAATCCCGGCCAGTTCCCGCCGGAGCGATGAATCAGCGACGGCCGAGGTCTCTCCCCTCCTGAAGCGCCTTTCACGACAGGAGAGTTCCGATGCGCAAGCTGATCGTCACCAACATCATCTCGCTGGACGGCCACCACGAAGGGCAGGGCAACGACGTGATGGCCCTGCCGATGGACGCCTTCTTCGACTCCCACAACGCCGAGCGGCTCCGCGCGGCCGGCACGCTGCTGCTCGGGCGGAAGTCGTACGAGATGTTCAAGGACTTCTGGCCGTCGCTGGCCGACGACCCCGAGAAGGTGGCCACCTTCACCGACGACCCCGAGCAGCGCGAGGTCATGCGCGAGATCTCACGCCTCAACAACGCCATCGAGAAGGTCGTCGTCTCCGACGGCCTCACCGCCGACAGGACCGCGCCGTGGACCGCGACCACCCGCATCGTCGCCCGCGCCGAGGCGCACCAGCGGATCGCCGAGCTCAAGCGCGGGCAGGGCGGCGACATCCTGGTCTTCGGCAGCCGCACCCTGTGGAACGACCTGCTGGCCGCGGGGCTGGTCGACGAGCTGCACCTGATGATCGGCGCGGCCGTCCTGGGCGCGGGCACGCCCGCGTTCGCCGACGGCAAGACGCCGCCGCTGCGCCTGCTCGGCACGCGGTCGCAGGAGGGCTCGGACAACTTCCTGGTCCGCTACGCCGTGGGGTCCGGGGACGAGCGCCGGCACTGACGCGCCGACGGGGTGGCCCGCCGTACCGCGACAGGGTGCGGTACGGCGGGCGGTCCGCGCCAGATCGTGCGCCCATCCGGCACAATGAGATCCACGCTCCTACCCGCTCGAAGGCGAGGTCTCCGTCCGCATGCGTCGTGACCGATCGGAGAGCTCCTGATGCGGCGCGTTCCGCCCCTGCGATCGACCGATCCCCGGCAGGTCGCCGGGTTCACCCTGCGCGGACGGCTCGGCCAGGGCGGCCAGGGCACGGTCTTCCTCGGCGTCTCCCCCACAGGGGAGCATGTGGCGGTCAAGCTCCTGCACGCCGCCTTCGGCCAGGACACCGAGGCCAGACGCTACTTCGACAGGGAGCTGGCGGCGCTGCGGCGGGTGGCGCCGTTCTGCACGGCCCGAGTCCTGGCCGCCGAGCCCGACGCCGACCCTCCCTACGTCATCAGCGAGTACATCGACGGCCCCTCGGTGCAGGACGCGGTCCGCGACCGCGGGGTCATGGCGGGCGCCGAGCTGACCCGCCTGGCCATCGCGACCGCGACGGCGCTGGGCGCCATCCACGCGGCGGGGGTCGTCCATCGCGACTTCAAGCCGGCGAACGTGCTGCTCGCCGCGGACGGCCCGCGCGTCATCGACTTCGGCATCGCCCGCCCGCTCGATGCCACGGCCGCCACGGTCAGCGGTGTCGTGGGCACCCCCGCCTACATGTCGCCCGAGCAGCTGGCGGGCGACCCCGCGGGCCCGTCCCTGGATCTGTTCGCGTGGGCCTGCACGATCGTGTACGCGGCCGCCGGCCGTCCGCCGTTCGGTCATGAGCCGCTTCCCGCCGTGATCAACCGCATCCTGAACGCCCCGCCCGACCTCGGCCCGCTGACCGGGACCTTACGCGCCCTCGTCGCCGCCTGCCTGGAGAAGGACCCGTCGCGGCGGCCGACAGCCCAGCAGGTGCTGCTGGGGCTGATGGACGAGCGGCCCGGCGCCCCGATCCCCCCTCTCCCCGGCCCCGTCGATCCGCGGCCGCCCGCGGCCCGCTCCTGGTCCCCCGCGCCCCCGCCACCGGGACCGCCCTCCTGGCAGAACGCCGCCCCGCCGTCCTGGCAGACCTCGAAGCCGCCTGTGGGGCCGCCCTCGACCCAGCCCAGCCGGATGAAGGGCAGGGCGGTCGCCGGCGCGGCGCTCACCGCGGGCCTGGCCGTCCTGACGGTCCTCGCCGTCGTCATCGCCAACGGCATGCGACAGCCGGACACCACCTCAGGCCCGACCCCCTCGCCCTCCACCGCCACCTCGCAGGGGACGCCCGCGGGGCAGCTGGCCCGCTCGCCCCGCCTCGGGCTGGAGTTCTGGCAGGACGGCGCGCCCAGCCTCCTCACCCTGACCGACCTCGAACGCCCCGTCACCACGGTCGCCATGAAGCGGGCGCCGTTCGAGCTGCGCTTCCCCACCCTCCCCAAGGACACCCCTCTGCAGATCTGCGCGTGGACGGACGCCTCCGTCTTCTCCGTCACCGACGGCGGCAGAACCGACGATCATCCCTGCTTCGCCCCTGGCACCGGCATCGCCGACTACGAGCACGGCTCGGGCACCCTGTACCTGAACAACGCGGGCCACAACCACCTGGTCGGCAGCCGCGTCGCCGCTCACTCCTCCACCCAGGACAAGGTCCTGTTCGCCAGCCTCTTCCAGGGCGGCGCCGCGTCGCCCGTGGCCCAGCGGCAGGGTGAGCTCTACCTGACCGTCTTCGTCGACCTCGACGGCGACGGAGCCTTCAAGCGGGCCGGCGAGGGCGAGTACGAGTATCTCGTCCTCGACTTCCCCTCCTGATCGCGTGGCACGGCGGGTTGACTCCTCGCGTCCCTGGCGGTGTGGTGGCGCTACGGGTAACAGAACGAGATTCGGAGGCCGTCGTGCCGATTCCGCGCTCCATCCTCACCAAGGGTGACCTCCCCGACCTCGATCTGCGCGTCGTACGGGGCGCCTGACCCTCCGACATCTCGGGCGTCGTCCACCATGACGACGGCTTCCGCGTCGAGCTCCTGGACGCCGCCGACGTCTCGCGCGGCCCCGTGGCGACGCTCGCCCCTCCGGGCGGAGAGGTGATCCCTTTCATGATCCACGGGGCGTGGCTGCCTCGCGCGGTTCCCGCTCCGCGAGACCTCGAGCGTCTCTCCTTCGCCGACGACCTGGACGACAGGCTCTCCAGCCTCGATCCCGGCCTCCAGGCCGCGGCCAGGGCGGTCGCGGCCGACCTGATCCAGGAAGGCGAGCGCCACCCTGAGTGAAGTCACGAAAGCCGACCGTGACATTCGCCTGCGCGCCGCCCGGCCATGGCCGCCCTCTCGCCCTACCGTGGGGGGGTGAGCGCCAACCACAACCAGCCGGCAGGCGCGGCCGGGACCACCGAGACGGCGGACGCGGCCGCCCTGGTCATCAGCGAGTGCGCCCGCTTCGGCGCGTGCGTGCAGATCCTGGCCCGCCGGCTCGGCGAGGCCGACGCCGACCGCGACGAGCTTCAGCAGGCCGTCATGTACGTGCACGCCGTGCTGGCCGATCTGATGGCCGCCGTCAGGCCGCTGCACCATCAGGACCTGCGGCGGATCCTGCACGACCGCGCCGTCGGCCGTACCCGCTGCGCGGGCGGCTGCCGTCCCCACCCGCCGGGTGAACGCGCCGACTCCGACGCCGACGCCGGGACCGCGCTGTGCGCGGGCTGCGGCGGCGCGGCCTGCGCGCGATGCACCTACCCGGTCCCTCTGGACGGCCCCGCCCTGTGCTGGCGATGCTCCGATCCCGGCGGCGAAGGCCAGGACGGCGCGAGCCGCCCGCCCGGCAGGGAGCACCGCCATGGCGGCGACCTGCCCTGGGTGGCCACCGCCTAGGGGAAGAGAGAGCTCCCATATATTCTTGAACGAAAGTACTAGTTGTACTATCGTTCAAGTATGGCGATGGAGAAAAGCGTCCTGACGCATGCCGGGACGCCACGTGCCGGGGTGCGGGAGTGGTTCGGCCTGGGGCTGCTGGCGTTGCCGACCGTGCTGTTGGGGCTGGACGTCACAGTGCTGTACCTGGTGTCGCCGAGCATCGCCGCCGAGCTGAATCCCACCGCCGCACAGACGTTGTGGATCATGGACGCCTACGGCTTCTTCATTGCCGGCTTCCTCATCACGATGGGAACGCTGGGAGATCGGATCGGCAGGCGGCGCCTGCTGATGATCGGCGTCGCGGCGTTCGCCGCCGTTTCGATCCTCGCCGCGTTCGCCCCAAGCGCGGGTCTGCTGATCCTGGCGAGAGCGCTGCTCGGCATCGCCGGCGCCACGCTCATGCCCTCAACGCTGTCGCTGATCAGCAACATGTTCACCGACGTACGCCAGCGGGCCGTGGCCATCGGCGTGTGGGCCACCATGTTCGCCCTCGGCATGGCCGCCGGTCCCATAGTGGGCGGCGCCCTGGTCGACCGATTCTGGTGGGGGGCGGCCTTCCTGCTCGCGGTGCCGGTGGCGATGATCGTCCTCGTCGGCGCGCGTACGCTGCTACCCGAGTACGCCGCGCCCGGCGAAGGCCGGCTCGACCTCGTCAGCGTCACCCTGTCGTTGGTCGCCATCCTGCCGGTGGTCTACGCCGTGAAGAACATCGCCACGCACGGGGTCGACGCGCTGACGCTGCTGCTCGTCCTGATCGGCGCGGCGGCGGGGATCGCCTTCGTCCGCAGGCAACTCCGGCTCGCCTCCCCTCTGCTGGACGTGACGTTGTTCGCCGACCGTGCCTTCTCCGCCGCCTTGGCGGTTCTGCTGATCGGACTCGTCGGTGTGGGCGGCACGATGTACCTCGTCACCCAGTACCTGCAGCTGGTCGAAGGGCTCTCCCCTGCGGTGGCCGGACTGTGGATGGGCCCACCGGCGCTGGCCATGTTCGCCGCGGCCATCGGCGCCCCCGTCGCGGCCAGGCGCATCCGGCCAGGGACGGTCATGGCGGCGACGCAGGGGCTCTCCGTGATCGGATACGCACTCCTCGTCACGGCTGACACCGACAGCGCGGTGAGCGTCGTGATCGGATTCGCGTTCGTCTACCTCGGCTTGGGGGCCATCGCCGCACTGGGCACCGACATCGTCGTCGGAGCCGCTCCGGCCACGAAGTCCGGGTCGGCGGCGGCAATGTCTGAAACCGTGCAGGAACTCGGGCTCGCCGTCGGGGTCGCCCTGCTGGGCAGCCTCACCACGGCCGTCTACCGTTCCCAGGCCCAGCCGCCATCGCAGGTGGCGCCCGAGATCGCCGCCCGGGTCGCCTCCGGCCTGGACGGCGCCGTGGCGGTCTCCGACCGGCTCCCGCCGGGCACTGTCCAGGGCGCGCAGGAAGCGTTCACCACCGGGCTGAACATCGCCTCCCTCACCGCGGGAGCCGCGATTGTGGCCGTGACCGCGCTGTGCCTGCTCATGCTCAGACACATCCGCCCCATCGGGGAAACCCAGCCGTGATCGTCTAACCTTGTGCTCAGGAGGGGGCATGGGCGACGACAACAGATCCACGGACGCACGCAAAGCCAGAGGGGAGAAGCGCCGCGCTGAGATCATCGAGGCCACCTTGGCCGTCGTCCAGCGTGACGGCGCGGCCGGTGTCACCCACCGCACCGTCGCCAAGGAAGCCGGCATACCCGTCAGCCTGAGCACCTACTACTTCGCCACCATCGACGACCTGCTGGTCGCGGCCCTGACCAGCATTGTCGAGGCCTACACCGCGCGCATCCGCCACATCATCGACAACCGCGACGACAAAGTTCGCGGCCTGGCCGAGCTCATCGCCGAATCCGCTGGCCCCGGACGTGACCGCGCCCTGGCCGAACGCGAACTGTCCACACTCGCCGCCCGAAGGCCCGCCCTACGCCCCATCGCCCGCCGCTGGCGCGAGAGCGTCGCCGAACTCGCCCAGCACTGCACCGACGCCCCCGATGCCGTCACCGCACTCGTCGCGACCTCCGACGGCCTCTGCGCCGCCATCCTGATCGACAACGCACCCGCCGACACCGACTACGTGCAGGCCGTCCTGAAGCAAGCGCTCGGCCTCCAGGCCGAGGCCACCAGGCGGGCGCCTCCCGATCCTTCACCGTGGTGAAGTGGTGACGGAGTGTGACAGGATCGCCGGGTGTGTACGACGCTGCGGATCCTGGTCGCGCTCGTCCTGGCGCTCGCGCCGGCCGGTCCCTCGACGGCGGCCGAAGAGCCGTTGGACGGCTTCGCCATCGAGCACGTCCCGCGCGGCGCGGGCCCGAGCGTGTCGGAGTTCGCCTACGAGCCCGACGAGGGAATCAGGTGCGCCTCGCGGGTCTGGGAGCGGGCGACAGGCGACGGCGGTCACAGCGTCGACCTGACCGTCGTCGTCCTGCGCGGCGCGAGCCTGACCTCGCTCGGCCAGCTCCGCTCGTTCATGGCGCGCCACCACGAGCGGGCACCCGGCTCCTGGAGCGAGGTCATGGTCGGGGCGCGTCCGGGGCTGCGCGCGGATGGCCACGTGTTCTGGCTGATGGAGCCGGGCGTGGCCGTCTCCGTCACGATCGACACCGGCAGGTTCGGCCCTGGAGAGCTGACGGCCGTCGCCGAAGGCGTCAGGCCCGCCTGACGGCCGCCCTCCCTCACGGCTTGAGCGCCTCCAGCAGGCGTTCGGCCTCCGCCGCGAGGACGGGCAGGTCCGCCTCGGGGTCGGGCGAGCGGGCCAGCAGCATGCCGCCCTCGCAGAGCGCTCCGAAGACCAGCTGGGCCCTGGCGGGCAGGTTCCCTTCGGCCAGCAGCCCGTCGGCGGCGGCCATGCGCATGCCGTCGAGCAGGACCCTGAGCGTGTGACCGTACTCGATCTCCCGCACGGCCTCCCACCCCAGCACCGAGGGCCCGTCCAGGATGACGATCTGCCGGAAGCCCGGATCGAGACAGCGCTCGAGGAAGGTACGGCAGCCGCGCCGCAGCGCCACCCACGAGTCGGCCTCGCTCATGGCCACCCGCCCCAGCATGGCGGCGGTCTCCTCCTGCTCGCGGACGAACGCCGCCCTGAACAGCGCGGGCTTGCCCTCGAAGTGGTGGTAGGCCGCGCCCTTGGTCACCCCGGCCGCCGCGGCGATCGCGTCGATCGACGTCGCGGCGTAACCGTTCCTGCCGAACAGCTCCTGCGCGGCGCTGACCAGCTGTGATGTCGTCGCGTCCGAACGCTCGGCCTGGGTGCGGCGGCCCATCGTGCACTCCCCCATTGACTTACGTACTCGCGGTACGTAACTTCGACAGAAGTTACATACCCTCAGTATGAAACATGGAGGTGAGTTGTGTCCTCACCGCACATCGCCGTCTACGGCGCCACCGGTCACACGGGGCGCCTGGTCGCCGCCGAGCTGCACGCCCGAGGCAGGGAGGTCATCCTGGCCGGTCGCGACGGCGCGGCGCTCAAGACGCTGTCCGACGAGCTCGGCGGCGCGCGCGTCCACCAGGCGACTCTGGACGACCCCGCCGCGCTACGGGCGCTCGCGGCGCAGGCGTCCGTCCTGATCCACTGCGCGGGTCCCTTCACCGAGACCGGCAAGCCTGTCGCGCAGGCCGCGGCCGAGGCCGGCTGCCACTACGTCGACCACGGCCTGGAGCAGCACCACACCCGCTGGATGTTCGAGGCCATGCGGGAGCCCGCCCAGCGCGCGGGCATCACCATGGTCACCGCGATGAGCTTCTACGGCGGGCTGGGCGATCTGCTCGCCGGCGCCGTGGCCGAAGGCCTGACCGGCATCGAGCGGGTGACGGTCGCCTACGCGGTGACCGGATGGCGGCTGACCACGGGGGCGAAGAAGACCGCCGAGCTCCTGTTCGCCGACACCCAGCGGATCACCTACACCGACGGCGCCTTCCACATCGGCTACGTCGAGCCGCGCAACGCGGTCTTCCCCTTCCCTCCGCCGCTCGGCCCGCGCACGATGATCGCGCCGCTCCCCTCGTCCGACGTGGTGACCATCCCCAGGCACGTCGAGGCGCTGCGGGTGGAGGCGCAGCTGACCGCCGACACCTTCTCCGAGGAGCAGGTCTTCACCAGCGAGCACATCGACGCCGAGACCAGGGCGGGCTCCGACTTCACCGTGGCCGTCCAGGTGATCACCGCGGACGGCGGCAGGGCGGGGCAGGTGCGCGGGCACGACCTGTGGCGTGCCAGCGCCGTCGCCTCAGTGGAGGCGGCCCTGCGCCTGGCAGACGGACAGGGTCCCGGGTCGAGCGGCGTCCACGGCCCCGCCGAGGCCTTCCCCGCCGAGCCGTACCTGCGCGATCTCGAACGGCTCGGCCTGTTCACTCTCAGCATCCAGGGAAAGGCGGAACGATGATCCTCGTCACGGGCGCGGCAGGAGGGCCGCAGGGCTCGACAGGACGGCAGGTCGTCGACCTCCTGCTCGAGCGGGGCGAGGCCGTGCGGGCGTTCGTCCACTCCGACGACCACAGGGCCGATGAGCTGCGCAAGCTCGGGGCCGAGGTGGTCGTCGGCGATCTGCGCGAGATCTCCTCCGTACGGCCTGCCGTACGCGGGGTGCGGCGGGCCTTCTTCACCTATCCGGTGACGGCCGGCCTCCTGGACGCCACGGGCGTCTTCGCGGCGGCGGCCAGGGAGGAGGGCGTGGAGCGGGTCGTCGAGGTGTCCCAGCTGGACGCCGGCCCCGAGGCCGGCACGCCGCGGATGCGCCGCCACTGGGTGTCGGAGCAGGTCTTCGACTGGGCGGGCGTGGGCGCGGTGCACCTGCGGGCAGCGGTCTTCTTCGAGAACCTGGCCGTCGTGGCCGCCGCGGGAGAGGGCGGGGAGCTGGCCCTTCCGCTGGGCTCGAGGGACACGCTGCTGCCGCTCGTCGCGGCCGCCGACGTGGCCAGGGCGGGGGCGCGTCTGCTGCTCGAGCCAGGACCTGTCGACCCGATCTGCCTGCTCACCGGGCAGATGGCGACCATCGGCCAGGTGGCGGAGGCCATGGGCCTGCGCTACGTCGATCTGCCTCCTGAGCAGTGGGAGGAGCGCGCGATGGCCGTCTACGGCGACCCTTACGCCGTCGAGCACCTGTCGCACCTGTGGGCGATCTTCAGGTTCATCGGCTCGGCCGACCACCCGCTCTACCGGGTCACCATCGAGCGACCGGTGACTCTGGAGGAGTTCGTCCGCTCCACCACCTGAGGCTCCACGATCTGCCGCGCGGCCTCGCGTAGGGCGCCGCTCATCGCCTCGACCAGCGGCGAGGGGTGCCTGCGCGAGGCGGCCACCCCGACGTACCTGGCCGGGCGGGGCGGCCTGACCGGCACGAGGGTGAGGTCCGCGGCGCCGGGATCGAGCCCGAGCTCGGGCACCAGGGTGACGCCCAGCCCCGCCGCCACCAGGGCCTGGGCGAAGAAGTAGTCGGTCGTGCTGCCCGAGACCCGCAGCTCGAACCCCGCCATGGCCGCGTAGCGGCGCAGGAAGCCCTCGGTCCTGGTGCATCCGATCACCCATGACTCGCCGGCGAGCTCGGCCAGGTCGAGCTCGGCTCGCCCGGCGAGCGGGTGACGGGGCGGTAGGACCACCGACATGGGATCGTCCATGAGCGGCGTCCACTGCAGGCCGGACGAGTCGGGCAGCGGCCCGTCGAAGTGGTAGGCGACCGCCAGATCGGCCCTTCCCTCCCGCACCAGCGACAGGCTGACCTCGGGCTCCCCCTCGACGACGTTGACCTCGACCTCGGGATGGGCGGCGACGAAGCCATCCAGCGCGGACGGCAGCAGGCGGCGCCCGCCGCTGGTGAAGGTGGCGACGGTCAGCCTGCTGCGTCCTGTCGTGAGCCTGCTGATCTGCTCGCGGGCCCTGTGGAGCTCGGCGAAGATCGCCTCGGCCGACTCGACCAGCAGCCGCCCCGACTCGGTGAGCACCACGCCGCGGGTGCTGCGCTCGACCACCGGCGCGCCGACCGCTCGCTCCAGGGCGGAGATCTGCTGGGAGACCGCCGACGGCGTGAACAGCAGCACCGCGGCGGCCTTGCTGAAGCTGCCCTGCCTGGCCACCTCCCGCAGCACCCGCAGTCGCGCCACGTCGATCATCAGTTCTCCTTAAAGCGGGTTAAGCAAGCTGCCACTTCTGCTTAAGACCATAGCCGGGCAGGCTCGGTGCCCATGAGAACCGTCTGCGTCATCGGGGGCAGCCGATACTTCGGCCGCCACCTGATCGAGTCCTTGTCAGCCGTCGCGAAGGTCACCCTGGTGAACAGGGGATCCATGCCGGCGCCTCCCGGGGTCGAGCACGTGGTCGCCGACAGGGACTCCGCCTCCGCCATGACGGCCGCCCTGGGAGACCGCGCGTTCGACGTGGTGATCGACCAGGTCTGCTACACCCCCGACCAGGCGCGCACGGCCCTCGAGGTCTTCGCGGGCCGTACCCCTCGCTACGTGATGACCTCGACGATCGAGGTGTACGCCGACCTGGAGCACAGCGGGCCCGTGGCGGAGACGGCCGTGGACCCGCTGACCGTGCCGGTACGGCACGGCCTGCGGGAGTACGCCTACGGCGACGGCAAGCGACAGGCCGAGGCGGTCCTCGCCCGGGAGTCCGCCTTCGACTTCGTCAGCGTGCGCAGCACCCACGTGCTCGGCGGACATGACTTCACCGGACGCCTCGCGCACTACAAGGAGCGCATCGCGGACGGCAGGCCTGTCGCCGTCCACGCCGACCCGAAGCCGACCTGCTTCGTCAACGACAGAGAGATCGCCGCCGTGCTCGAGTGGGCGGCGGGCGCGGACTTCACCGGCGTCGTCAACGCCTGCTCCCACGGCGAGCTGGACGTCCTCGCCCTGTGCGAGGTCATCGCCGCGAAGGTGGGCAGGCGGCCGGTGTACGAGCGGGGCGAGTCGCCGTACTCCTTCGAGCGCTACTACGCGATGGACAACAGCCGGGCCACGAGCCTCGGCTTCACCTTCTCCCACGTGAGCGACTGGCTGGAGGAGGCCGTGGCATGCGCCTGATCGGTCAGCACGAGGTCGGCGCGATCGGCATGGGCGCCATGCCGCTGTCCATCGAGGGACGCCCCGGCCGCGACAGAGCCCTGGCCACCGTCCGCGCCGCGCTCGACGCGGGGATCACCCTGATCGACACCGCCGACTCCTACCACTGGCACGCCGACGAGGTCGGCCACAACGAGCGGCTTCTCGCGGGCTTCTCGAGGGAGGCGATGATCGCCACCAAGGGCGGCAGGGGCCGTCCCGGCGACGGCTCGTGGACGGTGAACGGCACGCCCGGCCACCTCGTCCGCGCCTGCGAGGCCTCACTGAGGCGGCTCGGCGTCGAGGCCATCGACCTGTACCAGCTGCACAAGCCCGATCCGGAGGTCGCGTGGGCCGACTCGGTCGGCGCCCTGCGCACGCTGCTCGATCAGGGGAAGATCCGCATGGCGGGCATCTCGAACGTGACGGCCGAGCAGATCCTGACGGCCCGCGAGATCCTCGGCGAGGGGCTCGTCTCGGTGCAGAACCGCTTCTCGCCCGCCGTACGGGACAGCGAGCCCGAGCTGCGCCTGTGCGCGGACCTCGGCCTGGCGTTCCTGCCGTGGAGCCCGCTCGGCGGCATCTCCCGCAGTTCGCTGGACGGGCCTTCGGCCGACGAGGGCCCGCGCACGCCCTTCCACGAGATCGCCCGCGAGCGCGGGGTGAGCCCGCAGCGCGTCTGCCTGGCCTGGCTGCTCACCCTGTCGCCCACGCTCATCCCGATCCCCGGCGCCAGCCGCCCGGCGACCATCCGCGACTCGGCCGCCGCCACGACCCTCACCCTGACCGAGACCGAACTCGCCCGCCTCTCGTAGCGGGCCTGCCCCACATCGGATCGCCTGGCCGTTGAAAATCAGCGGGCAGGGAGTGTGAATTCGGGCTGGTCGAGGAGGCGTAGCCAGCTGCCGTCGGGCTGGCGGCGGACGACCTGGGCGCGGGCGCCCGCGCCGTCCCTCGGCGGGGTCGAGGTGAGGGCGAGGTCGCCGCTGATCAACGTCGGCAGCGGCTCCTCCGGCTCGAAGCGGGGACGGTTGGCCAGCACCTTCGCCCACAGCTCGCGGATCGCCTCACGGCCCACCGTCTGGCTGCCCGGCGGATAGGCCAGCACCGCGTCCTGCTCGTACAGCTCGGCGACTCCCGCCGCGTCACCCGCGTTGGACCGTTCGACGAACAGCCTGGTGATGTCCTCGGGCCTCATGGCCTTCTCGTATTCCGTCATGTCTCCAGCCTCGCCCGCTCCACGCTAGAAGTCCAACAGATAGGATTGCTGGAAACTAGAATCTCTGCTTATGGAACTGCGACAGCTGGAGTACTTCGTCGCCGTCGCCGAGGAGCGGAACTTCACCAGGGCGGCCGAGCGGGTGCACATCAGCCAGTCGGGCGTCAGCGCCCAGATCCGTCAGCTCGAACGCGAGCTCGGCGCCGAGCTCTTCGACCGGTCGGCGCGCACCGCCACCCTCACGGTCGCAGGCAAGGCCGCGCTCCAGCACGCCCGCGCCGCGCTCGCCGCCGCGGACGCGCTCGGCCAGGCGGTGGACGAGGTGAGCGACCTGATCAGGGGCAGGCTCACGGTCGGCATGGTCATCGGCTGCACCATCACGCCCCTGTTCGACGCCCTGGCGGCCTTTCACCGGGCGCATCCGGGGGTGGAGCTCTCACTGCTGGAGGACAACTCCGACCGGCTCGTCGAGGGGGTCCGCGCAGGCGCCCTCGACCTGGCCCTGATCGGCGCCGCGACCGCCACCCCCGACGGCCTGGGAGCGCTGACGATCATCAGCGAACGCCTCGTGGCCGCGGTCCCCTCCGGGCACCCTCTGGCGGAACGGCAGGCGATCAGCCTGCGCGACCTCGGCGCGTACCCGATCGTGTGCATGCCGCCCGGCACCGGCCTGCGCACGGTGTTCGACCGCGCGTGCGCCGCGCAGGGCCTCCACCCCGCGATCGCACTGCAGGCCAGCGCCGCGGACGCCATCGCCGACCTCGCCGTCCGGGGGCTCGGCGTCGCGGTCCTCAGCGAGTCGATGGCCGCGCACCACCGCGACCGGCTCACCGCCCTGCCCCTGGACGACGTCGAGACGCCCGCTCTGCTCGCCCTGGTCTGGAAGAGCGCCCACGGCCCCGCGGTGCGTGAGTTCCTCCGGTACGGCAGGCGCGCCTTCGCAGGTCCCAGCCCTGCCGATCGCGCCGGCCGAGAGGCCTCGTCATGAGCTCCGTGACCGGTCTGCTCGGTGACGAGGAGCTCGAACGCTCGTCGGTCGTGGCCAACTGCCTGATGAACCGCGAGCGCCGCCTGCCCGGCTACAACCGCGAGCTGGGTCTGGACCTCGCCGGCCACCTCCGCGCCCGAACCGCCGAAGGGGCCAGGGTGCGATGGCTGGACCTGTGCTGCGGAACGGCAGGCGCGCTCTTCGAGGCCGCCCACACGCTCCCCCCGCAGGTCGAGATCGTCGGCGTGGACCTGGTCGACTTCTTCGCGGGCCCGCAGGACCCGCCCAGGTTGCGTCTGGTCACGGCCTCGGTCGCCTCCTGGGAGCCTGACGGCGTCTTCGACCTGATCACGAGCGTCCACGGGCTGCACTACGTGGGCGACAAGCTCGGCGTGATCGCGCGGGCCGCGCGCCGGCTCACCGACGACGGCCTGTTCGTCGCCAACTTCGACACCCGCGGCGTACGCGTCGAGGGCGGCGCGCCGGCGGGAGCTCGCCTGACCCGCGACCTGCGGGCCGCCGGCCTGACGTACGAGCCGCGCACCAGGCGGATCAGCTGTCACGGCCGACGAGAGATCACACTCCCCTACTCCTACCTCGGCTCCGACGACCAGGCGGGCCCCAACTACACCGGCCAGCCCGCCGTCGACTCCCACTATGCCCGCCGTCCGTCGTCCTGAGTCTGTCGGTGATGATCTCTAGAGTCCTCGACCATGACGAGCGCGACACAGGTGCACGAGCATGGTTCACCCGCCTGGCAGGAGGTGCGTGACCTCATCACCGAGCGCAGGACGAGGTTTCTGGCGGACCGGGTGCTCGCGCTGACCGAGGCGGAACGCATCGAGGTGGCCCGACTGCTGCCTGAATTGCTGACGGAGCTGCGCGAGGCCGCCGCCCGGCGTGCCCGTGAGAGCTGGATGGCCGGGAACGATCTCGATGACGACGAGGCCTCCTGGCCCGAGTCGGCTCGGAACAACCTGGACCTGCTCATCGAGTTCGACGTGCGCGAGGAGCTCGAGCAGCTCGCGGGGCCGCTGCGCGTCGCGGGGGCGGGGACGATCTCCGGCTCGGCCGCGACCGTCGCCTGGCTCACCCGGCGCGAGCTGAGGCCGCGACAGCAGACGCCGTCCGACACCGAGCACCTGCTCCGCGTACTGACGGCCCGTCCCGCCGCCTGGCACGCCGACGTGACCACCCGTCTGGCCGGGAAGATCCGCACCGCGGCCGACCCCGGCGCGCCGCTGGTGCTCGCGCTGCTGCGGGCCGGCGGCATCGAGCCGCCGCCGCACGACCCGCTCGTGGTCGCCTGGGTCTCCTCCCCCGTGGTCACGTCCGACCCGCTGGTCACCACGCTGCTCCCCCGGATCTTCGAGGCGCAGGGGGTGGGCCGCGCGCTGCGAGAGGAGCGGCTGACGCCCGCGCCGACGCGGTGGCTGGGCCTGATCCGGCGACTGCTCGCGTCAGGAAGGCTGTCGCGCGACCAGCTCCTCGACGGCTGCGTGAGCCGGTTCCTGCGCGGTGGCGACGCCGCTGATCTGCGTTTCTTCGTACGGCTCCACACCCTGCTCGACCCCGCGCCCGCCGAAGCGGCCGCACGGGCGCGCGACTACCTGAGGCTGCTTCCCGCCGCGCCCGGCACGGTCGCCGAATTGGCGCTCGCGCAGGTGCGGCGCACGGGTCCGCACGACAGCGCCGACGTGGCGGAGGCGATCGGCGTCCTGGTCTTCCGCGCCGAGGCCAAGCTGGCGCGCGCGGGCCTGAGCTGGCTCGACGAGCGGGTACGGCGCTCGCCGGCGACGGCCGACGAACTGGCCCCTGCCCTGGCGACGGCCTTCGCGCACACCTCGTACGAGGTCCAGAGCCGGGCGGTGCAGCTCGCGCTCAAGCATGCGGCCAGGTTCGAGAAGGGCACGGTGCTGATCGCCGAGGCGGTGCCGTCGCTGCCGGTGGACCTGGGAGCGAGGGTGGCCGCCGTCTTCGGCGGCGACACCACCGAGGCCCCCGCACCCTTCGCGCCGCCGCCGCTGCCCCCCGTCGAAGCCGTGGGCCGCTTCCCCGGGCCCACGGCCGCGTTGGGCACTCTCAGCTGGAACACACACGACTGGGCGACGGTCGAGCGGTGGCTGGCGGGCTTCGTCGCGCTCGCAGCGGACGATCGCACGGCGCTGCGCGAGCAGCTGGCCCCCGTGTTCGGTGACCGCCGTCCCTCCCTGTACGCCGCGGCGCGCTGGCTCGACCCCTCGCAGTGGGTCGTCGCCCTCGCCCAGGAGGCGATCACTCCGGGCGCCGATCCCGGCGTGCCCGACCCTGAGCCCGTCAGTACGTGGGCCGGATCGAGCCTCTCCGTGCGTGTGATGCCCGACCCCGCGGTGGAGTTCAGGCGGCGCAACCGGCTGCCTGAACCGCACAGCGTTTCGCCTCCGCACCTGTTCGTGCTGCACCGGCTCTGTGAGCTCTACCGGGCGTTCAGGACAGGGGCGCTGCCGCCTGTCCTGCTGGCGACGCCCACCCTCATGTCGGGGAGCCTGGACCCGGAGGTGCTGGTGGACCGACTGGAGGCGTGCGCGGCGGCGGGTTGCGACCCGCTCTCCGCCGACCTGCAGCAAGCCCTGCTCCGCCTCCCGCGCGGCATTCACCCCGAGGCCGCCGAGCGGGCTGGGCGCGTGGCCTCCCATGCCGCGGCGACGGTCGCCTCCTGGCTGGCCGAGGGCGGCCTGCCCGACCCCGAGACGGGCTTCACGTGGGGATACCTCGAAGGGGCGAGCGGTTACCTCTTCGACGAGCGAGAGCCCGCCCATGACGGCTGTCACCGCGACGTCCGGCCGGTCCCCGTGCTGCGTGCCGAGCCGACCGGTCATCCCCTGATCGACGATCTGCTGCGCAAGCCGGCGCCATGGCGGAGGGGAGATCACGGCCGCGCGATGGCCTGGTGGCCCGCGATCCTTCCGTCGCACAGGGAGGTCGTGTCGGTCAACTACCTGCCCCACCTGCTCAACCAGTGGAGCGCGCCGAGCGTGGACCCGGCGCACCTGGCGATGCTGGCCGAGGCGGACGGTCCTCTGGGAGACGCGACCGCGCTCATCCTGGCCACCTTCCTGGCCGGGCGGGATCAGGAAGCGGTGCCGCTGCTGGTGCGGATGGCGGCCCGTGGCGGCCTGCCCACCGGGGTGCTGGGCCGCCAGCTGGGGCTGCTGATTCGCCGCACATGGTTCGAGACCCGTCCGGTGCTGGCCTCGCTCGCCGAGGCGGCTCAGCAGGGGGCGCAGGCGCAGGTCTGGGAGATCCTCATGGGCCTGTTGCCGGTCCTGCTGCCAGGTGAGGGCGAGCGGCCGACCGTCACGCATGCGGAGGCGGTCGCGCTGGCCGCCGACGTGGCCCTCTGGAGCGGGGCGCGAGGAGAGATCGCGGCCGTGTCCACCCATGCGGCAAGCGGCAGGAACAGCCGTTTCGCCCGCGAGTGCGCCCGCCTGCGCGACCGGCTCGCCGGGCACGACGCCTCCGCCGGGTGAGCGCGGCGCCCGGGCGCGGGCGGGTTCCACCTGCCCGCGCCCTGGGTTCTCACCTCGACCAGCCGGCCATCGCTCTGCACGTCCTGTTCATGGTTCTCCTAGTGGACCTCGAGCTCGGCGAGCTGCATGTGGTACGGGGCGTCGCGGTGACCGGTGCCGACGACCCTGACGTGACGCGCGGTGACGGGCGTGAAGGAGAAGGCCTGCGCGCTCGCGCCTGGCCTCGGGTACCCGGTCCTGGTGGCGACCGTCGTCCAGGAGGAGCCGTCGGCCGAGACCTGAACCGTGAAGTCCGTGGGGAAGCCGGAGCCGGTGTTCTCGCCGTCCGACCTGGCGTGGAGGTCGACCCTGGAGACCAGGCTGGGGCCGCCGAGGTCGACGGCCGCCCATTCGGTACGGCCGGCCGTACCGGGCAGGCTGCTCCAGCCCATCGAGTACCAGAGCGCCGAGCGCGCGCCGTCGGTGAGGTTGGTCCGCAGCCAGCCCTCGTCGGTGTACTCCACCGAGCTGGACGCGGTGACCGGGCGGCCCGCCGCGAGGTTGCCGCCGACGGCCTCGATCTCGGCCAGCTGCATGTGGTGGTTGCCGTGCTGGTCGGGCCTGAGGTTCGTCCCCGTCACCCTGATGTGGCGGACCGAGGCGGTGGGGAAGGGGAAGGTCTGCGCGCCCGCGCCTGGCCTCGGGTACCCGGTCCTGGTGGCGACCGTCGTCCAGGAGGAGCCGTCGGCCGAGACCTGGACCGTGAAGTCCACGGGGAAGCCGAGGCCGGTGTTGGGGCCGTCGGAACGGGGATGGAGGTCCACCCTGCTCAGAGGCCTGGCGCCGCCGAGGTCGACCTGGATCCACTCGGTGTGGTTGCCGCCCATGTTCGCGGTGGAGCTGCTCCATCCGATGCCGGCGCGGGCGCCGTCCACGACGGCGGGGGTGGTCCAGCCATCGCCCTCGTAGGAGCTGGAGACGGTCACCGTACGGCCCTCGGCCGGGTTGGTCTCAGGGTTGACCCGCACGTTGTCGAAGCGGGCGCTCGCGCCGCCGGTCACCAGGGCGAGGCCGCCCACGGGGTAGGCGCTGTCGGTGACGGTGAGGATCTTCTTCGCTCCCGCGTGGACGGTGAGGGTCCCGCCGCGCGCCGCCACCCGCAACCTGGTCCACTGGCCCGAGACGTAGCCCGGCACGACGGCCGAGCCGAGCGTGACGCCGCTGCGGTAGACGAAGACCTGGCCGTTGTCGCGCAGGGCGACCAGGTAGCCGGTGTCCATGTCGGTGGCGTTGAGGTTGCGCACCATGAGCCCCGCCCAGTTGGTCCTGCCCCCGCTGGCGTTCACCCCGGTGATCCGCAGGTCGACGCCCGCCACCACGTCGCGGTAGGCCCTGCCCTCCAGCGCGGCCGTGATCCCCCAGGTGGCGGAGGAGTCGGACTGGACGTACTCGCCGCCGCTGACCGACCAGGCTCCCGCGCTGTGCCGCCAGCTCTTCTCGCCGGCGGCGAAGTCGTCGGCGTAGGGGAAGCTCAGGTCGGGTCCCTGCGAGACGAGCGCGTCGAGGATCTGCCTGTGCCGGTTGTCGACCTCGCGGCCGGACTGCTCGTAGGAGGTCGAGTCGGTGATCAGGGTGTTGGCGATGGCCCGCGCGGTGACCGGCTTGGTCCTGGCCAGCAGGTTCAGCAGCTCCACGTCCTCCAAGCCGTCGAGCTGGGTCTCGCTCCTGACGCTGTCGTAGACGTCGTAGGCCGCCTTGTTCGGCCTGACCAGCCAGTTGTCGCCGGTCTGCCAGTCGTCGAAGGTGTCCGATGGCCGGTTGAGGTCGCTGAAGTCCCACCAGAAGTTCCAGCCCCAGTGCAGGTAGCCGGTCCCGCCGATCTTCCAGGTGAGCCAGGGGGTGAGCCTGGTCGAGGCCAGGTGGTAGGAGATGAAGCGGTTCATCCGCCTGTCCTGCGGGACGATGCAGTTGTAGAGCCACAGGTCGGCCCCGCTCAGGCGGCGGCGCTGGTAGTAGCCGACGTTCCCGTCGTAGAGGCCCGTGTACGGCGTCGCGGTCGTGAGGTCGCCCTCCATCGCGGGCAGCACGGCCAGGTGCGCCTCGTTGGTCAGCGGGTCCGGGAAGTACTCGCGGTACGTGGCGTAGACCCACTTGGCGGCGTTGACCTGGTTGGCGGTGGACGGCTCGTCCAGCGCGCTCATGTAGAACAGGTCGGTCCACCCCTTGGCGTCCAGGTGGGCCTTGAGCGCGGGGAAGAGCTGGGCGAGGTAGGCGTTGGTCTCGGCGGTGTCGGGGTCGGCCAGGACCCGCTGCACGACGCCGTTCACCTTCTTGATCATGTCGAGCTTGACGACGTCGTTCGGCAGGCCCTCGAGCAGGTGCGGGGTGTAGATGTACTGCATCGCCCCCGCGTCGACGAAGGTCTGGACGAACCTGTCGAAGGTGGCCCAGCCGAAGGTGTAGTCGCCCGCCGCGTCCACGGTCGTGTCGGGGATGAGCAGGGCCTGGAAGTCGGCGAAGATCACGTTGTTGCGGTGCTTCGCGTGGTTGGCCGCGATGTTCTCGATGACCCGCCACCAGTTGGCGTCGAACATCTGCACGCCGTACTGGGCGGGGATGGCCCTGACCGTGCCGTTGTAGTCCCAGCCCGCCGAGGTGAACCAGTTGTTCATCTTGAAGGTGGACCGGTCGGCGGGCGGGATCGTGACGCCGTAGACCGTGACCGCGACGTTCACCATGACGTCGCCCGCGCCGCTCCTGACCGTGGCGGTGCCGGTGTACGTGCCGGGAGCCTGCGAGGCGGGGACCCTGACGCTGTAGTGGTAGGGCAGGGTGAGGTTCGCGGCGAGAGTCTGCGGCGTGTTCTCCACCAGCGCGTCGTAGTAGGCGGTGCCGCCGTCGGGCGGGCTCTGGTGCGCGCCCACCTTGGAGATGCGCGGGTGGTTGTACTCACGCCTGACGGTGACGGCCGACGCGGGGATCACCGCGCCCGAGGGGCCGCTCAGCGCGCCTGCCGTGACCTGGACACCGGTCAGCGGCGTGTCCGACCTGACCAGGATCTGCGCGGCCTCGCTCTCGCCACGGGCCGCCCAGAGCGCGATCGAGGAGGAGGCGCTCGACGGTCGGACGGTCGAGGAGAAGGCCCGTTCGGCCGCGCTCTGCACCCAGACGGACAGCGCGGCCGCATGGGCGGGAACGGCCAGGAGGGTGGAGATGACGAGAAGGGATACCGCTGCTGACAGGGCCGGTCTGATTGCCATCCAAGGCTCCTCACGAGATCCCCCGAGGACGCATATAAAACGTTTCAAACCGCTGGACCGGACGGTAGACCTGCGCAGAGCTGCGGTCAATAACCCGTCTTCGGACCGTTATACGCACCGCTGACCCCGTTGACAGCACCCCGTCCGCTCCTTAGCGTCGCGGCAGCGGTGCTTAAAACGTTCTGCACGAAGGGGTCGAGACCGGGATGAAGCTCGTCATCGCCGACGCGGGGCCGGTCAGCCCGCTGCCGATCCTGCGGCCCCCCGCCGTGCCGATCACCGACTTCGGCCACCCGCCCTCGCTGCTCCCCTACGGCGCCCGCGACTCCTACCGGCGCGACCCCGTCGAGCGCGAAGTGCCCGCGATCACGCTGGAGAACGAGCACCTGAGGGCGGTGTTCCTGCCGGGGCTCGGCGGCCGCCTGTGGTCGCTGGTCGAGCTGTCCACCGGCAGGGAGTTGCTGCACCGCAACCCGGTGATCCAACCGGCCAACCTCGCCCTGCGCGACGCGTGGTTCGCCGGCGGCGTGGAGTGGAATCTGGGCACGACCGGCCACTGGGCCCTGACCTGCGATCCCCTGCACGCGGCCTGGGTGGCCGCGCCGTACCCCGTGCTGCGGCTGTACGAGTACGAGCGGATGCGCGGGCTGGTGGTCCAGATCGACGCCGCCCTGCCTCCTGGCTCTCGCGCGCTGGTGGTGTCGGTCGCCGTGCGCAACCCGCGACCGGAGAGCGTGCCCGTCTACTGGTGGTCCAACATCGCCGTCCCGCAGACCCCCGGCACCCGCGTCCTCGCGCCCGCCGCCCTGGCCGACCACTTCGGCTACGCCCACCGCCTGACCACCGTCCCCTATCCGGGCGATCCCGACGTCAGCCGCCCCGGCACCTGGCGGGCGGCCGCCGACTACTTCTTCCACGTCACGTCGGAGACTCCCTGGATTGCCGCCGTCGACGCCGAGGGCCACGGCCTGCTCCACACCTCCACCCCTCGGCTGCGGGGCAGGAAGCTGTTCGGCTGGGGCACCTCCCCCGGCGGCGACCACTGGCAGCGCTGGCTGTCCGGCCCCCGCTCCCCCTATCTGGAGATCCAGGCCGGCCTGGCCAGGACCCAGCTGGAGCACCTCGCCCTGCCTGGTCACACCACCTGGACCTGGACGGAGACCTACAGGCCCCTGGCCCTCCCCGCGCCCGACGCCCCGTACGACCGGGCCCGCGCGGCCGTCGACGCGCTGGTCCAGGCATCGGGACAGCCGGAGACCGGCCCGTGGACCGAGCTTCCCGTCACGGACGTCATCCACCGAGGATCCGGGTGGGGCGCGCTGGAGCGCAGGGCAGGGGGGCTGCCCGCGTCGGCGGCCACGCCCTTCCCCGACGACACGCTCGGCGTTGAGCAGGCCCCGTGGCTGACCCTCCTGGAGGAGGGCCGGCTGCCGGGCGAGGCGGAGTGCGTCGTCGGAGCGCGCTGGCTGGCCCTGCTTCGTGCGGCGGCGGACCCGCACGGCCGCTACCACCTCGGGCTCAACCTGTGGTCCACCGGCGACAGGGCCGCGGCCCTGGACGCCTGGGGCAAGGCGCTGGCCGAACGGCGCGACCCCCTCGTGCTGCGCGCCGTCGCCGAGGCCCACAGGATCGACGGCGACGATGCCACGGCGGCGGCGCTGCTCCTCGAGGCGCACGCGCTGGCTCCGGCCGTGCGCCCGCTCACCGTCGAGACCCTCGCCGCCCTGCTCGCCGCCGGCTGTCCCGCCGACGCTCTGACGCTCATCGACCGCCTGCCTCCTGGCGATCGCGCCCACGGCCGCATCCGGCTGCTGGAGGCCAGGGCCGCCCTGGCCGCCGGCGAGCGCGACAGGACCGGCCGCATCCTGCGGGACGGCCTGGTCGTCCCCGACCTGCGGGAGGGCGAGGACGCCCTGGACGAGCTGTGGTTCGCCTATCACGGCGAGGAGTGCGACCTGCCCGCGGACTACGACTTCCGCATGAGCTGACGGCCTCGGCACCTGGGTCAGTCGCGGGAGACGGCCAGCCGGCGGCTGTCCCGGGGAGCGCCGACATGACGCCCAGTTCCCTGTCCCCCGCCGAAGCCGCGAGAGATCGCGACGGGTGCCCGGCGTTCCGGTCGGCCTGGTTCCGCTGGCCATCGACGACTTCTTTTCGGATTTCTTGCCCGCGATGTCGATCCGGCGGTTCCGCCGTTCGACCCATGGGTGAGAGGGTCCGAACGGGACCCGCGACACCGCAGGAGAAGACCGTGAAGTACATGCTGATCATGCGCGCGAGCGACGAGGCCTACGCCGCGTTCCAGGACGTCGACTTCAACGAGATCATCGAGTCCATGGGCCGGTACAACAGCGAGATGATCTCGGCCGGCGTGCTGGTCGCCGCCGAGGGTCTCGATGACGCGTCACAGGGTGTCGTCGTGGACTACTCCTCCGAGCCTCCCGTCGTCACCGACGGGCCTTACGGTGAGACCAAGGAGCTGTTCGGCGGCTTCTGGATCCTCGACGTCGCCTCGAAGGAGGAGGCCGTCGAGTGGGCCAAGCGGGCGCCGATGAGCGGTCCGGGGATGAAGGCCGAGATCCGCCGCGTCACCAGTATCGACGAGTTCCCGCAGGACAACGAGTGGATCCAGAAGGAGCGGGCATGGCGGGTGGCGACCGGCCAGCTGTGAGCGATCCGTACGGCGGTCGCCAGGCAGTCGTGGCGGTGTGGCGGATCGAGTCCGCGCGCATCGTCAGCACACTCGCCCGCTTCACCGGCGACTTCGCGCTGGCCGAGGACCTGGCCCAGGAGTCACTTGCCGAGGCGCTCGTCGCCTGGCCGCGAGACGGCGTCCCGCGCAATCCCGCGGGATGGCTGCTCACCGTGGGCAGGCGTCGCGCGATCGACTCCTTCCGCCGCCGCTCGGCTCTCGACGAGAGATACGCCGCCCTCGCCCGGCACCTGGGAGAGGGCGGCGCCGCCTCCGGCCATCCGGTGGGCGCCGCACCGGACACCGACCTGCTGTGGGATCCGGACCACGTCGATGACGACCTGCTGGCGCTGATGTTCATCGCCTGCCACCCGGTGCTGTCGCGCGAGGCCCAGATCGCGCTCACGCTCCGCGTCCTCGGCGGTCTCACGAGCGACGAGATCGCCAGGGCCTTCCTCGTGCCGACCGCCACGGTGCAGGCGCGCATCACGCGGGCCAAGAAGACGCTCGCGGCCGCGCGGGTGCCGTTCGAGGTGCCGCCGACCCACGAGTGTCGCAAGCGGCTCGGCCCGGTGCTCAGTGTGCTGTACCTGATCTTCACGGAGGGTTCGACCGCCTCGTCCGGACGGGAGTGGATCCGCCCCGACCTGGCTCGTGAGGCGGTACGGCTGACCCGGATCCTTGCGCGGCTGGTCCCTGACGAGTCGGAGGTGCACGGCCTGCTCGCGCTCCTCGAGCTCACCGCCGCCCGCTTCCCCGCGCGCCTGGACGACGACGGGGAGCCGGTCCTGCTGGAGGATCAGGACCGCAGGCGCTGGGACCGGGCGGCGATCCGGCGCGGGCGGGCGGCCCTGGTTCAGGCAGGGCGGGTGGGCCGTGGTCTCGGCGTCTACGGCGTGCAGGCCGCGATCGCCGAGTGTCATGCCGTCGCGCCGTCCGTCGAGGCGACGGACTGGGAACGGATCGTGCTGCTCTACGAGGCGCTCGGCAGGCTGGCTCCCTCGCCTGTCGTCGAGCTCAACCGGGCGGTCGCGCTCTCCATGGCACAAGGCCCCGCGGCAGCGCTTCTCCTCGTCGACGACCTGGTCGCGGCGGGCGGCCTGTCCGGCTCCCATCTGCTGCCGAGCGTGCGCGGCGAGCTGCTGCGCCGCCTCGGGAAGGTCGACGACGCGCGGCGTGAGATCGAGCTCGCCGTACGGCTCTGCGCCAACGAGCGCGAGCGCGGCCTGCTCCGGCGCAAGCTCGCCGCCCTGGCCTGAGCGCCGGCCAGACACCCGCGCGACGCCCGCCGCGCACGGCCGGACCCGCGCCGACCCGTGAAAGTTTCACCGCTCGTTGTCGGCGGGCGTGGGGCGTGTTTCAATTCCACCGCGAGTGCCGTGTGGCCCTGACACACCGGGCTGTCGCCGTGCTGTCCGACGGCGTCGCACTCGAAAGGGCATCTCAGTCTTGCGGAAACTCCGGCACCTGGCCGCACTGGCCTGCACCGTCCTCCTGGCCTCGTTCCTGGTCGGCTCCTCGCCGGCCCAGGCCCACGGCGTCACCATGTTCCCCGGCAGCCGTACCTTCCTGTGCTGGCAGGACGGCCTGCGGGAGAACGGCTCGATCCAGTCCTACAACCCCGCCTGCGGCGCGGCCGTGGCCCAGAGCGGCACGACACCGCTGTACAACTGGTTCGCGGTCCTGCGCTCCGACGGCGGCGGCCGTACCACCGGCTTCATCCCCGACGGCCAGATCTGCAGCGGCGGCAGCGGCGGCCCCTACGACTTCACCGCCTACAACGCCGTCCGCGACGACTGGCCGCTGACCCACCTCAGCGCCGGCTCCACCATCCAGGTACGGCACAGCAACTGGGCCGCGCACCCAGGCTCGTTCGTCGTCTACATCACCAAGAACGGCTGGAACCCCGCCGCGCCGCTGAAGTGGTCGGATCTGGAGGTGCTGACCAGCGTCGCCAACCCCCCGCAGTCGGGCGGGCCCGGCGGGCTGAACTACTACTTCTGGGACCTGCAACTGCCCTCGGGCAAGAGCGGGCGGCACATCGTCTTCACCCACTGGATCCGCGCCGACAGCCAGGAGAACTTCTACAGCTGCTCTGACGTGGTCTTCGACGGGGGCAACGGCGAGGTCACAGGGGTGGGCCCAGGCCAGAGCCCCTCACCCTCGCCGACGGTCACTCCCACCTCGACCCCGACGCCCACGCCCGGCGGCTGCACGGCCACCTGGCGCGCCGTCGACAACCCGGGCTGGCCCGGCCACTTCCAGGCGGAGGTCACGGTGAAGAACACCGGATCCACCGCGACCAACGGCTGGCGCGTGCAATGGGCCTACACCGGAGGGCAGGGCTTCGAGGGCCCGCCGTGGAACGGCGTGCTGACCTCGCAGCCGCCTGACGTCTCGGTGAGCAACGCCTCCTACAACGGGCGGCTGGCGCCGAACGCGACGGCGGCGTTCGGGTTCAACGCGACGGGCAGCGTTCCGTCACCCGCTCCCGCCCTGACCTGCACCACCTCCTGACCCGGTGTCCCGTGGGCCCCTCCCCGGGGCCCGCGGGGCCGCCTGCTCTCCAGCCGCTTCAGCAGTGAGGATCACATGAGACGAACCCTCCGCCTGCCCTACGCCTGGCAGGTCAGGACGCGGGCCGCCGCGCTGGTCGCGGCGTCGGCGGCCGTCCTGGTCGCCGTTGCCGTGACCGTCGTGGCGCTGGCCGCGAACGCGGACGAGTTCGGCCCGCCCGAGCTGAAGCGGGCCCTGGCGCTGCGGGTGACACAGGTGCTCGAGCAGGCCACGCTGCGGGAGCACCGCGAGCACGGGCACCACTTCGGCGAGCACGACGGGCAGGTGGTCTGCGCGGTCGCGCCGTTCGGCGTCCACCCCGAGGGCGCGGTGAAGGTGGCCGAGGTGCGGTGGGTCTACGCGCACCACATGTGCGCGGTCACGGGCGCGCGCCAGTCGTGGGCGACCTCGGTGCGCGCCGCGGGCCCCATCGCCGTACGGCTGGCGGGCCGGCCCACGGTGCGGGTGCCCGCCTCCGGCGGGGACTACGCCGAGCAGGTCAGGGCGCTGGTGCCCGAGCGCTGTCACGAGGCGGCGCTGGCCGGGTTCGCCGACGACGAGGCGATCGAGGAGGCGCGGCGCAGGTTCGACGGCAGACGCGGCTGACCGCCGTCGCGGTCAGCCGCGCCCCGCTCCCGGTCCTGGTGCGAGTGGTGTGGCCGCGGCCCTCCCTTCCTGCTCGTGGGAGCGATCCCATAGAACCGCCGGGAAGGGCCCGGACGTCAACCCCATGCCGAGAAACCCGCCGTCCGCCGTGAATCTTTCAGCGGGGCTCGATCCGTCGGCCTACCCCGCCGCGGTCCAGGCGGTCCTGGCCACGATGGGCGTCTCCGCGCCCTCCGGTCCTGGACCCATGGGACGGCGTCGAGCACCAGATGTCCCTCGACGACCTCATGGCCGCCACCCACCTGGCGGTCAGCCGGGGCGACTACTTCGTGGCCGGGACCTGACCCACCGACTCGCGGCAGGGCGAGGGTGTCCGGCGCCCACGCCCTGCCGTCCCGGGGCCCTGCGAGCTGCCTGCGGTCATCCGGATCGTTCGGGCCCCTCAGGGATTCGGGAGAGCTTGTCGGGGTTGCTGACGACGTAGATGTCACGCACCTGCTCGCCGTCAGGGGTGAGGTCGACGACCATGACGGCGAACGGCGCGTTCCGCGCGAAGACCACCGCGGACGGGTCGCCGTTGACGTCCCTGTACTGGATGTCGAGGCCCTCGGCCTGTTCGGCGGCGCTGGAGACGAGTAGCCTGGCGACCTTGTCGCGGCCCTTGACCGGCCGTGGACTCGCCACGCTGGACCTGCCTCCGCCGTCGGACCACAGCGTGACCTCCGGTGCGAGCATCTCCATGAGCGCGTCGAGGTCGCCGCCGAACGCGGCGGCCACGAACCGCTCGGTGACCTGCCGCTGCACGCGCGGGCCGACGTGGTGGCGTGGCCGCCGGGCCTGGACGTGCCCGCGGGCGCGGTGAGCCAGCTGGCGGACCGCCGAGGGGCTGCGGTCGATCATGTCCGCGATCTCGGTGTGGGCGTAGGCGAACACCTCGTGCAGGATGAACACCGCGCGTTCCAGCGGGCTGAGTGTCTCCAGGACCACCAGCATCGCCATCGACACCGCCTCCGCCCGCAGGACCTCCTCCGACCCGTCGGCCACGTCGCCGGCGGAGGCGACGAGCGGTTCGGGCAGCCACGGTCCGACATAGGCCTCGCGGCGGCGGCGCAGCACGCTCTGCTGGGCCAGCGCCTGGTTGACCGCGATGCGCACCAGGTAGGCGCGCGGGTTCTCGATCCGGCGCTGGTCTCTCGAGGCCCACGACAGCCAGGCCTCCTGCAGCACGTCCTCGGTGTCGGCGACGCTGCCGAGCATGTTGTAGACGATGGAGAACAGCAGTTCACGATGGTCGGCGAAGACGGTCGGGTTGTCCTGCATCGTGGCCCTCCTCAACTGTCGCGGACATCCCCCTAAGAGCCGCGAAAGACCTGCCGATGTGACATCGGCCCCGGAAGTGTGAGCCGCGTCTCAGAGCCAGCCCGCCTCGGTGGCGATGCGGACCGCGTCCATGCGGGTGCGGGCGTTCAGCTTGGTCACGGAGGAGGCGAGGTAGTTGCGCACCGTGCCGTAGCTGAGATGCAGGTCGCGGGCGATGTCGCGGGGCGTGGCTCCCTCACCCGTCAGGCGCAGGACCTCGGCCTCGCGCTCGGTCAGCGGGTTGCCGCGGACGTCGAGCGCCGCGTAGGCGAGCTGCTGGTCGATGACCAGACCGCCGGCCGCGACCGTGCGGATGGCCTGCACCAGGTCCTGCGGCCTGGAGTCCTTCAGCATGAAGCCGGAGACGTGCGCCTCGACGCCGCGCCGCAGGTTGCCTGGCCTGCCCAGCCCGGTGAGGATCAGCACGCGGCATTCGGGCAGCCGCTCGTGCAGCAGGGCAGCGGCGCTCAGCCCGTCGAGCGCCGGCAGCTCGATGTCGAGCACCGCGACGTCGGGCCGGTGCTCCAGCGCCGCGCGCACGATCGCGTCGCCCGTGTCCACTTCGGCCACGACCTCGATGTCCTCCTCGAAGCCGAGCAGGGCGACCAGCGCCTCGCGCAGCATCCGGACATCCTCCGCCACAAGCACACGAATCACAGGTTGCATGCTAGGCGTGATAGACAACGCACGTGACGGCCAAGGACGCGAGCGGACGAGCGTGGACAGGCTGGGCGCTCGTGTTCGGGTACATCGCCCTGCTCGTCCCTGCACGCTTCACCATCTTCCAGACCATGGCCCAGGCGGAGCCTTCCTCGCCGCTCACCTCGGCGGCCGGTCTGGGCCTCATCGTCTCCGTCATGGCGCTCTTCGCCGTGGTGGCCGTGGGCAGGCGGCGGGCCGTCCCTCTGCTGGCCGCCGTGACCTTCGGGGCCTACGTGCCGTTCGCGGAGCTGTGGGGACCGATCGCGGGGCCGCTGGCCGCGGCGATGCCGTTGACCGTCGCGGGCCCGGCCGGATGGGCGCTGTTCGCGGGGGTGATAGGCGCCGACACGCTGGTGTCGTTCGTGCTCCACGCCCCTGGCGTCTTCACGGTGACCAGCTTCGCGATCATCGACCTCAACACCGGGCTCACCCTCTTCGCACTGGTACGGCTGGCCGTCCTGCTGGCGCAGACGGACGCGGCCAACCGGCAGGTCGCCGCGCTGGAGGTGGCAGACGAGCGTCTGCGCGCGGCCGACGACCTGCGCAGGGCCATCGGCGCCAGGCTCTCCGCCGTCCTGACACTGTCGCGCAGAACTCCGGTCACCGCCGACGCGCTCGCCGACATCGCGCGGATCTCGCGGAAGGCGGCGCAGGAGGCTCGGGCGGTCGCCGACGTACGCAGGGAGCCGCTACCGCTGCCCGCCCACGCGGCCGGCCTGCCTGACGCGTCGACCAGGCTCGCCCGCTGGTCGATGATCGCGATGACCTTCAGCATCTCGACCATCACGCTCAACAACGTCGGAGAGTCCGGCGCCACGGACCGGGGGGTCTGGGCCGTCGCGCTTCTCGTGACGGTGCTGACGGCCGTCCTTCAGCTCTACCACGGCGTTCCCCGCGCCTCCACGCCCGCGGCCTGGCGCTGGACGGTCCCGGCGCAGATCCTGACCGCCGTCGCGGCGGCCGTGTACGTGGGCCAGGGCCTGCTGGGGGCGCTGGTGGCCCTCGCGGTCAGCAACACGCTGCTGTGGCTGCCCCCACGCTGGTCGGTGCCCATCGTCGTGGTCGCCGCCGTCGGTGAAGGGCAGTTCCTGCGGCTCTACCCCGAGCTCGGCGGCTACGCGCTCTACCAGACCGCGTCGCTGCTCGCCATGGCCATCGGCGTGTACGCCTTCAACCGTCTGCCTCAGGCGGCCGCGCGCCTGCGCGCTCTGCGCCGCCAGATCGCCAGGAACGCCGTGATCGCCGAGCGGCTGCGGGTGGCCAGGGACGTGCACGACCTGCTCGGCTTCACCCTGTCGGCCATCACGCTCAAGGCCGAGCTGGGCCTGCGCGTGCTCGGCGACGACCGGGTCAAGGCCGAGTCGCTGCTGGAGGAGGTGGGCCCGCTGGCCGTCCGCGCGCTCGCGGACGTGCGCTCGATCACCGAGGAGGGCGCCACGCTCAGCCTGCGCGAGGAGATCGACTCCGCACGTGTCCTGCTGGCCTCCGCGGGCGTGGACGTCCTGGTGGACATCCGCGCCCCGGAGGAGGACCCCGTGCTCGCCACGGTCCTTCGCGAGGCCGTGACGAACGTCGTCAGGCACGCGGTCCCGCGCTCGTGCACGATCGCGGTGGCCGACGACGGGCACGAGGTACGGCTGAGCGTCGCCAACGACGGCGTCACGCGGGCCCTTCCCTCGGCAGGCAGGGGGCTGGCCAACCTGGCGGCCAGGGTCGAGGAGGCGGGCGGCTCGTTCTCGGCCGGCGACCAGGGCGACGGCACGTTCACCCTGGTCGCGGCCGTCCCCCCACCAGAACGACGCCGCAGGGACGACGCCATCAGGACGGCGCCGCCAGGACAGCGCCGTTAGGGCGCGTCCGGTCGATCAAGAATCATCGGTCGGGTCGGGCCTGGCCGGTCGGCGATCTCAGCGATCGTCTGTCTCGACGGGCGCGCCCTGCGGTGCAGGCGAGCACGTCACGATCGCTCGTCGGTGAGCCCGGCTGTGCCAGGCGAAGCCGAGCGCGGCGAGCACCTGCGTCCCCGCCGCGGTCAGGAGTGCTCCGGGAAGCGACCAGTCCGCGACCGGTCCTGCGATGCCCGCGCCCAGGGCGAAACCCGTGATCTTCAGGCTCGCGCCCGTGGTGAAGATCTGACCCCGCAGACGCCCGGGCGCTTCACGATGACGTATCGCGAACAGGGCGGTGAGCTGGGGGCCCTCCCCGATGCCGACGATCACCATCGCGGCGATGACCAGAGCCGGTCGACCGGTCGCGAGGAGGACCAGGGCGGCAGCGAGGACGATCGTGCTGCACCAGATGATGGTGTCCGGGGCCAGAAGCCGGGGGTGGCGGGCGAGTATCGCGTTGGCGACGAGCGCGGAGGCGGCGGTGACGGAGAGAAGGATCGCTCCGTAGCCGGCCGCGCCGAGGGACTCGCCGAGCAGGGGGATGCACGCGATCACCATGCCCTGGCCCGCGCAGGAGATCACCGAGGTGCTGGTCGCCCTGGCCAGTCCCCTGCTGCGGAGGATGGCGCGGACTCCAGCGGCGAGATCGGAGGCGACCGAGGGGCTCGGCCGGCTCTTCGCCGGCTTCGGGATCGCGGGCAGCGTCAGCGCCGAGGGCAGCGCCGAACAGATCAGCGCCGCGGACACGACCACACCAGCTGAGGCGCCCCACACTCCCGCGACGATCCCGGCCAGCGCCGGGCCCACCAGACTCGCGAGGTTGAACGTCATCGCATCGAGCGCGTTGGCACGGGGCAGCCGCTCACCGGTCGCCACTCGAGGCAACTGGGAGGTCCATCCGCCGGACAGAGCCGGTCCCAGCAGCCCGACGCACACGGCAAGCAGGATCGTGACGACGACCGGGACACGTCCCAGACTGGCGAGGATGGCCGCCAGGCCCGTCGCGTAGACGCCCAGCGCCCACGCAAGCAGGCGGCCTGGTCTGGTCGCTCTGTCGAGCAGGACGCCGAAGACGGGGCCGCCGATCGCCGCCGAGATCATGATGCCTGCCAGCAGCGAGGAGGCCGTGGAAACCGATCCGGTGATCGCCACTCCGGCGAGCAGCAGGGCCGGCCCTGACATTTCGTCTCCCGTGCGAGCGGCGGTTGCCCCCACGGCATATCCCCCTACGGCGTAACGCTTTTTCACGATCGTCACGTTACGCAGGTAACTCAAAACTTGGCTAGTTGCGTTACATTCGACCGGTGACCCCTTCGAGCGATGAATGGTCCACCCGTCATTCGGTACAGGCCGTCGCACGGCGTACCGCCGCCCTCGTCAACGCCCTGTCCGAGGAGGAGCCGACCCCGGGTGTGATCGCTGAGCTGCTGAGGGAGCACGGAGAGGTCGGCTCTGTCGATCTCTCGCCGAGTGATGTCGCCGAGATGCGTGCCGCCGCCGTGCTCCTGCGGGAGGTCTTCGCCGCCGCCCACGTCGATGTCGCCGCGTCCGTGCTGAACCGGCTTCTACGGCAGAGCCTCGGAACCGTCCGCCTCACCTCGCACGGCGGCCTCACCCCTTGGCACCCTCATCTCGACAGCGACGACGACGCGCCCTGGGGGGAGTGGTTCCTCGCCTCGTCGTGCATGGCTCTGATGGTGCTGATCTGGGACCATCAGCGTCCACCTGGCGGTCTGTGCGCATCGCCCAGCTGCAGGAACGTCTATCTCACGCAGGGAAGCGGCCTGCCGCGCCGTTACTGCTCACGCCGCTGCGCGACGCGTGAACGGGTGGCCGCTCACAGGCGCGCGCGAGCAGCGCGCTGAGCACGCGCTCCGCTCGCGTGCCCACAGCAGTTCCTCGATCAGCCGGGCACGCGAGTCGCACGTCCGGCTGCCGCATGGTGACAACTGGTTCAAGCTGTACGCCGCGGGAGCCTCTTGACGGCAGCCGCCGAGACCACCGGATCCGACGAGCGCCCACCCCCTCGCAGACGCGCGTCGCCCCGGCCCGGCACGACCGGGGCGATGCGCGGCCGCAGGCTCGCCGCCCGCCGTCACGCCACTCTGACCATGGCCTGCGTGCTGCCATGGTCAGACGAGATCCACGGAACACAGCGCCGCTAGGACAGCGCCGCGAAGAAGCGGCGGATGTCGGCCACCAGCGGCTCGGGCGCCGCCATCGCCAGCATGTGGCTGGGGTGCTCGAGATCCTCCCAGTGGACGATGTCGTTGTGCCGCTCGGCCAGCCGTCGGAAGGCCGACGAGCCGCCGTGCGAGACCCCTGTCGGCACCGCGCTCTGGTCGATCGGCATGCCGGCGGCGTTCTCGTAGTACGTCCACGACGACGAACCGCCCGTGTTCGTCAGCCAGTACAGGCTGGCGTTGGTGAGCACCAGGTCACGCTCGATCGGCTCGTGATCAGGCTGCCAGCCGTCGAACTCCCTGAAGCGCTCCACGAGATAGGCCAGTTGCGCGACCGGCGAGTCGGACCAGCCGAAGCTGAGCGTCTGCGGACGGGCGGCCAGGTAGGGCGCGTAGCCGCTGCCTCCCGACCCTGCCAGCATGTCGGCCAGCCAGGCCACGCTCGCCCGCTCCTCCTCCGACAGCCCTTCCAGCTCCCCTGGGGCTCCGGTGGGCATGCCGACCCCTCCCGTGATGTGCACTCCCACCACGTGCTCGGGGAACAGCGCCCCGAGCTGGGGCGAGACCAGGGCGCCCGCGTCGTTGCCGTGCGCGCCGTACCTGTTGTAGCCGAGCCTGCTCATCAGCTCGGCCCAGGTGCGGGCCACCCGTTCGACGCTCCACGGCCGCTCGTCGGCGGGCTCGGGGAACGGGGAGAACCCGAATCCTGGCAGCGAGGGCGCGACCACGTGGAAGGTCTCGGAGAGCGGGCCCAGCAGGTTCAGGAACTCGGCGATCGAGTTCGGCCAGCTGTGCGTGATGATCAGCGGGAGCGCGTCCTCGTTGGCCGAGCGCACGTGGAAGAAGTGCACCTGCTGACCGTCGATCTCGTCGACGAACTGCGGGAAGGCGTTCAGCCGCCGCTCCCATTCCCTCCACCGGTAGCCGTCCCGCCAGTGGGCCACCAGGTCCTGGAGATAGGGCACGGGCACTCCCCTGCTCCACTGCTCGCCGGGCAGCGCGGCGGGCCAGCGCGTACGGCTCAGCCGATCCTGGAGGTCGTCGAGGTCGGCCTGCGGGATGTCGATCGTGAACGGTCTCATGCGGTCACCTTCGCGAAGAACTCGCGGACGTCACTCGCGTAGACGGCGCTCTCCATGTGCGCGGCGTAGTGCCCGCCGCGCTCGTAGGTGTGCCACTGCACGATGTTCCTGTGGTCACGTTCGGCGAAGCGCCGGATGGACTGGAAGTCGCCCTTGGCCGAGGCCAGTCCGATCGGCACCGTGGTCGGTCCGGCCGGCGGCTGTCCCGCCTTGGCGTTCTCGTAGTAGAAGCGGATGGAGGAGCCCGCCGTACGGCTGAGCCAGTAGACGGCCGTGTTGGTGATCACGAACTCGTCGTCGAGGTCCTCGTCGAAGAGCTGGGCGTTCCAGCCCAGCAGGCCCACGGGCGAGTCGGCGAGGGCGTGGGCCAGCGTCTGGGGCTGCTGCGAGTGCAGGAGGTTGAAGGCGCCCTTCTCATCCCAGAACCACTTCAGCACCTCCATGGCGGCCAGCTCCTCCTCCGTCATGCCCTCGAACTCCGCAGGGTCGCCGGAGGGGAAGGAGAAGATCTGCGTGACGTGCACGCCGACGACGTTGGCGGGGGCCAGACGGCCGACCTCCGGCGAGACCATGGACCCGCCGTCGTTGCCGACGGCGCCGTAGCGCTCGTAACCGAGCCGCGCCATCAGCTCCACCCACGCCTTGGCGGTGCGTACGGTGCCCCAGCCGCTCTCCGTGGTCGGCCCGCCGAAGCCGAACCCTGGAAGGGAGGGGATGACCAGATGGAAGTCCTTCGACAGCGGCTCGATGGCGTCGACGAACTCGACGAACGAACCGGGCCAGCCGTGCGTGAGGATCAGCGGCAGCGCGTCCTGCTTGTCCGAACGCACGTGGAAGAAGTGGATCGTCTGCCCGTCGATCTCGGTGGTGAACTGCGGGTAGGCGTTGAACCTGGCTTCCCACGCACGCCAGTCGTAGCCGTTCCTCCAGTGGTCGACCAGCCGCCTGACGCGCTGGACGCTCACGCCGTAGGCGTCGGGGAACTCGTCGGTGAAGCGGGCGAGATCGAGCCGCGTCTGCAGGTCGTCCAGGTCTGCCTGGGGGATCTCGATGCGGTAGGGAGTGATGTCCGAACTCATGCCTTCATCCTGGTGAAGGCGCCTTCTCGCTGGTAGTTCGCCGTGCACCGGTTCGATGTGCAGATTGCACACGGACTTCTTACCTTGAGGCAAGTCGAAACTCTGTTCGAGGCATGGGATCTTCTTCGGGTCGGGCACACGGGGGCCCGCTGGAGCGAGGAGATCTGTCATGCCCGTCCGAGGATCCTTACGCGCGCTCGCGCTCGTCCTGGTGTCCGCCACCGCGCTCGTCGCGCCGGCCGCGCCCGCCCATGCGGTCGCGCCGGTGGAGCGCAACGTCGTGCTGCGCTGGAACGAGGCGCTGCTGTCGGCCGTCCGCTCCGGCACGCTCGGCCCTCCCATGGTGGCCAGGGCGCTGGCCGTCGTGCACACCTGCGCCTACGACGCGTGGGCGGCGTACGACGCCGTCGCGGTCGGCACCCGGCTGGGCGGCTCGCTTCGGCGGCCCGAGGCCGAGCGCACGGAGGCGAACAGGGCCGAGGCCATCAGCTACGCCGCCCATCTGGCGGCCGTCGACCTCTACCCGGCGCAGCGGGCCGGGTTCGACGCCCTCATGACCGAGCTGGGCTACGACCCCGCCGCTCCTACGGGCCAGCCGGCCCGCACCGGGCTGGCCGCCTGTCAGGCGGTCCTCGACCACCGCCACGGCGACGGCTCCAACCAGCTCGGCGGCTACGCCGACACCACCGGCTACGCGCCCGTCAACGCGCCGATGGTGGTCGCCGACCCGCTGACCTCGGTCGCCGATCCGAGCCGCTGGCAGCCGCTCACCTATCGCAACAGGGCCGGCGCGCTGGTCACCCCGCCGTTCCTCGCGCCGCACTGGGGCGGGGTCGCCTCCTTCACCGGCCGCGCCCGCGACCTGGCCGACGCCGTGCCCGCGCCCGCGGCGTACGGCACGCACGCCTACCGCGCCCAGGTCGCCGAGATCGTGTCGCTCACGGCCGGCCTGACCGACAGGCGCAAGGCCATCGCGGAGTACTGGGCCGACGGCCCGAGCAGCGAGACCCCTCCCGGCCACTGGAGCCTGTTCGCCCAGCGGGTGTCGGCCCGCGACGGCCACGGCCTCGACGAGGACGTGAAGATGTTCTTCGCGCTGGCCAACTCCGTCATGGACGCGGGCATCGCCTCGTGGGAGGCCAAGCGCGACCACGACTCGGTGCGCCCGATCACCGCGGTGCGCTTCCTCCACCGGGGCAGGCAGATCCCGACCTGGGGCGGCAGGGTGATCGACGGCGCCACCTGGACGCCCTACCAGGCGCCGACGTTCCCGACCCCGCCGTTCGCCGAGCACGTCTCGGGCCACAGCACGTTCAGCGCGGCGGCGGCCGAGGTGCTGCGCCGCTTCACCGGCGGCGACACCTTCGGCGGCGAGACGGTGATCGCGAAGGGATCGTCGCTGGTGGAGCCCGGCGTCAGCCCCGCGCACGACGTGACGTTGCGCTGGTCCACCTTCACCGAGGCCGCCGACCAGGCCGGGCTGTCGCGCAGGTACGGCGGCATCCACTTCCTCGCGGGCGACCTGCAGGGCCGCGCGCTCGGCAAGGCGGTCGGCGCCGCGGCATGGGAACGCGCGCAGACTTACTGGTCGGGTCGAGGCTGAGGCCCGCTCCCCTTCGATGCTGCGCCCGCTTCGCGCCATTCGCGTGGTTCCCGGTCGCCGGGCGGCCTATGATCATTTTCACCGCCCCGGGTGAGAGGATCTTGTGGTCGACATGGCAGACGAGTGGAACAGCGCGATTGACACGAGCAGGCCCAGCATCGCCAGGGCCTACGACGTGGTCCTCAACGGCAAGGACAACTTCGAGGTCGACCGGAGCTTCGTCTCCGAGATCGTGAAGGTCGTCCCCGAGATCTACGACGTGGCGGCCTACAACAGGCAGGTCCTCGGGCGCGGCGTGCGGTTCCTCATCGACCAGGGCATCGACCAGTTCCTCGACCTGGGCTCCGGGCTGCCGACGGTGGAGAACACCCACCAGGTGGCCCAGCGAGCCAACCCCGACGCGCGGGTGGTCTACGTCGACAACGACCCGATGGTGCTGGCTCATGGCAGGGCTCTGCTGGCGGAGAACGACCGCACCGCGGTCGTCACCTCCGACCTGCGCGACCCCGCCGCGATCCTCGGCGATGAGGCGGTCAAGCGGCTCATCGACCTCGACCGCCCCGTCGGCGTGATGCTGATCGGCATCCTGCACCACCTGCACGACGACGAGGACCCTCGCGGCATCGTCGAGGCCTACATGGCGGCGGTCCCTTCGGGCAGCTACCTGTTCGTCACGCACTTCTGCGACTCGAGCCAGGACTCCCGCGACGCGGAGAAGAAGTTCCTCGCGCTGCTGGGCACCGGCCGGTTCAGGACCGTCGAGGAGATCACCTCCTTCTTCGACGGGTTCGAGCTGGTCGAGCCCGGCGTGGTCCCGCTGCCGCTGTGGCGGCCCGACGGCGACGTCCCCGGCGAACTGACCGTGGGCCAGCGCCTGATGTACGGCGGCATCGCGCGCAAGCCGTAGGACCCGGCACAGGACTGTCGGCGCCGCATGCCAGACTCGCTCGGCATGAGCGATGACGTGCGGCTGAGGGATGTCGTGGTGGCCGATCTGGAGGTGTTCCTGGCGCAGGAGCACGATCCTGAGGCCGTCCGGCGGTCGAGGTTCCCGCCCCGCGAGCGGGAGGCGTTCCTCCGTCACTGGACCACGCGCATCCTCGGTGATCCCACCGTCTTCGTGCAGGCGGTCACGGTGGACGGCGCCCTGGCCGGGAACCTCGTGGCCTGGTGGGAGGGCGACAGACGCTTCCTCGGCTACTGGCTCGGCCGCGAGTTCTGGGGCCGGGGCATCGGCACGAGGGCACTGGGCCTTTTCCTGCGGCTGGAGAAGGCTCGCCCCCTTTACGCCGACCCCTTCCACGCCAACACCGCCTCGGTGCGGCTCCTGGAGAAGCACGGCTTCCAGCCGAGCGGCACGGTCCAGCACGGCGAGGACGAGCACATCCTGCTCGTCCTCCACGACCCGGCGGGGTAGCCCATGTCCCGGAACGGCCGCAGCGGAGGCGGCGGCCTGCGCGGCCATCGCAGGCCGCGTGGCCGCTGTGGTTCCGCCGTCAGCACCTGGGGCGGCGGGGAACCCCCGGCAGATGGCGCTCCCACTCCGCAGGGGTGAGGGCGCGGCCGGCCCGGTCGCACAGCTCCCGGGCCAGGCGGTCGCCGTCGGTCGGTAGCTCGATCACGGTGCGCCGGGTCGTCATCCGCAGGGTGAGGTCCGCGGTGAACAGCAGATGCTCCACGGCATGTTCGTCAGGGAGGGGCACCGCGGCCAGCCGCGTCATCGTGGCGGTGTCCCACACGTGGACGACACCGCCGTCCCACCCTTGTTCACCGTACGCGGCGACCAGGGAGCCGTCGGGGCTGAAGGCGAGAAGGCGGGTTTCGGCGTCGGCCTGGAGCGAAGGGGTCAGCGGAGTGCGCCGGTGGATGTCCCACAGCGTGATCCTGCCCTGGGTCCCGCTGACCGCGATGAGGGGTCCCACGGGGCTCGCGGCCACCACCGAGTGGTCGACGGCGGAGAACCCCAGGCCGATCTTCTGGCCGGTCCGCAGGTCGAGCATGGCCCCGGTCGGCGACACCAGCGTCGTGCCGTCGGCCGCCACGACGAAGTGGCCCAGATCCGACGCGAGTGTCCTGTCGTCGATCACCCTGCCGGTGGCCGCGTCCAGCCGCACCAGCCGGTTACCGGGCGTGGTCACGTAGTCGATCGTCTGCAGGCCGACCACGTGGACCGTGCCGTCGGCGGTGAACGTCCGCCTGTTGACTCTCCAGCCCGCGGGGATCAGGTGGGTCCATAGCGGCCGGCCAGACGCGCTGTCCCACCCGCGCAGGGCCGTCTCGGTCGCGCTCACCCGCAGCCGGCCGCCCGGCGCACGGTCCGCGTCGGGGATGGACCGCCCGGCCGCCCGGGACGGCCGCGTCACGGGAAGGCGGGGCCGCAGGTCGAGGGTGACGACGGTGTCGTCGCGCTGGTACCGCAGGGTGGCGCCGTCCGGCTCCAGCCACACCGCCTGCGGCTCTCCCCCGATTCTGTGCTCCAGGATCCGCTTTCCCGCCGCCCACACGGTGATCGCGTCGCCGGCGTACCCCACCATCACCTCGTCCGCCGCCCTGAGTCCGGCGCCGCCGACCATGTTCATCTGGTCGAGCCCCGAGATCCGCCAGTACGGCCCCTTGGTCTTCCGCCCGGTCGCCAGGTCCCAGGAGGTGATGTCGCCGTCGGCGCACAGCAGGCCGCGTCCATCGGGGCTGAACGCGGCCACCGAACCACAGGTCCTGGGAACGCGGTCACCGGCCGTCATGGCGGGCAGCCGCACGAGCTTCAGCGCGCCGAGGTGGACGGCGGCCGCGTGGGTCCCGTCGGCGGAGATGAGCGGGCCGTCCGGAGCTTCGAAGTCGTTGAGCTCGAAGGTTCGCCCGTCGAGGGTGTCCCACACAAAGTCGACGCCGGTTCCGCGTCCGAGCGCCACCAGCGACTCGTGGTCGCCGAAGCGCACCAGCGGCAGCTCTCCGCCCTGGCCGAGGAACCGCTCGCGGAGCTTCCTGCCTGACCGCGCGTCCCACGCGGTGACCCTGGCGTCCCAGGCGGTGGCCTTCTCTGCCTGTGACACCACGACGAGGATGCGGCCGCTGGGGCTGAGCGCCGCCGCCGCCGCCGGCGTCTGCGCCTGCCCCGGCGGCCAGGACCAGGAGGCGGTCAGCCGGCCGGAGGGCACATCGTGCAGACGTACCCCGTGCTCACCGACGCCGGCCATGAGCCGGCCGTTGCCACCGGCCGCGATGGCGCCGATCCCCGCGACGGCCGGGAGGCGGAACACCGACCGCTCCGGCGCCCGCAGCGCGTCGATCAGACCGGCTTTGGTGCCGGTGTCGGGCGCCAGCCGCCAGCCGGCGACGTTCAGGAGCATCGCCTTGACCGGATCGGTCGTGCGCAGCCGTCCGGCCTCGGCGGCGACCTGCCGTCCGGTCGCCAGGTCACGCTGGTCCTGAGCCAGTCTGGCCTGCCAGACAGCGGCGCCGGCGGCGGCCACCGCGACGGCCAGCAGAGTGGCCAGCACAGCGGTCGCCGCGCGTCTGCGCTGGGCCTGCCGCCGCGTCAGGCCGGTGGCGGCCTGCAGGAAGTCACGCTCGCGGGGGATCAGCGTGGCGTGGGTGCGGCCGGTGGCCGCCCAGGTCAGAGCGTGCTCCAGGCGGCTGCCGCGGAGCAGGTCGCCGTCCCTGCGGCCGTGGTCGTCCCAGGCGCGCGCGGCCTCGCTGATCTCGGCCAGCATGGCCAGGCCTTCGCGTTCGGCCGCCACCCATTCCCTCAGCCGCGGCCAGGCGTGCACGATCGCCGGCCGGGCCAGGACGACCCGTTCGTCATCCGTGGCCACCATGTAGCAGAAGGCTCGCAGCACCGGTTCGGCCCGCGGCCCGAGCTCGTCGGCCGTGGCCCCGCGCTCTCCCATCGCCACCAGACGCAGCAGGACCGGGGCGACGTGCTGGCGCTCCTGCGACGCCAGGCAGGTGTAGGCGTCTTCGGCCAGCGCCCCCAGCGAGGGGTCGTCATGACCGGGCGACCGTACGCCTCCGGCCGTGCGCGTCCCGGCCACCAGCAGCTCGGTGGTGTTCGCCGGGCTGCCGGTCACCAGGGCCAGCAGCAGCTCGCGTGCTGTGGGCCTGGCCTCAGGATCCTTCGCCAAGGCGGCCTTGACCAGGGAGCGCACCGGGTCGGGCAGTGCGCTCACGTCGGGTCGCGCCGACAGCACCTGGTGCATGACCGCGCTCATGGTCTCGCCTCTGAAGGGGTCCTCGCCGGTGGCGGCGAAAACCATGACCGCGCCCCACGCGAAGACGTCCGCCGCGGTGCCGGCACGCTGCCCCGTGAACACCTCCGGCGCCATGTAGCTGGGCGTTCCCGCGATCACGCCGGTCATGGTGAGCGACATGTCCGCGGTCCTGGCGATGCCGAAGTCGATCACGCGAGGCCCGTCGGGACCGAGCAGCACGTTGTCGGGTTTGAGGTCGCGGTGGACGACACCGGCGTCGTGGATGGACGTGAGCGCGGTGGCGACGGCGGTGGCGAGTCTGTGCAGGTCGTCGCCGCCGAACGCGCGTCCTTCCCGCACGGCACGGCGCAGGCTCGGGCCCGCGACGTATTCGCTGACGATGTACGGCCGGCCACCGGTCAGGTCGGTGGCCAGGACCTTGGCCGTGCAGTACGAGGCCACGCGCCCGGCCGCGGCGGCCTCCTTGGCGAGTCGGTCGCGGCTGCCCCCCGTGTGCAGCACCTTGACCGCCACGCGGCGGCCTTCTGGGTCGTAGGCGTCGTAGACCACACCCTGACCGCCCGAACCGAGGCGGCCCGCCAGGACGTAGTCGCCGATACGCGTCTCCATAGCGGGTTAGACGCGGCGATTCAACCGGAAGTTGGATCCCGCCTGGAGGCAACGGGTGGCGCCATCTCCCACGTAGCAGAGCTTCGGGAGCCGTCCACGGTCACCTCGATGACCGTGGGCCCGTTGACGTCGAGCGCCCGCTTCAGCGCGGCGGGCAGCTCCGCCAGATCGGCGACCCGCTCGCCCCACCTGCCGAAGGCGCGGCCGCCGACTGGGGGGCGTCGCAGGCGGCGCTCACCCGTCAGGCGCCGACCGGTGATGTCGCGGCGATCGTGGCCGCGCTGTTCGAGGACTACGAGCGACACGGCGACGCCAACGTGCTCTGGATCGCGCAGGTCGACCGTGTCCCTGCAATCGCCCGGGCGGCCGCCCACGCGCGCGGCCAGCATCGGGCGTGGCTGGAACGGGTCTTCACCGACCGCCTCCCGGCCCCGGGCCCCGCTCTCGAGCACGCGCTGAACCTGCACTACGCCGCCACAGACGTCTACCTGTGGAAACTGTGGCGGCGCGACCTCGGCCTGTCGCGTGAGGACGCCGAACGCGCCATGTGCGACCTGTTGACCTCGATCGACCCGCGGAAGAGGAACCATGAGTAGCAATTTCCTGTTCGCCGCCTGGGCCGGCGGCGGAGCCGTGCCGCCCGTCCTGTCGGTCGCCCGCGCGCTGCGCGAACGCGGCCACGGCGTCCGCGTGCTGGCCGACAGGTCGCTGCACGAGGAGGTCGCCGCCAGCGGCGTGGAGCCGATCGCCTGGACGACGGCGCCCCAGGGCGACGCCTCCGATCCGGTCAAGGACGTCATCAAGGACTTCGAGGCCCGCACGCCGCTGGGCGAGTTCGCGCGGCTGAGGGATCGCATCGTCTGCGGACCTGCGGCCGATTACCCCGGGACACGCTGGCCGAGTTGCGTGCCCGCCCGGCCGACGTGCTGGTCGCCGAGCACATGCTGCTCGGCGCGCTCACTGGCGGCGAGGCCGCCGGGATCCCTGTGGCCTCGCTGGTGACGAGCCTTTATCCACTCCCCACTCCAGGGGCGCCACCGCCCGGCCCGGGCCTCGCCCCCGCCACGGGCGCGCTGGGGCGCCTGCGTGACCGGGTGCTGGCCCAGCTGATCGTCAAACCGTGGGGGAAGGGACTGCCGGCGCTCAACGCCGCCCGCGTCGCCAACGGCCTGGCGCCGGTGGACTCGGTCATCGGTGCGTTCGATCGCGTCGACCGGCTGCTCGTGCTGTCCCCGCGTGCGCTCGACTACCCCGGCCGACGCTTCCCCGCCTACGTGCGGCACGTCGGCCCACGGCTCGACGACCCCGCCTGGGCCGGGGAACTGGAGCTGCCGGCGGGTGACGCACCGCTGGCCCTGGTCGGCCTGAGCTCGTCGTTCATGGACCAGCGCGCAGTGCTCGAGCGCATCGCCGAAGCCCTCGGCACGCTGCCGGTGCGCGGGCTGCTGACCACCGGCCCGGCCGTGGACCCGGCGAGTGTCCGCGCGCCCGGCAACGTCCTGGTCACCGCGGCGGCCCCGCACAGCATCGCGCTGCGCCACGCCGCGGTGACCATCACGCACGCCGGCCACGGGACGGCCGTCAAGTCCCTGGCGGCCGGGGTCCCCCTGGTCTGCGTGCCGCTCGGGCGAGACCAGCGAGAGGTGGCACGGCACGTTCAATTCGCCGGCGCCGGGATCACGGTGAGCAAGAGCAGCTCAACGCGCACCATCGCCCGCGCGGTCGACCGAGTCCTGAACGACCCGTCCTACCGCCGAGAAGCTCAGCGACTGGCGGCTGAGATCGCCGCCGAGACGGCCACCGACCGAGCGGTCACCGAACTCGAGGCCCTCGCCGAACGAGCAACCGACAAGGACGAAGGCGCCGCGATCAGGGGGTGACGGAGCACCACTCGACCATGACGGTGTGGCCAGATCGGCGGGCGATCAGGTCTTGCCACACAGAGATGGTCGTTAGAGTGCGGACATGACCGACATCCTCCTGCGCGGCGGCCGTCCGTGGCGGCTGCCCGCGCCGGCCGATCTCCTGGTACGCGACGGCGTCATCGCGAGGGTCGGTCAAGGGCTCGACGCCGGCGGAGCCCGCGTCGTCGACGTCTCGGGCCTGCTCGTGCTGCCCGGCCTGGTCGAGGCCCACTGCCACCTCGACAAGACCCTGTACGGCGGAGCCTGGGTCCCGCACTCGGCCGACGACACGCTCACCGGCCGCATGTCCAACGACCTGGGACGCAGGGCCGAGCTCGGAGTGCCGAGCGTCGAGCGGATCACCGCGCTGCTCGAGCGGATGAGCTCCTTCGGCACCACCCACGTCCGCACGCACACCGACATCGACCCCGCGGTGGGGCTGCGCGGTGTGGAAGCGGTCGGCGAGGCCGCGGCGGCGCTGAGCGACCGGGTCTCGGTGCGCCAGGTCGCCTTCCCCCAGCACGGGCTGCTGACCAACCCGGGCACGGCCGAACTGCTGGAGGAGGCGCTCAAGAGCGGCGTCGAGGCGATCGGCGGCATCGACCCCGCGGGCATCGACCGCGACCCGGTGCGACACCTCGACACCGTCTTCGAGCTGGCCTCCCGCTACGGAGCCGCCGTCGACATCCACCTGCACGACGGCGGCACGCTGGGCGCGTGGGAGCTGGAGCTGATCATCGAACGCACCGCGGCGCTCGGCCTCGGCGGGCGGGTCACGGTCAGCCACGCCTACGCGCTGGGCCAGATCGACGGGGCCCACCAGGACCGCCTGGCGAAGGGCCTGGCCGAGGCGGGCGTGGCGGTGGCCACGGCGGCCGTCTACAGCTTCCCCGTGCCGCCGGTCAGGAAGCTGCGCGAGGCCGGCGTCACCGTGGCGTGCGGCCACGACGGCATCCGCGACCTGTGGGGCCCCTACGGCAGCGGCGACATGCTGGAGCGGGCGATGCACCTGGCCTACCGCAGCACCTTCCGCGCCGACGCCGACATCGAGCTCGCGCTGGAGGCGGCCACCTATGGCGGAGCCCGGGCGCTGGGCCTGCCCGGTTACGGGCTGTCGGTCGGCGACCAGGCCGACCTCGTTGTCGTCCCCGTGGGCGGCGCCGCCGAGGCGGTGGTCACCCATCCGCCGCGGTCACTGGTGATGAAGCGCGGCGTGCTCCTGTCCGCATGACGGCTGAAGGAGACCGCGCCTGGGTACTCGCCCCCGGCCTGGCCGCTGAGAACTGGTTCTACGACTGATCGGCGCCATCGCCGAGGCGGGCTGCGGCGTCGAGCCGGAGGTGGGGAGCTGGGTGCCAGCGCGTGTCCACCAGCAGCCGCCGGAGTCTCGGAGGGGCGTGCCGTAGCGTCAGGACGTGGTGGCCGGTCAGCCTCGCGGCGGCGTCGACCAGGGCGCGCAGGCAGCCGACGTCGATGAAGTCCAGGCCGGTCAGCTCGATGTCGGCGCCGATATCACCGTCGTCCGTCGTCACGGCCAGCGCCCAGGCCAGGGCGGGCAGCGCGGCCAGGTCGAGCTCTCCTTCGATGCGCAACTCGACGGGATCGAGCGCCTGAGTGATGCGCAGATGCCGGTGGCTGATCGTGAACGGCCTGCGTGCGACATTCATGCCCATTCCTCTCACAGAGGGGATGCCGGACGTGGTGCCGCGAGGTCCGGACGGCATGAAGACGTCTTTGAATGATGTCACCTGTCCGCGGCAATGGCCCCCGTCTCCGCCAAACCCGACTGGACGTGAATAGCAACATTTATCCCGCTTTATGGTGGCGGATGGGGCACATTGGGCGAAGTTCCTGTCCAGGCTTGTGATGTCGTCCTGCCCCGCTAGCGTGGCCCGTGAGGCCACGTCGCGACAGCACCGTGGCGAGGCGGTGGCCGGTGGACAAGGAACGGGCTCGGCGGGTGCGGCAGGCGATCGATGCCCGCGCTCTGGCCGACGGCATGCCGCCGACCGTGCGCCATGTCTGCCTGGCCTGCGTCGACTCGCTGAAGATGAGCGGCGCGGGAGTCATCCTGACCAGCACGATGGGCCTGTGCGCCCCGGCGTACGCGAGCGACCCACGCACCGAGCAACTGGCCGAACTGCAGATCACGATGGGTGAGGGCCCGGGCGTCGAGGCGGTGCGCGCCGACCGTCCCGTGCTGGTGCCCGATCTGCGGGCGCCCGGCGCGCTGCGTCGCTGGCCGATGTTCGCCGCGCAGGCCGACGCGCTCGGTGTGCGGGCGGTGTTCGTCTTTCCTCTCGCGATCGGAGCGATCTCCGTGGGCGTGCTGGAGGTCAGCAGAGACACTCCCGGCTGGCCGGCGCCGGAGAACACGGCCGACGCGCTGCTGTTCGCCGACGCCGCCCTGATGGTCATCTTGGAACCGGGCGACAGCGCCACGGCGGCCGCCACCGGCGACGGGCTCCTCGAGAGGTGGGCGGAGATCCACCAGGCGACCGGCATGATCTCGGCTCAGCTGGAGGTCAGCCTGGCGCAGGCGTTCGTGCGGTTGCGCGCGTACGCCTTCGCCCATGAGCGGCGACTGGGCGAGGTCGCAGGGGACGTCGTCGCCAGGCAGCTCAGACTCCAGCGGGACCGCCAGGCCGGACCGGACTCGACACATTGAAAGGGCAGGTGGCAGCGGTGTTGGAACGGCGCATGGCCGAGACGTTCGTGGAGCTCGCCGACACGTTGGTGGTGGGGTTCGACGTCATCGACCTGTTGCACACGCTGACCGAGCGCTGCGTCGAACTGCTCGACGTCGACGCGGCCGGAATCCTGCTGGCCGACCAGAGGGGCACGCTCAACCTGGTCGCCGCCTCCACCGAGCAGGCCCGACTGCTCGAGCTGTTCCAGCTGCAGGATGAGGAGGGGCCATGTCTGGACTGCCACCGCACAGGATCGCTGGTCGACTGCCCCGACCTTTCCGCGATGCCGCAGCGCTGGCCCCGGTTCACCGTCGTCGCCCGCGCGCAGGGATTCGCGGCGGTCATCGCCGTGCCGATGCGGCTGCGTGATGAGGTCGTCGGCGCGATGAACCTGTTCCGCTTCGAGCCGGGGGACCTGCCGCCCGGCAGTGCGAGGATGGCCCAGGCGCTGGCCGACATCGCCACCATCAGCATCCTGCACGAACGCGCCCTCACGCAGCGCGGCGTGCTGGTCGAGCAGCTGCAGAGCGCGCTCAACAGCCGGATCGTGATCGAGCAGGCCAAGGGCATCCTGGCCGAACGCGGGCAGATCACCGTCGAGGCCGCGTTCCTCCACATGCGTGCCCACGCGCGCGCTAACAACCGAGGGCTGTCGGAGATCGCCCGCGCCATCGCCGACCGTACGCTCGACATCGAGGACCTGCTGCCGCCCCGCTCGCCCGTGGCGGAGTGACCCGCAGGCCGGCTGGAGGAGCCGTGGCCGACCGGGCGGCCGAGACCCACGGAAAGGACCGCCGGCTCGCGGCGCGGCCGGTGCAGCATCCAGGGGGTGCCCGTCAGGGTGTCACGACCTCCAGGTCTCCCGAGTCGCTGGACAGCTCGATCGAACGCGGGGCCGTGGGGGCGCTCGCGGCCTTGATGTCCTTGGTGCCGGAGTCCGTCTGAGCCACGATGTTGTACGGCCCCCGCGGCACGTGGATGACGGTCCTACCCGAGTCCGTGGTGGTCGTGACCTGGTCGGGCCGCCCGGCGAAGGCCAGGTCCATGTCACCGGAGTCGGTCCTCGTGACGACCTGCCGGCCCGTCAGCCCGGCGGCCTCGATCGCCCCTGAGTCGGTGGTGGCCTCCACGTCGCCCGACAGGTTCTTCAGCGTCAGGTCCCCCGAGTCGGAGCCCACCTTGACGCGCAGTCCCTCGGGTACCTCCACCTGGTAGCTCACGTCGCAGGAGGTGCCGATGGCGGCCCACCCCCACGTGGTGGGACAGGCGAACGTCAGCTTCAGCGTGTCACCCTGCACCTTGTGGCTGGACTCCGGCTTGTTCTTGAGCCAGGTCCGCCGCTCCGTCACGCGGATCCCCCGGCGATCCGACTGGACCACTTCGACGGTCCCTGAGTCGGCTTCGACGTGCAGCGCCGCCACCTTGTCGGTGACGTCGTACGACACGACCTCCTCATCCAGCGAGCCGCCGGTGCCGCACCCTGCCAACACCGCCACGAGCCCGAGCAGGCCCGCGGTCACCGCCGTTCTCTGCGTCTTCATGATGTCCAATTCTGAGTGATCCGGCCGGGTCGCCTGGAACGGTTCCTGCGGTGAGACCCCGCGCCTCCATCAGGCGGCGGCGAACTCCTTGGCCACCTGGGGCAGGGCCCTGCGCACCGACAGGTTGTGGTCGACGTCGCCGACGTCGATGAGGCTCTGGGCGGCGCCCCTGGCCTTCAGCTGCCGCTGGCAGTACAGCGCGTTGTCGAAGGAGACGTCGGCGTCGCCCTTGCCGTGGAAGATGCGCACCGGCACGGCCGGCTTCCAGTCGCAGGTGGAGTCGAGCGCGGTGAGCAGCTGCTTGAGCCTTCCCGTGGGCTCGCGCACCTTCTGCAGGAACGCCTCGGTGAACAGCTTCGCCGACGTGGGCGGCAGCGCCTGGGCGATCTCCTGCGGCTTGTGATCGCCGTCGAAGAGCTCCTCGACCTGCTGGTCGTACGGCTCGCGGAACGCCTCCGCCGGGGAGTCGTAGATGCCGGTGAACCGGTCGGCGGCGATCGCGAAGTAGGCCAGATACAGCGAAGCCATCCGGATCCTGTCATCGGCGGCGGCCGCCTCGAAGGCGCTCAGGTGGTACGGCCCTGCGATCGGCGCCAGCGCTCCCAGTCTGAAGTAGGAGTCCTCCCCCTGCTGCAGCGCCCTGCCCACCATCATGGTCGCCGGCCCACCCTGGGAGAACCCGCTGATCAGCACCCGCCGGTCCAGCCGTCGATCACTCCTGGCGGCGAAGGCCCTGGTCGCGCGCAGGGCGTCCACCGGAGCCGACACCGTGGCGCGCGGGTTGCCGTACGGGTGGTAGCCCGGCCCCTTCCCGAGCCCGAGGTAGTCGGGCGCCGACACCGCCTGCCCGGTCGAGGCGAACAGCAACGCCGCGGCCCGGTCGGTGGCGGCCGGGTTCATCGAGGCCACGTCGCCCCGGTAGACCGTGGTGCCGTGCAGCCAGGAGACGACCCGCAGGTTGCGTTCGCCGTTGTCAGGAAGGGCCACAAGCTGGCTGGCCGTGGTCGGCCTGCCGTACGGATCAATGGTGGTGTGAACGACCCGGTAGGCCCGCACGCCGTACCTGGCCTGAGCAGGGTCCAGGCCGGTCGCCTTGAGCCGCTCGGCCACCTGCTTCTTGTCGAGCTTCTCCACCTGGGTGGCGGAGATCACCGTGCCGCGGGCCGAGGGCGCGGTCCGGGCAGAGGCGCTCGCCGCCACCGCGGTGGTCGAGAGGCAGACAAGCGCCAGCGCGCCGGACATCATCAACCGTGCGAAGTTCATGGGGAAGACTCTAGGAACCGTTGTGAGCGGCGACATTGCCGTTGGCAGGCCACTCGTTGGTAGTGCCTGCCCCACCCTTACGGGAAGTTGGTGCCCCCCGTGGTATCGGCTGCTCGTCAACAGCCAGCCGATCAGGCCCGAGTACGGCGACGCCGTGCTAGACACGATCCTGCGCTGAACGACGACTTGTCGCACGGCCCGACCATCTGACGCCGAACCTTCCGCCCACCGACAGGAGCATCCGATGAGCGGCACCATCGACAAGATCGCGTGGATCCACGTGGCAGACGGCAAGATCCTCAGCACCCGCTCACGCGGTAAGGACGTCTATTACATCCCCGGTGGCAAGCGCGAACCCGGCGAAACCGACCTCGACACCCTCACCCGTGAGATCGACGAGGAGCTCGCGATCACGATCATCCCCGCCACCGCCAGGCACATCGGCACCTACCAGGCCCAGGCACACGGTCACACCGACGGCGTCAGCGTGCGGATGACCTGCTACACCGCCGAGTACCGCGGAACACCCACACCCAGCGCCGAGATCGAGGAGCTCATCTGGCTGTCCTACGCCGACCGCGAGCGCGTGTCCCCTGTCGACCAGATCATCTTCGACCATCTGCACCAGACCGGACAGCTCTGCTGACTCCGCTGCCGGTCCGCCTCCCAGCGCTCGACGCGGCGGATGCTGCGAGGACGGCATGCGCATGGATTGACCGTGCGATCCGCATGGCCGATCGGTGACATCGCGAGGGTGGGGCTTGCGCCAGGGCGCCAGCACGCTGGGCGCATGGACAACACCGCTCCCAGCCGCACACGACTGACCGTCGTGCTGCGGCGCTGGCCCACCGCGCTGGCCGCCGGAATCGCGTTTCTCAGCCTGGGCGGAGGTGGCTCCGCCCAGGGCGTCGCCGCGCTCGCGAACGCCCTGATGCTGCTGCCCCTGCTGTACCTGATCGTCGCCAAGCTACGGCGACGCCAGGCGTCATGGCCGGTGCTCGCCGCCCTGGTCGTGTCCTTCGTCCTCCTGCGAGCGCTGGACGTGATGCCGCCCTCCGCCTTCTTCTCCGCCGTCGCGCTGGCGGTCCTGGTCTGGGGCGCCGTCGACGGGCAGTTGCACAGGCCAGGGCCGTTCAGGACGCAGGCGCTGGGGATGGCCGCATTCGGCGCGCTCGCGCTGGCCGGGCTGATCGTGGATCCGGACCTGGGCCGCTACCTGGTGGCGGCGGGCTGGCTCTTCCACGGCGTCTGGGACTTCGTCCACCTCAAGCTCGACAAGGTCGTGGCCCGCTCGTACGCCGAGTGGTGCGGCGTCTTCGACGTCCTGATCGCCGCCCAACTGGTGTTCATGCTGTGACCGCCGCTCCCCCGCCGGTGAACAGCGCCTCGATCTGGCCGGCGCCGCCCCGCTGGAGCCAGGTCTCGAAGTCCAGCAGGCCGGGGTGGCGTTCGCGCAGCGCCGCGATGTCGGCTCGCCACAGGCCACGGCCTCCGGGGAAGGTGCGCTCCACCGCACCCAGGCCGAGACCGTCGACGGCGACCTGCCGGTAGGTGATCTGCCGCCCGAGGCTCCGGCTGATGAGCTCCACGGCCTGCTCGGGCGTCAGCTCGTCGCCCGCGATCTCGACGGCCTGCCCGATGTAGTCCTGGGGGTGGGTGAAGGCCAGGCGGGAGAAGACGCCGATGTCGGCGACGGCGATGAGCTGCACGGGTGTGTCGGGATCGAACAGGTGCCTGAGCTCGCCGTCGACGATGCCGCCGACAGGCAGCCCCGGAATGGTGTGGTTCTCCATGAACCTGACCGGACGCAGGATCGTCGCTGGCAGGCCGAGCGCGCGAATGTGCTGCTCGATCCGCCACTTGCTCTCCCAGTACGGGATGCCGGTCCCCCGTTCGGCGCCGCCGACCGAGGCGAACACGAAGTGGGAGACGCCGGCCGCCGCGGCGGCGTCGACGAGGGCGCGGCCCCTGCGGACCTCCCGCTCGACCTCCAGGTCGTCGGGCGTGACGCCGAAGACGCCGTGGACGCCGGCGACGGCCTCGGCGAGAGAGCCGGGGTCGTCGAGGTTTCCCGCGCGCAGTTCCGCGCCTTCCGCCTCCAGCGCCTTGGCCGCTGGAGCGTCGGGGTCGCGAACGAGGGCGCGCACGGGCCAGCCCGCCTCCAGGAGCCGGGCGGCGGTGGCGCCGCCCTGGCGGCCGGTCGCGCCGGTCACGAGGATGGGCTTGTCGGGGCTGATCACAGGGCTCCTCCTGAGCGCAGAGTAAACTGAGGCTGTCTCGAGAAATATATTGAGACGGCCTCAACTTAGCAACCCCTGGAGCGCCCATGTCGACCACAGGCCCTGCGCCGCAGCGCCGGATGCGCGCCGACGCCCGCCGCAACTACGAACGACTGCTCGCCGCGGCGGCGACGGTCTTCGCCGAGCACGGTGTCGACGCCTCGCTGGAGGACATCGCCAGGCGGGCGGGGGTGGCGAACGGCACGCTCTACGGCCACTTCCCCACCCGGCAGGCCCTTCTGGAGGCGCTGCTGCGCGACCGCATGGACGCGCTGACCGCCACGGCGCGCGACCTGCTCGACCACCCGTCCCCGCACGAGGCGCTCGTCATCTGGGCGCGGGCGGCGATGGCGCACACCACGACCTACCGGGGGCTGGTCACCGCACTGATGCGCAGCATCGAGGACGAGAGCTCCGAACTGCACGCCGCCTGCCGGGCCGTCCTCGTGGGCGGCGAGCAGCTACTCACCCGCGCGCAGGCCGCCGGGACCGTACGAGAGGACGCCACGGCCGCGGACCTGTACGCCATGATCAACGCGGTGGCGTGGGCGGGCGAGCAGACCACGCCCGCCCAGGGCGAGCGCCTGCTGACCTTCAGCATCGACGGGCTGCACCCCTCCCGCAGCCGGTAGCACCCGCCTTGATCGATGCACCTGGAGAGCCAACGCCCTTGATGTACTTATGCCACTGAGTGGCGCTATATTGGCGGCTGGCAACCTCGCCTCTTCGAAAGGTGTACGCCGATGCGTGCTCTGGTCGTCGACCACTCCGTCCCCGCCGGGCTGCGGCTCCAGGAGATCCGCGATCCCGAACCGGCCCCGCACCAGGCGCTGGTCCGGGTCGCGGCCACCTCGCTGAACTACGGCGAGGTGAGGTACGTCCTCGCGGGCCAGCCCGACGGGGCCGTCCCCGGCTGGGACGCCGCAGGAGTGGTGGAACGCCCCGCCGCCGACGGATCGGGACCGGCCGCGGGAACGCCGGTGGTCACCCTGGCCGACGGCGGCGCCTGGGCCGAGCTCAGGGCCGTGGACACCTCGCTGATCGGCGAGGTCCCCTCGGGGGCCGACCTCGGCGCCATCGCCACGATCCCGGTCGCGGCAGGCAGCGCGCTACGCGCCCTGCACAGGATCGGCGCCCTGCCCGGCAAGCGCATCCTGGTCACCGGGGCCACCGGCGGCGTCGGCAGGTTCGCGGTGCAACTGGCCCACCAGGGCGGCGCGCACGTGGTCGCGGTGACAGGCGACCCCGACGCGCACGGGGAGAGCCTGCGACTGCTCGGCGCCGACGAGGTGATCCGCGCGCCGGGAGAGCTCGGCGAAGCGGTGGACGGCGTCGTCGAGCTGGTGGGCGGCGCCCATCTCGTCGACGCGTACGCCAGGCTCACCCAGCACGGCACCCTGGTCAGCGTCGGTCACGCCTCACAGGAGGACACCGTCTTCCCCGCAGGATCGTTCAGGGGCGACGAGGGTCGCCACAACCGCACCATCTCCACCTTCTACCTGCTGGCCTGCACCGGCCTCGCCCCCGACCTGACCCATCTCGCGCAGCTGGTGGCCAGGGGCGCGCTCGATCCCGGCATCAGCTGGCGCGGCCCGTGGGACAAGGCCGAGGAGGCCTTCGACGCCCTGCGTGAGCGCCGCCTGCACGGCAAGGCCGTCCTCGATCTGGCCTGACCGGCGAACCCCACAAGGAGAGACCTGCGCCATCGGGACCAGGCGGTCCTCAGTCGCGGGAAGCGCGGCGCCGTACGATCGCGTCGCTGACATGACGCGCCACGTCGAGCTCGGGCGCCGCCCAGGGGCGCAGGCCGGGGTCCCCCACCTCCGCGGGTTCGGCGATCACCTGCGGCAACGGCTCCTCGTCCAGGCTGGACCGCCATGTCGCCGGGTCCGGCCGCTCGGGCAGGTCCCGGAACCGATCACTCTGCGCATGATCTCTCATGTCTGTCATGACGCCCCCAACCCCCATGAAGTTCCCTGCCCGGATCGTGAATTGCTCCACACCCACAGAACCCACGCCACGGAGACCGCTCACTCCAGCAGGGCCGGTGACCCTCGACGGCGCGGGCCAGCGCCCTGGGAGGGTTACGTTCGCACGACGGGTCAGTTCCCCGCCGGGCGGCGCAGCACCTCGATGATGCTGCCGTAGCTGTCGGAGCCGTGGCCCGCCGCCCTGGCCCGCAGCATGGTGGACCTCAGCAGCTCCGGCAGGGAGTTGTCCACGCCCCGCTCGTGCGCGGCGTGGATGAGGTGTTCGATCGCGGCGATCTGGACGTCCACCGTGGCGTCGTCGCCGGGGTAGCGGCCCTCGTCCACCTGGGCGGCGTAGGTCGTGATGAAGTGCGCCACCGCGCCCAGCCAGCGCAGCGCGATCGGCGTGTAGGCGGTGGCCTGGACCTTGTCCGCGCCGACCACGGCCGTGCCGTGCAGCCAGCCGGTCATGGTGGCCCACATCAGCCCGAGCAGCGCCGCGTCGTAGAGCGAGGCCACGCCGGGGTCCTCGCCCAGGTGCAGGGGGTCTCCCAGGACCGACAGCACCTCACGACGCGCTTGGAAGACCTCCTCCGAGCCGCTGTAGAGGAACATCATGTCCTGGCTGCCGACCCCGGGAGGCGTCGTCATGATGGCGCCGTCGAGATAGCCGACGCCGTGCGAGCGCGCCCACGCGTCCATCTCCCGCGCCTGCTCGGGAGAGCCGGAGGTGAGATTGACCAGGTGCCTGCCCTCCAGCGAGCCGGTCACGGGCTCCAGCACCCCCCGCACCGCGTCGTAGTCGAGGACGCAGGCGATCACCACGTCGGCGGCCTCCACCGCCTCCAGCGGCGTGGCGGCCTCGCGCGCTCCCCTCGCCACCAGCGGCGCGGCCCTGCCCGCCGAGCGGTTCCACACCGTCGTCTCCACACCCTTGTCCAGCAGGGCGCCGGCAAGCGCCGACCCCATCGAACCCAGTCCGAGCACGGTCACCCGCATGTCACAACTCCTCAGATCTCGACTGCTGGGACCAGCTTCACAGGGGGACATCAGGCCGCGACAGTGACACCGATGACGGCCATCACCAAATTCCTGCCATACGGTGGGTCCATGAGTGCCGGATCCGTCGCCGTGGTCGTGCCCGAGGACATCGCCGTCCCCTCCTGGGACCTGTACGAGCTGAGCCTGCCGTGCACCGTCTTCGGCAAGCCGCAGCCCGACCTGGCCGACCCCTGGTATGAGCTGCGCCTGTGCGGGACGGGGCAGGCCGATCCCGGCGGTCTGGCCGTGCCGGGGCTGGCGCTGCGCACGCCGTACGGGCTCGACGACCTCGTCGGCGCCGACACCGTCATCGTGCCGTCGGTGCCCGACGCCTGCGTCGAGGACGGCGCGCCGCTGCCGCCCGCGCTCGTCTCCGCTCTGCGCGACGCCTACGACGCCGGCGCACGCATGGTGTCGCTGTGCACGGGCGCGTTCGCCCTGGCCGAGGCCGGGCTGCTGGACGGCCGCCGCGCCACCGCCCACTGGATGCACACCGCCCAGCTCGCCGAGCGCTATCCGAAGGTGCAGGTGGACGACTCGGTGCTGTACGTCGACGACGGCGACGTGCTCACCAGCGCGGGGCTGACGGCGGGGCTCGATCTGTGCCTGCACCTCGTACGGCGCGACCTGGGCGCGCACGTGGCCAACCAGCTCGCCCGCCGCATGGTCGTGCCCGCGCACCGGCCCGGCGGACAGGCCCAGTTCGTCGACCTGTCGGTGCCCGCCACCGACGACGACGGGATGGCGCCGGTGCTGGAGTGGGCGCGCGCCAACCTCGACCGGCCGCTCACCGTGGAGGATCTGGCGCGCCGGGCCGCGATGAGCCCGCGCACCTTCTACCGCCGGCTCCAGGGCGCCACCGGGATGACGCCGCTGCAGTGGCTGCTCAACCAGCGGCTGAGTCTGGCCCAAAGCCTGCTCGAGTCGACCGACCTGCCGATCGAGAAGGTGGGGGAGCTGAGCGGCCTGGGCACGGCGAACAACCTGCGCCACCACTTCATCAAGCAGGTGGGCGTCTCGCCCAGTGACTACCGGCGCGCCTTCCCCCGCACCGCGTAGAGCCTCCTGGGCGAGGCGTCAGCGGGTGGCCGCCAGGACGTTGTGGGCGATCTCGGCCCGCTCGGCCGCCTCCTCCTCGGCGGCCTGCTGCTCGGCCAGTACGCGGGCGTCGTAGGCGGTGCGGGCGGCGGCGATCTCGTTCTGATGCGTCTCCGTCCAGGAGACCAGCGCCCGGATGGTGGCGTGCAGGGTCGCGCCCAGCGGGGTGAGCTCGTAGTCGACGCGAGGCGGGACGGTCGCGTGCACGGTCCTGCTCACCAGCCCGTCGCGCTCGAGGTGGCGCAGCGTACGCGTGAGCATGCGCTGGCTGACGCCGTCGATCAGGCGGCGCAGCTCGGTGAAGCGCAGGCTGCGCCGGTCCAGCAGCGCGATCACCAGCAGCGACCACTTGTCCGCCACGCGGTCGAGTATCTGCCTGACCTCGCAGTCCGCGCGCGTGTCCCACTGGAGAACGTCGTAGTCGCCGTCGGTATCCCCGCAGTAACCGAGGGACTTAATAGTGCCATCTTCCATGACATTGCATGATGCTCGACGATTCAGCTGGTTACAAGAAGGAACCGGCAGTCGGTTGAGGAACCATGGGCCGGTCCTGTGCTTTGTGAGAGGAGTGGACCGTGTCCACAACGAACAACCGCATGGACGCACGCGCGTGGGGCGTGCTCTTCGTGCTGGCAGGCGCGATCTTCCTGGAGGGGATCGACGTGGCGATGCTGAACGTGGCGCTGCCGGCGATCCGGGCCGACCTCGGCCTGTCCACCGGCATGCTCAGCGGCGTGGTCAGCGCTTACGTGCTCGGCTACGGCGGGTTCATGCTGCTGGGCGGCCGCGCGGCCGACCTCCTGGGCCGCCGCAGGATGTTCCTGTTCTGGCTGACCGTCTTTCTGGTCTTCTCCGGTCTTGGGGGCTTCGCGACCGAAGGATGGATGCTGCTGGTCGCCAGGTTCGTGACCGGCGTCGCGGCGGCGTTCATGGCGCCGGCCGGGCTCTCGCTGGTCACTGGCAACTTCCCCGAAGGACCGCAGCGCACCAAGGCGCTCGGGGTGTACGCGGGCACCGCGGCGGGCGGCTTCTCGCTCGGCCTGGTGGTCGGCGGGCTGCTGACCTCGCTCGGATGGCGGTGGGTGTTCTTCGCCCCGGTGCTGCTGGCGGCGGTCATCCTGTTCGCGGCGGTGGCCCTGATCAAGGAGGCCCCCGCGCCCGAGCGTCCCTCGGGCGGCTTCGACCTGGCCGGCGCGTTCAGCATCACCGGCTCGATGCTGCTGCTGGTCTACGGCGTGGTGCGGCTGGAGCACCCGGGCAACGGCCTGGCGGGCACGCTGGGCGCCTTCGGCGCGGGGCTCGCGCTGCTGGTGGTCTTCGTCCTGGTCGAACGGCGGGCGGCCAACCCCCTGGTGCGTCTGGGCATCCTGCGCTCGGGCCCGCTCGTCAGGGCCAACCTGGGAGCGCTGCTGTTCCTCGCCTCGTTCGCGGGGTTCCAGTTCGTGGCCACCCTCTACCTGCAGGAGGTGCGCGGCTGGAGCAGCCTGCAGACCGGTCTGGCCATGCTGGTGATCGGCATGGACACCGTCCTCGCCCCGACGCTCACCCCGCGCCTGGTCAACCGGTTCGGCAACGTGCGGGTGCTGTTCGGCGGCCTGGTGGTCGCGGCCCTGGGGTACGCGCTCTTCCTGCCGATCGGGATGGACTGGACCTACGCCGCCATGCTGCCGACCATGCTCCTGCTCGGCCTGGCCTTCTCCCTGGCCTACGGCCCGCTGACCATGGCCGCCACCGACGGGATCGAGGAGCACGAGCACGGCCTGGCCGGCGGCCTGCTGTACACGTCCTTCCAGTTCGGAACGGCGCTCGGGCTGTCGGCGGTGACCGCGGTGAGCGTCGCGGCGCTCGGCGGCGCCACCACCCCCGAGGCGAGGCTTGACGCCCTCCAGCTCGCCCTCGTCGTCCCTGTCGCCGCCGCGGTCGCCGGCGCGGTGATCACCGCCTTCGGCCTCCGCCGCCGCGCAGGAGGAGCCGAGGCGGGGCAGGCCGCCCCCGTGTCCGTCTCGACGACGACCTGACCCCATTCGAACACAGCGAACCCGGAGCGGTCAGCGAGCCGGGAGCGGTCAGCGAGCCGGGAGCGGTCAGCGAGAGGCGACCGTCGCGGACAGGACGAGGGCGGCGGCCCCGCGGGCGTGGGCGCTGTCGTCCCACGGGCGGACCATGATCTCCAGCCCCGACAGCACGCCGCCCTCCACCGCCGGCCTGAACCCCCTCTCCAGGTACGGCCACAGCACGTGGCTCTCGCCGATCACGGTCAGCGCCCGCACCGCCAGCACGTTCACCACGCCGGCCGCCGCCTGTCCCAGTGCCGCGCCCGCCTCGGCCATCAGGTCGCGAATGCCGGGCGCGTCCACCGCGGCTAGGCGGTGCAGCTCGGCCACCTCCACGACCTCGGAGGTGAGGCCGCGCGCGTGGGCCCGCGCGGCCAGGGCGTAGTCGGCCGCGTACGTCTCCAGGCAACCCCGCCGCCCGCACACGCACGGCGGCCCCTCCCTGTCGATCGGGACGTGCCCGAACTCCCCCGCCACCCCGTCGGGCCCCCTGTGGATGCGCCTGCCGAGCACGATCCCCATGCCGACGCCGCCGCCCACGGCCAGCACGAGGAAGTCGTCGTGGTCGCGGCCCGTGCCGAACAGCAACTCGGCCATGGTGCTGGCCCGCGTGTCGTTGTCGATCAGCACGGGGACGGGCAGGCGCCCGGCCAGCAGGGGCTGGAGCGGCAGGTCCGACCAGCCGAGGTGCGGCGAGAGCCGGACGACGCCCCTGGCGGGATCGATCACGCCGGGGACGGCCAGGCCGATGCCGCGGATGCGCTCGCCGGTCCCGGGATCGGCGAGCGCCTGCTCGCACACCGCCACGAGCTGCTCCACCGGTTCGGAGTCAGGGTCGAAGGGCAGCGTGAAGCGGCGCACCTCGCTGCCGTTGAGCCGCATGAGCACGCCGACCAGGTGCGTGTGGTGGACCCGCAGCCCGAGCGTGTAGGCGGCGTCCGGCACCACCTCCAGCGGGACTCTGGGCCGCCCCCTCCCCGCCACCTGGGGTGCCAGCTCGCGCAGGTAGCCGAGCTCGATGAGCCGCCTGGTGTGCTCCGAGACCGTCGCCGCCCCGAGCCCGAGCCTGTGGGCGATCTGCGTCCGATTGAGCGGCTCGGACCCGAGCATGGTCAGGACCTCCGTCCTGACCAAGTCCTCGCGCATGGGCTGCTCCCTCTTGACGGTCTCGCTGATCAAGCCTAGGGTCCGGCATCATAATAATTTCGTCCACGAAATTATAGTTCGTGACGGAGGTACTCGATGAAGGCACTACTGGCCGCGGGACTCGTGATCCTCGTCGGCGCCACCGCGTGCGGAGGCGGCGAGGGCACGGCGGGCGGCGCCAAGCAGGACGACGGCACGGTCACTCTCGACTGGGAGATGTGGGCGGGCAGCGAGGAGGAGAAGGCCCAGCTCGACCATGTGGCGCAGCTGGTCACCCAGCAGCACCCGAACATCAGGATCAAGCTGCGGACCGCGCCGTTCAACGCCTACTTCACCAAGCTGCAGACCGAGTTCGCCGCGGGCAAGCAGGCGTGCGTCGTGTCCATGCAGAGCCTGCGCCTGGGTGCCTACGCCGACCTGCTGGAGCCGCTGACCGCTCCCGAGGGCTTCGCCCCCGCCTCGCTCGACGCGCTGAAGATGGACGGCAAGCAGCTGGCCCTGCCGTACGACCTGTCGCCGATGCTCCTGTACTACAACAAGGACGCCTTCGCGAAGGCCGGGGTGGCCGAGCCGAAGGCGGGCTGGACGATCGCCGACTTCGAGAAGGCCGCCAAGGCGCTGAGCACCGGCGGCAAGTTCGGCTTCGGCATGTCCTTCTCCGACCTGCACACGCTGTCGCTGCTGCTGTCCTACAACGGCGCCAGGCCGGTCACCGACGAGGTGAAGCTGCAGATGGACAGCCAGCCGATGGTCGACGCGGTCACCTGGTACGCCGGCCTCGGCGCCGGCAAGTCGGCCAGCGTGCCCGCCGGCTCGGCCGAGGCGGGCTGGGGCGAGACGCAGTTCATCAACGGCAACGCCATGATGGCCGTCGACGGCTCGTGGAACATCGGCTCCACCATCAAGGACGCCAAGTTCAAGGTCGGCATCGCACCGCTGCCCGCGGGGCCCGGCGGGTCGAAGACCTACGTGGCCAACTCCGGGTTCGGCGTGGCCAAGGGCTGCGCGTACAAGGAGGAGGCGATCAAGGCGGTCTCCGTGCTCAGCGGCAAGGAGGCCCAGGCCTACCTCGCGGGCCAGGGCCGCGGCTTCCCCGCCAGGACCGAGCAGCAGCCGGTCTACGAGGACTTCCTGGTGAAGCAGAACCAGGACAAGGCCGCCGACGTGCAGGCCGCGATGTCCTCGGTCAAGGAGGGGCTGGCCGGCGGCGTGCCGCTGTTCACCACCAAGAACTGGGACGACGTGAGCAAGCTCATGGCCCAGCACCTGCTGCAGGTCTACACCGGCGCGCAGAGCGCCAAGGAGTCGCTCACCACGATCCAGCAGCAGGGGGCGCGCGGGCAGTGAGATCACGGGAGGAGTGGAGCGCGCTCGGGTTCGCCACCCCGAGCGTGCTCGGGCTCGGGCTGTTCACCCTGTTCCCCGTCGGCATGGCCGTGGTGATGAGCTTCTTCGACTGGCCGATGCTGGGAGAGAGCGAGTTCGTCGGGCTGGAGAACTTCCGCTACCTGTTCGGCGAGGACCCCGACTTCCTGTCCTCGCTGCGCAACACGTTCGTCTTCACCGGCCTGTACGTGCCGCTGAACATCCTCGTGGCGCTCGGGCTGGCGTTCTGGATCAGCAACTCGCGCTGGCAGAACCTGTGGCGGGTGCTGTTCTTCATCCCGGCGATCACCCCGATGGTGGCCAACGCGGTCATCTGGAAGCTGCTGTTCCAGCTCGTCGGGACCGAGCCCAACCTGCTCGCCGACGGCAGCACCGCGCTGCTGTCGGTGGTGGCGATGAGCGTCTGGCAGGGCTTCGGCTACAACATGATCGTGTTCTCGGCGGCGATCAACGAGATGTCGCCCTCCGTCCTCGAGGCGGCCTCGCTGGACGGGGCCACGGGCCTGCGCAGGCTGGTCAGCGTCCAGCTGCCGCTGATCTCGCCCGCGTTGTTCTTCGCCACCACGATGACGGTGATCAGTTCGATGCAGGTGTTCACGCAGCCCTACATCCTCACCGCCGGAGGCCCTGGCAACGCCACCGAGACGCTCGTCATGACCGTCTACCAGGCCGGCTTCCAGTCCCGCGAGCTGGGACTCGCCGCCGCGGGAGCGTGGGTGCTGTTCGCGATCATCCTGGGTGTGACGGCCGTGCAGTTCCTCGGCCAGAAGCGGTGGGTGCACTATGAGAGCTAAGAGCGTCGTCTCCCACGTGCTGCTGGCCGCGGTCACGCTGGCCTTCCTCTACCCGCTGGTCTTCGCGGTGGCCACCGCGCTGAAGCCCGCCGGCGAGACGTTCGCCGACCCGGGCGCGCTGGTCGGCTCCCAGATCCGCTGGCAGAACTTCGGCGACGTCTTCACCTACGTGCCGTTCCAGCGCTACATCCTCAACGGCGTGCTGGTGGCGGGCGTCGGCACACTGGTCGTGCTGGCCGCCTCGGCCCTTTCCGCCTACGCCTTCGCCTCCCTGCGCTGGCGCGGCAGGGACGGCATCTTCCTGGTGTTCCTCGCCACGCTCATGGTGCCGCAGGAAGTGCTGGTCGTGCCGATGTTCATCCTCATGCAGGCGTTCGGATGGGTGGACACCTACCAGTCGCTGATCTTCCCCTGGGCCTTCACCGCGTTCGGGACGTTCCTGCTGCGCCAGTTCTTCCGCGCCGTGCCGCGTGAACTGCAGGAGGCGGCGCGCATCGACGGCGCGGGCGAGCTCCGGATCTTCCTGCGGATCATGCTGCCGCTGGCCAGGCCCGCGCTCGGGGTGCTGGCCGTCTTCACCTTCATCAACTACTGGAACAGCTTCCTGTGGCCGCTCATCATGATCAACGATGTGACCGCGCGCGGCACCGTGCCGCTCGGCCTCCAACTGTTCTTCGGCCAGAACGGCAACCAGTGGCATCTGGTGATGGCGGCGTCCGTCGTCTCCATTCTGCCGACGCTGCTGCTGCTCATCGCCCTCCAGAAGCACCTGGTCAAGGGCATCGCCACCGCCGGTCTGGCCGGCCGCTGAAAGGATCGCAGTGCTGCTTTTCGACCGCCGCGTGGGCCCCGACCTGGGCGCCGACTACCCGGCGAGGGACGTGCCCGACTGGTACAGGGACGCCAAGTTCGGCGTCTTCGTGCACTGGGGGCTGTACTCGGTGTCCGCGTGGGCGACCCCGCGGCTGCCGGGCGAGCACGTGCCGGTGGAGCTGGAGTTCAGCCACCACCAGTACGCCGAATGGCACGCCAACACCGTCCGCATCCCCGGCTCGCCCGCGCGGGCCTTCCACGAGCGGGAGTACGGCGTCGGCACCTCCTACGAGGACCTGGCCGACTCGTGGACGGCGGAGGCGTTCGACCCGCAGGGCTGGATGCGGCTGATCGCCGGCTGCGGCGCGCGCTACGTCGTGCCCACGGCCAAGCACCACGACGGCTTCTGCCTGTGGGACACCGCCACCACCGCCTTCAGCAGCGTGCACAGGGGGCCGCGCCGCGACCTGATCGCCGAGATGGCGAGCGCGGCCCGCGAGGAGGGGCTGCGGTTCGGGCTCTACTACTCGGGCGCGCTCGACTGGCACGTCTCCGACTTCCCGCCCATCCAGTCGATGACGGACCTGTTCACGCTGCGCCGTAACGACGAGGCGTTCGCGAGGTACTGCTTCGACCAGGCCATGGAGCTGATCGACGGGCACGCCCCCGACATGCTCTGGAACGACATCGACTGGCCGGACTCGGCCAAGGCGGCGGGGCCCTACAGCCTGCAGACCCTCTTCGAGCGCTACTACGAGCGCGTCCCCGACGGCATCGTCAACGACCGGTGGGGCGTCCCGCACCTGGGGTCGCGCACCCGTGAGTACGTCTCGGAGGAGCAGACCTCGCCGTGGGTGTGGGAGGCGACGCGCGGGCTCGGCCGCTCGTTCGGCTACAACAGGGCCGAGGACGACAGGCACCTCCTCGAGCCGGCCGAGCTGGTCCACCTGCTGGTCGACACCGTCGCCAAGAACGGCAACCTGCTGCTCAACATCGGCCCTCGCGCCGACGGGTCGCTGCCGGAGTCGCAGGTGGAACGGCTGCGCCACCTGGGCGCATGGCTCGACGCCCACGGCGGCGCGATCTACGGCACCAGGCCGTGGGTACGGCACGCCGAGCCCGCGGGCGACCCCGTCCGCTACACGCTCGCGCAGGACGGCACGCTCCACGTGATCGCCCTCGACCCGGCGGCCGGACGGCTGCGGCTGGCCGAGGACCTGGTGGAGCCGGCGCGTGCCACCGCCTCCTGGGGCGAGGGCCCCGCCGACATCGACGGCTCAGGACAGGTCGTCGTCCCCGAAGGGCTGCGGGGGCTGCCTGCCGTCGTCCTGAGGCTGGAGCCCCGCTCCTGACCCTGCGCGCGGCGAGGTGCGGCCTACCGGGTCGAGCACGTGCGCGTCAGCGGACCGGCGTGCGGGAGGCCGCGGTGCCTCCCGCTGTCGCCTGCCATCCCGCCACCACCGTCGGGTGGTCGTCCACGGCGCGGGTCAGGGGCACCCGCACGGTCGTGGTGCCCCGGCTCGCGACGGTGACGACGCGACTGCCGGCCGTTCCCCGCTCATCGCGGACGAACAGGTGCGCCCTGCCCGCCGCGTTGGCGCGCAGCGTCACCTCGACCGCGTTCCTCGTGCTCCTGGCGGAGGTGACCCAGCCGCTCTCGGACCGCTTGGCCGCGGGACCGCCCGCGAGCGGCAGGCCGATGCGGACCGCCTGCTCCAGCGACTGCGGGGAGTCCAGGCTGGACAGCCCTGTGTCGGGGATGACCGGGTCGGGCGGGGTGGTCGGCCGTCCGGGCGGCGGCTGGTATCCGGGCAGCGTCGCGATGCCCCACCGGTACGGGTCGCCCTGCACGCCGCCCCACGTCGACCAGCCGATCCGGGTCTGGCCGGTCTTGTCCTGGGTGTCGGAGTCGTACACGAGGATGTTCAGCCCGAGGCGTGAGGGGTCGACGGCGCCGGGGAGCGCCTCCATCGGGATGGCCATCTCCACGGTGTACGCCCCCGAGGACAGCGACGAGGCCACGCGCGTGCCGGGGGCGCCGGGTCCCTGACGGTTGTCGGCGTCGCGCAGGACGCACGGCGGCCCCTCGGCCGTCACGGGCAGCACGGCGGTCTTGAACGTCGTGGAGGTGTTCTCCGACCTCCCGCGCGGGTCGAGCGTCACCTCGACGGAGTCGGTGCGCCAGTGCCGCTTGCAGTCCGACGCCGGCAGGCGGGCGCCGATCACGTCGTCCTTCACCTGGACCAGGACGTACAGCGTGTCGTCACGCCAGGCGAGCTTGACCGTGCCCGAGCAGTCGGCCGCCGACGAGCAGGCGCCGCCCTCCCACAACCGTGAGATGTCCAGGGAGGGTCCCGGGTACTCGCCCTGGCCCTCGGCGCCGTCGATCGACGGCGCCGAGGCCGCCCGCGCGATGGAGGTGGCGGGGACCAGTTCGAGCGCGGGCCTGCTCACGCTGGAGCCGTCCGCGCTGGTGGTCGTGATGGTGTAGGCGTAGTCGCCGCCCTCGTTCGAGGTCTTCAGCGACGTGTCGGTGTTGGTGACGGTGAACGGCACGGTCGCCGACGCCCCGGCCGCCAGGCCGCTGTAGCCCGCCTCCGCGCGGTCGGCGGTGAAGCCGGCCGGCAGCGCCAGCCGAACGGTCCCCGACTGGGTGGTGTCGCTCACGTTGGTGACCACGACCCCCACCTCGCGCGAACCGCCTGACGGGAGGGTCAGCACGGGCGCGACCAGGCCGCGCAGCTGCGGCACGCCGAGCGCGCCCACCCACCTCTCGTACTGCTCGACCTGGGGGAGCGCCTGCTGTCCCCCTCGTACGGCGGGGCTGACCTCGACCTGGCGGTCGGTGTAGCCGCCGCCGTTCTCCGTGGTCAGCGTCGCGGCGACGCGCGCCCGATCGCCTGGAGCCCCCGCGGGCGTCACGGTGAAGGTCGCCGAGCCGGTACGGCCCCGCGCCAGCCTGCCGAGGTCGCCTGAGCCGCTGACCTTCCAGCCGTCGGGAACGCGCAGCGCCACGGCCGACCGGCCCAGCGGCTCGCGGGACGGCGCCGTCACGCTGACCTTGACGGTGAACGCCTTGCCCGGACGGACGTCGAACGTGCTGGGACGAAGGTCCAGCAGGGTGCCGAGCGGGACGCCACCGGCAGGTCGCACCAGCGCGCCGTCGAGGATCGCCGTCGGCGCCGCGGCCGCCTCGGTGCCGGGCGCGGGGAACGGCACACGCGCGTCCACCTGGGTGAAGAAGTCGCAGCCGAGCTGGGCGGGGTCCGTCGGCAGGTCCGGGAAGCCCGCCCAGCCCTGTGAGGCGTACACGCGCTGGGCGTCGCGTTCGATGGCCGCCCAGGTCCTGCCCTGGCTCTCGGAGGCGCGCCCGCTCCACACGCCGTACACGTTCTGTGCCGGGTTGGCGGGACGGAAGGTCGAGGCGCAGTCGGGGCCGTTCGTGGAGGTGCCGCGCGCCCTGCCGAGGAGCACGCGAGCCGGCGCGAAGGGGCGCAGCCCCTCACGGGCGATCTGCTCGGGGAAGGCCTCGGGGTCGGCCGCCGCGTAGAAGGCCTCGACGGCCAGCCGCGCCGCCTGCTGGTGGTTGCCGTGGTTGCCGGGAGAGGGCGCGGGGTCCATGGTGAGCAGGATCTCCGGCCTGGTCTGGCGGACGATCCTGACGACCTTCTCCAGCGTGTCGCCGCCCCAGACCGTGTCGGTCAGCGGGGCGCTCACCGTGTAGTAGAAGTCGACGTCGTCGAGGTTGAACACCTCCCGCACGCCCGCCTTGGCGACCGCCGTACGCTCCTCGGCCTCCCTGAGCAGGCCGAGGGCCGGGCCCTCCTCGGGCCCGACCGCGTTCCCCCCGCCCTCGCCCCTGGTGACGGTGACGACGCCGGTGCGGACGTCGTGATCCTCCTTCCACTGCCCCAGCGTCGACAGGGTGAAGGCCTCGTCGTCGGGATGGGCGCCGACGAACAGCGCGTCGAGGTCGGCGGAGGAGCGGTCCGAGGTGGCGGGGGGCGCGGCGGCCCTCGCTGCCGGCGTGGGAGGGGCGGCGGCCTTCCCTGCCAGCGCGGGCGCGGAGGGGACGAGGCCGAGGACGACCGCGGCGGCGAGCACCGCCAGGCGTCCGGGCGTACGCGGCACGAGCATGGAACCTCCGGGAGTTACTCGCGAACCGCCCCCTGGAGCAGTCCGCGGATGAAGTGACGCTGGAGGAACAGATAGAAGATCACAACCGGGGTCGCCACGATGACCGATCCCGCCGCGAGGAGGGTGAAGCCCGCGGTGTACTGCCCCTGGAAGAAGGCCAGTCCCAGCGGCGCGGTCCGCAGCGACTCGCTCGTCACCATGATCAGCGGGATGAGGAACTCGTTCCACGTCCACATGAAGACCAGGACGGTCAGGGTGACGATGGCCGGCCTGGCCGGAGGCACCAGCACCTGCCACAGGATGCGCCACGTCGAGGCGCCGTCGATGCGGGCGGCCTCGACGATCGCGCGGCTGCTGGTGCGGAAGTAGGCCCGCATCCAGAAGGTGCCGAACGCCACCGACATCGCGACCTGCGGCAGCGCGATCGACCAGAACGTGTCCGTCAGGCCGAGACTACGCAGGTCGAAGTAGAGCGGGACCGCGATGGCCTCGCTGGGCATCATGATCCCGAGCAGGAACAGGTAGAACAGCGCCGCCTGTCCAGGGAAGCGCATGGTGCCGAACGCGTAGCCGCTCATGATCGACAAAACGACGCTGACGACCACGACGAACGACGACACCGCCAGGCTGGTGCGCAGGTAGGAGCCGAAGCGCCCGATCTCCCACGCCGCGGCGAAGTTGTCGAGGGGGCCGGATCCGGCGAAGCCGGGGCTGTCGTTGGGGCCGAGCGCGGCCGACAGGATCGTCACGATCGGGAACAGCGCGAACACGGCGAACGCGGTCAGGATGAGGTAGTTGGCCAGGCGCTCACCTCGAGAGATCACGAGACCTCCCTGTCGGCCACGCGGTTGATCACGAACGAGATCGCGAAGATGACGACGGTGAGGGTGACGCCGATGGCCGCCGCCGAGCCGACCTGGCCCAGCCCGAAGGCGCGGTGGTAGACCTCGTACGACGGCACGGAGGTGGAGTTGCCAGGACCGCCCCGCGTGGTGACGTACACCAGGTCGAACGTGCGCAGCGCGGCGATCACGGTCAGCGTCAGCGCGACCGCGATCTCCCCTCGGACCGAAGGCAGCGTGACGGCGAAGAACTCCCTCAGCGCGCCGGCCCCGTCGAGCCGCGCGGCCTCGTACAGCTCCGGCGGGATGCGGCTCATCCCCGCCAGGAGCAGCACGGTCACCAGGCCGGTCTCGAACCAGGTGCCGACCACGCCGACCGCCGGCAGCGCGAAGGTGTGGTCGCCCAGCCAGCCCCTGGTGAGCGAGTCGAGCCCGAGCGCGCCGAGCAGGCCGTTGAGCGTGCCGTCGGGGGCGTACACGCGCCGCCAGGCGACGGCCACCACGACCATGGCCACCACCTGCGGCAGGAACACCACCGTCCGGAAGAAGCCGAGTCCGCGCACCTTGGCGTGGTTGAGTATCGCCGCCAGCGTCAGCCCGATGACGAGCGGCCCCACGGCGTAGAACAGGACGAGGACAAGGGCGTGGCCGAAGGCGGCCCGCAGCCCCTCGTCCTCGACGATCGCGACGTAGTTGTCCAGCCCCGCCCAGGTGCCGAGGCTCAGCCCGTCCCAGTCGAACAGCGACAGGTGCACCGCGCGGCCGATGGGATAGAGCAGGAACACCGCGTAGACGGCGAAGGCGGGCAGCAGGTAGAGGAAGGCGACCCGGCGGGGCTCGCCGGGAGGATGGCCTGCCCGCGCCCTCACCGAGGACGAACGGGTGCGGATCACCTCGCTCCCCTCATCCGTTGCTCTCGACGAAGGTCTTGTAGTCCTTCTCCAGGGTGGCGAGGAAGTCCTGCGGCGCCGACTTCTTGGCCAGCAGGTCCTGCAGCGCCGCGCCCAGCGTGTCGGCGAAGGTCGGGGTGGCGTAGTCGAGGTAGGGCACCAGGCCGTTCTCCTCGGCCGCGGTGCCGAACGCGGTGAACATGTCCTGCTGAGGGCCCTGCTTCACCTTCTGCTGCTCGGTGTCGGCGATCGGCAGCAGGCCGTTGGCCGTGAGCACCTTCATGGCGTCGGCGTTGGTGATGAAGTCGATGTAGGCCGCCGCCGCGTCGGGGTGGGGGCTCTTGGCCGTGATGGCGAACGGCAGGCCGGTGCCGCCTGTCGCGACGGGCCCAGGGGCCGACCCCGTGCCGGGCGGCAGGACGAAGCCCAGGTCCTTGCCCATGACCTTCTCCAGGTCGGCGATCAGCCAGCTGCCCCCGATCAGGAAGACGCCCTCGCCCTTGCCGAACGCCTGCCAGGAGGCGTCGTAGCCCTGGCCGTTGAAGCCCTTGTTGAAGTAGCCCTTGTCGACCCAGCCGACGATCTGCTCGGCGGCCCTGGTGTTCTCCGGCGTGGTCCACGAGGCGCCCTTGCGGCCGAAGCCCAGCGTGGTGATCTGGTCGGCGGGGACGTGCCGTCCCTGCACGGTGCCGAAGACGTGGACGCCGGGCCACTTGTCGAGGTTGCCCAGTTGCAGCGGCACCTCGCCCGCGGCCTTGGCCTTGGCGAGCGCGGCTTCGAACTCCTCCCAGGTCTTCGGCGGCCGCAGACCCAGCTCGGACAGCTTGGCGGCGTTGTAGAGGATGCCGACGACCTCGCCGACCTGCGGCAGGCCGTAGATGTTGCCCTGGCCGAAGACCTTGCCGTCGGCGCTGTAGCTGACGTACTGCAGGACCGACTGCGAGTAGCGCTTCTTCCACCCGTAGGCCTCGGCGTAGGCGTCCAGCGGGCGCAGGTGGCCCGCCTTCACGAACGCGCCCATCTGCGGCCTGCCGTTGTTGGCCTGCACCACGTCGGGCGGCTCGTTCCCGCTCAGCGCGAGGCGCAGCGTGGTGTTGAGGTCGTCGAAGGAGCGGGAGACCCGCTTGATCGTGATGTTGGGGTACTTCGCCTCGAAGGCGGCGTTGAGCTGCTTCATCTGGGCGGCCTGCCCGCCGCGTACCTCCTGGTCCCAGATCGTGAGCGTCACGTCGCCGAGGGCCGCGGCGTCGGTGCGCACCGCCGAGGCGCTCGGCTGCGCCGAGGAGGCCACGGGCGGGGCCGAGGAGCCGGGCGCGCAGGCGGCCGCGGCGAGTGCCACGACACCGGCGGCGAGTACGGCGCGCGTCCCTGCGCCGCGCGTGTTCCGCGTCCGGACCTCTCGCGTCGAGGCGATCATGGTGTCACTCCTTCTGGGCGGGCACGCGAGGCGACTCGGGGCCTTCGGGCTCGTCGGGACCGGCGTGCGCTCCCTCGGAGGCGGCCGTGGAGCCTGCGCGTGGTTCGTGCGTGGTGGTGTCCCCTGATGCCTCCCCTGTGACCAGGGGGGCCATCTCCAGGTCGGCGTGCCTGGCGATGGTGGCGGCGGCCCTGCGCACCGCGCCCACGGGAACCGTGGGCACCAGCCTGTCGAGGAAGGCGTACCTGCGGGCCACCGAGTCGGCGTACGCGCCGCCGTGGCCGGCCTGCGCCCGCACCTCGTGCCACCAGTCGGCGATGTCCCCCCATCCCGGCGCGGCCAGCGATCCTCCGAACTGCTGGACGGCCAGCGCCGCGCAGAGCCCTGCGAAGGCCAGCCGGTCGGCCAGCGGCCAGCGGCACAGGGTGCCGAGCACGAAGCCCGCGCCGAAGACGTCCCCCGCGCCGGTCGGATCGAGCGCCGTGACGCGTGGAGCGGGGACGTACGCCTCCTCTCCGGTGATGGAGTCGATGGCCATGGCGCCGTTGGCGCCGTCGGTGACCACCGCGAGGGGCACCCTGTCGGCGATGGCGTACAGCGCGTCGCGAGGGTTGTCGGTGCCGGTGTAGGCCGTGGCCTCGACCGCGTTGGGCATGAACGCGTGGCAGGCGGAGAGCTGTTCGAGGAGCGCGGGCGACCAGGCGCCCGACGGGTCCCAGCCCACGTCGGCGAAGATCAGCGCGCCGTCGCGGTGCGCCAGCTCGGCCCAGGAGCTCGCGCCGGGGACGCCGAGCGGCTCCTCGGCCGAGAGCGCCACGATCACCGCCCTGGAGCGCGGCGGCGATCCGATCATCTCCGACGCCGACATGGGGGCGGCGTGGCCGTGGGTGACCATGCTGCGGTCGCGGTCGACGGCCATGGAGACCGTGACAGGCGAGTGCCACTGCTCGAAGCGCCGCGATCTCGACAGGTCGACCGCTTCCTGCTCGGCCAGCGTGCGCCAGCAGAAGTCGCCGTAGTCGTCGTCGCCGAACGCGGCGGCCAGCGAGGTGCGCAGGCCGAGCCTGCTGGTGGCGATGGCGAGGTTGGCGATGCCGCCGGGGCACGATCCCATGCCCTCGGCCCAGATCTCGGTTCCCGCCGCTGGCATGGCGGGCAGTCCTGTGAAGACGATGTCGAGGAAGACGGTGCCCGCCAAGAAGACGTCGAACTGCGGCCCCTCGGGGGTGCGCTGGTCGGCCAGAGGGTCGTACGCCTGGACAGACACGGGAAGAGTCCTCCTCGACAGATCGAGTTGTGCGCAATCTTGCACGATTCGCCGCGCATATCAAGTACTCTGTGCGGGCATTTGCTGAATGATGCTCACCGATGCACGCAAATGACTGATAGGATCCGACCGTGCTTCAGCACCTCAGGCATGCGGAGATCATGCGGCGGGTCCGCCTCTCGGGGGCCACCAGCGTGCGCGACCTCGCCAGGCAGCTCGGTGTGAGCCCGTCGACCATTCGCAGAGACCTCGAGGTGCTCGACCGCGACGGCACGCTGAGGCGCGTGCGCGGTGGCGCGCTCGCCGAGGTCGACGCCGACCACTCCATGCCCTTCGCCGAGGTGGCGGCGCTCGACGAGCGGGACAAGGAGGCCGTGGCCGACCGCGCCGCGCAGGTCGTGCGCGACGGCGACGTGGTCCTGCTCGACATCGGCACGACGACGATGCGCCTGGCCCGCAGGCTCCGTGGCCGCCGCGTCACCGTGGTCACCTCCAGCCTCGCCGTCCTCGACGTGCTGCGCGCCGACCCCGCGGTCGAGCTGCTGCTGCTCGGCGGCATGCTGCGCCGGCCGTACCACTCGCTGGTGGGGGTGCTGACCGAGGAGGCGCTGGGCCAGGTCTGCGCCGACAGGGTCTTCCTGGGCGCGAGCGGCGTGCGCCCCGACGGCCAGCTCGTCGACACCACCCTGGCCGAGGTGCCGCTGAAGCGCGCCATGATCGCGGCGGCCGGGCAGGTGGTGCTCCTGGTCGACCGGCAGAAGTTCCCCGGCACCGGCGCTCTGCGGGTGTGCGGCCCCGAGGACATCGACATGATCGTCACCAACGAGGGCGCCGACGAGACGACGCTGCGCAACTGCGCGGCGGCGGGCGCGGAGGTGCTGCTCGCGTGACGGACGCCCGGCGGGCCGGAACGGAGGTGTTGCAGGTGAGGGAGGCGCGATGAAACTGGCCGTGGTCGGAGGCGGAGGGTTCAGGGTCCCGCTCGTGTACGGCGCGCTGCTGCGCGACACCGCCAAGCCGCGCGTGGAGGAGGTGGTGCTGCACGACGTGTCGGCCGAGCGGCTGGCGGCCATCAGGAACGTGCTGGACCAGCTCGCCGAGGGACACGACAGGGCGCCCGAGGTGCGCACCACCACCGACCTCGACGTCGCGCTGCGCGACGCCGACTTCGTCTTCTCCGCGGTCCGCGTCGGGGGCCTGGCCGGCCGCACCGCCGACGAGCGGGTCGCGCTGGAGCTCGGCCTGCTCGGCCAGGAGACCACCGGGCCAGGCGGCATCGCCTTCGGCCTGCGCACCGTCCCCGTGGCCGTGCGCCTGGCCGAGCGGGTGGCCGCCGTCGCCCCGAGGGCCTGGGTCATCAACTTCACCAACCCGGCCGGCATGATCACCGAGGCGATGCGGAGCGTGCTCGGCGACCGCGTGGTCGGCATCTGCGATTCGCCGATCGGGCTGATCAGGCGGGCCGCCGCCGCTCTCGGGCTCGACCCCGCGCTCGTCTCGCCCGACTACGTGGGGCTCAACCACCTCGGATGGCTGCGGGGGCTCACCTACCAGGGCCGCGACGTGCTGCCTGGACTGCTCGCCGACGACGCGGCGCTGCGGCAGGTCGAGGAGGCCCGCGTCTTCGGCGACGACTGGGTGCGCACCCTGGGGGCGCTGCCCAACGAGTACCTCTACTACTACTACTACACCCGCGAGTCCGTCGCCGCGATCGACGGCGCGGGGCGCACCAGGGGCGAGTCCCTTCTCGAGCAGCAGAGCCGCTTCTACGCCGCCGTGCGGGAGCGTCCCCTGCAGGCCCTCGCCGAGTGGGGCAGGGCGCGCAGGGAGCGCGACGCGACGTACATGGCCGAGACCCGCGAGAGCACCGACGCCGGCGAGCGCGAGGCCGCCGACCTGGAGGCGGGTGGGTACGAGGGCATCGCGCTCGCCCTCATGGCCGCCATCGCCAGGGGTGAGCCCTCCACGATGATCCTCAACGTCCGCAACGGCAGCGCGGTGCCCGGTCTGCCCTCGGAGGCGGTGGTCGAGATCCCGTGCGCGGTGAACGGCTCGGGCGTCAGGCCGCTGGCCACCCGCCCGCTCCCCGGCCGTCTGCTGGGGCTCGTGCAGCAGGTCAAGGCCGTCGAGCAGACCACCATCGAGGCCGCGCTGACCGGCTCGGCCCGCCTGGCCGTCGAGGCGTTCGCCCTGCACCCGCTGGTCGACTCGGTCGGCACGGCGCGCAGGCTGCTCGACGGCTACCGCGCCCGCATCCCCGAACTGGCCGCCGTCATCCCGGGCTCCTCGTAGCGCCCGGCCTCGAGGAGCACGCAGGGAGGGCGAGTCGCCGCCCTCCCCCCGTCCTCGTCAGCTGGTGGCGATGACGCCGGGGAAGCCGTAGTAGGCCGGTCACGCTTCCCCTGGCCGGTGTGCTGCTGGCCCATCTGACCCGGCGCGAAGGGCCTGCGGGAGACCTGGCGGCCGCCGTCCTGGTTCAGGGGCAGGCGTTCCCCGCCGCGTTCGCTCTGCTGCCCTCGGGTGAGGAGGGCTGCTGCGTTGCGGTGGAGGCGGCCCATCCGGGACAGGACTGGGCGAGCCTGGCCCTCGCGGTGGCGCTGGTGGTGCTGCTTCGGCCCACCCAGGCAGGGCGCCTGCGCACGCTGCTGGCCGGCGTCGTGCTGACGGCGCTGCTGGTGGGCGGGGCGTCGACGACGGGCTGGGCCTGAGCCCAGGAGGCCTGACCCCTGCCATCTTGCGCCAATGTGGATCTTCCCGACTATTGTGATCTCCGTCTGTTGGAGGGGGAAAGCTGAGGATGGCGGTGGGCGGAGCCGAGGACTCTCTCGGAAGCCGGTACGTCCTTCTGGACGAGATCGGCGCCGGTGCGATGGGAACGGTCTGGAGGGGGCGGCACCGCGACAGCGGGGAGATCGTGGCGGTGAAGCTGCTGCGTGACAGCCTCTCCGGCGACCACGAGCTCGTCCTGCGGTTCGTGCAGGAACGCAACGTGATGAAGTCACTGCGCCATCCGCACATCGTCGCGGTGCGCGACTTCGTCATCGAGGGCGAGCGCCTCGCTCTGGTGATGGACTTCGTCGAAGGGGGCGATCTGCGTACGCTCCTCCAGCGGCAGGGCACGCTGCCCCCCGCACAGGCGGCGCGGCTGATGGCGCAGGTCGCCGACGCGCTGGCCGCGGCGCACGCCCTGGACGTCGTGCACCGCGACGTCAAGCCGGGCAACGTCCTGATCGACAGGGCCACCGGGCAGGTACGGCTGACCGACTTCGGCGTGGCCCGCATCGTCCACGGCCCTGGACTGACCCAGACCACCTCGGTCATCGGCACGCCCACGTACCTGTCCCCCGAGGTCGCCGACGGCAGCGCGCCCACGGCGGCGGTGGACGTGTACGCCCTGGGCCTGATCCTGTACGAGCTGCTCGCCGGGCGTCCGCCGTTCGTCGGCGACCATCCGATGGCCCTGCTCAGGCAGCACGCGACGGCCGCCCCCAGGCGACTGCCAGGCATGCCCGACGTCCTGTGGCCTGTCATCGCGGCGTGCACCGCCAAGGATCCTGCTCGGCGTCCGGCCGCCGCGCAGGTGGCGGCGGCGCTGCGCCAGGCGGCGCCTTCGCTGGCGGCCATGCCTGCGCTGCCTGCCGTCGCCAGAGGAGAGGCGCCCTCCGTCACGTCCGAGCCCCTGCCCGCGACGGGCCCCGTCCCTGCGCCCGAGACCGTGGCCTCGGGCCGGCGCCGATGGCCCAGGCAGCGGCTCGCCGTCGTCGCGGCGGCGGCGGTGGCGCTGGTGCTCAGTGCGGCGGCGGTGGCCGTCGTGGCGCCGTGGCGGGTGCCCGACGCGGGGGCGTCGCCCAGTCTGGCCGTCGCCTCGGCCGTGTCGACCCCCCAGGACCCCAGCCCTCCGCTGCCGGAGGTCGGCACGCCGGTCGGCACGGAGGTCGGCACGCCGGTCGGCACGGCGAAGAGCACGCCCCCGTCGTCGCCGAAGGAGCGGCCGGCGCGCAGCCGTACGCAGGAGGCGACCGTCTCCGAACAGCCCGAGCGGCCGGCCACGGCCAAGCAGCCCGCGCCGCGGGTCACGTCCCCGCGACCTCGGCGCACGACGGAGGAGCCGGTCGATCCGCCGCGCGAGAGCAGGCAGGAGGACATCGCGGGCGAGGGGACGGAGCCGGACTGGCGCTGCCGTCCGTGGATCTCCACGGGGACCGGCACGGGCACGGAGATGTCGCCCTGCATGGCCGTGGTGGGCGAGGTCCTGCACCTCAAGGGGCGGATCAGGGGGTCCACCTCGGTCTCCTCGGACATCCACGTGCAGCTGTTCAACACCGACGCCGACGCCAACGTCTCCCAGCCCTTCATCTGCTCGGGCGTCTCCCCCTCGAGCGAGGGCGAGATCGTCACCTGCGGCCCCTTCACCACCACGGCGGCGCGTACCGGGGCAAAGCTCGACGTGCGCCAGCGGTGGAAGAGAACGGGCACGGCCACCTTCGGCGGCGGCGCGGAGAGCCCCTACACCGTCTGGTGAGGGCCGTCCCGGCCGGTGGGGCCGGTCCAAGAAGCGGCAAAGGAGAGCGAGGCGCTCTTCCCTCCGGGTAGGGGCAGCGGCATGGCTCGATGTCTGGTCACCGGCGCGACCGGTTACCTCGGCGGACGGCTCGTGCCCGAGCTGCTCGCGGCCGGGCACGACGTCCGCTGCATGGTGCGGTCGGCGGGACGGCTGCGCGATCTGCCGTGGGCCGAACAGGCCGAGATCGCCGAGGCGGACGCGCGCGACCCCGAGCGCACGGGCGCGGCGCTGCGGGACATCGACGTCGCCTACTACCTGATCCACGGCATGAGCGGAGGACGCGGTTTCGCCGAGGCCGACAGGCAGGCCGCGCACACGTTCGCCGCGGCGGCCGGGCGGGCGGGCGTGCGCCGGATCGTCTACCTCGGCGGGCTCACGCCGGGCGCGTCCGAGGGACACGGCCTGTCCGCGCACATGAGCTCGAGGGCGGAGGTCGGCGAGATCTTCCTGTCGTCGGGCGTGCCGAGCGTGGTGCTCCGAGCGGCGGTGATCATCGGCTCCGGGTCGGCCTCCTTCGAGATGCTGCGCTACCTGACCGAGCGGCTGCCGGTGATGACGACGCCGCGCTGGGTGCGCAGCCGTACCCAGCCCATCGCCGTCCGCGACGTGCTGCGCTACCTGGTCGCATGGGCGGGCATCCCCGAGGAGGTCAACAGGGCCTTCGACATCGGCGGGCCCGACGTGCTGACCTACGCCGAGATGATGCGGCGCTACGCGGCCGTCGCGGGGCTGCCGCCACGGCTGATCATTCCGGTGCCGCTGCTGAGCCCGAGGCTGTCGAGCCTCTGGGTGGGGCTGGTCACGCCGGTGCCCGCCGCCATCGCACGTCCCCTCGTGGAGTCGCTGCGCACTCAGGCCGTCTGCGCCGAACACGACATCGCCCGGTACGTCGCCGACCCGCAGGGCGGCCTGATCGGCTTCGACCTGGCCGTCTCGCTGGCTTTGCAGAGGATCAAGGAAGCCGACGTCGTGACCAGGTGGTCGTCGGCGAGCCTGCCCGGCGCGCCGAGCGACCCGCTGCCCACCGACCCCGACTGGGCGGGCGGCAGCCTCTACATCGACCGGCGCACCGCCACCGTCGCCGCGGGCCCCGAGGACCTGTGGCGGGTCATCGAGGGGATCGGCGGCGAGAACGGCTGGTACTCCCTGCCCATGGCGTGGAAGATCCGCGGCGCGCTCGACAGGCTGGTCGGCGGCGTCGGCCTGCGCCGCGGCCGCCGCGACCCCCTGCGCCTGCGCGTGGGCGACTCCATCGACTTCTGGCGGGTCGAGGAGCTCGAGCGGGGGCGCCTGCTGCGCCTGCGGGCGGAGATGCGCCTGCCCGGTCATGCCTGGCTGGAGCTGAGCCAGAGCGTCGAGGACGGCCGGACCGTCTACCGCCAGCGAGCCGTCTTCCATCCCCACGGACTGCTCGGCCACCTCTACTGGTGGGCGATCTACCCCTTCCACGGCCTGATCTTCGGCAGGATGCCGAGGAACGTGGCGGCCGCCGCCCGTCGCAGCAGCTCGCGGTAGCGGGGGCTCGACGGTCGCGGTGCAACTTCGCGGGCCTGGAATCCGAAAGAATGACCCGGGGGGTGGCATGGACGACCTGAGCGAGGAGGAGGCGGGCTACGGCATCGGCGCCGTCGCCCGGCGGCTCGGCGTGCCCGCCCCCACCCTCCGCACATGGAACCTGCGCTACGGCATCGGCCCCAGCAGGCGCAGCCCGGGCGGCCACCGGCGTTACGACGCGGGTGACCTGCGCCGCCTGGAGGAGATGAACCGGCTGATCCACGCGGGAGTCGCCCCCGCGGAGGCCGCGCGCGAGGCGCTGAGACTACGCCCGTCCGAGACAGGCCGCGACGGCGGGACCGAGGACGGCGGCCCCGACGGCGGCCCTGACGTCCGTGCGCCGGTCCGTCAAGTGCCGTCGCCGGCGATGCTGGCGCGGGCGGCGAGCGTGCTCGACTCCCCCACCGTCGCCGACGGCGTGCGCGCCGCGCTCGACCGGTACGGCGTGCGGTGGACCTGGCACCAGCTCGTGTTGCCGGTCTTCGAGGCGATCACGCGCAAGGACCTGGGCATCGACGTCGAGCACCTGTTCTCCAACCAGGTCCTGGCCGCGCTGCACCCGCTCGTCGAGCCGCCGAGACAGGACACGCCTGCCCGTCCTGTGCTGCTGGCCTGCGCCGAGGACGAGCAGCACAGCCTGCCGATCTACGCGCTGGCGGCCGTCCTGACCGTCGAGCGGGCGGTGCAGACCAGGGTGCTCGGCGCCCGTACCCCCTACTCCGCGCTGGCCGACGCGATGCGCCGCCTCGGTCCCGCGGTGGTCTTCGTGTGGTCGCAGCAGGACTCCACCGGCGATCCCGCACCGCTGGCCGCGCTGCCGTCGCTGCGACCCACCGCCCGCGTCGTCGTCGGCGGTCCCGGCTGGTGGGACGGCCTGCCGAGGGGCGTCACCAGGGTGTCCACGCTCGACGCGGCGGTCTCCCAGGTCATGCACGCGCTGGCCTGATCTCCCTTGTCTTGGTTGCACGCCTTCGCGCGACCGACTATGAATAGGTTTTGAATAAGTTATCTTCGAGTGGGAGGGGATCGCGATGGAGGAGTTCAGCGAGAGCTATCGAGCGCACGCCGCTTCCGTGCGCGCCTACCTGCGGCGGCTGGTGCCCGTGCAGGACCTCGACGACGTGTTGCAGGTCGTCTTCACCGAGGCCTGGCGTTCCCGGCAGCGCTTCGACCCCGACCGGAGCATGCGCGCCTGGCTGCTCGGCATCGCCCACAAGCGGGGCGTCGACCACCTGCGCGCCCGCGCCGCGCCCACCGTGTCGCTGGACGTCGTCGGCGACCCGCCAGGACACGACGGCCGCATCGACGACCAGGCGCTGGCCGACCGCGACCAGCTCCGCAGGGCGCTGGCCGAGCTGCCCGCGCCGCAACGCCAGGCGATCGAGCTGGCCTACTACGGCGACCTGAGCCAACGGGAGATCGCCGAGCGGCTGCACGTGCCGCTGGGCACCGTCAAGGCGAGGACCGCCCGCGGCCTGCACCGCCTGTCCGCCCTGCTGGCCGCGGCATGATCCGCCCACGCGTCGCCGCGTCGAGCTGCCTGCTCGGCGAGCTGGTGCGCTTCAACGGCGGCCACAGCCGCGACCGCTTCCTGAGCGGCGCGCTCGACGCCCATGTCGACTGGGTGCGGATCTGCCCCGAGATGGAGGCGGGCCTCGGCACGCCGCGCGAGACGCTCCGCCTGGAGTCCTCGGCGGCGGGGCCTCGCCTGATGACCCGCAAGACCCGCCTCGACCTCACCGACCGCATGACCGCTCTGGCAACCGAGCGCGCCGCGGGCCTCGACGTCGACGGCTACGTGTTCAAGGCCAAGAGCCCCAGCTGTGGCATCCATGGCATCCCGTCCACCGGAGGCGACCGCAGGAACAGGGGCGTCTTCGCCGGGGTCGTGATGGACGCCCACCCGCTGCTGCCCGTCGAGGACGAGGGCCGGCTCCACGACGCGCTGATCCGCGAGACCTTCGTCGAGCGGATCTTCGCCCACGCCAGGCTGCGCGCCCTGTTCGCGACCGGCTGGACGCCACGCGATCTCGTCGCCTTCCACGCCAGGCACAAGATGCAGCTCCTCGCCCACGACCCGGTCGGCTATCGCGAGGCGGGCCGCGTGGTGGCCCGCGCGGGCGCGCGCCCGCGCGAGGAGCTGGCCGCCGACTACACCCGGGTGTTCTGCACGACCCTCGCCAGGAAGGCCGGCGTCGGCCGCAACGTCAACGTGCTCCACCACTGCCTCGGCATGATCACCCTTGACGCCGCGCGCAGGGCGGATTTGGTCGAGGTGATCGCCTCCTACCAGGCGGGGCAGGTCGCGCTCAGTGTCCCTGCCACCCTCCTGCGCCACCACGCGCGCGGAGAGGGCGCCGGTTACGTGCGCGACCAGACCTACTTCTCGCCGTACCCCGAGGATCTCGGGCTCCGCAACCACGTCCTGGAACCCGCCTGAGCCGAACCCGGCGTCCCACCCCGCTCCGAAGTCGATGGAGAAGTGCATCTCATGAGCGTCACCCTTCCTCCCGTCCGCCACTGGGCCGCCCTGCCGATGTTCGTCCTCGCCGTCGCCCTGGTGGCCGTCGCGGGCTCGCTGTCGTCGGCCAGCACGGGCAGCCAGTACATCGCCCTGGCCAAACCCACCTTCGCGCCGTCGCCGTGGCTGTTCGGCCCGGTCTGGACGATCCTCTACTGCCTGATCGCCGTCGCCGGCTGGCTGGCGTGGTCGGCCCGCGGCTGGACCCCCGCGCTGGGCGTCTACACCGCGCAGCTGCTGTTGAACGCGGCCTGGACGCCGCTGTTCTTCACCGCCGACCAGTACGGCCTCGCCTTCGCCGACATCAGCCTGCTGTGGCTGCTGATCGTGGCCAACGTCGTGCTGTTCTGGCCGATCCGGCGCGCCGCGGCGCTGCTGCTGCTCCCCTACCTGCTGTGGGTGACCTACGCCGCGGCGCTGAACCTCGCCATCTGGCAGCTCAACTGACGCGCTCCTGGTCGTCACAGGCCCATGAGCGGGCCGTACTCGTTCATCACCCTGACGTCGATCGCGGCCTGCCTGGGGGCGTACCGGCCGTAGAACTCCTTGCCGCACTCCAGGTCGTCCAGCGCCGCCTTGATCTCCCGCTCGAGGTACGGCCTGGCCTGCGCGGGTGAGAGGTTCGGCGCGTAGTGGACGCCCGGCTTCGGGTTGTCGAACTCCTTGGCGCCCAGCTTGTCGGACTCCTTCAGGATCTCATTGTGCCCTCTCCTGGCCAGGTCGGCCGGCCTGGTGGAGGAGACCTTGTAGCCCTTGACCGTGAGGCAGTCGGCGAAGCCCGCCGCCAGTCTCACCAGCTCGGAGTCCCCGTCGATCTCGGTGGCCTCCAGCCTGGCCGAGGCCGCGTTGAGCTGCTCGGCCGCGTCCGTCAACGAGCTCGCCTCCTTGCCGAGCACCTCCTTGGCCGCCTGGCGGAAGCAGCCGCTCTCCACCTTCCTGTAGGCGGCGAGCTGGGAGGGGTTGAGCTTCATCATGATCGCGTTGTTCGGGTTCTCGACCTCGACGTCGAACCCTCCCGCCAGGCGATCCTTGGGGTAGACGTGACGCGAGAAGACCCCGAAGCCGTACTTCTGCCGGTACGCCTTCATGCTGTCGTAGCCGGACAGATCAGGCCTTTCCTCACGGGGAAGCACGAAGGGCACGTACTTGAAGCCGCCCTGTTTCATGCAGTCGGCCTTGATCTGCTCCATTCGGGGTCGCGGGTCCTGGCCCCCGCTCGGAGTGGGGGCGGCGGCCTGTTCGGCCGCGCATCCCGAGATCAGGGCAAGCGAAAGCAACCACGTGACACGACGCATAGGGGAACTCCCGATCAGTCGATCGCGCGCGTGCGCGCGCCGTACGGCACCACGGCCGCGAGAAGGGTGAACAAGGCCAGCACGCCCCAGTAGGCCAGGTCCTGGCGCGACTGGTGGAGCAGGTGCTCGCCGAAGGCGGCCGAGGTGGCCGCCAGGTAGAGCGCGGCGGCCAGCGCCCAGCGCAGGTCGCCGGTCAGGCGTCCGGCCCACACGGCGCCTGCCAGCACCGCGGCCTCGGCCGTCATGCGCAGCAGTACGCCGGGGGCGGCGTCGGTCAGCGCCATCCAGGCGGGGTCCGCGCCCGCCACCAGCAGGGCGGCGGGCGCCCACCACAGGGATCTGCGCCGCAGCGGCCGTCCGCGCCAGGCGAGGATCCCCAGCCCCGCCACGTTCAGCACGGGACCGGTGGCGGCGCCGAGGAGGCCGCTGTAGCCGTAGAGGGGATGGTCGAGCAGGAATCCGGGTTCGACGGGCAGCAGGGTGGCGTCGAGGAAGACGGCACCCGTGCCGATCGCTCCCATCTTGACGGCGGTCAACGACGCCAGCGGGAGGGCGAGGCGGGCCCGGCCGAGGACGACGAGTGCGAGCGTGAGGGCCGACAGCGCCAGCCATCCGGGGACGGCGGCGGCGTAGGGCAGCAGGGTGGCCAGGTGGGCCGCGCTCAGGGCGGTGACGCCCAGGTGCAGCCCGTCCGTCCAGGCAGGGCCGCGGGCCGCCTGCCAGGCCCGCTCGCGCACCCCGTTGACGAGAAGTCCCGCTGCCTCCTTGAGCGGAGGTGTGGTTCGCGCCGGGTCGGTGTGGCCGAGCAGGATGTCGAGGAGTTCCTCGCCGTAGGCCGAGCGGTAGGAGCGCGGGTAGGCCCGCATCAGCCGCCGGTAGCGCCGTTCCAGAGGGGTCACGCCGTGCCCAGGTCGGGCCTGGCTCTGACCAGCCCGGCGGCGTGGTGCATGCGCTCGGCCTCCGCGGCGGCGAGGGCCTTGCCGCTGTCGGTGATGCGGAAGTAGCGGCGGTTGCGGCCCTGGACGACCTCTTCGCGGTCGACGGCCAGGATCCCCTGGGCGGTCAGGCGTTCCAGGATGCCGTAGAGGGTGCTGATCGACGGCCTGACCCGTTCACGGGAGAGTTCGGCGACCTTCCCGACGATGGCGTGGCCGTGCAGCGGGCCGTCGAGCAGCGCGGCGAGCACGAAGTACATGGGCTCGCTGACTTCGGTTGATCTTCGCGGCATGCCGGACAAGATACTCCGTTCAACGGAATCCAGGCAAGTCCGCAGGAGCATGGATAATGAAGTCGTTTCTGACGGGAGGTGGCGTTGAATCTGGCCAGCCTCGGGCTGACCGCAGAGCAGGAGCGGGTCTACCGATACTTCCTGCGAGTCCCTCACGCCGATCTCGATGCCGCCGCCGAGGAACTCGGTGTCCACCACCTGTCCTCCGTGATCGACAGGCTCAAGACGCTGGGCATCATCGACGTCAGCCTGGCCTCGGTCTCGCCCGCGAAAGCCGTCGACCTGCTCATCAGACGCCGCGTGGAGCAGACCTCACGCGAGCTCAACCAGCTCAGCGCCGCCTGGGACATCGTGCGCGACCTCGCCGAGGAGCAGCGCAGCGGGCGCCCGGTCGAGCTCGTCGAGCGGATCGAGGGCGTGGAGAACGTCAACCGGCGCATCCGCGAGTTCTCCTCCGCCAAGGAGGTCATGAACATAGCGAACGTGGTGAGAGCCCTGCCGCCCGACGACGAGAAGGTGCGGCGCTTTCGCAAGAGGCTCGCCGCGGGGCTGGTCAGCAGGACCCTTGTCTCCGAGAAGACGCTGAGCCTTCCGGGCTGGCTGGAGTCCGCGCGCGAGGGGCACGCCCTGGGAGACCTGTGCCGCGTGAGCCCCGAGTGGAGCAGGCAGATGCTCATCATCAGCAGGTCGGTCGCCTTCGTGCAGATCGACCCCGCCGACAGGACGGTCGGAGCCCTGCTGATCCGCCAGCCCGGCACGGTGGCCATCCTCGTCGACATGTTCGAGGGCATGTGGGCTCGCGCGCGCGAGCTGAACGAGCCGGAGCTGACCTCCATAGAACGGCAGGTGCTCCAGTCGCTCGCCCTGCACGACAAGGACGAGACCGCGGCGCGCGCGCTGAACATCTCCGTGCGCAAGTTCCGCACCCACGTGGCCGAGCTGATGGAGCGACTCGGCGCCGGCAACAGGTTCCAGGCCGCCCTGCTCGCCAAGGAGCGCGGCTGGCTGTAGCCGGAGCCCGGCCGTCCGGCGGCTGAGGGGCCGCGGACCTCAGAAAGGCTCGGAGGCCACGGACCCAGACACGACGGGACCCGACACTGCGGGGCCCGACACTGCGGGGCCCGACACGACAGGCCTCGACACCTCGGGCTCGGCTTCGGTGCTCGTGAGAGTGGCCTGGTGGGCGACCCTGTAGGCGGCCTTGGTCGCCCTGGCCTCCCGGGCCGTGGCGCACACCGCTCGCAGCGCGGGGCGCAGCCGGTCGCGCGCCAACGGATCGGCGAGCCTGCCGATGATGTCGAACTGCCGGATGCCAGGGCGTACCGGCAGGTCGGCGCGGTGCACGATCGCGCCGCCCGAGGTGAGCAGGCGGTGCAGTTTCGTCTGCGTCCACATCGCCTCATGAGGACCCACGCAGGAGGTGACCACCGCGGCAGGCTTGCCCACCAGGGCGCCGCCCGCCATGGGCGACGACGCCCAGCCGAGCGCGTGTGCCAGTTGGGGTGGCAGGAGGCTGTGCTCCGGAGCGACGATCACCAGCGCGTCGGCCGCGACCAGCGTCCGGCACAGCTCGGCGGCCTCGGCCGGCAGCCGGCCTCGGCGCAGCGGGGGCATGGCTTCGAGCCCGTCCCATACGTCGATGTCCGCCGGTTCGGGCAGCTCCAGCGCCACCGCCTCCAACAGGCGGTGGACATACGACCGCCGAAGAAAGACGCCCGCGATTCCTACGATCTTCATCCTGTCCCGTTCGTGCGCCCGCATGGTGTTGAGCCGGTGGTTCCCTGGCCCAGCCGATGAGGAACGCCCGAGCGGGTATCGACTCCGTCGGGAACGGCAATGATGCGGCAAGCCGACGACTTCCCCGCCGGTGCCTGCCCGGAGCAGGGCAGCAGATGGATCGGAGCCTCAGCAGGAGGACGGCGGCGCCGCGCGGTCCGGACCCACGATCCGGCCCGCACGGCGCCGGCCGCCTGAGTCAGCGCGTAGGGAGGGGGCCACCGCTCGCGGTGGCGCGTTCATCACCTGCGCCGCCTCCGGCGACCGTCACCGTGGCGGCTCGGGCTCACCGGCGGGTCGCTGGGCGGCGCGGGCCTGCTGCAGTTCGGTGTTGATGCGCAACGCCTCGGCCAGCTGGTCCTCGAGGATGATGATGCGGCAGGCCGCCTCCAGGGCGGTGCCCTGGTCGACCAGCTCGCGCGCTCTGGCCGCCAGACGGAGCTGGTAGCGCGAGTAGCGGCGATGACCGCCTTCGGAGCGTCGCGGCTCGATCAGTTTGGCGCTGCCCAGAGCCCGGAGGAAAGCGGGGGTGACACCCAGCATCTCCGCGGCCCTGCCCATGCTGTACGCGGGATAGTCCTCGTCGTCGAACTTGTCACCGAACGCGGCACGGGATGTGCCGCCGATGCCGGTTGAGGACTCCTCGGGCCTACCGCCCGACGCTTTCACTGCTTGATCCATAAAACCTTCCCACACGCCGACGTGGGCCCCGGCGCCATGCGCCGGGGCCCAAAATGAGGTTAAACACCATCTACCGGCCAGTTGGCCGATTTATCTTTTTCCGCCTCGACGCCCACTGCGGGCGAGGACGCGGGGATCGCGGATGTGTGACCGTAGACCACCGTCCTGTCTGTGGAACTGCGGTACCCGCGCGGCGCAACCGACCGCGACGGGCGATCCCAATGGCGTTCAACGCTCCCTTCTCTATCCCTGCATCTGTTCGACTTCATCCGGCAGCGCGCCCACGCGCCAGAGCCCCTTACGTCCTACTCGGCCCCGGCACGTCCGGCCTTCTGCCCACTTCCTACCTCTACGACAGCGCGTCCACGTTCCGGAGCCCTAACCACTCCTTGCCCCAGAACGTCCGACCTTCTGTCACCTCTGCGTCAATCCACTGCCATCTGCACTCGTCCACGCTCGTCCGGGCAGGTCGTCGTCCTGCTACCTTCTGCCCTCGTGGATCCGTCCCTTGCGATGTCAGAAACATTAGCGCGATCAACCACGGATGTCTACTCCCGCCACTACAGGTTTTTGAGGGTGCGGGAATGAGGGTTCAGCCGGGGTCAGCGGTCGACGGCCAGCCGCACGCCGAGGCCGACGAACAGGCCTCCCGTCGCGACGTCGACGCGACGGCGGACGGCGTGCCGGTGACGCAGCCACCCCCCGATGCGCCCGGCCAGCACCCCGACCGTGCCGTCCACCACGAACTCCAGCAGGATCAGGATGGCGCCGAGGATCGCGAACTGCAGCCAGACCTGGCCCAGCCGGGGGTCGATGAACTGCGGGAGGAAGGCGATGGTGAAGGTGACCATCTTCGGGTTCAGCAGGTTGGTCACCATGCCGCTGGTGAAGGCCCTGCGTCCCGACATCCCGCCCTCCCCCGCGACGGGCAGCTCGCTCTCGACGCCCTTGCGCTGCCGGATCATCTGCACGCCGAGGTAGACCAGGTAGACGGCCCCGAGGACGCGTACCACCGTGAAGGCCAGCGGCACCGCCTCGAACAGCGCCGCCAGCCCCGCCGCCGCCACGGCGACGTGGACGGCCTCGCTCGTGGCCACCCCTGCGGTGGCGAGCAGTCCCGCCCGCGGGCCACCCCGCATTCCGCACCCCAGGACGAACAGCATGTCCGGCCCAGGAGTGATCATGGCGACGATCGTGGTCACGGTGAAGAGCATGAGCAGGTTGTGGTCCACAGGCATGGCAAGATCTCCCGAAAGGTCGAGGATCTACCACCCTGACACAGAGCTCCGCAGCCCTCGGTAACCGCCCGCCCGGTGACTCCGAGACCCTCGGTAGCCGCCCGCTGGGTGACTCCGAAGCCCTGGGTAGCCGCCCGCCCGGTGACTGCGAGGCCCTCGGCCGAACCGTCCGGTCCCGCGCACCCAAACGGTCCGCCGCGGGCGTGCGTGTCCACGCCGGCGACACTCCTCGCGGCATACCCCGCCTCGCCGTCGGCCGGTCATACCGTTGCCGTAACTTGACGCGGCGGGCCCGGGGACGCTCGCCCCGCCGTCTCCGCCTCCACCCGCGGGTTCTGCGAGGCATCCGGGGTGTCCGCGCCACCGCTGCGGGCCTGTGGCGGCGGGACTCGCGGTGAGAGCATGGAGGAACCCGTCGCGGAGGGAGCGCGCGTGGTCGATCCGTTCGGTCATCAACCCGGGGGGCCTTCCCCGCCGGGCGGGCTGCTCGACGTGCTGAACGTCGCGGCCGTGGTGGTGGACGCCGGAGGCCGCATCGTGCTGTGGAGCCCGCATGCCGAGCAGTTGTTCGGCTACTCCGCGCGAGAGGCGCTCGGCCAGTACGCCGGCAGGCTCCTGGTCGATCCGGAACACCTGAACCTGGTCATGGAGCTGTTCGACGAGGTGATGCGCAGCGGACGGCCATGGGTCGGCGTCTTCCCCGTGCGGGTCAAGGACGGTTCCATCCGGCAGATCGAGTTCCGCAACATGCGCCTCCAGGACGACAGGCACAACCTGTACGCGCTCGCGCTGGCCACCGATCAGGCCACCCTGCGCCAGGTGGAGACCGATCTGGCGCTGTCGGACAAGCTGATCGACCAGTCCCCGATCGGGCTGGCCGTCCTGGACACCGACCTGCGTTACGTCATGGTCAACTCGGCGTTGGAGCGCATCAACGGCCGGTCGGCCGCCGAGCACCTCGGCAGGCACGTGCACGAGGTCCTGGTCTTCGTCGACGCGACGGCCGTCGAGGCCGCGATGCGCCAGGTCCTGGCCCGCGGCGTCCCCCTGATCGACATGTACGAGATCGACCTGCGCAACAGGGGGATCGCGTGGTCGACCTCCTACTACCGGCTGGAGGACACCGCCGGTCACGTGCTGGGGGTGGCGGTCTCGGTCGTGGACGTCACCGAACGCCACAGGGCGGCCGTCGAGGCGGCGGGCGCCCGGCGCAGGCTGGCGATGGTCGCCGAGGCGACCGTCCGCATCGGCACCACGCTCGACCTGCAGCGGACGGCGCGCGAACTGGCCGAGGTGGTCGTGCCCGACCTCGCCGACCTGGCCACCGTGGACGTCCTGGAGGAGATCCTGACCAACGGGCGCGCCGAGCCGCAGGCCGGCCACCCGGCTCGCTTCCGCGCCCTGGCGGTGGTCTCGGCCTACCCCACCGAGGCCATCGGCGCCGCCGACCCCGTCGACGAGGTGGTGACCTACGAGGCCGACCGGCTGGCCACCCGATGCGTGACGTCGGCCGCTCCGATCCTGGTCGAACACGTGGAGGGCGCCGCCCTGCATGACATCGCCAGGGACGCCGGCGCCGCCGCCCACCTCGCGGGGGCCGGGGTGCACTCCTACCTGGCGGTGCCGCTGATCGCCCGCGGTGAGGTCCTCGGCGTGCTGTGCATGGTGCGGGCGCGCAACCCGACCCCGTTCGACGGCGAGGACCTCGTGCTGGCCACCGAACTGGCCGCGCGGGCGGCGGTGTGCGTCGACAACGCCAGGCTGTACCGCAACGAGCGGAACACCGCGCTCACCCTGCAGCGGAGCCTGCTCCCCCAGCCGCCGCCCTACCGGCCCGGGCTGAAGATCGCCTATCGCTACCTGCCCGCCGGAGCGGGCAACGAGGTCGGCGGCGACTGGTTCGACGTCATCCCGCTGGCCGACGGCAAGACCGCGCTCGTCGTGGGCGACGTGATGGGCAGCGGCATCGCCGCCGCGGCCACCATGGGCCAGCTGCGCACGGCGACCTCCACGCTGGCCACGCTCGACCTCGACCCCGACGAGGTGCTGCGCCACCTCGACGACATCGCCGCGGGCCTGAGCCGTCCCTTCGTCACCTGCGTCTACGCCGTCTGCGACCCCGCGCGCGGGCAGTGCCGCATCTCCACGGCCGGTCACCTGCCGCCGGTGTTCGTCCCCGCCGACGGCGTCGCCGAGCTCGTGGACATCCCTCCTGGGGCGCCGCTGGGGGTCGGCGGCGTCGACTTCACCACGGTCACGCTCCCGCTGACCCAGGACAGCCTGCTGGTCCTCTACACCGACGGCCTGGTCGAGACCAGGAACGACCCCATCCACCAGCGGCTCGACACCCTTCGCAGGCTGCTGGACGGCCCGCGCCGCCCGCTGGAGGAGACCTGCGACGTGCTCCTCCACGCGCTGCGCCCACCCGACGGCAGCGACGACGTCGTCCTGCTCGTCGCCAATCTCCGCCCCTGCCCCGAGGAGCGCCCGCCGGCGTCCGGGTGAGCGGCGCCCGTCACTGCGGTGTCGCCGTGACGGTCACCCCGCCCGCTGGTGGACGGCCACGGGTCACCGTTCCTGGGCGGCGCCGGTACTGGTCGATCGTCGCCGTCAGCCGGACCTGGACGGTCACCGTCTTCTCACCGCACGGCCGCGTCCGCGGCCCCGCCCCGTCACCCGGTCCCCTGTTCCCCGTCGGCGTCGTCCGGCAGCCGGAGAGTGCCCTTCTCGTCCCGCACGTTCTCGATCACCTGGAGCCTGCCCACCGGGTTGCCCTGCGGGTCCACCGTCACGGCGACCACCTGGTCACCGTGGCACACCTCCCCCTCGGGCTGTCCCTCGCAGAACAGGACGTGTCCGGACTGCCGGTCCACCGTGCCGGGCACCAGCCGCCACACGCCGACGACCCTGCCCACGCTCGCCCCAGGACGGTTGGCCCGCAGCCAGCCCGCCACCGCGTCCTGGACCTTCTTGTCGAAGGCCTGCCGCTCGGCGAAGGGCCGGAAGATCCGCGCGGTCGCCTCCGGCGGCTCCGACGGATCCTCGGGGACGGCGTAACCGGCGATGAACCGTGATTTCTCCGACAGCGCCGCGAGCAGCTTGCTCTCCGTCATCCTGAGCAGGGTCGGCTGCCCCGGCTCGCCCCGGGGACGCTTCCCTGCGACCGCGGGCTCGACCAGGTTGACGGAGAGGCCGCCCCGGCCGTCACGAACCTTCGCCCACTCCTGGACGCACTCGCCGACATCTGCCAGCAGGGCCCTGACGTTGGCGTTCGTCGGCGCGGCCTCGATCCAGACCTCGTTCAGCGGCCAGTTCGCCGCGATGATGGGATGCCCGCACCGCTGGAAGGCGGTCGCCAGGTGCCGCCAGGCCGTTCCCAGCGACCTGCCCTTGTCCACGGCCTCTGCCAGCTTCCGCTCGCAGGGTTGCCGCTCGCAGGTGCCGGCCTCGGCGTCGACGCGTAACCGGACCACGGTGTCGGGGTCGCCGCTCAGCGCGAAGACGACCTCCGAGCCGGAGGTCTCGGGGAACAGATTGCGGGCGGTGACGACCGTCAGCTGCCCGGGGAACTGCTTGGCGGCCAGTTCCTCCGCCCTTCGGCGGTCGTCACCTGTGCCGAGCGCGCACCCTCCGGCCGCCAGCGCCAGGACGGCCAGCCCGGCGGTCCACCGTCCCGCGTTCGCCACGAGCGCTCCCTTGAAGATCGAGACCGATGACGACAACAATAGGCGGGCATCCGGCCCGTCACTCCCCTGTCGCGCCGTCGATGAGCTGCCTGGCGACGTCGAGGTGCCCGACGTGCCGCGCGTACGCCTGGAGCAGATGGAACAGGATCCGCCCGAGCGCCGGAGCCTGCCGCGCGCGGGTCGGAGACCTCGACGCCAGGACCGTCGAGGACAGCGGGCACCTGGTCCGGCCCGCTCAGGGGTTGCCGCTCCGCTGCCGGCGCAGCAGGCAGAACTCGTTGCCCTCAGGGTCGGCGAGCACGTGCCAGGACTCCTCACCCGTCTGCCCCACGTCGGCGGGCCTGGCGCCGATCTTCAGCAGCCGGTCCAGTTCAGCGGCCTGGTCCCGGTCGGTGGGGTTCACGTCGATGTGCAGAGGGAGCTTGCCCGACTTCGGAGTCTCCGTCGGATTGAACACGATGGTCGGCTGAAGGCCGCCGGATCCCTCCTCCGGGCCGATCTCGACGCTGCCGTCGCCGCGGTCGAGCACCACGTAGCCGAGCACTTCACACCAGAAAGCCGCAAGCCGCTCAGGGTCGCGGCTGTCGAGCACCAGTTCGCTGATTCGACATGCCATGAGCTCGCCGTACCCGCCCCGCATCCCGCCACTCCCGACGATCGCCCCGGGCGACACCCTGACCAGGCAGACCGCCATCCGCGCACGGCCTCCCGTCCATGGCGCCTTGAAGACCGCACTCGATCGGCCCTGAACGGGACGCCCAGGGCTCGACGCGCACGGCCAGGGGAACACCTGGCGTCGGCTCAGGCCGTCTCCGCCGCTCGGCGCGCGCGGTAGGCGCTGGCCTTGGCTCGGTTCTGGCAGGACAGGCCGCAGAACCTTCGGGAGGCGTTCCGCGTGGTGTCGAAGAAGACCGACTCGCAGCCCCCCGCCTCGCAGGATCGGAGTCTGGCGGCCTGGCCCACGCCGATGACCATGGCCAGGGCGGTGCCCGCGTCGGAGGTCCAGGCGTCGACCAGGTCGGCGTCGGCACGGTGGAAGGCCAGGACGGGCTGCCCGTCGGGGTGGCCGTGCAGGTTGGGTACGGCCGCGTGCCGTACCAGCAGCTGGTTGAGACCCTCGGCCCTGGACTCGATCCTCTCCTCCGGGTCGAAGACGGGCCGCAGCCGCAGCGCGACGACCGCGAGCCTGTCGGCGTCGGAGTCCGTGAGCGACCGGCTCTGGGGCAGCCCGGCGGTGGCGAGCGCCTGCTGGATGGCCTCACGGCGGTCCTGCCCCGTGGCCGGCGGCACGACGTCCCGCCCGCGCGCCCGCGAGATGGCCAGCTCGTTCACCAGGAGCACGGCCCGCCGGACGTGCCGCTCAACGTAACTGTCTATTTGGGCTTGACCAGTGATTCGCCAGGCTTCTATAGTCACTGTCATATTCTATCTAGACAGTGAGGCAACAATGTCGGAGTACGCGGGTCTCTCTCGCAGGATGTGGCACCAGATCGAACCGGTGCACGCCCTGCTGTACTTCTCACCCCAGGCGTTCGACGAGGCGGCGGGGCTCGGTTACGACATCGAGTCGCGCTGGCCGAGCTACTTCGCCTGGCGCTGGGCGCCGCTCGGCACCCCCGGCGCGCGGCTGGTCACCGCCACCGCCTACAGCTTCAGCCCGGCCATGGTCGCTGAACACGTTCCGGCGATCTGGGCGACGGCCGCCCCGGAGAAGGTGCTCGACGCCCGGCTTTCGGCGGTGGACCGCACCTACCGCGCCCTGCTCGGCGACAGGCTCGACAGCCCCGACCTGGCCGAGGCCGCCGAGCTGGCCAGGCGGGCGGCGGAGAGCGTGACCGTGGCGCACCGGCCGCTGGCCGCGGCCAATCTGGACCTGCCCTGGCCCGAGGAGGCGCACCTGGTGCTCTGGCAGGCGTACACGATCCTGCGCGAGCATCGCGGCGACGGGCACCTGGCGGCTCTGCTGTCCGCCGGTCTCGACGGCTGCGAGGCGCTCGTCTCCTTCGCCGCGATCGGCGCGGCCCCGGTGGCGAACTTCGCGGGGCGCGGCTGGAGCGAGCAGGAGTGGGCGGCGGCACGCGACCGACTGTCCGCGCGCGGACTGCTCGACGACGAAGGGCAGGCGACCGAAGAGGGACGGCGACTCCGTGACCAGGTCGAGCGGATGACCGACGAACTGGCGGCGGGCCCGTGGCGTGCGCTCGGGGCCGGGCGCGCCGAACGGCTGGCCCAGCTGAGCCTGCCCCTGCTGGGCGCCGCCTTCGAGTCCGGCCTGCTGCCGATGACCAGCACCCTGGGCATCGGCAAGGTGCAGGCGCCCGCATGACGCTCGATGTGCTGACCGGCGAGCAGACGCTCCTGAGGCGGGCCGAGTTGGTGAGCGTCTACCGTGAGGCGTTCACCGGCCCGCCGTGGCACGAGAGCGAGGAGGCGGTCGGGGCCTTCCACGACCGGCTCACCGCCGACGCCGGACGCCCGGGCTTCCGCGCCGTCCTGGCCACCGGAGATGCGGGGCCCTGCGGATTCGGCACGGCCTGGCCGACCACCTCGCCGTTCCCCACCGAGCGCAGCTACGGCAAGGTGCTCGCGGCGCTCGGCCAGGACGGGACGGCCCACCACCTCGTCGGCGCGCTGGAGGTGGACGAACTGGCGGTCGCGCCGCACGCGCGCGGGCAGGGCCTGGCCGGCCGCATCCTCGACCTGCTGTGCGATCAGCGTCGCAGCTGGCTGCTGACCTCCCCGAAGGCCCCTGACGCCATCCGGCTGTACGAGCGCTCCGGCTGGCGAAGGGTCGTCGACGATCCCGAGGTGGTGGTGTTCGTCAAGCCAGGTCGGGCGGGCCCTTGAGCGTGCCGAAGCGACACGGTGGAGCCGCCGACGAGGCGGGGCGGCGCCGGCGACGGTCCCCGGTCAGCCGTTCAGCTCCGCCTTGGCTTCGACGATGTCAGCGTTGTCGGACTGCAGGCGCCCCGCCCAGCCGGCGTTCTCGAGCGGGTAGTGGTTCATGAGGATCAGCGTCTCCTCGGTGTTCGCGATGCCGTCGTAGGCCTCGGCGATCGCGGTGTGGATCTTGCCGGCCATCCGCCTCTTCGCGTCGAGACTGGCCAACTCGGGCGCTTCGAGGAAGCACAGGGGCCGGATCGGCTCCGCGGCGAGACGCCCGTCCTGGGCGACCTGGTCGGGCGCGTACTCGCGCAGCCAGATCCTGACGTCGGGAATGTGGTAGGCCGCGTCGATCGCCGCGGTGATCTCCTTCATCATCTTCTGCTTGGCCTCGGACCGGACTCCGGTGGGAGCCTCGATGAAGAACTGGGGCATGGCAGCGGTCTCCTGTTCAGCGCGTCATCAACCGACAGTCGGACAGTACAACTAAATAGTCGGGAAAAACAACCAATTAGATGTCCTTTCCGACTGTCGAGTAGGCTCGTCGATGTGGCGGGCAGGCGAAAGTACGACGACGGGTGCGCGGTGGCGCACGGACTCGACCTGATCGGCGAGCGGTGGGCGCTCCTGGTCGTTCGCGAGCTGCTCCTCGGCCCGAAGCGCTTCACCGACCTGCGCGCGGGAATACCGGGAGCGAGCGCGGACATGCTGACCCAGCGCCTGCGCGAACTGTCCGAGTCGGGCGTCGTCCGGCGGCGCAGGCTTGCCCCGCCCGCCGGCTCCTGGGTGTACGAGCTGACCGCGTGGGGCGCGGAACTGGAGCCGATCGTCACGCGGCTCGGCCGGTGGAGCAGCCGCTCACCGACGCTGCGGCGCGACGCCGCGATCGGCGTCGACTCCCTCGTCCTGTCCCTCAAGGCGCTGTTCGACCCCGAGGCCGCGCAGGGGTTCGACGCGGTCGTGGCGCTCAGGCTCGGCGAGGACCGCTTCCTGGTCGAGATCGCCGACGGGCGGCTGGGGATCGCGCGAGGGCAGACCGAGCGGGCCGACGCGACGATCGCGGCCGATCCCGACACCCTGAGCGCGCTGTTGTACGGAGACCTGCCCGTCGCGGACGCCGTGCGGGCGGGCGACCTGGTGCTCGACGACCCAGGGGGCCTGGTCGAGCGGTTCCTCCGCCTCTTCCCCCTGCCGGAGCCGGCCGCCCTGCCGAACGACGCGGGGTGACCCTCGAAGGCGCTACGAGGCAGGAGGCCAGTTCCTGAGGAGGGCGTCGAGAGCGTCCAGGGCGCTGGACCACGAGGCGTCCACCTCACGCGCGTGGTGGCGGAAGCCGCCGGCCGTCTCCAGGCTCACGTATCCGAAGAAGGCGCTGTGCAGCAGCCGCACCGCGTCCGTCTGGGCGGGCTCCCGCAGCTCGTAGCCGCGCAGGATCGCCCGCGTCAGCTCGGAGTGCCGTCGCGCGGCGCTGGCGGCCGCCGTCTCCTGGTCGAGCTCCATGCGCATGGCCGCGTACCTGCCGGGATGCTCCTTCGCGTAGTCCCTGTAGGCGTTCGCGAAGGCCACCAGGGCGTCCTTGCCCGCCCGGCCCGCCAGCGCGGCGGCGGCCCTGTCGGCGAGCTCCGCCAGGGCGAACACCGCCACCCTGACCTTCAACTCGTGCGCGTTCTTGACGTGTGAGTACAGGCTCGCGTCCGTGACGCCGAAGCCGCGCGCGAGCGCCGAGACGGTCACGTTCTCGAAGCCGACCTCGTCGGCCAGGTCCGCCGCCGCCTCGGTCAGGCGTGCGGCGGTCACCCCCGCGCGTGTCATACGTCACCCTTCGCCGTTTCCTAGAGCCTCTAGGATTCTACTTAATCAGTCGCGACATTGCTCTAGGAAGGGTAGTTTCGTGGCCATGAGAGAGGTTACCGAGCGCGACATCCGCGCGTCATTCGTCAACTGCACCAAGGGCGAGGCGAAGCGTCTGGCCGTCCCTAAGGACCTGGCCGCGCTGCCGTGGGAGGACCTGGACTTCCTCGGGTGGCGGGATCCTGGCGCGCCGGAGCGGGCCTACCTGGTCACCGAGTCCGGCGACGGGTTCGTGGGCGTGGCGCTGCGGCTGGCCTCTCCCCATGCCGGTCACGTACGGCGCAGCATGTGCTCGTTGTGCCTGACCATGCACACGGGGGACGGCGTCTCGCTGATGACCGCGCGCAGAGCGGGCAAGAGCGGACAGCAGGGCAACTCGGTCGGCGCCTACATCTGCACCGACCTGGCCTGCTCGCTCTACCTGCGAGGCAAGAAGGAGGTCGGGCTCGGCGGGCGGCTGCACGAGTCGCTCACGCTGGAGGAGCAGATCGAGAGGACGGCGGGCAACCTGGCCGGGTTCCTGGACAAGGTGGTCGCGTGACGACGTCGAACGAGCCCGCGATGCCCTGCTCGTAACCGAGGCGGCTACACCGGCCGCGTCGCGGCCTCGGGCAGGACGTCGGGCCTGCGCCGGGCACCGCGCTCGAAGGCAGCGGCGCAAGCCCGCTCACCGAGGGCGAGCCTGACGGTCCGCGTGATGCGGTCCACGTCGCCGCGCTCACCGGGCGGCAGCGGCGCGGACACCGACCGCCTGGCCTGCGCGGCGGTGCCGAGGAGCTCGGCGGCGAGCCTGTGCCGTCCCGCGAGTGCGTGCGCGCCCGCGAGCCCTTCCAGAGCCAGCGCGAGAGCGCGGACGTCGCGAGTCTCCCGCGCGGCGGCATGACCCTCCAGGGCCGCGGGACTGGCCGTGCTGGCGGCGACGGCGCTCAGGCACCTGCCCCCCACCGAGGCCCCGCCGCCGGCCGGGCGGCAGGACGCCGTGACGGCGGGCCTTCCTGGCGCGTAGGCGGTGGCAGGGGCGCCGTCGAGTCAGCCCTTCAGGAAGAGCCGCAGCCTGGCGGCCAGCTGGTCAGGGGCCTCCTCCGCCATGTGGTGCCCGCTCTCGATCGGGCCGCCGTCCACGTTCTCCGCCCAGCCCCGCCAGACGGCGAGCACGTCGCCGTAGAGATCCTCCATGTCGTCCCCTGTCGCCCAGAGCGCGAGGAGGGGACAGGCGATCGTGCGGCCGGCGGCGCGGTCGGCGTCGTCGGCGGCCCGGTCGAGGCCCAGCCCCGCCCGGTAGTCCTCGCACATGGCGTGGACGGTCTCCGGATCGTGGAGCGCCGCGCGCAGGTCGTCGTACGCCTCCTGCCCCATCACCTCGGGGGTGAGGCCGTACCAGGCGTCCGGGTCGGCGTTGATCACCCGCTCGGCGGGCTTGGCCGTCTGACCGAGGAAGAACCAGTGCCACCAGGCGCTCGCGAAACCCGCGTCGCAGCGCGCGAGCGCCTCACCGATCGGTACCACGTCGAGCACGGCGACGTGGGTCACGGCCTCGGGATGGTCCAGTCCCAGGCGCTGGGCCACGTAGGCGCCGCGGTCATGGCCGACGACGGCGAAGCGCTCGTGGCCGAGGGCCCGCATCAACCGGACGCAGTCGCCTGCCATGGCCCGCTTGGAGTAGGGCTCGTGGTCGGGGGTGCTGGGCGGCTTGGACGACCGGCCGTAGCCGCGCAGGTCGGGGCAGACGACGGTGAAGTCGGCGGCGAGCAGCGGGGCGACACGGTGCCAGGTGGCGTGGGTGCGGGGATGCCCGTGCAGGAGCAGCACGGGGGCGCCTGATCCGCCGTGCCGTACCCGCAGCCTGGCTTCGCCCACGTCGACGTGCTCGTCGATGAAATCCTCGAACATCCTCTCCGCCGTTCCCCCGAACGGCCCCGCTACTCGCGGAGCTCCGGCCGAGCCCCTGCCCCCGCCTGCCACAACCCGTCGAACAGGCGCAGCAGGTAGTCGTACATCGCGCTGCCGTTCCTGAAGACCAGACACGGTGAATTGCGCCCGTGGGTCTCCTGCAGGTACGGGGTGAAGTACGCCAGCCGGTCGGTGAGGATGACCCGGCAGTTGTGCGGCGCGTCGAACAGCCGTAACTCCACCGAGGCGTTCTTCGTGGCCACCGCCGTGACGTAGTCGATGTTCGCCGAGACCTGCTTGGCCAGCAGCCCGCTCTCGATCCCCGGATCCAGGCGGCGCACCTCGTCCTCCCTCGCCCGCAGCCACCCTCCCGCGTCGGCGGGGTCGGGAAGCAGGACGCGGGTCGACTCCAGGCGCGGGTTGCCCGGCCGCCAGGCCTCCTGGAAGCTGTCGCGGGCCAGCTCGTTGCCGCGTCCCGTCAGCACCTTGATCCAGCGGGCCGCTCGCAGGTCGGCCGCCAGGTCGGCGTTGGCCGCCGACTGCTTGGGATAGGAGCGCAGCACGCCCACCCCCGACATCCGCGACAGCAGGCGAAGGAGCAGCCGTCGCGGCCAGGACAGGCCGAACCAGCCTGCCGCGACCGTGAGCACGGTCGCGATCAATGAGCTGACGACTCCGATGACCAGTTCCTGCATGTCGCTCCCTCACCCGCCGCCGGTTCCCAGGACATATCGTGATCTGCTGCGCCGTACCAGGTCTAGGGTGGGAACTTATGATCGGCGTCATCACCGCCCTGCCCGTGGAGTCGGTCGCCCTCCTGCACGTGCTGGGAGAGGTGCGGAAGGTCCGGGCGCCTGCCGGTGACCCCAACCAGTACGTGCGGGCCGAGCTGCCGTGCGGCCCTGTGGTGACCACCGTGCTGACCACCACGGGCAACAGCGCGGCCGCCCACGCGTGCGCGCATCTGGTGCGCAGCTTCCCCGGGATCGAGACCGTGATCATGTGCGGGATCGCGCTGGGCGTGCCCAGGCCCGGCGACCCCGAGCGGGACGTCCGGCTCGGTGACGTCGTGGTGGGCAGCGCCGGCGTGGTCCATTACAGCCATGTCAGGGTGACCGACGAGGGCGTCAGGACCAGAGGCGCGACACTGGTGGCGGCGCCCCGGCTGCTGCGCGGGGTGAACGAGCTGCGCGCGGCGTCGTTGCGCGGCCAGCACCCTTGGCGCGAGCGGGCCAGCACGCCGCCCTCGCCGCTGTACGCGCGTCCGCCGTCGGAGCGCGACTGGCAGGTCTTCCACGGCAGGATCGGCAGCGGCGACGAGCTGCTGCGCAGCGCGCGGCGCAGGGACGAGCTCGCACGGCGGGAGGATCTGCTGGCCATCGAGATGGAGGCGGCGGGCGTGGCCGTCGGCGCGGCGCTCGACGGCCGCGAGTGCCTGGCGGTGCGGGGCGTCAGCGACTATGGCGACGCCGCCAAGTCCGACCTGTGGCACCCGGCCGCGTCGCTGGCGGCCGCCGCGTACGTACGGGCTCTGCTGGACGTGCTGCCCCCTTCCTCCGCGCCTGAGAGCACGCAGCACCGCCCGCTTTCGCTCCTGGACCTCGTGACGGCGATGGAACGGGTCTCGTCGTTGCAGACCCCGCAGGACCGCGACGAGGTCCTGCGGCTGCTCGGCCCGCCCGTGGAGGGGTTGGTGAAGCGTGACACGCGGACGCGCCACGCCCTGCTGAGCCTGGCGAGCGTCTGCGGCACCTATCCCACGGGGCTGGCCGACCTGCTGGAGGTTCTGGAGCGACTGGAGGGCCCGGACTCCTCCCCCTTACGCGCTCTGGCGGAGGCGATCGAGCACTACCGCCCCTGACCGTCGTAGTCGAACTCGCCGTCGAGTGCGCCGGCGACGAAGGCGTCCCATTCGGCGTGGGTGAAGACCAGGATCGCGCTGTCCTTGTCGCCGCCGTTGCGCATAAGGATATTTTCCCCAACGAAGGCGATTTCCACCGGATCCTCAATCGTCTGCCCGGCTTCGCTCCTCATCCATACAACAGACGAAAGGTCGAAATCTGCCGCTTTCGGCTTGCTTGGCAACATAGTCGCATCTTATGACAAAGATCCTGATTTATATGGAAATGCCATGCCGTCAACCGGCACACTTTCTCTCTGTAGAGTAGCCGAGTAATCACGTTCCGGAGTTACGGAGGGAGCAACATGCACGACGCACCCGCATGGCGCAAGAGCAGCTACAGCACCGAACAGGAGTTCGGCACCTGTGTCGAGGTGGCGGAGCTCGGCGACCGGATGGGGGTCCGCGACTCCAAGAACCCCGGCGGCCCGCACCTCAGCTTCTCCCGTGAAGCCTGGGCCGCCTTCGTGGGCTCGATCGGCTCACGCCCCGTCTGAGCGGAGGGGGCGCTGTGGCGGCGCCCCGTCCTTTACCGGCTCGAACTGCCCCCGTCTGATCCCCTCGATGAAGGCCCGCCACGAGCCTAACGACACCAGAAGATAGGGGCCGGGATCCTTGCTGTCCCTGATCGCGCAGCCGTTGCCGAGATGGGCCACGCTCACGCACCCACCGCCTGTCCCATCGCTCCACGTGCTTTTACGCCAGGGGAACTCAGCACTCTCACTCACGTCGCAATACTCCCGGGTTCTTTGTGGAACCTGTTGGCAACGGGACCACGCTGTCCGCTTTTGGCTCTTACAGCGCCCGCTACACGGAGATTGGGTAGATATCGCAGTTTGCCCGCTTTCCTTGGCCACGAGACTTGATCGCGGGATGGTCTTCGCCCAGCACCCGCCGGTAGCCGGCCAGCGTCTCCGACAGCAGCGTGGCCGCCTCCGCCTCCCTGCCGACCGCCTGCAGGTCCATGCTGAGATTGAACGCGCAGGCCAGCGCGGTCGGATGGTCGGCGCCCTGTCCCTCACGCAGTTGTTCGAGGGTGCGCCGGTCCAGCTCCAGCGCCTGCTCGTGCTCGCCCAGCTCGTACAGGTCGCTGGCGTAGTTGATCGCGCAGATGAGCGTGCGGGGATGCTCGGCCCCCAGCAGCCTGGTGAGGTCCTCCAGGGCCTGGCGATCCAGATCCCTCGCCTCCTCCACCCGGCCCATCAGCCGCAGCGCGACCGCGACGTTGACCGCCGCGGTGGGCGAGTTGGCGTGGTCGGGCCCGAAGATCTCCTCGTAGAGCTGCTTGGCCCGCAGGCCGAGCTCGACCGACTGCGTCAGGTCGCCGATGTGGCGCAGGTTGATCGCGTGGTTGAGGGTGATGGCCACCGTGGTCTGGGCCTTCTCGCCGTAGCGGGCCCTGAACAGCGACATCGCCTCCTCCGAGAGCTTGAGCGCCTCGTCCTGCCTGCCCGCCTTGCGGCTCATCACCGACAGCAGCCCGATGGCGTCCATGGTGCCGGGGTGGGAGTTCTGGAAGCGGCGGCGCATCTCGTTGGTGTGGATCTCCTGGAGATTGCGCGCCTCCAGGTAGTGGCCGCACTCCATGATGTCGACCGTCATGGCGACGCGCGAGCTGATGGTGCTGAGGTTGTCGGGCCCGAGCACCTCCTGCTTCCTGCGGTAGGTGTCCTCGTCCAGCTCCCTGGCCCTGACGGGGTCGCCGGTCAGCCGGTAGTCGATGGCCAGCAGGTGGGCCTGTTCGAGGGTGAGCGGGTCGTCGGGGCCGAAGCGGCGGCGAAGGGTCTCGTACGCCTGGCGGTCGATCTCCAGCGCCTCGTCGAAGCGGCCCAGGTAGCGCAGGTCCGCGCCCAGGTAGCCCTGCGCCTCCAGCGTGCGCTCATGGTCGGGGCCGAGCCTGTCGCGCAGCGCGTCACGCGCGTGCAGGTGGTGGCGGTAGGCCGCCTGGAAGTCGGCGAACAGGCGCAGCGCGCGCCCCAGACGCAGCTCGGCGGCGAGCGTGGCGTCGTGCTCGGGCCCCAGGTTCTCGCTCCAGGTGTCGACGGCGCGTTGCGCCATCGAGATGAAGCCGTTGTGGTCGCCCCACAGATAGAGGAAGTCGATGAGGTTGAGGAAGAGCTCCCTGGCCCACGGGTCGGTGCACTCCTCCAGCTTGGAGGCGAAGACGTGCGGGAAGAGCGCGTGGTACTCCGGCCAGCGCGCCCGGTTGCCCGGCGCCTTGGGGTCGGCGTTGGCCAGCATCAGATGGCCGCAGTGGCGGAACAGCATCCGGTCGTCGTCCGACAGCTGGCTGGTCACCACGCGCTGCACGAGCCGGTGCAGCGAGATGGTGTTGTCGCGGTAGTTCAGCTTGGCGAGTGCGTACTGGTTGATCGCACGGGTGGTACGGCTGAGCGCGATCGGGTCGCGCAGCGCCTGCAGCAGCTCGGGCGGCCCCTCCATGTCGCGGCTGCTGGTCAGCAGCGACCTCGGGATCGGCTCGGGCGCGAGGAAGGCGCACACCTGCAGGAGCTGCAGGGCCGCGGGGTGGCTCTCCCTCAGCCGGTCGAAGGAGACGTTCCAGGCCGCCGCCACCGGCACCTCGGCGCCCTCGACCTGGAGCAGTTCGGTGCTGTGCTCGTCGAAGAGCTGGAGGTACTCCGAGGTCGGCATGCCGGTCTCCGACAGCCAGACCGCGGCCTGCTCGATCGCCAGCGGCAGGTCGCCAAGACGGCTGGAGATCTCGTCGGCGTCCTGGTCGCTCAGCTCGGGCCCGCGCAGGCGCAGCAGCTCGCGGCTCTCCTCACGGGTGAAGACGTCGACCTCGAGCGGAGCGGCGTAGGAGAACCAGTCGCGCGAACGCGAGGTCACCATGATCTTCCCCGGACCGTTGGTCGGGAAGAACTTCCTGATCTCGTCCACGTTCTCGGCGTTGTCGAAGACCAGCAGCCAGTCGGCGTAGGGGCGGCCCAGCCGCAGGGCCTCCTTCACCGCGGGAACGGCCACGTTCGGCTCGGTGACGTTCAGGTCGAGGTGGACGGCCAGGTCCACGAAGGCCTGCCGCACCATGGTCAGCCGTTCGGAGGGTATCCACCAGATGAGGTCGTACTTGTCCTGATGGCGATAGCAGTACTCAATGGCGATCTGCGACTTGCCCACGCCGCCCAGACCGTGCAGCGCCTCGGGAAGCACCGCCGTGGTCCCCGCCGACAACCGCTCGTGCAGCAGCGCCAGCATCTCCTCGCGGCCGGTGAAGCTCACGTTCTTCTGCGGGACGTTCCACACCGGCGTCGGCTCGTGGGACTCACGCTTGGCTGCCAGCGGTACGGCGCTCATGTTGATGGTTACTCCAAACGGGTCAGGCGGCGATGGATCTTTTACGACATGCGGGTAGACGGTGTCCTCAGGGCGAGGAAGATCACGGCTGGAGGCGTGCCCCGCCAGCGCCGGCTCACTCGTGCCTTCATGGCCACGAAAGGCATCCCTGATCCGCCGCGCGGGCACGGTGTAGCGCCCTGCCATCGCCTCCAGGGCCGACACGGTGGGCTCGACGAGTGGTGACAGCTCGCGCGGCAGGTCGGGCACGGACGCGCTGCCCGGCGAGACGATCACGTCGCGCAGACCGCGTAACTCGTCGACCTCCTGGCCCAGGTGGTCGACGACCGCTACCAGCACCTCGGCCGTCTCCGAACGCCTGCCGGCCTGCAGCAGCTCCGCCCGCACCCCCGGCACGAAGTCGTACGGCACGCTGAGCGGCGTCTCCCCTGAGTCCGCCCGCCGGATCAGATCGCTGCCCAGGACCTCGGCCAGGTGCGCGTCGCTGGCGTGGGGCACCAGCTTGCGCTGCACCAGCCGCATCACCGACATGGTCAGCGGCGCGGCGGCCAGGTGCACCGCCAGCTCGAAGGCGACAGGCGAGACGCCCATGCGGAACCGCCAGACCCGCTCCTCGGCCGAGGCGTCCTCCTCCGGCTCCCGCGACTCGTGGTCGGTCTCGGCCGAGGAGCAGGCCAGGACCCCGCAGGACCAGCGGGCGCGGCTGCCCATGACGAACTCGGCCCAGCCCTTCACCTGACCGGCCGCCGTCCCGATGACCGGAACCGGCACCGTTCCCGGCGGCACGGCCGAGCCGTACTCGACGGCGGCGGCAGCGGGCTTGGTGTTGCGCAGCTCGGCCCGCTCCGGCGCGATGCCCGTGCGACGCCACAGCCGCGCGGGCAGCAGATGAACCACGACCACCGCGTTGTTCTCGCCCCAGCGGGCCAGCATCCTGTGGGCGGCCCCGGTGTGCCAGGCGTCGCCGATGCCGTCGGTGAGGACGACGATGAGCCTGCGCCCGGTACGGCCCGGCAGCGCCAGCGCCGAGGCGGGGGTCGCGGGAGCATCGGCTCGCCCTGTGCGCAGCCTCAGCTCCGACTCCCGTTCCACGTCGGCGTCGAGGAGATGCGTCCGGATCATGCGAAAGGCCGCGACGTCGGTGAAGGCCGCCGCGAACCCGTTGGCGGCGGCCCTGTGCAGAATCGCGAAGCGGCCGTCGTCGATCACCACGTCGAGTTCGAGCAGGCGCTCCCTCGCGGGCGCGAACACCGGCAGCCAGAGGTCGTCGCCCGCCGCCTGTTCGGCCGTGGCCTCCTCGTCGACCTCGGCCGCGCCGTGCGGTGACTCGACCAGCCGCCGGAAGGCGCGCATCGCCTGACTGACCGCGCGACGTCGCCTGGGTTCGGAGACGGTGAGGTCGGCCCGCTCGCCGACCACCTCCTGGACCGCCGGCTCCAGCGTCACCGCGAACGGCATACCGGAGCCCGTGGCGTCGCCCCCGTTCACGTCGGTGTCGGCGCCCTGCGCCGGCGGCGCCTGGTCGGCGGGCGGCGCCTCGGCGGGTCCTGGCGGGTCCCGCCTGGCCCGGCTGGGGGCTGACGGCAGCTCACCCGTCCGGCCCGCGGCGGCATGGGCGGCGAGCCAGAGAAGGTCGGCGGCCTCCTGCCAGTGCGGCGCGCCCTCGCGGCCGAGTGGCGATTGACCTGCCGACCTGCTCACCCCACGCCTGCCTCGTCGAGCCGTCGTAGCACCACGTCGAGCACCTGTTTGTAGAACTGCTCGCTCCAGCCGTCCTGGCCGGTGATGACCAGGTGCAGCGCGTTGAGGAGCTGGTCGGCGGCCACGGAGTTGCGCGTGCGGTAGTCGAGGAACTCCTGGATGATCCGGTCCTTGTACGGCTCGGCGGCCTGGCCGAAGTGCGCCACGACCAGCTCGGCCAGCCGTTCGGCGCTGGGCTCCGGCATCTCGAGCCTGATGCACCTGCGCAGGAAGGCGGGAGGGAACTCGCGCTCTCCGTTGCTGGTGATGACGATGAAGGGGAAGGCCCTGCAGGTCACGGTGCCCTCGCTGATCGCGGCGGTCCGGCCAGCGTCGGCGGTGTGGACGACCTCGGGCTGCCCCGAGCGGGCGCGGAACAGCTCCCTGATCTGGAAGCCGCCCTCCTCCACGACGTCGAGCAGGTCGTTGGCGAGGTCGGCGTCGCCCTTGTCGAACTCGTCGATCAACAGCACCCGCGGCAGCTCGTAGGGCAGCAGCGCCGTTCCCAGCGGCCCGAGCTGAACGTACTTGCCGATGCTCGGCTCGCTGCCGGCCACCCGCGCGTCCTGGACCCGGGCGACCGCGTCGTAGTCGTACAGTCCGGAGCGCAGGGTGCTGCGGCTGTTGACGGGCCAGCGCAGGACGGGGCCGAGGTGCAGCTCACGGCTCACCTGGTAGGCCAGGGTGGACTTGCCCACACCGGGCGGCCCTGTGACCAGCAGCGGACGGCGCAGGCAGAGCGCGGCGTTGACCGCGATGACCTCCTGCGGGTCGGGCCTGCGCACGGGAAGCGTGTCGACCCTGCCGAGCCTGCGGTCGAGCTCCTCGAGATCTTCCGCCGGAGGGTCGATCACCTGGCCGCCGGTGAAGGTACGCCAGGGGGGTGGCGCCGGCAGGGCGTGCCGCAGGGAGATGTCCTGTAGCGGCCGTCCCGTGCCTCGGTAGAGGAGCCACCCCTGGGGGATGGCTGCGAACTCACCGTCCCCATGTGGTGTTTCCACGCTCATCTGTGGATGTTTCCTCACTCGGATACACGGTGCGGCGCATGAAATTGGGCTCTTGGCCTGTCGGGGTCGTCCCAAAGGAGGGCGACGCTCTCACAAGCCGCTGAACTGCGCAATTGAAGGATGCTCTCCGGGAGTTTCTTGAGTTTGACCGGTTGGACGACGTCGTGGACAATCTCCCGAAATTCGACATTCGATGCTACATCGCGACACCAGAGGACAATCGGCAGTCCGGCGTCGATAGCGGCCTCCAGTTGGGCACGCCCCAGCGGATGGTCGGGCGGCGCCGAAAGCACGCAGGCCACCAGGTGACAACCCCGTATCAGGTCGTCGTGCACGGCGCCGAGTTCGGCCTCCTCCAGCGGGATCACGTGGGTGCCGCCCTCGCCCCGCATGAACCTGTCCCACCTGTCGCGCCAGAGCCGGTGGCGGTGGCGCGGGCGCAGGCGCGCGTCGCTGCGCAGCACCACCTCGTAGTCCTGGCCGAGCGCGCGCGGCGGCAGGTTCTGGCTGATCTGACGGGGCCAGCGCTCCACGGCCAGATTGACCAGATCGGGCGCGAGCATGAACTCCAGCAGCAAGGGGCCGCCGGACGTCCACTCCTCCTCCGCCTTCAGGACCAGCTCCACCACGTAGTCCCCGAGCCGGGCGGAGGGCAGCTCGACGTCCTCGCCGCGCACGGGGCTCCAGCGCGACTGGTCGGCCTGTGTCCAGTGCGTGACGCGATGCGGGTCGGTGCCGTCGTCGGGCACGGGTGACCTGTCGATCTCGACGATGAGGCAGACCGGCAGGTCGGTACGGGTCTGGAAGGGCGGCGGCTGGCGCAGCAGGAGTTCCAGTTCGGTCGCGGCCACGTCGTCGAGCTCCCGCAGCAGGTCCCGCTGACGGTAGAGCCATCTGCCCAGCTCGTCCTTCAGCTCGGGGTCGTTCGCCGGTTCCTGGTGGACCAGCCGTCCCCGCAGCAGCGCCACGAAGCGCAGGTGCGGCGCCAGCCAGCCGGGCCTGCCGTTGACGTCGAGCAGGAACTCGAACATCTCCCACGCGCTGGTCAGCCCCACCGGGCAGACGGCCCCCTTGCCCTCGGTGACCACCTGGTAGAGGGCGCGCAGGTCGCCGGCCTCGCAGCGCCTGAGCAACTCCTCGATCCGCCGCTCGTCCTCCGGCTCGAGGAGGCTGTCGGCCAGTCCTGCGAGTCTCCTGATCTGCTCCACCTGCGGGAGCCCCGCGGCGAAGAACTCGACCGCCCGCACCAGGGCGCCGCGCGCCTGCTCGCTCGCCAGGCAGTGCAGGGCGATGTTGAGGAAATGCACCTTCCGCTTGGCGGAGTAGGGGACGTCGAGCCCGGCCGAGCCCATCTCGGCGACTACCGCGTCGACCAGATCGGCGGGTTCCAGCTGAGGTATCGAGGCAAGCACTTTGGCGACCGCCATGTGATCGCCGAGATTCGCCACGCTTCTCCCCTGCTGCGCACCTTCACCGATTAAATTGCCGTGATTCTACTAAATCGCACAAGCATTTCCACTAGTGGTCAAGACAATCCCCGCCAACGGCCGCCTGAGCGGCGCAGCAGGCCGGTGACCAGCATCCTTCAAACTGGGACAACTCACCCATAACCAACAGCCTGGGTCAGGGCCGCCCCATCCGGCTCTGGTCTGGTCGCATTACCTGTCGTATTTTTACGGCAAGAGAAGCCATCCAGGGAGTACGTCTATGGACAGCGCGGACGGCCGGGTCCTTCTCATCATTGTGATCGCGATGGTCCTCTTCGTCGTCGGACGCCGATTTCAGCGAGCGCTCGACACCTGGCGAGGATGGGGAAAGGCGGTCAAGGACGCCGCGGCCGCGGCGGGAAGGGTGCCGGACGCCAAATCGGCGGCTTGGGCGGCGCTCTGGAGCATGGTCCTGGTCGGCGGGGTGACAGTCGTCCTGATCGCCCTGGCGGTGAACGGGATCAGGGCGTAGGACGCTTCACGCCTCCTGCCACGCGCGGAAGAGCTTGATGCTCTCGGCGAGCTGCGAGTGCAGAGGGGACGGCAACGCGTCCGGAGAGAACCAGCCCAGCTCGTCGAACTTGTGCGGTTCGCCGATGGCGGCCTCGGCGGGGTCGACCCTGACCGCGAAGATCACCGCGACCCAGTGAGAGGCGGGTTCCTCCCTCAGGACGTTGCGCACGCCGATGGTCTCGATCTCCAGCGGACGGGTCACGTACTCCTCGGCCACCTCCCTGGCGACGGCCGCCTCGAACGACTCCCCGTACTCCAGGGCTCCCGCACCGCAGTCCCAGGTGCCGGGCTCGTCCCGCGCGCCGGCGCCGCGTCGGGCCAGGAGCACCCGGCCACGACCGTCGTGGCAGAGGAAGACGCAGGAGACGCTGGGCGTCCTGCGCACCTGGTCGGCGCCGGGCCGCTGGTCGCTCATGGGGGGATCCTTCCGCTTCTCAAGAGGTGGCGCCGCGGCTCGGGCAGCTCCGCCGAGCCCGCGCCGTCACCTGCCGGTCACTGCTCCGCGCGGATACCCGGCCAGGGCGTCCTTGTCCCTCAACGCCTGGAGCTCGCCGCGCGACAGGGCCGTGGTGAACAGGCCGGGCTCGGTGCCCGCCTCGGTCAGCCTCCTGCCGTCCGGGTGCCAGGCTCCGCTGCCGCCGCAGGAGCGCCACCCCGGCCCCGTGCCCGCGTGATTGGCTACGACGGAGAACATGCGGTGGTCCATGGCCCTGGCCGCGAAGTGGATGTCCATGCGCCGCGCCTCCTCCTGGGTGTAGAGGGCGGACGCGGCGTACACCTCGGCGCCGTCGCGGGCCGCGTCCTCGGCGTGCGTGGGAATGCCGGCGTCGAGGCAGAGAGCCAGGGCGACGCGCCAGCCGTCGACGTCGAGAAGCTCTCCCTTGCCCGCGGGCCGGAACAGGTCTCGCTCCTGGCCGTGCAGGTTCCGCTTGCCGTGGACGAGCATCTCCGCGTCGGGGCGCAGCACCAGGGAGGCGATCCAGGGCGTGCCGTCCGGCCAGCGGTAGGCCGCGCCCACCACCGCGGTCACCCCGGCTTCCTGGACGGCCTTGCGGACGACGTCGAGCCGCGGATCGTTCTCCGTCACCCAGCAGGACGGGTCGGCGAAGAGGGCGAGGTCGTAGCCCACCAGCGAGAGCTGGGGGAACATCAGCAGCTTCGCCCCCGCATCGGCGGCGCCGCGTACCACCGCGGCCGCCGACAGGGCGTTCGTCTCCACATCCCCCGGCGTCGCGGAAAGCTGGGCGACCGAGACGACCAACGACTCTGAGGGCATGCTCGGCATCGTATCGACCGTGATCTCGTCACCGTCCTCCGGCTCCCCCTGCGCCTCACGGGCCGCGCCAGGGCACCTGGCGAAGCCGAGCGGGCCCTTGCGAGGGCAGGGCGTCGGCCTACTCGTGCCGATGGACCGTGACGGCCTGCACGGCAGACAGGGCGACCGTGTGCACGGGGGATTCGTGGGCCGACACCGTGGAACCGTGCGCGTATTCGTCGAGTACGACGACCTCGTTCACGTCGTCGACCTCGACGACCACGCCCTTGAGGGACTGGCCGCCGTACAGGTGCACGGTCACCCGCTGGCGGGTGCCTTTGACCTCGGACAGCAGGTCACGCCACACCGTCGGAGCGCTCATTACTCCTCCTCGCCCAGCCTCAGCCGTTCGGCCACGGTCATCTCGTACGCCTCTTCGGGGACGTGGATCGGCGGAGTGCGCCGCGCCACGTCGGCGCCTCCCTCACGGGAGGCGATCACCCGGGTAGGTGGATGGGAGGATGACGTCCCCTCCAGTCTCCCATGGCAGGCGTGTCAGGACATGGGATCGTCGAGCGCGGACGGATGGCCTCTCCCTGCGCCGTTCGTGGGGTCGAGGCGGCTCGTGCCGGGCGAGGGCTCTCCTGCGCCTATTCGGTCAGACTGTCGAGCAGCCTCGCCCAGAACGCCGCCAGCTCGTCGCCCGTGTACCGGCGGTAGTGGATGCGGTCGACGCCTCGGTAGACGGTGACTTCCATGTACGGCTCGGCGGCGTCGTCGAACGAGGTGTAGAAGCTCGGCCAGTCGTCGGGGCCGGACGTCCAGTCGGGGAAGGCCAGACGTGCGGCGTGTTCCCGCAGCACGCTCAGCCAGCGCTCCTCCCCCGAGGCGTCCATACTCCACGATGGCAGGGTGGGCGTCATGAGCGGGCAAAACGCCTGTCGATCTAATCGAGGGGCCGGGCTCGCTGCCACGGACCACCCCAGCCGAATCGACGCGTCAGGTGGTGGGGCTGGGCCGGGAGGTAGGACCTCGCCACGAGAAGTGGACGTTCTTCTCGTAGCTCCGCGGCGTGCTGGTCGTTGGTCAGGACGTAGGCGAGCCTGATCAGGCTGTCCGATCGGCTGGCCACGAATGCGGCGAACTCGTGTTGCTGGCTGGGTTGCAAGGCTCTCCTCGGGTCTCATCCCCGTAGACGCGGCCGAGACCGTGCATCTATGGCGTGAGCCTCTCGAAGGGAGCCGCCGGCGTACCGGAGGAGATCACGCCGTGGGGGGTTCACCGTCGAAGCCGTTGGCCCAGTACCTTCCGCGCAGCGACAGCTCCAGCAGCATGTGGGTCACCGCTTCGGCCGACAGCGGCTGAGGCTCGGCCTCCAGCCACCAGCGCAGCACGGCGACCTGCTCGCCGACCCATGCTCTGGCCAGCACGTCGATGTCGATGCGGGGAGTCACCTCCATGGCGCGGGCCCGATGCCCGAACACCATCGCGGCGGCGGCGCTGCGCGCTTCCATGAACTCCCGCAGGGCGCGGCCGTCGCCCTCACCTCGCAGGATGACGCGGTAGGCGTCGCGTTCCTCCGCTGCGTGGCGGAACATCTCCAGGATCGGCTTGCCGCTGAAACCGACCGAAGGCGCTCGCAGCAGCGGCTCCAGACGGCTGTCCAGCTCGGCCTGCAGATCGGCGACGATCTGGCTGAGCAGCGCGTCCTTGTCCGTGTAGTGGCTGTAGAACGTCGCCCGCCCCAGATCGGCGCGCTCGGTGATGTCCTCCACCGTGATACCGGCATACCCGCGTTCGAGCACCAGCGCCACCAGCGCGTCACGCAGTAGGCGGCGGGTGCGCCGCGTGCGGCGATCTTCCTGCGGCATCTGGCCCCTCCCCATGGTCAACCAGGTCGCAGTCTATCCACCCATTGACGTGGTGCATGTTTTTAAACATGCTGTCCACTATTAAGCACAGCGACCAGGATTGGGGATCGCCACGTGAATCTGGGCAGCTATCTCAGCCGGAGCAGCATGTTCTGGCCCGAGCGTGAGGCGCTGGTCTGCGGGGAGCGCCGATGGACCTACCGGCAACTGGAGGCGGTCACGAACCGGCTGGCCTCCGCCCTGCTGGCTCGCGGGGTCGCTCCCGGGCAGGCCGTGGCGACGTTCGCAGGCAACAGCGATCAGGTGGTCGTCACGGAGATGGCCCTGTACAAGGGCGCGTTCCTCAGGGTGCCCGTCAACGCCAGGCTCGCCACAGAGGAGATCGAGCACATCCTGACCGACGCGGCCGTCCGCGTGTTGTTCACCGACGCGCCCCGCGCCGAGTCGGCCAGAGCGGCGGCCGGGCGCAGCGCCCCGGACTGTTTGGTGATCGACTGCGACCGCGACCTCGCGGACCTGCTGGCCGAGGGTTCGGACGAGCCGGTGGCCATCGACGTGGACGAGCACGACCCGGCCGTGCTCAACTTCACCTCCGGCTCCACCGGCAAGCTCAAGGCCGCCGTCCAGACCCAGGGCAATCGGCTGGCCAACATGCGCAAGCTCCTGATGAACCCGGACGGCGCTCCCTCGACCGAGGAGCGCTACCTCGCGGCCGGCCCCATCACCCACGCCACCGGCATGGGCATTCTCGCCGCCCTGTCACGCGGTGCGACCGTCGTGGTCCTGCCGCAATGGGACGCGGGGGAGTTCCTGCGCACCATCGAAGCCGAGCGCATCACCTCGACGTTCCTCGTGCCGATCATGCTGAACATGGTCCTGGCGGACGCGGCGATCACCGCGACCGACCTGTCCAGTCTGGAGAGGCTGGCCGTCGGCGGCGCGCCGGTGTCGCCGCAGCGGCTGCGCCAAGCGGTGGAGGCGTTCGGGCCGGTCATCATGCAGGGCTACGGGCTGGGCGAGACGACCAGCGGCGTCACGGTCCTCACCAGGCAGGACGTCCTGACGGGCACCACCACCGACCCCGAGTTGCTGCTGTCGTGCGGCAGGGCGATGTTCGACACGGAGGTCCGCGTCGTCGACGGCGAAGGCCGGCCGGTCCCCGCTGGCGTGCACGGCGAGGTGGTGGTCCGCGGTCCCGACTGCGTCCGGGAGTACTGGAACGAGCCCGAACTGTCCGCCGAGACCTTCCGCGACGGCTGGGTGCACACCGGCGACGTCGGCTACCTGCGCGAGGACGGCTACCTGTTCATCGTCGACCGCAAGAAAGACATGATCATTTCAGGCGGCTTCAACATCTACAGCAGCGAGGTCGAAGCCGTTCTATACGAGCACCCCGACGTGGCCGAGGCCTGCGTCGTGGGCGTCCCGGACGAGAAGTGGGGCGAGGCCGTCAAGGCCGTGGTGATCCCACGTCCCGGCGCCGAGGTGAGCGCTGAGGCGCTCATCGACTTCTGCGGCGAGCGCCTGTCACGCGTCAAGAAGCCCAAGTCAGTCGAGTTCGTCGCGGGCCTGCCGATCAACCGCAACGGCAAGATCGACCGCCGCGCCGTAAGAGAGCCCTACTGGAGCGACACCGCTCGGAACGTGCACTGAGGAGCAACCGATGCCTTTCACCCTGACCCCCACCTACGACGAGAACCCGCGCCTGCGGGAGCTCGTCACCAGGCTTCGCGACTACCTCGACGGAGAGCTCGCCGACTACGAGGCCAAGCTCGGCCTCACCCACGAGTCCCGCTACACCAGAGACGTGCTCGAGCCTGTCTGGCGACGTAGCCGCGAGCTCGGTTTCTACGGCATCCACCTGCCGCCGGAGCACGGCGGACAGGGGCTCAGCTTCACCGAGCTGGGCGCGCTGAAGGAGGAGGTCGGCGCTTCGGGACGGGTCCTCCAGCTCAGCGTGCTCGGCGACATGGGCGGGCCGCTGCGCGCGGGCTCCATCCTCCGGTACGCCACCAGGGAGCAGCTCGACAGGTACCTGCTCCCGGTCATCCGAGCCGAGCGGGCGTGCTGCTTCTCGCTCACCGAGACCGGCGCGGGCTCCGACGTACGGGCCATGACCACGACGGCGACGCCGGACGGAGAGGGGTGGCGCATCACGGGCCACAAGGTGTTCTCCTCGGCGGGACCGTTCGCGGACTTCTCCGTGCTGATCGCCAGAGTGGCCGGCTCCGACGCCTACGCCGCGTTCCTTGTCGACCTCGACTCGCCTGGCTGCACCGTCCGCGACGCGGAGACTCCCATGTCAGGCCAGCACATCGAGAGCGACATCATCCTCGACGACTGCTACGTCGGCCCCGGCCAGCTCCTCGGTGAGGTCGGCGACGGGCTGCGCATCGGACTGGGACGCGTCACGGCCAACCGGCTCCTGCACTGCCCCACCGTCCTCGGCCTGACCCGCCGCGCGCTCGCCCTCACCCTGGACTTCGCCAGGACGAGGGAGGTCTTCGGCGGTCCTCTCGCCGCGCTGCAGTCCATCCAGCACAAGGTCGCGGACATGGCCACCGGCTACTACGCGGCGCGGAGCATGACCTATGACGGGCTGGCCGCGCTCGACGCGGGAGGCAGGCCGCGCGCCGAGGCCTTCATGAGCAAGCTCTTCGTCGCCGAGACGGCCTTCCGCATCGCCGACGAGGCGGTCCAGATCCACGGCAAGGCCGGTCTGGTCCGCGGGTCGGAGGTGGAGTGGCTGTTCCGGAGCCTGCGCATGTTCCGCGTCCTCACCGGCTCCTCCGAGATCCAGAAGAACGCCATCGCCCACCAGCTGTTCCTCGGCGACCGGAACTGAGCGCGCGTGGACACCGTCACCGCCAGAACGCTGGGAGATCGCCTCGACCGGCTCCCGCTCACGTCCTTCCATCGCAAGCTGGTCCTGGCCCTCGCCGGCATGATCCTCTTCGAATGGGTGGAGACCCATTCGTTCGCCTACGTCCTTCCCGTGCTGCGGACCCAGTGGCAGGCCCCCATCTCCGCCTTCGCCGCCGTGGCGGCCGTGAGCTCGCTGGGCGCCTTCAGCGGAGGTGTCCTCGGCGGCTACCTGGCCGACAGGCTGGGTCGCCGGCGCAGCATGCTGATCTTCAGCACGGTCTACTGCGTGGCGGCGGTGCTGTGCACGCTGGTGCAGTCGCCCGGCCAGCTCATGGCCGCTCGCACGCTCACCTTCTTCGGCGCGCAGGGCACCGCGGTCGTCGCCATCGTGACCCTGTCGGAGTTCGTGCCTGCCGCGATGCGCGGGCGCCTGCAGACCTACAAGGTCGTCGTGGGGTCGCTCGGCATCCCGCTCGCCGCCTGGCTGGGCTACTTCCTGATCCCGGCGTGGCCCGCGGGCTGGCGCCTGCTGTTCGGCATCGGGATCCTCGGCGCCGTCTTCACCGTGCTGGTGTGGCGGTGGGTACCGGAGAGCCCGCGCTGGCTGCTGGCGCAGGGGCAGGCGGCCCGTGCTCACGAGGTGGTCTGCGAGATCGAGCGCCAGTGCGGCGTGAACCCGGCCGAGGCCCGCACGGACTCGGACGCCCAGCCCGCGGCGCCGCCCGCCCGCGTCGTCGAGCTGCTGAGCGGCTCCAACAGGGGCCGGTTCCTCCTGGCCTCGCTCATGTGGGTCACCGGACTGCTCGCCTACTCCGCCTTCACCACCTGGACGCCCACCCTGCTGGCGGAGAACGGCCTCCAGCTCGACGACACCCTCCTGCTCTCTGCGACGCTGGCCTCGATGGCCCCGGTGGGCGCGCTGCTGGCCATCCCCCTCATCGACCGATGGGACCGGCGCAAGACCCAGCTCGCCATCGGCACGCTGCTCGCGCTCGTGCTCCTCATGTTCAGCGTCGCCAGGGCGCCTTGGGCCATCCTCGTCTTCGGCTGCCTGGTCAGCCTGCTCTTCCAGATGGCGGTGCCGTTCCTCCAGGTCTACTCGGCGGAGATCTTCCCCACCCGCGTACGGGCGCTGGGCGCAGGCACGGCCAACGCGCTGTCACGCGTCGTCAACTTCTCAGGGCCGTTGCTGGTCACCGCCATCTACGCCGGCCTCGGCTACACCGCCGTCTTCGTCTTCCTGGCGATCCTCGGCGTCATGGGCGGCTGCCTGGCCATCCTGTTCGGGCCGCGGACGACGGGCGTGAGCCTGGAGACCGTCGGAACCGACAAGGAGGACGGCCATGCGTGACGACGGGTGGAAGCGGGTCGGCCCCGCCGAGCGCTTCGATCTCGCCGAGCTGTACGACGCCGCCGGGCTGGACGTCGTCGTCGAGTCAGGCGTGCTCCGCCGGCAGCCTCGGCGATGCGCCGGTTCCAGCCGGCTCCCGGACGGCAGCGGCGAGGACTGGGCACCTCTCGCGCTCGGTCACATCCCGCCTTCCCAGATGGACGCCGCCGTCCGCACGAGGCTAGGTTGATCATCGAATCCGAGCCCCCCGGAGGTGGATATGGCCAGGTATCACCCTGGACGTCATGAAGGGTCCATGAAGCTGGGCTTCGTGATGCTGGCCATCGGGGTGGTCGTGCTCCTGATCTGGCTCGTGGTGTCGGGGGACGCGGAGCAGCCCAGGTGCGGCGGCGAACGGATGAGCCCCGGCGAGTGGTGCTCCAGCAGGAAGTCGGGACCCTCAAGCTTCGAGGAGAAGCAGGAGAGCGCCGCGGCCGTGGCCTTCTGGTTGCTGCGGCTCGGCGCGATCCTCGCCCTAGGCGGGGTGGGGGTCCTGGTCGGCGAACGCGTGACGCGGAGACTCCGAACCGGCCTCACCCCGTGGGCCAGGGCGCGAGAGCGGCGTGCGGCCAAGGCGGCCGCCGCCGCCCGGACGCTGCCGGAGCGGGTGTCACCGAGGCAACTGGCACGGGAGGTCCGCAAGTTCGAGCTCGCGGTCGTGCCACAGCTGGGATACAGCCGGCAGGAAGTCGACGACCTCGTCAGCCGGATCGTCGCAGGCCTCGAAGGAAAGGGGCCCGCCGTGGACCGGAGGGAGATCGTCTCGTTCCTGTCCAGCCCTACTCTGAGCTCGCCCGGGTACGACTCATCGTCCGCCAGAGTCTTCCTGACGAATCTCTTCGGCTTGATGGGCAGAATCTAGGCCCAGGTGACGACGTCTCCGAACGGGCCTCGGCTCACGCACGCCTGCGCTCGATCACATGGCGGCGTCCGTCCGGGCACGCGCCGAACCCGTGTCGGAAAGCCTGACGGCTCACCGTACGAGCGCGTTGTCGGTGGTGACCCCCACGATGTCGGAATGCGTCCCGGCAACCTGGCCCATGGGCCCGTTTGTTGCGGTCGCGGTCTCCGCCGCAGCCGAACCCGGTGATCACACAGCGGTCGGCGAAGGCGCGGATCGTGAGCACTGTCTCGATCTCGTCACTCCCCAGAGGGAAGCCGCGGCCGCGGAAAGGCCCACGCCCGTCACGAATCCGTTATCTCCGTCGCCCCGTGTCCCGAGCCTGCGGGGCCGGGCAGGTGGGAGCCGCCTCCGGGCGGGGGCGCGGTCGGTCCGTCGGCGTCGGTCCTGCTCTCTTCGCTGACGTCGTCCTCCGTCGGGTCGCCGAGGTCGCCACCGTCGCACACTCCGGACGGATCGCACGTGTCGCCGTCGTTCGCGTCCAGCTCGGCCGGAGGAGGCGTCGGGGTGGGAGGGGTCGGGGCCGGCTTGGGCACCAGGTCTTCCTGCTGGCCGATACCGGCCTTGGGGGCGAAGTGTTCGATCGGCTTGCCCTCGTGTGCGGCGAGCATGAACGCCCGCCAGACGGTGGTCGGCGGGCCGGCGCCCTCCCACCCCGGCCCGAGCGGCACCTCACGAGCCGTGGTGTAGGGACGGTGATCGCCGTACTTCTTGCTCGGCCTCCCGCCAGGGGTGAGGGGACAGCTCGAGTGCCGGGGCTCCACGAGCTTGCCGCTCCTGGTCCTGCACTCCTCGCGATACATTCCCACCGCGACCGAGAGCTGCGGGGTGTAGCCGACGAACCAGGCTTCCTTGTTGTCGTTGTTGGTGCCGGTCTTCCCCGCGGACGGACGGTTGCCCAGTCCCTTGCCGCCTGCCGTACCCGACGTGAGGACCTGCCGCATCGCGCTGGTCGCATCGGCTGCGACCTCCGCCGAGATGACCTGCCTGGAGGCCCTCTGCTCCGGGAGGTAGAGCTCCTTGCCCTTGTAGACCGCCTGGACGACGTGATAGTCGGTGTGCCTGCCCTGGTTGGCGAACATGGAGTAGCCGGCCGCCTGCTCGACGGGGGTCACCGGGGCGCTGCCGATCGAGAACTGGTAGCCGTGCTCCTTGACGTCGTCTTCCATGCGGTCGCCGTCCAGGCCTGCCCGCTCGGCGATCTCGCGCACGTCCTCGATCTGGTTGGGCAGCGCGTACGCCATGGAGGCGTAGGCGGTGTTGATCGAGTGGGCCGTGGCGTAGGTGACGTCCATCGCATTCTTCGCCTGGGGATGTTCGTTCCTGATGCCCCCTGGAGCCTGGCCCGGCAGCACCCTGGGAACGGTCTGGTTGCCCGGCACGTGACTGTCGAGGCTGTAGCCGGCCTTCAGCCACGCCGCCAGCACATAGGGCTTGAAGGCGGAGGCCGCCTGCTTGGCGGAGTCGAAGGCCGTGTTCCACTGGTTCTTCTCGTAGTCGTCGCCCCCGTAGAAGGCGACGACCCGCCCGTTCCTCGGGTTCACCGCGGCCAGCCCGGCGTGGAACTGGTTCGACTGGGTCGCCATCGTTGTCTTGACGGCCTGCCTGGCCACCTCCATGAGCTTCCTGTCGAACGTCGAGATGATCCTGTAGCCGCCGCGCCTGACCTCGTCCGGCTGGATGTCCCTGGTCTTCAGCTCCTCCAGAACCTGGACGACCATGTAGCCGTTGGCCCCCTGGTAGTAGTCCTTGGTCCTGTACGGGATTCGCTTGGGCGAGGTGGGCGATGCGGCGGGCAGGTCGCCGTACTTCACCGGGTCGAGCTTGGCCATCTGGCCGGTCACATACCTGTAGCGGAACTCCGTGGCGCCCGTGTCCCCCTTGATCTCGGCCCGGTCGAAGGCGTCGGGGTTCTGGATGCGGCCGGCGAGGTAGGCCCCCTGCTCGGGGGTCAGCTGCCCGATCCTCTTGCCGAAGAAGGCCTGTGCCGCCGCGCCGATGCCGTACGCGCCGCGCCCGAAGTAGATGGTGTTGAGGTATTTCTCGAGGATCTCTTCCTTGGGGAGCGTCTTGTTCAACTTGACCGCGACGAAGATCTCCTTGATCTTCCGCTGGATCGACCGCTCGGTGCCGACGCCGTCGTAGTAGTTGCGCGCCATCTGCTGGGTGATGGTCGAGGCTCCCTGGACCTGCTGTCCGGAGACGGTGCTCCACAGCGATCGCACCATGCCGGAGAAGTCGATGCCGGCGTCCTCGCGGAAGCCGGAGTTCTCCGCGGCGATGACCGCGTCCTGGACGGCGCGCGGGATCTGGTCGTACGTCACGGGCGTGCGCTTGACGCCGAGCCTGGCCAGGACGGTCCTGCCGTCCGCGTAGTAGATGACGCTGCCCCGGTCGGCGACGCCGTCCTTCTCCCCCGTGGGGATGCTGGTGTTCGCGTAGCCGACCGCGATCATGCCGAAGAGGCCCGCCGCGACCACCACGAGACCGGCCATGACGATCTTCCAGCTCGGGATGAACCGCTTCCAGCCCGCTCGCTCGCCGGCTCCCCCCTCGCCACGCCGGATCGCGCTGCCGCTCTCGATCGTCTCCCCTGCGAGGCGTCGGCGAGCAGGACTTCCCCGACGAGAGGTCCGTTCTGGGCGCTCCTGGTCGCGCCTCCTGCTTCTCACAGGCGCCTTGTCCGATTCCTCAGTCAATGGGATTCCCTTCCAGGCCTTTCAGGAAGCGGGCCGCGATGGGCGCCGCCGTGGCTGAGCCCGCGCCGCCGCCCTCGACGACGAGCGAGAAGGCGAGGTCGTCCCTGTAGCCGATGAACCAGGAAAGTCGCCTGCCCGAACCGTGCTCCGCGGAGCCGGCCTTACCAGCGGTCCCGGGAGGGAAGCGAACGGCGTGGGCCGGGTCCTCGGAGACCACCGCGGGCAGCAGGGATCGCAACGCCTTGGTCACCGAGGGCTCCAGCGGACGCCGGGCCTCGCCGTCGGTGGGCACCTTCTCGGCGGGCACCAGCCTGGGCGGCTGCCACATGCCGTGGGCGATGGCGGCGGCGACCGCCGCCATGTTGAGCGGGCTCGCCCGCACCCGCCCCTGCCCGATCGAGGCGGACGCCAGGGCGGCGTCGTCCTTGGGGACGGGGAAGTCGGCGCGTACGGCGGGCACGCCCGGATCGAACGGCGCGCCGAACCCGAAGTCGCCCGCCACCTTCGCCAGCCGTTCGGCCTCGAGCGAGCTCACCGCCAGCGCGCCGACGGTGGTGTCGCACGCGTGGGCGAAGGCGGCACGGAACGGCAGGCCGCCGTACCCACGAGAGGACGGGTTGCGCAGCCGAACGCCGCCGACGTTCCGCCTGGCCGGGCAGCTCACCACCTGCTCGGCGGAGAGCCCGTCGGCGAGCAGGGCCGAGGCCGTCACCACCGTGAACGTGGAGCCTGGCGGGTACCTGCCCATGAGCGCCCGGTCGAAGCCGCCCCTGCTGTTGACCGAGGCCAGGATCTCACCCGTGGAGGCTTTCAACGCCACCAGCGCCGCCGGCTTCCCGGTCAGCGTGAGCGCGTCCGCACCGGCCCGCTGGACGCGCGGGTCGAGCGTGGTGGTGAGCGGCATGCGCTGGCGGGCGCTGTTCTCGGCGAGCGTCCTGACCGGCCTGCCGTCCTCGACCAGCTCGATCCGGGTGGGACGTCCCACGCTGAGCCAGTCGCGGAACCTCGGCTTGAGGCTGCCGGCCAGCTGCCGCACCGACCTGGGCGCGCCGGGGGTGTCGATGCGGCTGCCGTCCGCCGCCAGGATCGGCACCGTTTCGGGCCCTCCTGTGACCAGCCGCAGCGTGCGGCCAGGCTTGAGCTCGGGGTGGACGGTGGCCGGGCTCCAGGAGACCTTCCAGCGGTGCTCGTGCTCGACGAGGTTCAGCCGGCTCTCGTAGGCGAAGTCGGGTCCAGGGCCGGTGAGCGTGGCGGTGAAGGTCGCATGACCGAGCTCCTCGGTGGAGGCGGCGAAGACCCCGCTGGGGGTGTGGATCCTGAAGGCCATCGCGTCGAGCTCGAGGGCGCTGAACACGCCCCGGTGCACCTGCTCGAAGTCGGCAGGCGGATCGAGCACGAGCTCGCGCATCACCGTATATTCCTGCGCCGACCACGCGTTCAGGTATCTCCGGGCCGTCTCGTCGGCCGATCCCCGCGTGCGCGGCTGCGCCCAGATCACCCCCGCGACCGCGACCGTGAGCACCAGCCCCGCCGCGATCGCCCATGTCCGCCCGCGCCCGGGACGCCGTGGCGGAGTCTCCTGCCGCGGCTGCGTGCGCCCCTCCCCCTGTCCTGCCATGCCACTCACCCGCGCTCCGCACGCCGCGGGCGCCTCCCGTCACTCGCCACGGCGCATCGGGACATCTCCGGCAGGCGGCGCGGCGGATCCCGCACCGAGGCCGGGACCGCCGTTCCCGATGGCGCCCTCCTCGTCTTCGGGACGAGGCTGCCTGGCGTCATCGCCGTCGCCGTCGGTCGGCCGCGACGCGGGTCGGCAGTCCTGGGAGCACCCCTCGAACCTGTCCTTGTCGATGGGCCTGAACGACGTCGGCGGCACGCCCTTCAGCGCGCCGATCATCGTGTCCTTCCAGATCGGCCCGGGAAGGGTGGCCCCTGCCACCGCCCCGTAGTACTGCCCGCCGATCGTCACCCCTGTCAGCTTGTGGCCGCTGGAGCCGCGCGGGTCCCCGATGCTCACCGCCGCCGCCAGGTCCGGGGTGAAACCGGCGAACCACGCGGTCGCGTAGGCGTCGGTGGTGCCCGTCTTGCCCGCCGCGTCGCGCCCGATGCCGCCGACGCCTCGCATCGTGCCCTCGGTGAACACGCCGGACAGCACCTCCGCCGTGGCGTCCGCGATCCCTGGATCGAGCGCCTGGCGGCACTTCGGCCGGTACGTGGTGGCCCTGCCGTCGCGATCGGTGATCCGGGAGATCGCCATCGGCGCGCAGTACGTGCCGCGCGCCGCGATCGCCGCGTACGCGTTGGCCACCGTCACCGGGTCCATCTCGTTGATGCCGAGCGTGAACGTCTCGTACTCCTGCAGCTTGCGCCCGTCCGCGCGGCGGATTCCCAGCGACTTGGCCGTGGTGACCGTCCCGCAGAGCCCCACCCGCTGCTCCAGCTCCATGAAGAAGGTGTTCACCGAGGTCCTGGTGCCGGTCCGGAGGGTCTTCCAACCTGGGGAGCCCTCGTCGTTGGTGACCGTGTGCGTCGGGTCGCCGATGCTCTCGCCCTTGCAGTTCTTGAACGCCGAGTAGCCCGGCGCGCGATACCCGGCGCCCGCGCTCAGGCCGTCGTCAAGCTTCATGCCCTTCTTCAGCGCGTTGATCAGGGTGAAGACCTTGAACGTCGAGCCTGCCTGGAAGCCGACGCCTCCGCCGTGCTCGGCGTCCGCGACGACGTTGTAGGAGATCTCGTTCCTGGCCTTGCTTCGGCCGTACGGCCTGCTGGCCGCCATGGCCCTGATCGCTCCTGTGCCCGGCTGGGCCAGGGCCTCGGAGGCGACGGCGCGGTCGGAGGCGTGCACGTACTTCCTGATCGCCCGATTCGCGGCCGCCTGCGTCGCCGGGTCGAGCGTGGTCCTGATCGTCAGGCCACCGCGGTTGAGCATCTCCAGGCGCGCGCGGGCCGTCCTGCCGAAGTCGGGGTTGCTCAGGATCTCGTGCCGGACGTACAGGCAGAAGTACGGATGCGCACTGGACTCGCAGCCGCCGGGAATCTTCGTCCCCTTGTAACCGAGCTTGGTGGCCTTCGCCGCCGCGGCCTCCTGCGGGGTGATCCTGCCCAGCTCGGCCATCCGGTCGAGCACGACGTCACGACGCTTCAGCAGCCGCTCGCGGTGCTTCCTGCCGAGGTTCGGATCGGTGGCGTTCGGGTCCTGGACGGCGCCCGCCAGCGTCGCCGCCTGCGACAACGTGAGCTTGCCGGCCCTGACGCCGAAGAATCGTTTGGCCGCCGCCTCGACGCCGTAGGCGCTGGCGCCGAAGTAGGCGATGTTCAGGTACTTCTCGAGGATCTGCTCCTTGGTGTACTTCTTCTCGACCCCCATGGCGTACCGCAGCTCGTTCAGCTTGCGCGCGTAGCTGGCCTCCAGAGCGGCGTTGCGCTCCGCGTCGGTGGTGGCGGAGTTGAGCAGCACCTGCTTCACGTACTGCTGGGTGATGCTCGACCCGCCCTGGCTGACCCTGCCCGACTGCAGGTTCTTGGCCAGCGCCCGTATCGTTCCCTCGACGTCGATGGCGCCGTGCTCGTAGAAGCGGTCGTCCTCGATCGCGACGATCGCCGTCTTCATGACCTCGGCGATCGCGTCGAGGGAGACGACCTCCCTGTACTCCTCGTAGAAGCGAGCGATCTCGCGCCCCTTGGCGTCCTGCACGATCGTGACCTCGGCCGGCGGCGGCTCGACGAGGTCGACCGGCCCCAGGCCGACCGCTCCCTCCGCCGACACGAAGCCGAGACCCGCGCCCCCCACGGCCGGAAAGGCGATTCCCGCCACGAGTACGCCCGCCGCCGCTCCCGCGACGACGAGCCGTACGATCTTCGTCCCCCGACGTGACATCAGAGTCTCCCGAGCCCACGAGCCAGGATGGTGGCGGTGTCCGCGATGACCTTCTCGTCGGCGGGGGCGTTCGCCGCCTTCCGATTGGTGTAGACGGACATGATGATCGGGGCGCCCGACTTGCCCGGCCAGACGACGGCGATGTCGTTGGCGGCGCCGTACGCCGAGCTGGTGCCGGTCTTGTCGCCGATGGCCCAGCTCTTCGGCAGGCCGGCGCGGATGCGGGCATCGCCGGTCTTGCTGCCGATCAGCCAGGCGTTGAGCCGCTCCCTGTCCTTGACGTGAAGCCCGTTCCCGGTGGTGAGGGCGCGCAGGTCGCGGGCCATGGCCGCAGGCGTGGTGGTGTCGCGCCGCTCCTTGGGGTTCCAGTCGTTGAGCTCGGTCTCCCAGCGGTCAAGGCGCGAGATCGGGTCCTTCAGCGTCCTGAAGTACTTCGTCAGGCCAGCGGGACCGCCGATCTGCTTGAGCAGCACGTTCGCCGCGGTGTTGTCGCTCAGGGTGATGGCCGCCTCGCAGAGCCGGGCGACGGTCAGGCCGTCCGCGACGTGCTTCTCGGTGACAGGTGAGTTGGGCTTCAGGTCGGCGGCCGTCCACTTGACGACCTTGTCCATGAGACCCGGCTCGGAGGTGCGCGCCCTGTGCAGGACGGCCGCGGCGAGGACCGCCTTGAAGGTGGACAGCAACGGGAAGCGCTCGCCTGACCGGTACGCGATCGTCCTGCCGGTGGCCGTGTCCACGGCGTACGCGCCGATGCGGCCCTTGAAGGACACCTCCAGCGCGCGCAGCTCCTTCCGGGCGGCGGCCTCGGCCGCCCCGGCGGACAGCGGCGGCTGTACGGCGGTCGCGGGCGTCGCCGCAGCCGAGGCCGTGCCCGCGCCGAGGGAGCCACCCGCCAGGAGGGAGACTGTCAACGTGACGGCTTCCAGCGCTCCCGGTAGACGCCGGGCGCGGAGGTTTCGCATGGCATGTCCTTTAGCTATGTTCACCAGAAGGCAGGAGCAAAGCAGATCCGACGAGACGATGTCTAATAGCGATATTGGGGCACGCTTCATATCCGATCACGTATGAAACCTGGTCAGAGGCTTGGCGGACCGCACGGTGACACCGGCGACGTACGTGAGGATCTCGTACGGCCCGATCGCGTCGAGCTCCTCGACCACTTCGAGCCGCAGGCTGGCGGTGAACTCGGGGTCTGGGGAATGCGGCGCTCGCCGACGACCACCCTCACCGACCAGGACAAGCTCACCCTGCGGACCGCCGCGTGGGGCGCGATCTCGCTGATGGCCGCCGCCGGCGCCGCCGGCTCACCCCACAAGGCCGCCACCCACGGCTCCATCGCCCTGACCTCCGCGACCAGCCTGGCAGGGCACGTGCTCACCAAGGCGCCCAAAGGCGTGAAGTACGGCAAGTCCGTGGCCGAAGCCGGCCAGACCGGTCAGGAATCGAGAAGCGTCGCCCCCCGAGCCGCACCTAGCGTGACTGCCATGGACATCTCCCTCGCCGCGAGTCCGGCCTTCTCTCGCGACCGCCCGGAGGAGGAGTGACTTTGAGCGCCGTGGGTGCCACCGTGGCGGAGCCCGTGCGCGACGCCGGCGTGCGGCCGCCTGGTGGCGACCCGTCCCCGACCCTGGTGGTACCGTCCACGGGCTACTTCAGGACCGATTCGTGCCGATCCCGTCGCGCTGCCGCAGCAGCGGGTGACGGTCGCGCGCACCGGCTTCGACCCGCGGACGCCCGCGATGCCGTACCGCTGGTTCGGCATCTCCCCCGCCGTATCCCGCCGGCTGGGCGTGGGTGAGCGAGCTGCTCGACCTCTGCCACCTCGGCGGGCACGCCGCGTGGGCGGGCCCGAAGGCGCCATGGGCCGAAGCGAAGGAGCAGCAGACGTACTGCTCAAAGCTGGTTAGATCGAGCCAGGCGACGCCGACGGAGACCGCGAAAGCGGCACCCGTGTAACAGATGTAACAGATGGAGACACGATGAGCATGGCCCCGAGGCCGGACCCGCATTCGCCTGCGCTGCACGCTGCCGACAGCCACGATCTGATCCGCGTGCACGGCGCGCGCGTGAACAACCTCAAGGACGTCAGCATCGAGCTCCCGAAGCGCCGGCTGACGGTGTTCACCGGCGTCTCCGGCTCGGGCAAGAGCTCGCTGGTGTTCAGCACGATCGCCGCGGAGTCGCAGCGGCTGATCAACGAGACCTACAGCGCGTTCCTGCAGGGCTTCATGCCGACGCTGGCGCGGCCCGAGGTCGACGTGCTCGACGGGCTGACGACCGCGATCATCGTCGACCAGCAGCGGATGGGCGCCGACCCCCGCTCCACGGTCGGCACCGCCACCGACGCCAACGCGATGCTGCGCATTCTGTTCAGCCGGCTCGGCAAGCCGCACATCGGCTCGCCCCAGGCCTTCTCCTTCAACGTCGCCTCGATCAGTGGCGCGGGCGCGGTCCGCCTGGAGCGTGCGGGAAAGACCGTGAAGGAGCGTCGCGACTTCAGCATCACCGGCGGTATGTGCCCGCGCTGCGAAGGCCGCGGCAAGGTCTCCGACATCGACCTCAGCCAGCTCTACGACGACTCCAAGTCGCTCTCCGAGGGCGCGTTCACGATCCCCGGCTGGAAGTCGGACAGCTTCTGGACGGTGCGGGTCTACGCCGAGTCGGGTTTCGTCGACCCGAACAAGCCGATCCGCCAGTTCACCAAGAAGGAGATGCAGGACTTCCTCTACAAGGAGCCGACCAAGGTCAAGGTCGAGGGCGTCAACCTCACCTATGAGGGGCTGATCCCCAAGATCCAGAAGTCGTTCCTGTCCAAGGACAGGGAGGCGATGCAGCCGCACATCCGGGAGTTCGTGGACCGGGCGGTCACCTTCGCCGTCTGTCCCGAGTGCGACGGCACCCGGCTCACCGAGGCGGCCCGCTCCTCGAAGATCGCGGGCATCAGCATCGCCGACGCCTGCGCGATGGAGATCCGCGACCTGGCCGAATGGGTCCGCGGCCTCGACGAGCCTTCGGTCGCGCCGCTGCTCGGCAAGCTGCTGCACACCCTCGACTCGTTCGTGGAGATCGGGCTGGGCTACCTCTCGCTCGAGCGGCCGGCCGGCACGCTGTCGGGCGGCGAGGCGCAACGCACCAAGATGATCCGCCACCTCGGCTCGGCGCTCACCGACGTCACCTACGTCTTCGACGAGCCCACCATCGGGCTGCACCCCCACGACATCCAGCGGATGAACGACCTGCTGCTGCGGCTGCGGGACAAGGGCAACACGGTGCTCGTCGTCGAGCACAAGCCGGAGGCGATCGCGATCGCCGACCACGTCGTCGACCTCGGACCCGGCGCCGGTACGGCAGGCGGCACCATCTGCTACGAGGGGACCCTCGAGGGCCTGCGCGCCAGCGGCACCATCACCGGCCGCCACCTCGACGACCGGGCCGTCCTCAAGGAGACGGTGCGCACCCCCAAGGGCACGCTGGAGATCCGCGGCGCCACCCGCCACAACCTCCGGGACGTCGACGTCGACATCCCGCTCGGCGTCCTCTGCGTCGTCACCGGCGTCGCGGGCTCCGGCAAGAGCTCGCTGATCCACGGATCGATCCCGGCCGGCGCGGGTGTCGTCTCGGTCGACCAGGGAGCCATCAAGGGCTCGCGACGCAGCAACCCGGCCACCTACACCGGACTGCTCGACCCCATCCGCAAGGCGTTCGCGAAGGCCAACGGCGTCAAGCCGGCGCTGTTCAGCGCCAACTCCGAGGGCGCCTGCCCCACCTGCAACGGCGCCGGCGTCATCTACGTCGACCTCGGGATGATGGCCGGCGTGGAGACCCCCTGCGAGGAGTGCGAGGGCAAGCGGTTCCAGGCAGCGGTGCTGGAATACCACCTGGGCGGCCGCGACATCAGCGAGGTTCTGGCGATGTCGGTGACCGAGGCCCAGGAGTTCTTCGGCGCCGGTGAGGCGCGCACGCCGGCCGCGCACGCCATCCTCGAGCGGCTCGCCGACGTCGGGCTCGGCTACCTCAGTCTCGGCCAGCCGCTCACCACGCTGTCCGGCGGCGAGCGGCAGCGGCTCAAGCTGGCCACCCACATGGCCGACAAGGGCGGGGTCTACGTCCTCGACGAGCCGACCACCGGCCTGCACCTCGCCGACGTCGAGCACCTGCTCGGCCTGCTCGACCGGCTCGTCGACTCCGGCAAGTCGGTCATCGTCATCGAGCACCACCAGGCGGTCATGGCGCACGCCGACTGGATCATCGACCTCGGCCCGGGCGCCGGCCACGACGGCGGCCGGATCGTCTTCGAGGGCACACCCGCCGACCTCGTCGCTGCCCGCTCCACCCTCACCGGCGAGCACCTCGCGGCCTACGTCGGCACCTGACCGAGGGCCTCGCGGACGCCAGAGGCTCCTCTCCCCTGTTTCGACTCGTCCCCGGTGAACCGGGACCGGGGCCTCCGACGAGGAGGCACTCGCCGCAGGCTGGACGGCCTGCCCGGCTACCCCGCCTTCGCCCGCGTCGCCCTGGAGCAGGCCGAGGCCCGCGTCGCGGCGATCCAGACAGGGGAGATCCCTTACCAGGCGGACAAGGCGTTCGACTATTGGGAGACGAGAACTCTCGGGCGTGCCGTACGGCTCGCGCTCTACCGCGACGAGCCCTGGCTGCCCGCCCTGCTGGACCGGCTGCTGCGCGGCGTCGCGGTCGCGCCCACCCAGGCCAAGACGCTGCCCTCCCAGGCCCTGCTGTTCGAGATCGCCCGCGCGGTGGAGGACCACCCGACCCCCGAGGCGATCTCCTCATTGCGCGCCGCCCGCCGGACCACCCGGCACGCCGGGGTGCCCAAGCAGCTCGACCGCATGTTCAAGCGCGTCGAGCCCGCGCTGGCCGAGCGGCTGGAGGTGGCGTTCCGGCTACCCGACGGGCGGGTACGGCAGGCGTTCGGCGAGCACGCGGCGGTGATCTCGATCGACGGCGCAGCCGAGCTGTCATGGTGGCACGGCGACAGGAAGCTCAGATCTGTCCCTGCGGCCGTCAAGCGGGAGCATCCCGAGGAGGTGAAGCGGCTGCGCGAGCAGGTCAAGCTGGTTCAACAACAGCAGACGACCCTGGCCAGGGCGCTGGAGGCGAGCTACACCGCCGAGGAGGCTCCGCCGTATCGGCAGTTGGAGGGTCATCCGATCGCCGAGCGGCTGATCTGGGAGTTCGAGGTCTCCCCCGGTCTGTGGCGCAGCGAGCTGGGGCTGAACGTGCCGGACGTGCCGGTGCGGCCGTGGCATCCGGCCCGCGCGTCGGTGGAGGAGGTTCGGGCCTGGCGCGAGGTCGTGCAGGACAAGGAGCTGCGCCAGCCGTACAAGCAGGCTTTCCGCGAGGTCTACCTGCTGACGCCCGCCGAGGAGGAGACGCGCGACCATTCGCGCCGGTTCGCCGGGCATGTGGTTGACTACCGCAGGCTCCGCGCGCTGTTCAAGGCCCGGGGCTGGAAATCGAACTACCTGGGGCCGTGGGACGGCGGCTTCGACGGCGGCGACGGGCGGCGGCTGCTGGCCGGCGGGCAGTGGCGGGCGACGCTGGACCACGACCTCTACGAGGAGGGTTACGCGCTCACCGGGCAGGTCCTCTTCCACCGGCTGGTCGAGGGCGGGTGGCGCCTGGCGCCGCTGGCCGAGGTCCCCGCGCTGGTGTTCAGCGAGGCGATGCGGGATGTGGACCTGTTCGTAGGGGTCTGTTCGATCACGGCCGATCCCCAGTGGGCCGACAGCGGGCCGGACCGGCTGCAGGAGTACTGGCGGACCGGCTCGTTCGCGGCGCTGCAGCCCTCCGCCGAGGTGCGACGGGACGTGCTGTCCCGGCTGATCGGGCGTACGGCCATCGCCGACCGGTGTGCCTTGACCGACCGCTTCCTGGTGGTCAGGGGCGACCTGCGCACCTACAAGATCCACCTGGGGTCGGCCAACATCCTGATGGAGCCCAACGACGCCTACCTGTGCATCGTCTCCGCCCGCGACCCCCACGCCGGGCTGTTTCTCCCGTTCGAGGAGGACGGCCGGTTGGCGCTCATCCTCAGCAAGGCCTTCCTCCTGGCGAACGACACCGCCATCACCGACCCCTCGATCACCCGTCAGATCCGAGCCTGAACCACGTACGGAAGAGGGCGCCCTTCACCCCTGAACCGCCGAACGCGTGGCCGCAGGCGGCCCTGTCTCGGCGGTGAGCAAAGCGTCTCCCAGGGTTCGCGTGGGGCCGCTGCAGGGAATCCCGCAGAAGTCCGGCGGGCGACGAGAAGAGGCATGGTCATGGCGGAGAAGTTGTACGCCTCCTGGGCGTCGGGATACACGGCATTCCCCGAGACCGCCAATCTGCGGACGCTCCGCCAGGGCTTCGGGGTGACCTTCACGATCCCGCCAGGCCGGAGCGAATGGATCCATCTGCCGGTCCCCACGCCGGTGATCGTGGAGAACGACCGCGCCACCCTCGAGAAGCTGATGGTCCTGTTCCACGCGCGTCAGAACAGCGCGATCGCGGAGTTGCACGTCTTCGACGGTCCCCGCCGCATCAACACCTTCAAGGAGATGCGCAAGCAGGGCGATCATTCGCAGGGGGTGGACAGCGTGAACTCCTTCAGCGTCCGCCAGGCCAACATCGCCTTCGGCATCGGCGCCACACTGCTCGTCGTCAACCTTTCCGCCTCCAGCGACAGCGAGTTCTTCATCAGCGGCTTCGGTGGAGACTTCTTCCACAACGTCTGAACCCGCCTGACACGGCCGATCACGCCGTACGCGCCGCGCACCTGCGGCGGCGTTGACGGCGTGCACCTGCACGAGACAGCCGAACCGCGCCAGTTCCGGCATTGCTTCGCCGGCCTCACCCTGGCAGGCGGCGTGACCATCGACGTCCCGGTCCGCGCCCGGATCTTCACCTGTAGCAGGAGTTCCAGCGCGACCTCGGCATCGCCCGCCTGTTCATCTCCCGCGGCCTCGGTGTCGTCCACCACCTGAGCGGCCGGGTGGCGGTGGTGTGCCTCGGCAAGGTCGCCGGGATCGGCCCGACTCACGGCATCTACTCCAAGCCCGCCAGCCCTGCACTCCGGCGCTGCTGTCGGCCGCGTCCGGCGTCGGCGATAGCTGCGGTGGACGACCGGCACATCTATGGCCAGGACGTCGCCAACTTCGACACCCTCCGCGCCGCCGCCCTCCCCGCCAAGGCCTGACCTCCTTCCCCGGCCGGGCAGGCAGCGGCACCCCTGCCGGTAGGACCGGCTTGCCGGTTCGATGACCGTTTGGGGCCAGGAGTTTGGCAAGGGGTTCACGGACCCGCAACAACCCCTTCGTAGCCTCTTGAGATGGCACAACGGACATCGACCGCTTGGCCGCGTGTACTCGCTGCCCTCACCGTGGCCGCCTACGGAACCGGCCTGAGCGTGACGGCGATGTTGCCCCGCGATGACGTGCCCCGGAGCCTGCCGATCGCCGCGTCGATCTCTGGCTCGGGTTCGAGCGCGCAGAAGGGCGCGATGGACGCCTGGCGTGCGGAGTTCCACCAGATCCACCCAGAACTGCGGGTGGACTACCGGGCCAACGGGTCGGAGGCCGGCATTCGCGACTTCATCGCGGGCGCCACCGCGTTCGCCGGCTCCGACGTCGCGATGCGATCCGGCGAACAGGCGCTGGCCGACAGGCGCTGCGGCAGCCGCGTGGCGCACCTGCCCATGGTGGTCGGCCCGATCGCGTTGGCCTACAACCTGCCGTCCGTGCCGGGTCTGAAGCTGTCGCCCACCACCGTGACCGGCATCTTCAGCGGACGGATCACCAGGTGGGATGCCCAGGAGATCGCCGCCGACAACCGCGGCAGCCCTCTGCCGCACACCCGTATCCGGCTCTTTCATCGCTCCGACGACTCGGGTACGACCCATAACCTCACTGCCTATCTCAAGGCGGCGGGCCGCTGGCCGTACGAGCCAGGCAGGAAGTGGACCGGCTCAGGGCAAGGCGTCGCGGGCTCCACGGGGATCACCGAGGCCGTCCAGGACACCACGGGTTCCATCGGGTACGTGGAGTACGGATTCGCCAGCAACGCCCGCCTGCGCACCGCCAGGGTGCGCAACGCCTCGGGCCACTTCGTCGCGCTCTCGCCGCGGAGTGCCACCCAGGCTCTGAGGGGCGCCCGGCTCGTGGGCGAGAATGCTGGTCCGGTGGTGAAGCTCGACTACCTGACCGAAGCCAAGGGTGCCTACCCCATCATCCTGGTCACCTACGCGATCACCTGCTCGAACAACTCCGACCCGCTGGTGCGGACCTTCCTGCGCTACACCGCGAGCGACGCCGGCCAGTCGTACCTCTCCCTGCACGGCTACGCGCCCCTCCCGGACGACCTCCTCACCAAGGTGCGCGCCCGGCTCGACGCCACGCGCTGAAACTCGGGGCATCGCGCCGGCCGACTCCATGTCACCCGCGTCGCGGGCTGACGGGCGGTGCTTTCCCCACGGTGGTTCTTGCTCACACCGGCGACCCGACCGGGGAGGCATCAGCGTGCCTCCCCGGTTCAGGCCTCAGCTACACGTTCCCGCGTACGCCCTTGGCGAGCTCGGCCGTGAGCGTCCGGATCGCCGCCAGCCCTGCCGCCTCGTCGGGTGCGTCGAGCAGCGCCTTGACGAAGGCGGAGCCGACGATCACACCGTCGGCGAACCCCGCGACCTCGGCGGCCTGCTCCCCGTTGGACACGCCGATGCCGACGCAGACCGGGAGTTCGGTGGCCGCCCTGGTGCGCCGCACCAGGGCGGCCGCGGCCTCTCCGACGGAGGCGCGCGTGCCGGTGACCCCCATGAGCGAGGCGGCGTACACGAATCCCGAACCGGCCGCGGTGATCTCCTTCAGCCTCTCGTCCCTGTTGCTCGGCGCGACGACGAAGACGGTGGCCAGGCCCTGCTTCTCGGCGTGCTCGCGCCAGGTCGCCGACTCCTGGACGGGCAGGTCGGGCAGGATGCAGCCCGCGCCGCCCGCCTCTGCGAGCTCGACGGCGAAGCGTTCGACGCCGTAGCGGTCGACCGGGTTCCAGTACGTCATCACCAGGATGGGCTTGCCCGTGGCGGCGTGTGCCTCGCGGACGGTGCGCATCACGTCGGCGATCTTGAGCCCGCCGCGCAGGGCGATGTCGTCGGCCGTCTGGATGACCGGTCCGTCGAACACCGGGTCGCTGTGCGGCAGCCCTACCTCGACGACGTCCGCGCCGGATTCGAGGACCGCCTTGACCGCCTCGATGCCACCGTCGACGGTCGGGAAGCCGGCCGGGACGTAGGCGATGAGCGCGGAGCGGCCCTCGGCCCTGGCCCGGGCGAGAGTGTCGCTCAACAGCTGGATGTTGCCACTCACTTCGACTCCCCCTCGGCGGCGTCGTACAGCTCGAAGTAACGCGCGGCCGTGTCCATGTCCTTGTCGCCGCGCCCGGACAGGTTGACGACGATCAGTGCGTCCTTGCCGAGCTCACCGCCGACTTCCAGGGCTCCGGCGAGCGCATGCGCGCTCTCGATCGCCGGGATGATGCCCTCGGTCCGCGAGAGCAGCCGAAACGCCCGCATCGCCGCGTCGTCGGTGACCGGACGGTACTCGGCGCGGCCGATGTCCCTCAGATACGCATGCTCGGGCCCGATGCCCGGATAGTCCAGACCGGCCGAGATCGAGTAGGGCTCGGTGATCTGACCCTCCTCGTCCTGCAGGAGGTACGACCGCGAGCCGTGCAGGATGCCCGGCTCGCCCGCGGACAGCGAGGCCGCGTGCTCGCCGCTCTCCACGCCGTGCCCTGCGGCCTCGCAGCCGATGAGACGTACACCGCTGTCGGGAAGGAAGCCGTGGAAGAGGCCGAGTGCGTTCGAGCCCCCGCCGACGCAGGCGATGGCCGCGTCCGGCAGCCGCCCGGCCCGCTCCAGGATCTGGCGGCGGGCCTCCACGCCGATGACGCGGTGGAAGTCGCGGACCATGGCAGGGAAGGGATGCGGTCCCGCGGCCGTGCCGAAGATGTAGTGCGTCCTGTCGACGTTCGCGACCCAGTCCCTGAACGCCTCATTGATGGCGTCCTTGAGCGTGCGGGAGCCGGACTTGACCGGGATGACCTCGGCACCCAGCATCCGCATCCTGGCGACGTTGAGCGACTGACGCTCGGTGTCGATCTCGCCCATGTAGACGGTGCATTCGAGACCGAACAGCGCACAGGCCGTCGCGGTGGCGACACCGTGCTGGCCGGCGCCGGTCTCCGCGATGACCCTGGGCTTGCCCATCCGCTTGGTGAGCAGGGCCTGCCCGAGCACGTTGTTGATCTTGTGTGAGCCGGTGTGGTTCAGGTCCTCCCGCTTGAGGAAGATCCGCCCGCCGCCGGCGTGCTCGGCGAACCGCGGCACCTCGGTGAGCGCGCTCGGGCGCCCGGAGTAGTTGACGAGCCGATCCTCGAACTCCGCGACGAACGCGGGATCGGCCTTGGCCTTCTCGTACTCGACGGCGACCTCGTCCACGGCGGCGACCAGGGCCTCCGGGATGAACTTGCCGCCGAACGCGCCGAAGTACCCTTCGGCGCTGGGGACCTGACCCTCCGGGTCCGGGATGAAGAATTCGCTGGACATGCGACATGCTCCTATGCCGGGGCACACGCCCCGGATGTCTGGCTGTGATGGTCACGGAACGCGTATCCGCTGGTGGGGTGGAGGGGCCTTCCTCCTTGCCTCTCCCGAAAGGCGCGAGCCCTCAGCGGCCCGGTCTGCGGGCACGCTTGAGGAGCTGGGGGACAGCGCCCCCGGTGTCGGGTGAAGAGTCAGGGCAGGGGAGAAGAAATCCCCTCAGACACCCCGCGCCATGCGCGGCGCGCAAAGCCATCGCATGCCGTTGACCTGGCCAGGATCGGAGCCGATCGCGTACCGCACCCGGCGGCCGTGCACACGCCGCGCAGGCGCCCGGCAGCCGCGCGGGCGGCAACCAGGGGCAAGACGGGCGGCAACCGGCATGACCGGAAGCTTAGTACCTGGGGGGCTTGGGCACCATCATGCCCCGAGGCCGGGGAGCGTGGAGCTCGCCGCGGCGGCGGGGAGGGAGGCCGGCGGGAGGCGCGATCGTGTCAGTCGGTGCCGTCGTGGTGAACCATGGGTCCTGCAGCGCCCAGTACGGCTTTCGACGCATCACTGAGCCACGGCTTGGTGCTGCGGCCATTAGCGAGGTTCTCGTACAGAGCCAAGCTCGAGATGACGTACCGATGGCTGTTCTGGGTCCATCCCCAGATGTAGGCCGAGGACCAGCTTCCGCGGCCGTTGGCGCACAGCTGGGATCCTGGCCCTTTCATGGGACACATGAAGCCCCAGTCCCTCGAGCCTGCCTGGAGTCTGTTGAACGCGGTTTCGGCCGTGTCCGCGTCCTTGAAGGGAATGACCCGCACGACCACCATGATGCGATTTCTCTTCGTCGAGTTCGCGCTGGCGTAGATGCCCGAGATCATCCCGCGGCAGCGCGCCTTGCGCAGGACTTGCCGGACATGGCCTTCCTGGAACCAGGCGGGGCAGTCATCTGACCTGGTTCCCTTGAGGGTGTAGCGCACGCCCTTGCGGGTGGTGAAGGAGCCGGCGAGCAACGCGTCAGGCGTGATCGGGGTCTCATCGGTGTCCTCGTCGTCGAGGACGGACGGGTCGAACGGCTCCTCCGACGGGGAAGGGTCGGGCTCGGCGGTCGGAGAGTACGTATCAGAGGGTGTCGAGGGGGTGTCGGACGGCGAGACGGTGGGCGCGGCCGTCTGGTCCGAGGCGGCGAGGCTCTGGCTGACACCCGTCCTGACCAGGCGCTTGACGCCGACGATCCCTCCGGCCACCAAGGCGGCGACCAAGACGCTCGCGACCCCGCCGACCACCCAGCCCACCCGGGAACGCGGCGCCGGAGCCCCGTTCCTGAGCTCCTCGATCAGCGAGAACAGGACGAGGAAATTCGGGATGTCGCGGACGTGAGTGGTCGTCAGCGGCTGCCACTGCTCCCCCACCTTGGCCACGGCGGCGCCGTTCTCGACCCTGACCTCGCTGATTCTGTGCCACGGCAGCGCGCCGGTCGGAGCGAGCAACGCCTGCTGGGTGACGGTGATCTCACCGAAGGCGACGGGACGGCCCGCCTGCAGCGCCGCCCGTGCCTGCGGCAGATGCGCCCGCAGGACGGCCCCATGAATGGCGGGTCCCCACTCCTCCGCCCTGTCGAATCCATCGATCACCACCGCCGGCGCGACGCCGTCGTTCAGCGAGTACACGCTCCTGAACGGGTCGATGACATCCTTCAGCACCGTCACCGAGCCCCAGGGGAAGCCCTGAATCCTGCCATCGGCTAACCGGACGACCACCCCGTGCTCGAAAAGATGCAGCTCCCGATCCCACGGAGTCACTCCGTCCGCGGGCCCGTAGACCGCTTCAGGCCTGCCGATTCCCATGCGGGCGGCGATGTCCCTGATCTGATCATTCATGCCCCCATGTTCTAACATCTCTGGTGAACGCAGGCTTCGGAGCGAGACCTGGGCACAGGCCCGATGCCGTGGCCGCCGCACCTGCCCGCCACGATCCGGGTCGCCGCGACCGCCGGCCACCGTCCGGAGCCGTCGCCTCAGGTGGAGCGCAGGCGCTGTTCGTATCCCGCTGCCAGGATGAGATAGGCGCTGGCCGTCCAGGTGTAGGCGCGGTCACGGAGTCCTTCGCCGGCCGGGACGGTGAAGTTCAGGAAGGCGTTGACGAGAACCGACGCGGACGGCGGCGGCTACGACCGGCGCAGGATCCAGCCTTGCAGGGGTTCCCTTACGAAGATCTATCGACTATCGTCGATTGTCGATGAATACGGACGTGAAGCCGCTGGATCGGGCCGAGGCCGAGGAGTACGCGAGCTGGTTCAAGGCGCTGGCCGACGCCACACGCATCCAGCTCGTGTCGCTGCTGGCGCGGCGCCGTGAGCCGATGACCGTGGGCGAGATCGTGAGCGTCTCCGGCGTCGGCCAGTCGACCGTGTCGCACCACCTGAAGATCCTGGCCGAGGTGCGCTTCGTACTGGTCGAGCGGCAGGGAACCTCCAGCCTCTACCGGATCAACGAGGCCTGCGTGAGCTGCTTCCCCACCGCCGCCGACGTGGTGATGGGCAAGCCCGTACCGGCCTCACCCGCCTGCGACTGAACAGGAGATCTCGATGGCACATGACGAGGTCGTGAAGCGCTACTCGGGCCTGGCATGCGCCGCCCTCACCGGCAAGGTCGTCGTCGACTGCGACGCGGAAGAAGAATTCCACCAAGGCTGCTTCGGGACGGCCGGATACGACGACACCACCGGCCTTCCCGAGGGGGCGCTGCGGGCCGGCCCGGGATGCGGCGACCCGGTGGCCGTCGCCGGGTTGCACGCCGGGGAGACCGTGCTCGGCCTCGGCTCGGGCGGCGGCATCGACGTGCTGCTGTCCGCGCGCAGGGTCGGCCCGCACGGCAGGGCCTACGGCCTGGACGCCAGCCCCGACATGCTGGAACTCGCCCGCGAGAACGCCGCCCGGGCGGGCGTGAGCAACGTGGAGTTCCTGCACGGCAGGATCGAGGCCGTCCCGCTGCCCGGCCACTGCGTGGACGCCGTCATCTCCAACTGCGTGATCAACCTGTCCGACGACAAGCCCGCCGTCCTGGCCGAGGCCTTCCGGGTTCTACGGCCCGGCGGGCGGTTCGGGGTGAGCGACGTGGTCACCGACGGGCCCGTGGATCCGGTACGGCGGGCCGCCGCCGAGCAACGGGTAGGTTGCGTGGCCGGATCCCTGACAGTCGAGGAGTACCGCGCCCTGCTCGGCCAGGCGGGCTTCGTCGGCATCGTCATCACCTTCACCGCCGACCACGGTGACGGGGTCCGCTCGGCCATCGTCCAGGCGCACAAGCCCGCGATCGGGCCTGGCCTGGAGATCAGGCCGATGCGAGAGGCCGACGCCGGCCAGGTGCTGTCGATCTATCAGGCGGGTCTCGATACCGCCCAGGCCAGCTTCGAGACCGTCGCACCGAACTGGGAGGGCTTCACCGCCGGCAGGCTGCCGCACCTGCGCTACGTCGCCGTCGACACCGAGACGGACGAGGTGGTCGGCTGGGTCGCCGCGTCAGCCGTCTCGGCCAGGCCGGTCTACGCGGGCGTGGTCGAGCACAGCGTCTACGTCCATCCCGGCTGCCAGGCCCACGGCATCGGCCGCGCCCTGCTCACCGCGTTCATCGCCGCCAGCGAGGACGCCGGTATCTGGACGATCCAGTCAGGAATCTTTCCTGAGAACACCGCAAGCCTGACGCTGCACCAGGCGCTGGGCTTCCGCGTCGTGGGCACCCGCGAGCGGGTCGGACGCCACTACGGAGCCTGGCGCGACGTCCTGCTGCTGGAACGGCGCAGCACGGTGATCGGCACCTGACGCCGAGGCGGCTCCCCACCGCCTATGGGGCACCGCACGCCGCATCCGCACGCTGCTTGAGGAGCGGAGGGTGCCGGCTCAGGAGTCGGCGTGGGCCAGCCGCCACACCGTGGCGGTGACCAGCCGGGCTGCGGCCAGGAGGGTGCCCGCCTCGACGCGGTCCGGCGTCTCGGCTGGCGTCTGGTAGCCCGGCATGCCCATCCCGATGCCGATCGCGGCCAGTCCGGCCGCGGCGTAGCGGCGGTTGTCCGAGGCCATGGCTCCGGCCCGCAGGGGCACGCCCGTCTCGCGCCCGGCCTGGTCCAGGGCGGCGAGGAGGCCGTGCGCGGGCCCTCCCGCCTCAACCGAGGCGGCTTCATGGAGCTTGGCCGCGCCGTCGAGGTTGATCACCAGGGTGTCCGGCGGGACGGCGCGGACGTGATGGGCTGAGCCCAGGGCGCCTGCCTCCTCCGCGTCCAGGAAGGCCACCGACAGGTTGATCGGCAGCGCCTGTGCTGACAGCACGCGCGCCGCTTCCAGGATCGCGGCCACGCCCGAGGCGTTGTCCGCGGCGGCGGGCAGGCGGCGCTGCGGGTCGTCGCCTACGCCGTCATGGTGGGCGGTCAGCAGGACGCGTGGAGCTCCGTGGCTGCGGTTCAGGTGCGCGTACACGTTGAGACCGTCGACGCTGACCGACCTCAACGGCATCGAAGCCGTCACCTGGACGGCAGTGCGAGTAACCGCCTCGCCGAGCTCGCGGTGCAGATCGGGGCGCAGGGCGATGACCGGGACCGTGCGGACCCCTGGGCCGGCGATCATCTTGGGCATCCACCCGTCGGCGTCGGTTCCTCGTGCGGTCAGCACTCCGGCCGCCCCGCCTTCCTCGGCCCGCGCCCAGTCGGCGGCATCGCCCAGCACCCACCGGCCATGCACGTCGGCGGTGTCGGTCGGGGCCACCACTGGTGCGGCGTGCGCGTGCGGAAGCTCCGCCGAGGCCAGGTGCTCGACGAACTCCCTGCGATGCTCCAGGCGTCGCGTACGGCCATCGGCGGTCCACTCCAGGACCGGCGTGCCGTACAGCTCGCGCACGCTGGTGACGGTGAAGGACTCGGACTCGACCTCTGCGCCGAGAGCGCGGAGCTGTTCCGCGAGCCACGCCGCGGCGGACCGTCCACCGGCAGTGCCCACGCGACGACCGGCGTAGCGGTCGTGCGCGAGCTCCTGCACGGTGGCCGACATCCGCTGGACCGAGATCCGTCCCAGGACCGCCACGAGCGCCGGCGCCTGGATGAGCGGAGAGGACGTCATCCGCAGCATCCGGCCGCGTCGGCGCTCGAGGCCGCCGCCGCGGGCGCCTGCCCGCAGCAGCCGCCGGCCGCGGCTTCGGCGGCGGCGGTTTCGCTCCCGCAACAGCTCGTGGTCGTGGTCTCGGCGGTCGCCGTGCCGGCCGCCGGGGCGGGCGCGCCGCAGCAGCCTCCGGACGCGGGCGGAGCGAAAGCGTCCTGCAGATCGCCGATGAAGCCGCCGGAAGTCTCAGTCGTCACGACAAGACCCTCTCTAGATTCGATGAACATCTAAACAAGAGTGAGTCTGGCAAATAATTAGATGGTAGTCAATATAGAAGAACGTCTAATCAGCCTGGAGTTGCGTCATGATGTCGGCGACAGCGGCACGCGCGGTACGGCCGGCGCCGATCAGCGTGGCGGAGGCCGGTCCCGTCCAGTCGCCGTAGCCGAGCAGGTGCAGGCGCGGTTCGCCGACAACGCGAGCGCCGTCGACCGGGATGAGCCCGCCGGGACCGCGCAGCCGTAGCGGAGCCAGGTGGCCCAGTGCGGGGCGGAAGCCGGTGCACCAGATGATGGCGTCGCACGGCAGGCTGGTGCCGTCGGGCCAGGCGATCCCTTCGCGGGTGATGCGGCTGAACATCGGTTCGGCCTTGAGCACGCCGCGGTCGCGGGCTTCGCGGACCGGCGGGACGGCGACGATGTCGCCCAGGTCGCCGATGCCTGCTCCGCCCTCAGTGCGCCGGGTGGCCAGGGCGAACAGCGCCCGGCCGTCGACCTCGTCGGGCAGCAGGCGGGGCGGACGCCGCGTGACCCAGGTGGTGTCGGCGACGGTGGAGACCTCGGCCAGGATCTGGGCGCCGGAGTTGGCCCCGCCGACGATCACCACACGCTTGCCACGGAGCGGCTCGGGGCCCTGGTAGTTCACGGTGTGGAGCTGCCGGCCCCGGAAGTCGCGGATGCCGGGGTGGTGCGGGACGTAGGGGCGCCACCAGGTCCCGGTCGCGCTGATCACCACGCGGGCCCGCCACGTGCCCGCGCCGGTCTCGACCAGCAGCCGCTCATCGCCCCGCCGTACGGCATGGACGGTGGCGGGGCGGATCACGGGCAGCTCATAGCGCCGCTCGTAGTCGCCGAGGTAGGCGACGGTGTCCTCGGCGCCGGGGTAGCCGCCGCCGGACGGGGCGGGCATCATCCGGCCGGGCAGGGAGCTGTACTGGGCGGGCGAGAACAGGCGCAGGGATGGCCAGGCGTGCTGCCACGCCCCGCCGGGCCGGTCCTGGGCGTCGAGGATGACGAAGTCGGCCTTGGCCCGGCGCAGGTAGTAGCCGGCCGCCAAGCCCGCCTGGCCGCCGCCGATCACCAGGACGTCGACCTCGCGCGGACCTTCGGTCATGCGGGGGTGAGCTCCAGCTCCACCGACCTTGGCGCGGGCTCTGTCAGTGGCGCGAACAGGGCTCCCAGCCTGTTCACCGCCTCGGGGATGATCCGGTAGTAGACCCAGGTGCCGCGCCGCTCTCCGTCGATCAGGCCTGCCGTACGCAACACCTTGAGGTGGTGGGAGATGGTCGGGGCGGTCAGGTCGAAGGCGTCGGTGAGGTCGCAGACGCAGGCCTCGCCGCCCGCGTGTGAGCCGATCATCGACAGCAGGCGCAGCCGTACCGGGTCGGCGACGGCCTTGAGCATGACCGCGAGATCAGCCGCGTCGGTCTCCGACAGCGGCTCGCGCGCGATCGGCGCGCAGCACTGGATCGTGACAGCGGTCATGCGACACTCCCTACTTCGACATATATCGAAACTATAGGCGATGGTAGGCGACCAGAGCCAACGCGGCGATCACGCAGGCGACGGCCACCGCGCCCATCACCCAGCCGTAGCCGGCCGCCTGGGCCAGCGCCACCGCTCCGAGCGGGGCCAGGGCCTTGTCGGTGACGGAGAAGGCGGCGATGCGGCCCGACAGCGAGGCGTACGCCGTCGAGTCGTACCGCTGCAGGAGCAGGTGCGGCAGGGTGATGGAGGCGATGCCGAAGCCGAGCCCGAATCCCAGCACACAGCCGATCGCCCCCGGGACCGTGTGCCCGACCAGCGGCAGCAGCAGGACGGAGACCCCCTGGAGAGCGAAGATCGAAGCGGCGATGAGCGCGGCGGGCAGACGGCGCTGCAGGCCGGTGGTGAGCAGGCGCCCGGTCACCGACAGCACGCCCAGCAGCCCGGCCAGCGTCGCGGCCAGAACGGGTGGGTGCCCGAGGTGGACGAGGTAGGTGATGAGCAGCACTGCCATCACCGCCGCCGCGCCGCCGTTGGCGGTGAAGGCGATCACCAGCAGCCAGAACGGCCGCCGCCGGGTGGCTGCCTTGACGATGCCGGCACGATCTTCTGCTGTGGCGGGCTTCTGCCTGGTGCGGGGACGGCGGCGCACGACGAGCGCGTGCAGGGGGATCGCCGCCACGCCATAGATCAGCGCCAGGATGACGAGGGCCTGACGCCAGCCGTGCCACTCCACCAGCAGGCCGGTGAGCGGCAGGAAGATCGAGGAGGCGAACCCGGCGACGACGGTGAGCGCGAGCAGCGCGTTGGCCCGGCCGCGCGCGCGAGCAGGGCCGTCGAACCAACTGACGATGACGGCGAAGGCGCTCTCATAGAGCACCATCGAGCAGGCGACGCCGATGGCGGCGAAGACAGCGTAGAGCTGGGGCAGGCTGTCGACTCTGGACCAGGCCAGCACGGCGAGGGTGCCCAGGACGGATCCGGCGCTCATCAACCCCCGGCCGCCGTACGTGTCGAGCAGGCGGCCGACCAGCGGGGCGCACAGCGCGGCGACGAGGATCGCGGTGGTGAGAGCGGCGGCGATCTGGGTGGTGCCGGCCTGCAGGTCGGCCGCCATGGGGGTGAGGAAGACGGAGAAGGCGTAGTAGAGCACGCCGTACCCGATGGTCTGCGTGACGGCGAGGGCGGCGACGATCCGCCACCCACGGCCGGAGCGTGGCTGACCGCCGTCCCTGGTCTCGGGGACGGCGGTCTCGGCGTTGGTGCTCACCAGGCGGTCGCGTGTCCGGCCGACATGTCGATGCGTGCTTTCAGCCGCAGCAGCCGCCGCCGTCGGTGGAGGCGCCGACGGTGGCCAGGGGCAGCGGGGTGGCCAGCAGGCCGCCGCTGATACCGGTGGCCAGGCCGACGCGCTGCTCCTGGGCCTCGGCGAGGTTGGAGGAGCAGACGCCGGTCTCGGGCAGGTCGAGCTGCACGTCCCAGGCGGCCTCCCAGTCACCGGCGACCGCCGCGACGACCGAGCGGACCTGCTCGTAACCAGTGGCCATCAGGAACGTGGGGGCGCGGCCGTAGCTCTTGACGCCGACGGCGTAGTAGCCCGGCTCGGGGTGGGACAGCTCGTCGACGCCATGGGCGGGGACCGTGCCGCAGGAGTGCTGGTTCGGGTCGATCAGCGGGGCCAGCTGTCGGGTGGAGCCGAGAATCGGGTCGAGGTCCAGGCGCAGCTCGGCGGCGATGGAGTGGTCGGGCCGGTAGCCGGTCGCGGCCACGATGCGGTCCACGGTGACCGACTGCTCGACGCCGGACGGGTCACGGCTGACCACGATCGCCTGGCCGCCGCTACGGGTGACAGAGTGAGCGAAGAAGCCGGTGACCAGGGTGATGCGGCCCGAGTCGACGTGTGCTCGAAGCCGGGTGCCGATCGCGCCGCGAGCCGGAAGGGCGTCCGCACCGCCGCCGCCGTAGGTGCGGCTGGCATCGGTGGCCCGGATCGCCCACGTGATCTGCGAGTCCTCCAGCTCGGCCAGGGCGAGCAGGGTGGTGGCGGCCGAGTGGCCGGCGCCGACGACGAGCGTGTGCCTGCCCTCGTAGCGCTCGCGATCGGCGCCGAGGACGTCGGGCAGGGCGTGGTCGACCTCCACGGAGTTCTCGCCGTGTGCGGGCAGGCCGCTGGCGCCCAGAACGTTCGGCGTGACGTAGGTGCCGGAGGCGTCGATGATCGCGCGGGCGCGCAGCTCCTCGCCGCCGTCGAGCCGGATCAGGAACGGGACGTCTTCGCGGCCGTTGGTCCGGACCCGGTCGTAGCCGAGGCGGCTGATCGCCGCCACCTTGGCGTGCAGCCGTACCTTGTCGCCGAACAGCTTGGCCAGCGGGGCGAGGTAATCAGTGATCAGCTCGGCTCCGGTGGGCAGCCACTCGGGGTCGGGCTCGCTCCAGCCGTCGGCCTTCAGCAGGCGCCTGGCGGCGGCGTCGATGTTGAACTTCCACGGGCTGAACACGCGGACGTGGCCCCACCGGGCGACCGAGGCGGCGACCTGCTCGCCGGCCTCCAGGACCAGGAAGTCCTGGCCGCGCTCGGCCAGGTGGGCGGCGGCGGCCAGTCCGACGGGACCTGCGCCGATCACCACGACCGGCAGCGCGCCGGTGGCACCGGAGGTGGCGATCTGCTCAAGCTCAAGGGACGCGGTGGTGCCGCAGCAGCTGTCGCTCATGAGGGCTTCTCCTGGGTCTCTGAAGGGTTAGCGGAAGAGCAGGACGGAGGTGCGCGAACGGTCCACGGCGGCGGCCGCGCGGCACGCGGCGTCACACACCACGCCGTGTGCCTCGTCGAGCGTGACGTCCTGCACCCGGCGGATCCGGCGGAACAGAGCGCGCATCGCGCACCTCCTGTTTAGAAGTTTGTCGAAGTAGTTGGCAGCTTGCCTCACTGATTAGAGAGATGTCAAATTAGAGGGGCGCCTAAGCTGCGAGGTGCATCCCTGCCGGCCCGGCCGCGTCTACCAAGTGACTCGCCCGAACCGACATGGAGGCATCTGATGACCATCCAGTGCTGCACGCCCGCCGCCCACGAAACCTGTTGCGCCCTCGAAGCCAAGGCCGAGTGCTGCGGCACTGTCGAAGGCGAGGCCGCCGCCGAAGCGCCGAGCAGCTGCGGCTGCCAGTCATCGACCACCACCGCCGATCAGCGACGATGGCTCGCACACATGCACAGATCGCCGCCGACCGCAGCCTGCAGCTCGGCGAGAGCGACGCCGAGGAGTCGGCTTTGCTGGCGCAGTGCCTGAAACCACTGGTCGCCGGGCTGCCCGACCTTTACCGTGAGGCGATCGTCCTCACCGAGTACGAGGGTATGACCCAGGCCGAGGCCGCCCGGCGGGCCGGCGTCTCCGTCCCCGGCATGAAGTCGCGGGTGCAACGCGCACGCAGGCGACTGGGGGACCTGCTGGGCGCGTGTTGCCGGGTCGAGCTCGACGCGCGCAAGGCCGTCCGCTCCGTCGAGAAGCACGGCCCCTGCCCCTGCTGAGGCTCAGCCGCAACCGCCGCCGGGAGCACAGTCAGTCGGCGGGCAGCACGCCTGCAAACTGGCCTGCAGATCGCTCAGCGCCCTGCCGATCCTGGCAGGGTCGGCGCGGTAGTAGACCGTCTTCCACTCCCGCCGCGAGGTCAGCACACCGCCGTCGCGCAGGGTCGCCAGATGGGTGGAGGTGGCCGACTGCGCCAGCGACATGCGCTCGGCGACCTCGTTGACGGTCAGCTCGATTCCGCCGGAGAACAGCATGAGGATCTGCTGACGCGTGTCGCTGGCCATGGCCTTGAGGAAGCCGCGCGCCGCGTCGGTCAGCTCGATGTCGCTCGCCATCTCCATAGGATGACTCTACTCGCTCATATTGTCATTTCCTAATATGACGATATGATGCAGCACATGAACACGATCGTCATCGGCGGCGGCCAGTCAGGCCTGGCCGCCGCCCGAGCTCTGCGCGACGCCGGACTCACGCCCGTCATCCTGGAGGCGGGCGAGCACCCCACCGGCTCGTGGGCCCACTACTACGACAGCCTCACCCTCTTCTCACCCGCCCGCTACAGCGCGATGCCCAGTCCGCCCTTCGACGGTGACGGCGACCACTACCCGCACCGCGACGAGGTCGTCGACTACCTGCGGCGTTACGCCGACCGCCTGGACGTGGAGATCCGCACCACCACCCGCGTCAGCGCGGTGGAGGCCGACGGCTCCGGCGGCTTTCTGGTGCACCTCGAAGGAGGCGACACCCTTCGCACGGCCGGCGTGGTGGCGGCCAGCGGCTCCTTCGGAAATCCGTATGTCCCCGAGGTGCCCGGCCGGGAGAGCTTCACCGGCCGGCTTCTCCACGTGGCCGACTATCGCCATCCGAAGCACTACGCAGGGCAGCGGGTCATCGTGGTCGGCGCGGGCAACTCCGCCGTCCAGGTCGCCTACGAACTGGCCGGCAGCGCCACCGTCACCCTGGCCACCCGCCAACCGGTCCAGTTCATGCCCCAGCTGGTCGGCGGCAAGGACATCCACTACTGGCACACCACCACCGGCTTCGACTCCCTGCCCCCGCAGTGGCTGGCCCGCATCGCCACCGGCACGCTCGTCCTGGACACCGGCGACTACGCCGCCGCCCTGCAGGAGGGCCGGATGGACCGCCGCCCGATGTTCACCGGCTTCGACGGCGAGCACGTCATCTGGTCCGACGGCACGGCCGAGCAGGTCGACACGGTCATCTTCGCCACCGGCTACCGACCTCACCTGGACTACCTTCGGCCGCTCGGGGCCCTGGACGCCGGCGGGCTGCCGCTGCAGGCCGGCGGTCTGTCGACCACCCACCTGGGGCTGGGTTACGTGGGCCTGGAGTTCCAGCGCTCGTTCGCCTCCAACACCCTGCGCGGCGTGCACCTCGACGCCGCCCACATCGCCGCCCCGATGGCCGCCTACGCCGGTGGCGCTCTGGCCGCGTACGGCCTGTGACAGGAGGCCTTTCGCTTACGGGATCGCGCTCACCGCAGTCGCGCCCGATGGAGGCGGGGACGCTGCTGGCCGACCACGATCAATGCCGCTGAGCCTCCCTCAGCGAACCTGCAGGCCGGTGACCGCGCGGCCGATGACCACGCGCACCTTCCTCCGCGACGCAGTCGCCGCCCGGCCTGACCTCGCCCCCGCCCACACCACCGCATGAACGATCTCCTGTCTGCGGTTGCTTGGCCAAGGGCCCCCTCTTTCCCCCGGAGAGACCGAGTTAGCCGACTCAGGCAGGTCATGAGCGAGGCTCTCCGCGCTTGCCAGGTTCCCGAAACTGTCCCCGAGCGAAAGTATCGTTGGCCGATGACCACCGACACCCTGCCCTCCGAGTCCCCTGAGCGCCTGCGCGCCGACATGGTCGCGACGCTGACTGAGCAGGGCTACATCCGTTCCCCGGAGGTCGCAGCGGCCTTCGCGAAGGTCCCGAGAGAGCGGTTCGCCCCTGAAGCGGCCCTTACCGCCGCCTACTCATCGAGGGATGTGGTCGTCACCAAGCGCAACGCCACGGGCCGGGCGACGAGCTCGGTCTCCGCGGCCTGGCTTCAGGCCGACATGCTGGAGGCAGCCAACCTCTGCCGCGGGGCCAAGGTTCTCGAGGTGGGAAGCGGCGGGTACAACGCCGCCCTGATCGCCGAGCTCGTCGGCGACGAGGGCTTGACCGTCACCATGGACATTGATCCGTGGGTTACCGAGCGCGCAGCCCGATTTCTGACCGCGACCGGCTACCCGCAGGTGAAGGTCGTCCTGGGCGATGCCGAGCACGCCGCCGAGGAGCACGCTCCGGAGGGCGGCTATGACGCCATCATCGTCACCGTGGGGGCCTGGGACTGCCCCTGGGGGCACCTTCTCGCTGAGGGCGGCCGCTTGGTCATCCCGCTCCGCTTCTCGACGATCACTCGCTCGTTCACCTTCGTCCGAGACGGCGACCGGCTGCGCGGCCTCGACCCGACCGTGTGCGGGTTCGTCGCGATCCAGGGTGCCGGCGCTTATCTCGACCAGGAGGCCGCTCTCGCGGATGGCGCCGTGAAGCTGACGATCGAGAGCGGCCCCACGCTCGACGTCTCCGCGCTCGACCAGGCGCTGGCCGGGAAGCGAGCTGAGCTGTGGACCGGCGTGATGGCCGCTCATGGGGAGTCGTTCGACTCGATGCACCTGTGGATCGCGACGGTCGACGACAGGTTCGGCATGGTCTGGGCGGACCCTGAACGGGGCAAGGACCTCGTCACGTTGGCGATGCGCTGGTATTGCCCGGTCCTCATCACCCCAGACTCGTTCGCTTACCTCACCATCCGCGAAGTGCAACGGATCGACGAGGCCGAGGAGCGGCGGTGGGAGTTCGGTATCCACGGTCACGGCCCCCACCGTGCCGAGCTCGCCCAGCAGCTCTGCGATCACGTGCAGAGCTGGGACCGCGGCTGGCGCAACCACTCCGGCCCGGACTTCACGCTCTATCCCGCCGACGCCACCGTGCCGGAACCCGCCGATGGCCAGATCTTCCGCAAACGTCACACCCAACTGGTCATGACCTGGGCGTGATGGTCGCATAGAAACACCGCCGCCTTACTCGTAACAGGAGCGGTGACAACCAACCTCGGGAAGGACCTGCCTATGACCTCCATGCACGGCCGTGTACGCTCCGGCCGATCGAGCGTCCTGACCCGAATCCTTACCCGAGCGGCACTCGCTGGAGGCGCCGTGACACTGGCCAGCGCCACCTACCAAACCTGGGCCTCGCGTTGTGACCGGCGGCGGTTTGCGCCACCGGCACACTGTGGACGTTGACGGTCGCCGCATCCACCTCTGGCACGACGGCGTCGGCACCCCCACCGTGGTGGTCGTCCCTGCGCTCGGGGAGCCCGCGTTGAACTGGGCAGGCGTGCTACCCGTGATGGCCGTCGAGACGACGACAGTCCTGTTCGACAAGGCGCATGTGGGGTGGAGCGACCCAGCCTGGGGCGCCGACTCCGCCCGCCGACATGCCGACGACCTCCGGCAGGCGCTGCAGCAAGCGGGGATCGGCCCGCCGTACATCCTGGTCGGACCGGTCTCACGGTCGCATTGGCGGGAGTTCGAGCACTGGTCCACGACCTCGGCGGTCGAGAACGGGACGATCACGGCTGGGACGGCGTGACAGATTTCGGCCATCGCTCTGACGTCGTCCGTCTGAAAGTCACCGTCCCTGCCGCCGGAGCCCGGCCCGGCGCGGGCCGGCCCGGCCGTTCACTCCTGGTCCTGGTCCTGGTCCTGGTCCTCGTCCTCGTCGTCCCAGTCGTCCTCCTCGTCGTCCCACAGGTCGCTGGGCTCCAGCGGGTGCTCGTCGTCGATGAGGGAGTCGTCCACCTCGTGCCGCCAGGCCTGGGTGTCCTCGGGATCGGCCCAGCTCAGCTCGGTGATCCTGGGAACGGGGATGGTGGCCCGCTGGTGGCCGACCATCCAGGAGTTGCGGAAGAAGTCGAACCTCAGGTGGCGGCAGTCGGCGGACTCGTTGTAGATGATCGGTGGTACGAGGAACTGCTCCACGCCGACCTTGGCCGCGACGACCACGTAGTCCTCGGGGATGGATTCGTCGTTCCAGCAGGCGGCGAAGTTGACCGGCGTGAGGGCGTTCTTGCCGAGCACGTGGATGAGGCCGTCCTGGATGACGAACCGGTCCGGGTCCAGGGCCACGTCCTCGCCGAGCATGAGGATCGGCGCGGGCAGGATGTGCGCCTGGGCGAAGGACTGGGCGTCGGTGTAGAGCTTGACGACCTCGTCGAAGCGCGTGGGGTCGAACTGCCCGGAGGTGTGGAACGGGCAGCAGATCGCGCCGTGCGGCCGCTCCGGCTCGGGGAAGAACGCGGACTTGTCCACCCGCGTCATGACCGAGTGGCCGTGCTTGTCCCGCAGGAACTCCGGGATCCAGCCGGCATCCTCGGCCTCGATCACCTCCGTCCGGCACAGCGCGCGGAACGCGGTGTCGCCGAGCTTGCAGTTGAAGTAGTCGAGCAGGGTGATGGCCGCGCACTCCGCCGGCGGCAGCGCGTCCCTGGGGAACCAGAAGTCGTAGCCGTTGGTCACGAAGTGCACCCCGCGGAACTCCTTGTGCACGAAGGTCTCGCGGGCGGGGCCCTCGCCCCAGCCGTCCCAGTGGGCGGCGGCCACCTGGTTGTAGTACGCGTCGGCGTGCCGGGCCAGCTCGGGCGCGAACACGCTCTCGCCGGTCAGGTAGCACGCCTTGCTGAACAGCGCGCCGATCTCCGGCGCCTCGGTGACCTCGCCGGCGGTGAAGATCAGCTCGGTACGCAGGAACACCTTGCGGCCGTCGCGGTAGGGGGCGCCCTCGTGCTCGTACCGCTGATCGAAGATCACACACGTGAAGGCGCCGATCTCGCCGAGCGCGGCGCCAGCGACCAGGTCCAACGCCGGCGAGCCCGTGCCGCCGGTCAGGTACAGCAGCAGCGTGTAGCGGGAGATGTGCCGGCGCGTCGCGTCGTAGTACGGCGTGTCCCTATGCAGGTGGAAATTTGCGTCACCGGGCTCGAACCCGTTGCACCGGAACACCGGGTTCACGTGCGAGAACCCCTCCGCCACGGACGGCGGCAGCGCGTCGGCCACCGCTGCGGTCAACGCCTCGGCCAGCAGCGCCGAGTGGAAGATGAACCGTTCGCCGCCCCGTGAGGCGGCGTTCAGCGGCGGCACGTACAGGTTCATGCCGTCCAGCCGCGCCAGCCGGTCGCGAGCCTGCTCCGGCAGGCGCAGCGAGAACGAGAACACCCCTTCGGCGTGCTCTGTCCGCCCGGTCAGCTCCATCTCCAGCGGCACGGCCTCGAGGAGGCGGTCCAGCGGGACGATGTTCTCGAACGTGCGGAACGACAGCTCGTGCGGATCCGCGAACACGGCAGCCAGGTACGGCGCGTCCGCGCTGGGCCGGGCGAACAGCTCCCGAACCCGCTCGTCGATGAGCTCGGCGTCGATGAAGCGCACAGCCTTGAACCGCGCCGACGGATGCCAGCAGACCTCCAGCCCGTCCACCGTCGCGACCGGTCCGGCGTCGGTCGCGTCCACCTCTGCCCGATACCGGGCGACCTCCTCGGCGGGGGCGTCCCCGGCCGACAGGGCGAAGAACCGGTCCCGAAGTTCGATGCTCACACGCACCTCCACATGCTCCGCAGCCCGGGCGGAAGATTCGCGGCCTGCGCCAGTTTCCGCACGCCGTCCTGGCCCACATCGGAGTCGTACAGCCACAGCCGGGTGAGGGATCCGGCGAACGGGGCGGCGAGCAGCGCCTGCGCGCCCGCCTCTCCGAGGTCGTTGTAGCGCAGGTCGAGCTCAGTCAACTCCGTGAACCTGTGCAGCGACCGCACGCCCTCGGCGGTCACCCTGTTGCGCTGCAGGTGCAGGCGGCGCAGGCCACCCAGGTGCGGGCAGGCCGCGAGCGCTGCCAGGCCGGTGTCGGCGATGCGGCAGTACCGCAGGTCGAGTGCCCGCAACCGGTCTGACGCGAACAGGGCGGCGAGGAGTTCGGCGCCGTCGAAGCCGACGCTCAGGTAGGACAGGTCGAGCTCGGTGAGCCGCCCGAGGTCCAGCCCGGCGAGGGCTCGCAGGTCCAGGCGGCCTGGGCGCAGCTCGCCGCGGTCCACGGCGAGGTACCACTCCTCGTCGTCGTCCCCGTCCTCGTCGTCCCAGTCCTCGTCCTCTTCAGCCGCCGCGTTCGAGGTGATCCTCAGCGTGGTGACGAACGGGGCGCGCAGCACCTGCTCCACGACCTCGCGGACATGGTCCGACCACTCGACGGCCACCTCCGTGGCGAAGCCGTACCGGCGCGACCGCACCCGCGCCCTGCCCGGCAGCCCGTCGTCCCATCGGTCCTCGTGCTCCGCGACGAGGTCGGCGATCTCGCGCTCCACGGCCGGCCGATCGGCGGGGCGGGTGCGTGCCAGGCGCTGCTCAAGGCGGATCAGCATGCCTCTGGCGTCGCCCTGCCGCAGCAGCCGGTCGCTGTACGCGTGCCACGCGGCGAAGTCGTCGGGACGAGCCCGTAATGCTTCCTCGATGACCATGACTTCCATTCGAACGAATGTACGGATCATTATTGACATGTCAAGACGAAGCCCCGTTAAACTACGCCGAAATGACCTTGCCCGCAGGCGCTTCGGCCCATCGGACGCATGATCGCGGGCGTGGACAGCTCCGCGCGGCACGGAATACATTGCGGCGTCCTGAGGCGGAGCCAGGCCGCCGGCATGGGAGGTCTCCACTGTGAGCGCACCGGCTTCGGCCCGTCCCGCGACCGACGAGCAGGACGTCCCCGCCGAGGGGAGGCAGGCGTTCGAGCTGGCCGCCCGCGCCTGCTACCTGCAGATCGGGGTCCCGTTCCCTGAGCGGGTCGTGTGGGTGCCCTCCCCGCTCGTCGGCGCGTTCGCCGCACCGATCGCCGCCTGCCGGGCCACCGGCCACCGCAACGGCCGCGTCCTCGACTCGGTCCATCGCGCCGTGGACGGCACGGCCGGCGAGACGATCGGGCGGGCGGTACGCGACGCCGTCCAGGCCGCGGCGCACGGCGTGGCGGGCGATCCGGTGCACGGGGCGGCGGCGACCGCCCAGCACGCCGAGATCGCCGCGACGGCGGACCCCGCGCCGCGCGGCACGCCCACCGGCACCCGGGCCACGGTCATCGAGGCCGTGGACGCGGTCGTGCGGTCGGCGGTGGACGCGGCGGTGGGCGGCGTGCGGCAGGACACGATCCGCGGCGCGATCCGCCTGCTGTGGCGGGCCTGCCTGCCGGGCCACCTGGCCGCGCCCGCCGCCTGGTGGTGGTGGCCGTTCCGCGACTTCGTCCTGCTCTGCCCGCCCCCGGACGAGCTGCGCCGGGAACAGGTCGGCGAGGGCGACCTGGCCAGGCGCCGGCTCCACTGCCCCGACGGACCCGCCGTCTCCTGGGTCGACGGGTTCGGGCTGTACTTTTGGCACGGCACCCACGTCCCCCGGGCCGTCATCGACGACACCCTGACCGCCGACGAGATCATCCGCGAGCCGAACGCCGAGATCCGCCGCTGCGCCATCGAACGCCGCGGTTGGGACCGCTTCGTCATCGAGGCCCGCCTCGCCCAGGTCGGGCCCGCCGCGCCCGACCCCGGCAACCCCGGCCAGACGCTCACGTTGCACGACGTCCCCCCGGGCGTCTACCCCACGAGCGTGCGCGTCCTGCTGTGCACCAATGGCACCGTCGAGCGGGACGGCACCCGCCGCTGCTTCGGCCTCACCGTCCCCGCCGACTGCACCGACCCCATCGAGGCCGCCGCCTGGACCTACGGCCTCACCCCCGCCCAGTACGCCCAGGCACAGCGCCGATCCTGACCTTTGAGGAGCCCTGAGAAGATGCCCACCATCGAGCAGGCCATCGCCACCTTCGGCGTCACCGTCGACGAGCACCTCGACCGGCAGGCCGAGATCCCCATCCTGTCCGGCCTGCAGTTCCAGGGCGATGTCGCCGTCGTGCCGGTCACCAGGGAGCCGGCCCGTACCCCGATCCCCACCTCCGGCGTCCCGGTCGTCCGCGGCCAGGCCCAGGCCAACACCCACCTCCTGGTCGCGACCGGCGCGGCGTTCTTCAGCCCTGACCAGTCCGGCCGCGCGCTGGTGCTTGGCGTGCTGACCGTCGAGGAGGGCGCTACCGCCTACCTCGCGCACCCCGAACACGCCTTCACCGGTATCGCGCCCGGCACCTACGAGCTGCGTCGCCAGCGCGAGCAGGCGGACCAGGTCCGGCTCGTCGCCGATTGAGGCCGGGGGCGGGCCACCGGCGAGGAGGGGACACCGCTTCAGGAGGTCGACGCCTTCCGCACCCGAGTCTTGGACTCCGGCTCCTACACCTTCCTCTGGCTGGATGCGCTGACGCAGAAGGTGCGCGAAGTCGGCCGCACGATCAACATTCATGTGCTGGTCGCCACCGCGGTCAACGCCAACGGCCAGCGCGAGATCCTGGGTTTGGAGGTCACCTCGGCCGAGGACGGCGCCGGCTGGCTGGCCTTTCTGCGCGGCCTGGTCGCCCGCGGCTTGTCCGGCGTCCAGTTGAGTCGATGGCGCGGTGTTGTGCCGATAACTTGCCGATCACCTTGCCGGTCGCGGTGTTCAACGCTGCGAACAGGTCGACCGTGCCGTGCCGGACGTAGTCGAAGCTGCGCCGCTCGGGCATCCCGGGCAGTTCCAGCCTGTTGTCGGCCATTCCTCCAGCAGACCCCAGCCAGCAGGCGCCGTCACCACCCGGCATCAAAACTGCTACAGAACGCACCACACGTGGTGACCGCTGTACTCAAAACCGGATCGCTAGAAGGGGAAGGCCAGTCCTTCAACGCCTGACTGCGGCCGAGCAACATCAGCCAGCCGAAAACTCGGAGCGCGAGCAGATACAACAGGCGGGCAGGCACAGGACGCGATCTTTTCTACAGGAACAGCCCCCGTCAAGCCACAGGTCAGAGCTATCGTGACTGCGTTTTGACGCGGTACAGGTCGCGGCTCGCGTCGCTACCGCCCGGCCGCTCCGGCCGGAGCCGACCGAGCCACCTCTGTTTGAATATCCGCAGATGCGAGCGGAGGCGAGACGATGACGCTGGACGGCACAGTTCTGGTGGGACGCCGGAAGGAGTTACGGCGTCTGGTGTCCACGGTGACCCGCCCGCCCGCTGTCGTCGTAGTCGAGGGCGAGGCGGGCATCGGCAAGACCCGGCTCGTCACGGAGATGGCCGTACATCCGGAACTGGCCGGTCGGCTGCTGCTTACCGGCGCATGTCGGCGCATCCGCGAGCCGTTTCCTCTCGGCCCTGTCGTGGAGGCGCTGCGCGGCACCGGTGCGGCACTCGCGACGGCCGCGCTGTCGCCGGTCGCCGGCGCGCTGCGCGGGCTGCTGCCTGAGTTGACGGCGGTGCTTCCGCCTGCGCTGGAGCCCCTGGACGATCGTGCGGCCGAGCGGCACCGGCTGTTTCGCGGCTTGGCCGACGTGCTTGACGCCCTGGGGCCGGCGGTGCTGATCGTGGAGGATCTGCATTGGGCCGACGACCAGACGATCGAGTTCCTGGGCTACCTGCTGGCCGTAGCGCCGGCCTCGGTGTCGCTGGTGCTGACCTACCGGGGTGAGGAGGCCACAGCCGGCATCAGGGAGGTGACCGGGCGTCCGGCCGACTCCGTCGTGCGCGAGCACCTCGTGCTGGAACCGCTCGACGCCGAGCAGACCCGCGCGCTGGCGGCTTCCATCCTGCAGGAGGAGGGGATCACCACCGAGTTCGGGACCCATTTGTACACGCTGTCGTCGGGGTTGCCGCTGGCCTTACAGGAACTGCTGGCGCTGCTGCGTTCACGCGGCGCGCTGATCCGGCTGCGCGGCGGCCGGTGGGCACGCCGGGCTCTGGAGGAGCTGGACGTGCCCCCGGGTGTGCGCGACTCGGTACGCGAGCGGGTCGCCAGGCTGCCCGAGGAGGCGCGCGCGGTGGCAGAGGCAGCGGCGGTGTTGCAGGTGCCGGTGGCCGTTCCGGCGCTGAGGGAGGTGGCCGGCCTCGCCCGGAAGGAGGCGGTGGCCGGGCTGGACGAACTGCTGGTGGCCGGGTTGCTGAGCGAGCGGGACGGGCTGGTGGCCTTCCGGCACGTGCTGGCCGCTCAGGCGGTTTACGGCGGGATCCCCCTGGGACGGCGGCAGGACCTGCACGAACGCGCTTCGGCTGCCATGCGCGCGGTGGAGCCGGTGCCGCTGGGCCAGCTGGCGCACCACCTGCGCCACGCCGGGCTGCTGCCGGAGTGGGCGGGGGTCGCCGAGCGGGCCGCCGAGCAGGCGTCGGCACTCGGTGACGACGCGGAGGCGGTGCGGATCCTGGAGGACGTGCTGCGCAGCGCGCCTCTGGAGCCGGAGCGGCGAGGAGGCCTGGCCGTACGGCTGGGCTGGGCGGCGGCCCAGGTTCTGCGGCCTCCTGAGGTGGTCGACCTGCTCTCCGACGCCCTGGAATCGGCGGCCCGCGGCCTGCAGCGGGGGCAGCTGAACTTCCTGATCAGCATGTTGCGCGAACGGCTCGGCGGCGATCCCGCTGTGCAACGCCGTTCTCTCGCGGCCGCGGTCGAGGACCTCGGTGAGCGTCCGGACCTCGCGGCCTGGGTGATGGCAGCGCTCGGCCGGCCGATGGATCCCTCGGTGCCGGTGGCCGAGCATGCCCGCTGGCTGGACCGCGCGCTGGAGACCGTACCCGCGATCGGCGACCCGGTCGCGGAGGTCTTCGTGCTCGGGAAGGTCGCGATGTCCCTGAGCTGCATCGGCGATCCGCGCTGGGCCGCGTTGACAGTCGACATCCAGCGGCGGACCGGCGACCGGCCCCGGCACCGCCAGGAGGTCAACGCCTACCGGTCCATCTCGGAGAACGCCTACTGCGCCGGGCACTTCGAGATCGCCGACCAGCTCTTGGCGGCCGCCACGCTGGGCGCGGCCGAGGATGACGAGCCGCTGGCCAGGTGCCGCCTGGTCGGCCTGCTGCTTGCCTATGGCTGGGGGCGGTGGGAGGGTCTGGACCTCGAGGTGGCTGAGCTGCTGGAGGAGTACGGCGGGCGGCCGTTCGACCGCATCACCGCCGAGACGGTGGCGGCCTGCCTGGCGCTGGCGCGGGGCGACCTGGACACCGCCAGGCGCGACCTGCCCGACGTCGTGCGGCGGACCATCACCCTGGGCGGGTACGAGCTGCTGCCGTTGTCGGTGACCGCGTTGCTGCGGCTGACGGGTGAGCCTGGCGGGGCTCGGGCGGCGCTCGAGGTGTGGAACACCAAAGGGTTGTGGCCGCCGGCCGTACGGGTGCTGCCCGCGTTGACTGCAGCGATGGCCGCGACCGGCGGGCATGACGAGGCCGCCGCCCTGGTGGCCCGGCTCTCGGTGACGCTGGACGGGCTGGACGCCCCGCTGGCCGCCGCCGCCCTGCCGCACGCGCGTGCCCTGCTGAGCGGCGACGCCAGGGAGTTCGCCGCGGCTGCCGACGCCTACGACCGGCTGGGCGCGCCGTACGAGGCGGCACAGGCCCGCGAGCAGGCGGCCGAGGTGCTGTTCGCGGCCCAGGACCCGGACGCCGACGCGAGCCTGCGTGCGGCGCACGTGACCTACCTGGAGCTGGGCGCCCGGTGGGATCTGGACCGCGCGGCGCAGACGGCACGCAGGTACGGTGTGGCGGTGAAGGCGCGCCACCCGGGTGGTCCGAGCGGTTACGGTCCCGCTCTGTCGCCCCGGGAACTCCAGGTGGCCGAGCTGGCGGCCGCCGGGCTGACCAACCGGGAGATCGGCAAGGAGCTGTTCCTGTCGCCCAAGACGGTGGAGAAGCATCTGAGCGCCGCGCTACGAAAACTGGGGTTGCGCTCCCGCGCCGCGCTTGGGGGCTCCGGCGCGCTGAATGGGGGATCTGCCCCATAGTCCCGGTGCACCCACCAGGGCGAGGCTTGCGGTATGTCCGAATCCGACGACCCGGGTGACCCGAACCCGGACGACGCAGAGCCTGCCGCCAGTCCAGAAGAGGCTCCGGAGGAGCCCCCGGACGGGTTCGAGCCGGTCTGACACCCCCCATACCCCGCACCACCGAAGGGCTAGCCCCGCATGTCTCCACGCAGATCCCGCGGCCCGTCCCTCCTGGCGGCCTCGGTCATGGTGCTCGGCACCTTGGTCGCGCCGGGCGCGTCTCCCGCGCTGGCCACCCCACGGCCTCCCACTCCCGGGCCGATTCCGCTGACCGGGCTGAGCCCGGGTGCCAAGACGATCACGCTGGTCACCGGCGACGTCGTCAACCTGGTCGAGGCCGGCGGCGGCAAGTATGCGGTGACGGCCGAGGCCAAGCCCCGGCCCGACGGCACCCGGGCGTTGCTGTCCACGCAGGCCACCCCGAAGGGCGTCTACGTCACTCCAAGCGACGCCATGCCGGCCATCCAGGCGGGCCGTCTGGACCGGGAGTTGTTCAACGTCACCTACCTGGCCGAGAACGGCTATACCGATGACAAGGCCAAGCAGGTACCGGTCATCGTGCAGTACCCCAAGCAGCGCGGCGATGCCTCCGTCGCTGCCGAACCGATCCCGGCGAGCGATCCCGTCCTCACCCTGGAGAGCGTCAACGCCTCCGCGGTCAAGGTCACCAAGGCCCAGGCGGGCACCTTCTGGCATGCTGTGCGGGCCGTACCTGAGAAGAAGGACGCGAGCGGTCTCGCCGGGCTGGCCAACACGCCGGGCACGCTGCGCGGCGACATCGCCAAGGTGTGGCTGGACCGCAAGGTCAAGGCCGACCTGGACGTCAGCGTGCCGATGATCGGCGCTCCGCAGGCGTGGGCCGGCGGGCACGACGGCACCGGCGTGAAGGTAGCCGTCCTGGACACCGGCATCGACGCCGCCCACCCCGATCTGACCGGCAAGGTGGTCGCGAGCAAGTCCTTCATTCCCGGCCAGGAGGTCAAGGACGGGCACGGCCATGGCACTCACGTGGCCTCCACGGTCGTGGGGTCAGGCGCGGCGTCGAATGGCACGTCCAAGGGCGTCGCGCCCGGCGCCCAGCTGATCATCGGCAAGGTGCTCGATGATTCCGGCTCAGGCACCGACTCCAGCGCCATCGAGGGCATGGAGTGGGCCGTCGCCAGCGGCGCCAGGATCGTAAGCATGAGCCTCGGCAGCGGCCCCACTGACGGGACCGACCCGATGAGCCTGGCGGTCGACTCACTCAGCGCCTCAAGCGGCGCGCTGTTCGTGATCGCCGCCGGCAACTCCGGCGCCTCAGGCGCCGAGACGGTCTCCTCCCCCGGTACGGCCGGCACCGCGCTGACCGTGGCCGCCGTGGACGAGAACGACGAGTGGGCCACCTTCTCCGGTCAGGGACCGCGTGTCGGCGGCGGCCTCAAGCCTGACATCGCCGCTCCTGGCGTGGACATCACCGCCGCGCGCGCCGCGGGCACCACGATGGGCACCCCACTCGACGAGTACTACACGGCGGCGGCGGGCACCTCGATGGCCACCCCGCACGTGGCAGGGGCGGCGGCGATACTCGCCCAGAAACACCCGGACTGGACCGGTCAGAAACTCAAGGCCGCATTGATGTCGACGGCCAAGGACGACGAGCTCAGCGTCTACAAGCAGGGCGCGGGCCGGGTCGACGTGGGCAGGGCGTACACCCAGCAGGTCTTCGCCACCACGACGGCGCTCGACTTCGGTGCGCTCACCGAGGAGAGCGGGCCCGTCGGCCGGGACCTGACCTATACCAACCTGGGCGGTGAGGCTGTCACCCTTACCCTCGCGCCTGACCTGCGCAAGTCCGACGGAAGCACAGTGGAAGGCGCGCTCACCGTGGCCGCCACGACGCTGACCGTGCCCGCCTTGGGAACCGCGACAACCACCGTCACCCTCGATCCCAAGGGCCTGACTCTGGGCGTCTACACCGGCGTCGTGACCGCGACCGCCGACGACGTCCAGCTACGTACTCCCGCCGGTGCTGTGCGCGAAGCGCCCAAGGCCACGCTCACCATCCACACCCTGGGCAGGGACGGCAAGCCGTACAGCCCCTGGGGCCAGGACACCATCGACGTGGCCGGCAACAAAGGCCTGGTCGGCGGCACGCTCCTGACCGCCGTGGGGACCACCGTCACCCGCGTCCCCCAGGGCGTCCTCAGCGTTGCGCAGGTGCTGGACTGGATCGGCGACGACGACAGGTACAACCTGGGGTTCCTGTTCCAGCCCGAGATCACCGTCACGGGCGACACGGAGATCACGCTCGACGCCCGGAAGTTGTCCGAGGTCCGCTTTACCACCCCGAAGCCGGCCGAACCGCTCAACAACAGCGTCACCTTCGCCTACCAGCGTACGGCGGCCAACGGCTCCCCCTACATGGGCGCCCTGTCGACCAACCAGCCCATCGGCGCGTGGGCCCGGTTGTGGGCCAACCCCACCGAGAAGGTCACCCACGGCAAATTCCGCTTCCACACGCGGTTCACCCTCGGCCAGGCCGAGGTCGCCATGAGCGTGGGAAGGCGCGGCGACGTCCTGCACCCTGCGGCCCCCGCGCACGGCTTCAACATGTACGGCGTGCACGAACAGGGCGCCTTCCCCGACTTCCGGCCGTTCGTCGGAACGCAAGAGCTCGAGGTGATCGACGTCGGCCTCGGCAACCCGGAGGACCTCACAGGCCGCAACCTGCGCGGCAAGCTCGTCCTGCTGGAAGCGGCGATGGCGAAGGACGTGTACGGCCAGCCGACGTGCGGCGTGGCGATCGAGCGGATCGGCGCGATCCGCGACGCCGGCGCGGCGGCGATCGCGCACTTCCCGAGTGCCGGTACCGGCTGCGCGATCCCCCTCGGCATCGCCCAGATCCCGTTCACCGGGCCGGCCAAGCCGGTGGGCATCCCGAACGTGTCCCTGCCGACGAGGGAAGCGGTCAAGCTGCGCGAGCAGATCACCAACGGCAAGCGGATCACCGTCCGAGTGAGCGGGACCCCGGAATCGCCCTACACCTACACCTTCGCCCCCTACGAGGAGGGCCGGGTGCCCCGCTCGCTGCACTACACCTTCACCGAGCGCGACCTGGCCAGGATCGACATGGACATCCACACCGTCACCCCTGAGCGCTAAGGCGACTGGCGGTACGCGTGGAAGATGGACGACGTCCTGCCTCTGGCGTCGCAGCCGTCCGAATGGGGCGTTCCCCGGCTCACCCTGCAGGAACGGCGTGACTGGGTCGGACCGCTCGATCCCGAAGTGCTCAGCTCGCACGGCATGTGGGAGATCGCCGATCCGCTGAGCCAGGCGGGCATCCAGCCGCAGTGGGCGCTGGAGGTGCTCGACAAGCCGATCCGTACCCGGCAGTCGTGGTTGACCGCGCCGTTCACCCCCGGCGCCGCGACCGGCCCGCAGTCCCTCTACAAGCTGGCCAAGCCAGGCGCCAACCTCGGCTTCAGCCTCCGGTGCATGATCTGCATCCAGGGCGACAGCCTGTGGGCGGAGTTCGAGCTCAGCAACGGCTCGCCGGGCGCCAGGCAGTACAACGCCGACTATTGGGCCAGCCCCTTCGAGCCGGGCATCGACGTCCGTCTCTACCGGGACGGCAAGCAGATCCCGCGCACCCCGTACGGCGGCACCGACATCCTGCCGCTCTTCACCTTGCCGGAAGGCCCAGGCAGCTACCGGCTGACTGCCAAGAACGCTCAGCACGACACCGAGTGGACCTTCACCACCCCAGCGGCGGCCGACCCCCTGCCCGGATCCTTCTGCACCCTTGAAGCGATGTACGGCACCGCCAAGCCCTGCCGCCCGGCTCCGGTCGTGTTCGTCAGCTACGACCTGGGCGACACCCTGGATGCCAGAAACAGCGTACGGTCCGGCCGTACGCACACTTTCACCGTCTCTCCATACCGCTCACCGTCCCGGTCCAAGATGCCCGACATCGCCGGACTGAGGCTCTGGGCCAGCACTGACGACGGCGCCACCTACAACCCCGTCGACGTCAAACAGGAAAGGGACGGCACCTACACGGCGAGGGCCCGCTACGGGGCAGCCAAGGGCACCGTCACCCTGAAGGTCGAGGCCTGGGACAAGGCAGGCAACTCCATCAAGCAGACGTCCGTCCGCGCCTTCTCCCTGAAGTGACAAAGCGCGTTGAAGAACGTCTCCAACTCTCGCAGCACGTGATGTTGGTTCCACGGCAGGATGCGATCCATTAGTTCGCGTCGGCAAGCCTGGATCCGCCACTCCGTGACCGGCATCCGCTGGATGCGGATGCCGGTCATGATGGCCTGGATCCTGAGAAGTAGCGGCGCCCGAGTGCCTGCGGTGGGGGCATTGATGCGCTTCGCAAAAAGCGGTGGCGATGGTGATCATGCGGCGACCACAGTACCTCGGTGCGAACGGTGATGTTGGGCGGCGCTCCTGAGCCACGGAACAGCGGCGCAATCCAACCTCCATGACGATCCTCGTCGCTGGGCTTTGATCAACGAACGGGCAGGCCGGTGACGGCGCGGCCGATGATCAGGCGCTGGATCTCCGAGGTGCCTTCGAAGATGGTGTAGATCTTGGCGTCGCGGTGGAAGCGCTCCACCGGGTGTTCTCTGGTGTATCCCGCCCCGCCCAGGATCTGGATCGCCTGTTCCGTCACCCACACCGCCGTCTCCCCCGCCACCAGTTTGCACATCGACCCCTCCGCCTGGTCGAACGCCCTTCCGTTGCGCGCCATCCACGCCGCCCTCCACGTCAGGAGCCTGGCCATGTCCACCCGGGTGGCCATGTCGGCCAGCAGGAACGCGATCGCCTGGTTCTCGCCGATCTTCCTGCCGAACTGCTCGCGCTCGCGGGCGTAGTCGCGGGCGTACTCGAAGCCGGCGCGGGCGATCCCCACCGCCATGGCGGCCACCGAAGGGCGGGTGGTCTCGAAGGTGCGCATGGCGGCCTGCTCCCCCGCTCTCTCCCCCTTCCGTACGCGTGCCAGGCGGGCGTCGAGCTTGTCCTGGCCGCCGAGCAGGCAGGAGGCGGGCAGCCGTACGTCGTCGAGGACGACCTCGGCGGTGTGTGAGGCGCGGATGCCGTGCTTGCGGAACTTCTGTCCCATGGACAGCCCCGGAGTGCCGGGCGGGACGACGAACGAGGCTTGCCCGCGGGTACCGAGCTCCGGATCGACCGAGGCGACCACGACGTGCACGTTGGCGATGCCGCCGTTGGTGGCCCAGGTCTTCACGCCGTTGAGGATCCAGTCTCCTGAAGGGTCCCGTACGGCACGCGTGCGGATGGCGCCCACGTCCGATCCCGCCTCGGGCTCGGAGGCGCAGAAGGCGCCGAGCTTGACGTCGTCGGGGGTGCCGAACATCTGGGGCAGCCACTCCCCCATCTGCTCGGGTGTGCCGCCGGAGGACAGGGCGGCGGCGGCGAGGCCGGTGCCGACGATGGACAGTCCGATGCCCGCGTCGCCCCAGAAGATCTCCTCGAAGGCCACGGGCAGGGCCAGCCCGCTCTCCTCGAACCACTGGGTGGCGAAGAAGTCGAGGGAGTAGAGGCCGATCTTGGCGGCTTCCTGGATGACCGGCCAGGGGGTCTCTTCGCGTTCGTCCCATTCGGCGCCTGCTGGACGGATGACGTCGCGCGCGAACTCGTGGACCCATTTCCGCACGTCGATGACGTCGTCGCTGAGTTCTGGACAGAAGCCGGTCATCCCGCCACTCCCGCTTACGTGTGGTCTTTTATGCCGGTATGCCCAAAACCATGGCGTTACCGGTGGTAACAGGGCTGACTCTACCCGCCGCCGTCCCGAACCCGCCACCCGCGGCCACCCCGAGGGGGACCCTGGCTCGACACCTCCGAACCCGAGCTCACACCCGGCGGCCTCCTGCCGCCAGCCGGGTCGACACGAGGACGGCCAGCGCGCCCACGATCATGACGCCCGCCAGGCCGTACATGAGCAGGTCGAAGCGGGAGAAAGCGGCCGCCGCGAGCGGGCCGAGGCTGCTGCCCACGGCCAGGAAGAAGGAGAACAGCGCCAGCGCGGTGCCGCGCGAGCTCTCGGCGAGCGAGGCGATCGACTCGTTGAGCGCGGGAAGGCCCGCGGTGATCGCGGCGACGTAGAGGGCGAGCAGCAGCGCCAGGCCGACCGCGCCGGGACCCGTCGCGCCGGTGACGGCCAGGGTGAAGGCGGCAAGGAGCAGGAAGACGGTCGCGCGGACCGGCGCCGACAGGCGGGCCAGCCAGGGCGTGAGCAGCGGGATCAGCAGGATCGACGGCAGTCCGCTGGCCCTGAGGCCGAGCAGTTCGCCGGAGGAGGTCACGACGCCGGACAGCTGGAGTCCGGTGTAGACGGCGACGAAGCCGCCGAGCAGGACGAGCACGGCCAGGTAGCGCAGCGCCAGAGCGGGGTTGGCCAGCAGCGAGGGCACGACCCTGTAGGTCGCCATGAGCGAGCCGCGCTGCTCGCGCGGCCGGTCGGGTGACATGACGGCCCGCAGGCCGAGCCAGGCCAGCGCGAGCCCGATCGCGGACAGGACGAACAGTCCGCGCCAGCCGACGGAGCCGACCAGGAGCTGACCCGCGACCTGCAGCAGGACGGCCGAGGCCAGGAAGGCGCCGGTGATCGCGCTGATGGCGACGACCCTGCGGCGGGGTTCGACGGACTCTCCCAGGTAGGCCATGCCGGCGGGCGGGAAGGTCGCCACCGCCACCCCCTGGACCAGTCGCAGCGCGATGGCCACGCCAGGATCGGAGCTGATCGCCACGAGCGCGGTGGCCACGGCGGCGAGGGGCATGCCGATCATGAGGAGCCTGCGCCTGCCGATGCGGTCGGACAGTGGGCCGAACAGCAGGAATCCGATGGCGTAGCCGATGGCGAAGGCGGTGACCAGCCAGGTGAGTGCGCCTGGATCGGTGTGCCAGCCGACCGCCATGTCGGGCAGGAGCGGGATCACGACGTACAGCTGGCCGCTGACGAGCAACGCGGTCAGGACGAAGACGGTCAAGGTGGGCGCGAATGCGGGCGCCGCGGGGGCGGGACGGCTCAAGGTCGCGGTACTCATGGGTCGGACAGTAGCCAACCAACTAGTTGGACGTCAACCAACTAGTTGGTCCAGATAGAATGCCGACCATGGCTACGAAGGACTCGACCGCCGCCACCCGGGCCGCTCTGCTGAAGGCCGCAGGGGAGGAGTTCGCCGCCTACGGCCTGGCCGGAGCGCGTGTGGACCGCATCGCCGAACGAGCGGGCGTCAACAAGGAGCGCATCTACGGTCACTTCGGCACCAAGGAGATGCTCTTCGACGCGGTGGTCACCGACGCGATCAACGACCTCACCGAGCAGATCGCGATGCCGAGCGACCCTGTCGAGTACGTCGCCAAGCTGACCGACTACTACCGCGAGCACCCCCAGCTGGTACGGCTGCTGATGTGGGAGGCGCTGAACTTTCGCGGCCCCGACCTGCCCGGCTTCGAGGCGCGCGCGCAGCGGTGCGGGAAGAAGGCGGAGTCACTGGCGCGAGGGCTCGGCAGGGAGGTCTCCCCCGAGATCGCCAGGCTGCTCTACACGCTCACCGGGCTCGCGCTGTGGCCGTCGATGATGCCGCAGCTCGGGCGCATCATGCTGGGCGACGACTTCGCCGACGCCGAGGCGGGACGCGACCAGGTGGCGGCCTTCGTCGCCGCGGCGATCGAGGCCGGCGCACCGGCCGCACCCGCCGACCGCTAGAGCCGGGGGAGCCGGGAAGAGCTGCCCGCTAGAGCAGGGAGAGCCGGGGAGGGCCGATCGTCAGAGCGGGGATGAAGGGCGGCGGTGGATGCTGACCGCGTAGCCCCCGTCGTCGTACGGCCTGCCGTCCCAGGTGGCCAGGCGACGCTCCAGCACCAGCCCCGCGGCCTCGCACCAGGCGTCGTAGTCGGCGAGGGTGACGCTCGGCGGCACCGGCAGGTGCGCGGCGTCCAGCCCGAACCCGGCGACCAGCAGGCCGCCAGGCCTCAGCGTGCGCGCCAGGCGTGAGACGGTGCGCGGCTCGGCGCCCTCGGCCAGCAGCGGGATCACGTTGCCCGCCGCGACGACGAGGTCGAAGGCGTCGTCGAGGTCGAGGTCGGCCAGGTCGGACTCGATCCAGGTGAGGCCGGGGGCCTTGGCGCGGGCGACGTCGAGCATGGAAGGGTCGAGGTCGGCGCCCGTGACGTCGTAGCCCTGCTCGGCCAGCCAGATCGCGACCCTGCCTGTGCCGCATCCCGCGTCCAGGACGCGCGAGCCCGGCGGGACGAGCGCGGCGCACAGGCGGGCCTCGCCGTGGACGTCCTTGCCGGTGGCGGCCAGCGCCTCGAACCTGCCGGCGTACTCCTTGCCCGAGGTGCCACCGGTGAGGTCGTTCCATCTGCTCATCTACCGGAGGTTACCCGCCATGGTGATCATCGGAGGACGCTCGGCGATCGAGACGTCCCTGGTCGTCACCTTGTGGCCGTTCCCTGCGCGGCTGAACTGGGAGAGCCTGGCGGACGGCTCGTGCAGCGGGATCATCTTGCCCTGCCGTTCGAGGCGGGACCAGACGGCCAGCATGATCTGCCCCGCCATCGCGCCGAGCGCCTCTGTCGACTGCGGTGAGTGCTCGCGCGAGCCGAGGTCGACCTGGGCCAGCGCGTCGAGGCCGGCCATCTCGAGCAGGTCGATCAGCAGCCCGATCTCGACGCCGTAGCCGGTGATGAAGGGGACGCGCTCCAGGGCGGAGCGGCGGCCCGCGTACTCTCCCGCCAGCGGCTGGACGAAGCCGGCCAGCTGTGGCCAGTGCAGGTTGATCAGGGGCCTGGCCACGAGCTCGGTCACCCTGCCGCCGCCGGTGGGGGCGCCGAGGAGCGGCCGGTCGTAGCAGCCCTTCACGTACACGACGGAGGGGTCGTCGAGGAGCGGGCCGAGCAGGCCCGTCACCATGGAGGCGCGGAAGTCCCTGAGGTCGGAGTCGACGAAGACGACCAGCTCGCCCGAGGTCACGGCCAGCGACTTCCACAGCGCCTCGCCCTTGCCGTCGAGCGGCTTGAGCTCCGGCAGGATCTCGTCCTGGGCGTGGACCGCCGCCCCCGCGCGCGCGGCCACCGCGGCCGTGTCGTCGGAGGAGCGGGAGTCGATCACCACGACCTCGTCGACCAGGCCGCGCAGCTCCCGCCTGATCACGCGGATGATCGTGCCGATGGTCGCCCGCTCGTCGCGGGCCGGCAGGACGACGCTGACGGTGGTGGCGCCCTTGCGCTCGAGCAGCGCGTGAAGGGGCCAGTCGTCGGCCGAGGACGTACGGCCGCGCAACCACGCCTCCACCTCAGGCAGCACGAGCCCCTCCCCCGTCGATCTCACCATTCATCAGCTTAGAGTCGCCCGTACGGCGAGCCGCCGGAGGGGTGGGGCCCGGAGGGGAAGGCCCGCTACGCCTGGGATGCGTGACGTTCGAGGAAGGTGTAGACGTCGGCCTCGTCCACGCCGGGGAACGAGCCAGGCGGCAGCGCGGCGAGCACGTGGGAGTTGGCCCGCGCCGACGGCCAGGCGTATCCCTCCCACCGCTGGGCCAGCTCGGTCGGAGGGCGGCGGCAGCAGTCGCCCGTGGGGCAGTTGGAGCGCGTCCTGTTCGTCGTCTCCCTCCCCCTGAACCACCGCGACTCCCTGTACGGCACGCCCAGCGTGATCGCGAAGTCCCGCTCGCGCGAGGGGTCGACGTGCGCGACGCAGAAGTAGGTGCCGGTCGGCGAGTCGGAGTACTGGTAGAAGACCGAGAAGCGGTCGGGCGAGAGGAAGACCTGGCGTCCCGACCACTGCAGGCACATCCGCTGCCCCTCGATGGCGCCCTGCTCGTCGGCGGGGAAGACGATGCCGTCGTTCTCGTAGGCCTTGTAGATGGTGCCGCCGGCGTCGTTGCGGACGAAGTGGCAGACCAGGTCGAGGTGGTGGGTGGCCAGGTTGGTGAAGCGGTGGGCGGCCATCTCGTAGGAGACGGCGTAGACGTCGCGCAGGTCCTCCACCGACAGGGCGCGGTCCTGCTTGGCCTCCTGGAGGAACTGCGCGGCGGTGCGCTCGGGCACCAGGACGGCGGCGGCGAAGTAGTTGGCCTCGGTGCGCTGCTGGAGGAAGTCGGCGAAGTCGCGCGGCTTGTCGTGGCCGAGCGCGAGGTGGCCGAGGGTCTGCAGCAGGATCGTGCGGGGGGAGTGCATGCCGAGCTGTTCGTGCTTGACGTAGATGCGGCGGTTGCGCAGGTCGGTGATCGAGCGGACCGAGCGCGGCAGGTCCTGCACGGTGTGCACGGTGTAGCCGAAGTGGGTGACGAGGGCCTGGACGGTGCTCTGGGACAGCGCGCCCGCCCGGTAGCCGACGGCGGCCAGTGCCTCGGCGGCGGCCTTCTCGATGTCGGGGAAGTAGTTGCCCCGCTCGCGCTGCCTGCGGCGGAGCTCGGCGTTGGCCGCCCTCGCCTCCTCGGGGGTGGCGGTGCCGCGGGCCTGCCTGGCGCGCAGCTCGCCGTACAGGCCGAGGATGTGTTCGAGGACGTCGTTGGGCACGCGGGCGGAGACCTTCAGCCGCGGCAGGCCCAGGCTGGTGTAGATGGGGTCGCGCTGGGCCTCCTCGAGCGCGATCTCTAGCTGGGCCCGGCGGTTGGGGGGCTGGCGGCGCAGCAGCTCCTCGACCGGCACGTTGAGCGCGGTGGCCAGCGACTTCAGCAGCGACAGCTTGGGCTCGCGCTTGCCGTTCTCGAGCAGGGAGAGCTGGCTGGGCGCCCTGCTGACCCGTCCTCCCAGGTCGGAGAGGGTCAGGCCGCGCTGCTTGCGCAGGTGGCGCAGCCTCTGACCGAAGGCGATGAGATCGAGCTCCTGCGTCAAAGACAGCGGTTCTTCGCCGAGCAAGGGGGCCATGTCGGGATCCTAAACGAAAAATCCCCGCATCTTCCAGAGCGCCGCTCGATTGGTCTAGTCCATAGTGAAAACTCGCAATTTCTTCTGCGTTGAATACCCGTCAGTATCATCCTGAGAAGAAATTTCGCGATTCTTCTGCAAGATCAAGCCTGTTGACTCCTCGATCCCGGGCACAGACTCGGAACAAGCACCCAGGGGACGACAAAGGAGTGAAAAATGAACGATCGCCTCAAGGGAGCCGCTGAGCAGCTGCAGCGCGAGTGGGAGAGCGACGCTCGCTGGCAGGGCACCGAGCGCACCTACACCGCCGAGGACGTCATCCGCCTGCGCGGCAGCGTCCAGGAGGAGCACACCCTTGCCCGCCTCGGCGCCGAGCGCCTGTGGAAGCTGCTGCACACCGAGGACTACGTCCACGCACTCGGCGCGCTGACCGGCAACCAGGCCGTGCAACAGGTGAAGGCGGGGCTGAAGGCGATCTACCTGTCCGGCTGGCAGGTGGCCGCCGACGCCAACCTCGGCGGGCAGACCTACCCCGACCAGTCGCTGTACCCGGCCAACTCGGTCCCCGCCGTCGTGCGCCGCATCAACAACGCGCTGCTGCGCGCCGACCAGATCACCTGGTCGGAGGGGTCCGACGACACCCACTGGCTGGCCCCGATCGTGGCCGACGCGGAAGCCGGCTTCGGCGGCGTGCTGAACGCCTTCGAGCTGATGAAGGGCATGATCGCGGCCGGCGCCGCGGGCGTGCACTGGGAGGACCAGCTCGCCTCGGAGAAGAAGTGCGGCCACCTCGGCGGCAAGGTGCTGATCCCGACAGGCCAGCACATCAAGACCCTCAACGCGGCCCGCCTCGCGGCCGACGTGGCGGGTGTCCCCTCACTGATCATCGCGCGGACCGACGCCCAGGCCGCGACGCTTCTGACCAGCGACGTCGACCCCCGCGACCAGCGCTTCACCACCGGTGACCGTACCGCCGAGGGCTTCTACAGGGTGCGCAACGGCGTCGAGGCCTGCATCGACCGCGGCCTGTCCTACGCCCCCTACTCCGACCTGCTGTGGATGGAGACCTCCACGCCCGACCTGGACGTGGCCCGCGAGTTCGCCGAGGCCATCAAGGCGAAGTACCCCGACCAGATGCTGGCCTACAACTGCTCGCCCTCCTTCAACTGGAAGCAGCACCTGGACGACTCCACGATCGCCAAGTTCCAGCGCGAGCTCGGGCACATGGGCTACAAGTTCCAGTTCATCACGCTGGCCGGCTTCCACTCGCTGAACTACTCGATGTTCAACCTCGCCCAGGGCTACGCCTCCGACGGCATGACGGCCTACGTGGAGCTGCAGGAGGCCGAGTTCGCCGCCGAGCAGCGCGGCTACACCGCCACCAGGCACCAGCGCGAGGTCGGCACCGGCTACTTCGACCTGGTCAGCACCGCGATCGCGCCCGACTCCTCGACCACCGCGCTCAAGGGCTCCACCGAGGAGGAGCAGTTCGCCCACTGAGACTCGCCGATTCCTCCTAGGGCATGGGAGGGTTCCCCGGCGACAGCCCCGGTTCCGCGCGCCCGCGGAACCGGGGCTTTTCCGCTCTGGGTGATCTCCGCGCCTTCGTGGGACCGGTGACCGACCGGCTGCCCAAGCGGGTGCTGCTGATCGGCTCCGACCTGGCCAGGGTGCTCATCGTGCTGGCGATGATCCCCGCGCCGGCTGCGCGACCTGCCCGAGGAACTGCGCGGGCGCGGCGTGGCCCTGCTCAACGCCGTCATGGTGAACTTCACGATCGCGGGGGTCGTCGCGGACAGCCTGGTCACCGAGGTGACCGGCGTCGCCGCCTCCATCGTCTGGTCGGGGGCGCTGCTGGTCTGCGCGGCGGGCGCGCTGTCCCTCCGGTACGGCAGGCACCCCGAAGCCCACTCCGGTCACCGCTGACCGTCCGTCCATCACGCCGCTCCAGCGGCGACGCCCGCCCTCTCAGACGCCGTACAGGTGCGCGCTCACCGTCGGATCGTTCTCGAGGATGTGGTCGACGGTGTCCCAGTAGGCCACCAGCCAGGGGTGGCCGAGAGCCTCGTCCCTGGAGAGCTTGCGCCCGTACAGCGGGATGTCGGCGGCGAGCCGCGCGGCGCCGACCAGGGAGCAGGCGACGCCGTCATGCCCCTCCACCGGCCCCACCCTGCAGCCGAACGTGACGCGCCCCGCCCCCGGACGGGTGGCGGGCGCGTCCGCGTCCCAGTGGTCGTCCATGATGACGTCGATCCACGCGTCGTGGACGCCGTCATGGTGGTAGCAGGAGGCGAAGTAGATCGCGTAGGCGCCGTTCTCGTTATTGATGAACCCCGTCACCCGGTCGAACGGGGTCTCGCAGCAGTCGCAGGCGAGAGACTTCACCTGACGATCCGGGTCGATGGCAAGTTCCACGAGCGGCATTATGCCGCCGATCGCGGTGTTCGCCCCATGCTGATCGCGTTCAGGAGGAGCCGGCCCCGACGGCGCCTTCGACCGTGACCGTGGCGCTGTCCTTGCCGGACAGGCCGCTGGAGTCGGTCACCGTGACGGTCACGGTGAAGGTGCCCTCGCCGCCGTAGGCGTGGGACGGCGTGGCGCCCGTGCCGACCGTGCCGTCGCCGAAGTCCCACGCGAAGGCGAGTTCGGACGAGTCGGGGTCCCTGGCCGAGCCCTGGAAGGTGACGGCCGCCCTCCCCTGCGTGACGTAGGGTCCCCCGGCCTCCGCCCTGGGCGCGAGCGCGACCGCGATCTGCTCCTCGATCATGCTGGCGCTCTCCCCCGTCAGCTCGGAGGGGACCGGCGCGTGCGGGCCTCTGCCGGAGTCGGCGTCGTCGCGGAAGTTGAGGTCGAGGCGCTGCCAGTCGTCGTAGCCCGTGAGCGTCTGGCCCGCGCTGGGGCCACAGCCGGAGATGCCCAGGTTGTTGACGTCCACTGACACCGGATCGGGATCCTGCGCGCCGTCCTCGTCCCAGTCGAGCCCGGCATTCGCCTGGCCACTGCTCCAGCCGCCCGCCCCGCCGTCGGAGCTCCAGTAGGTGATGTTCCGCCCCGCGTCGCCGACGCCGTCCCTCTCCAGCAGGCGCGGCTCCTCGAGCGGCCTGAGCTCCTGGGTGGAGTAGTCGAGCTTGCGTCCTCCGCCGGCCTGCGGGATGTACCCCGTCTGGAAGGCGTAGCTCATGACGCTGATGTAGTTCGGCTTGCAGTTGACGTCGCTGTCGCCGCCGTGCAGGAGGCCGAGGTTGTGGCCGAGTTCGTGCATGAGCGTGCCCGCCTGCTGCCTCGTGCTGCCCACGTGGTGGGTTCCCTCGTCGTTCAACCCCCACGTGTCCGCGCCCAGCGTCACCAGGATGTCGTCGCCGTGGATCTCGGCCCGCCCTGACGAGGTGCTGCTGTCGTGCTGGTGGGCGAAGAGCGCGTAGTGGTAGGCCAGCCGCTTGGCGGCCAGCGCCTTGGGGTTCTGGCGCTGGGCGGCGGTGCCGAACGAGGCGGACTTGACGGCGTCGAAGCCGGCCCAGGTGGTCAGGTCGTCCTGATGGGCGATCTCCTCGTCCTCGTCGATGTGCAGGGTGATGCCGTTGCTGCCGTCCGGGTTGGCCAGCGGGGCGTTCGCGAAGGCGGCGACGACGTCCTGACGGGCCTCGGGCCGCAGCGCGTGCGCGGTCATGTGGTCGAGCTCGAGGTAGATGTCCCTGCGCCGGGGGTCGGCACCCGTGAGCACGAGGTCGGCGACGCCGTCGCCGTCGCTGTCGATCCCCTGGGTCTCCCACGCGTCGAGCAGGCCGTCGCCGTCGGTGTCGGGGCTGATCGTGAGCCTGGTCGTGCAGGAGCCCAGCACGGTGGCGCCCGTGGCCGACGAGGTGATGTCCACGGTGACCTCGGCGGTGCCGAAGGAAGCCGCGGTGGTGACCAGGTGGGCGTTCGGCTCGGCGCCCTGTCCCGCGCCGACCGTGCGGGTGAGGACGGTGTGCGCGGCGCCGAACAGGTCGTTGGCGCGCATCGCCGCGGTGAAGGTGGCGTCGGCCGCGCCGGTGTTGGCGACACTCACCTCCAGCGCCAGGACCGCGCCCCGGTCGAGCGCGAGGTGTCTGGCGGGAAAGGCGCAGGTCGCCGTGGGCGCCGCGACCGCTGCGGCGGCCTGCGGGAGCTGGGCGCAGGCGAGGGCGACAGAGAACACCATGGCCAGCCGTGCGGCACGGCTGCGATCTGCACGTTTCACACAAAGAGGCTGGCCAGCGAAGAAACACCGAAAACCCACCTGCATCTATGGACACAGGAAACTCGCCAGTCCACCGGCGTTACATCAACCGCTTTGCCGCGCTTGTTCACTTTCCTGAGCTCGACGGCTGCTCCGTGGCGGACGGGGTGCCCTGGTCGGTCGGTGTGACGCTCACCGAGGGCGACGGTCCCGGCTCTTCGCCGGGCCCCTCCTGCGGAATCGTGGTGATGCCGGAGGAGGGCTGAGGGCAGTCGCGGTTGCCGCGCTTCTTGCCCGCCGGGTTCACGCAGTCGCCCGGGTCGCCGTCGCCGGGCACGTCCGGCGGCCTGCCGTGGTGCTCGGGCCAGGTGACCCTCCGCGTCTCGGTCCTGGCGGGCAGCAACGTGGAAGGGCCGACCGTCCTGGTGTGGGTGACGACGACGGTCGGGGTGACCGAGGGCCCGGCGGGCGGCGGCTGCACCGTGTCCTCCGTGGGCGTGCCCGGATTGATCGTCGACCTGGCCGTGCCGTTCGGCATGACGTAGGGAGCGCTCTCAGGCGGCTGGGTGGCGCCGTCGAGCCGTACGCCTCCGCCGCCTGCCGCGGCCACCGTCAGCGCCGCGATCGAGACGGTCGCCAGCGCCGCGAAGCTGGCGTGCGACAGGTGGGCGCCCGCCTTGGCGCGGCGGCGGCGCGGCTCGGTCCGCTCGGCCTCGGGCGCCGCCTGCGCCAGGCGCACCCTGCCCGCTCCCGGCGGGTACGGCACCGGCGACCAGATCTCGCCCAGCACCCTGCCGACCGCCGCCCTCAGGTCCCAAGGATCGCCGACCCCGCCCGCGGCCAGCAGCGCGCGCAGCAGGTCGGCCGCCTTGGGCCGCTCGGCCGGATCCTTGGCCAGCGCGGCCTCCACGGCCGGACGCAGCAGCGCGGGCACCCCTTCCACCCGCGGCGGCTCCAGCATGATGCGACGGGTCAGCACGTCGGGCTCGCCGGTGCCGAACGGGTGGTGGCCGGTGGCGGCGAAGGCGATCAGGCAGCCCCAGGCGAAGACGTCCGAGCCGGGCACCGCGGGCCCGCCGGTCAGCCGTTCGGGCGCCACCCAGCCGGGGCTGCCCATGACCTGCCCGGCCTGGGTGTGCACGGCGACGGTGTCGACGTCGCGGGCGATGCCGAAGTCGATGACGCGCGGCCCTTCGGGCGACAGCAGCACGTTGCCCGGCTTGAGGTCACGGTGGACCAGGCCCGCGTCGTGCACCGCGACCAGCGCGGCGGCCACCCCGAGCGCGACGCCGTAGGCGAGGTCGGGGGTGAGGGGGCCGCGAGCCACCACGACCTGGGACAGCGCGGGGCCCTGGATGTACTCGCAGACCAGGTAGGGACGGTCGCGGTCGGTGCCGTCCTCGATCACCGCGGCGGTGCAGAAGGGCACCACGCGGCGGGAGAACCTCACCTCCTCGGCGAACCTGGCGCGGAGCGTGGGGTCGTTGAGGTGGACGGCGTGCGGCGTCTTCAGCGCCACCAGCCCGCCACGGGGATGCTCGGCCAGATAGACAACGCCCATGCCACCGGTCCCCAGACGGCCGAGCAACAGGTACCTGCCGATGATCACCGGGTCGCCCACCGTCAGCGGCCGCACGCCTGCCGGCATACCGCTCGATCCACGTGCCATCCGGGACCTCGCCTCTCCTGCTTAGGGGCACAGTCACTGCACACTGTGTCCGGGCAGGGTGAGGCTTTTCTCCGGGAGTGTCACAAGGGGTATCGCAGGTAAGGCGAATCTTCCCCCGAAGCTAGTAAATGCTGTGATATGAGGGCTTTGGCGTGTCTGGTGTGACCGCTGGGGCGTCAGTCCGTCAGAGCCGCCGACTCCTCCGCCTCGACCTGGCGGTTCCAGTCCTTCTTGACCGAGCGCCAGCCCTCGTCGTCGACGCCCAGGCGCCAGTAGCCCGAGATCGACAGCTGGTCGAGCGGGATCTCCTTCTCCACCCGCAGGAAGCGGCGCAGCTCCTTGACGCACGCGGCCTCGCCGTGGACGAAGGCGTGCACCCTGCCCGAGGGGAAGTCCAGCCCGCGCACCGCCTCGACGAGCCTGTCGCCCCTGGGCCCGCCCTGCCTGTGCACGTAGACGACGGGCACGTCCAGCTTCTGCTCCTCCTCGGGGCCCTCGACCTCGATGAAGACCCGCGCGGTCGCGCCGCTCGGCAGCGCCTCCAGCGAGGCGGCGATCGCCGGCAGCGCGCTCTCGTCACCGGCGAGCAGGTGCCAGTCGGCGTCGGGGCTCGGCGCGTAGCCGCCGCCGGGGCCCAGCAGGTACAGCTCGTCACCGGGACGCGCCGCCTCGGCCCACGGCCCGGCCAGGCCCTCGTCGCCGTGCACCACGAAGTCGATCGTCAACTCCCGGGCGGCCGGATCCCACACGCGCACGGTGTAGGTACGCAACCTCGGCCAGTGCTCGCGCGGCATGCTCTCCCTGCAGCCCGCCATGGTGAAGGGCGTCGGGAGGTCCACGCCCTCGCAGGGGAAGACCAGCTTCACGTAGTGGTCGGTCAGCCCCTCGATGGCGAACCGCGCCAGCCCCTCGCCGCCGAACACCACGCGGACCATGTGCGGCGTGAGCCGCTCCGTGCGCAGCACGACACCACGATGTTCCGTCATCGAACCCCTCCAGCGTAGTTAGGTCTGCCTAACCTACAACTGGAACGTCACGCGGCGAGCGAAGATTCCGCCCCTGGGTTCTCGACCGCGGCCAGAAAGCGGGCCATGTGCCGGTAGACCAGGCGCGCCTCCGGCAGGAGATCGGCCAGGATCGCGAAGACGTGCGGCATCCTCGGCCACTCCTCGTAGGTCACGGGCACACCCGCCTCACGGGCGCGCAGGGCGACCCTGCGGTCCTCGTCGCGCAGCACCTCGGTGGAGCCTGTGACGATCATCAGCGGCGGCAGCCCCGTGTAGTCGCCGTAGACGGGCGAGACGAGCGGATCGCGCGGGTCCAGGCCGGAGGTCCACCTCTTGGCCAGCCACTCCACCCTGCCCGCGGGCAGCATCGGATCCATCCAGCGGTTGGCCCTGCGCGGGGTGTCGCTCAGATCGGCCCACGGTGACAGGCAGATGGCGGCGGCCGGCAGCGGAAGGTCTCTGTCACGCAGCGCGAGCAGGGTCGCCAGCGTGAGGTGGCCGCCCGCCGAGTCGCCCGCGAACAGGATGTCGCCAGGCTCGTGACCGCGCTCGATCAGCTCCCCGTAGGCGTCGAGGGCGTCCTGCAGCGACTCGGCGAGCGAGTGGATCGGGCCCTGCCGGTAGTCGAGGGCGAAGACGGGCCGCCGCGCGACCACCGACAGCCGCCAGGTGATCGGCCGGTGGGTGGCGGGAGAGCCGCTGAAGTACCCGCCGCCGTGGAAGTAGAGCAGCACCTTGCGCTCGTCGAGCCCATGGCCGGCGCGGACCCACTCGCCCGAGCGATGAGGAACGATGCTCACATGCCCCGGCTGGCGCATCGGGACCAGCCTGATGATCTCGCCGAGCCTGGAGCAGGCCGTGATGGCCAGAGGGTGACGCAGAAACAGGCTGGAGGCCGGCTTCAGCGTGCCGCGGAGCAGGCCGTTGAGCGCCCTGCACTGCCAGCTGAACGGATAGTCGGGACAGACGTCCAGGTCGATCTCAGACCGCACAACTGAAGAATTCCCTCTAGAGGATCGTTCTACCGGCAAGTAAGCAACTCCTATATTTTCGGTATATGTCGATGGTGCTGTGAGATCCTTCCCGCCAGGCGCTCCCTGCCGCGGAAGCCGGGGATCGAACCGCACCGTCGCGTCCCAGCCGCCGGCACGCCCGGCGATCCCGCCGTCGAGGGCCACCACCGTCGCGCGGGGGGCGGCAACCCTACGACGCCGTCACGGTCCTCTGCCCTGGCATCGCCGCTCTTCACGCCCGCTTCGGCAGGGCGCTCCCGCGGCCGGCGAGGAACGGCGGGCCCCGGGCGTGCCGGCCCGAGCCCGCCGTCGGCGTGGCGGGCGGCCCCGGCGACGACTGAGCCGGGCAGGACGGCGAAGGCGATCGACGACACCCGGTCAGGTCCGCGCCCGGTTTATCGCCTTGCCGACCGCTGATCCTTGAGCCGATAATTACCGCTCCACCACCCGTGCCCCGACCCGGCCACGGGCTGTCGCCATGCCATCACTCACCGGAGGTGACGCACCATTTCCCTCTACGCCCGGCTCGTCCGGTACGGCTTCCGCAAACACGCCACCTACGTCTGGGCCGCGGTGGCCGGAGCGTTCACCAACAGCGTCTTCGGCATCCTGCGCGCCTATGTCCTGATCGCCCTCTGGCAGGCCAGACCCGGTCTGGCCGGCTACGACGTGATCGACGCCGTCACCTTCTGCTTCATCACCCAGGCCTTCATCGGCCCGATGCAGCTGTTCGGCGGCGGCCTGACCATCCCCGAACGCATCCGCAGCGGCGACATCGCCCTCGACCTCGTCCGCCCCGCCTCCCTCCAGGCCTGCTCCCTCGCCGAGGACCTGGGCAGGGCCGCCTACCTGCTCCTCGTGCGCGGCATCCCGCCGACGATGCTCGGCGCACTGATGTTCGGCATCGTCTTCCCCACGGGCGCGGGGCAGTGGGCCGCCTTCCTGGCCAGCTTCCTGCTCGCCGTCCTGGTCAGCTTCGCCTGGCGCTACCTCGTGGCGCTGTCGGTGTGCTGGCTGACCGACGACAGGGGCATCGCCACCGTGTCGCTGGTGCTGACGACCTTCTTCAGCGGCATGATGGTGCCACTGTCGATCTTCCCCGGCTGGCTGGGCGACCTCGCCTCCGCGCTTCCATGGGCCGCGATGGTGCAGGTGCCGGCCGACGTCTACCTCGACAAGGCCGACCTCGCCGACGCGCTCGCCTTCCAGGCGCTGTGGGCGGCCGTCCTGCTCGGGCTCGGCGCGCTCGCCACCCAGGCGATCAGGCACAAGGTGGTGATCCAGGGTGGTTAGGACCTACGCCCTGCTCGCCTGGACCTGGACCCGCGCGGCCGCGGCCTATCCCGTCTCCTTCGCGCTCATGGTCGTCTTCGGCTTCGCGCTGGCGGCCGTGGACGTCGGAGTGATCCTCGTCGTCTTCGCCAACACCACCTCCCTGGCCGGGTTCACCCGCCCGGAGGTCCTCTTCCTGTACGGCGCGGCCAACATCGCCTTCTCCTCCGTGGACATGTGCGTCGGCAACATCGACAGGATCAGCCAGCACATCAAGGCCGGCACCTTCGACGCCTTCCTCATCAGGCCCGCCTCCACCTGGGTGCAGACCACCGTCGACAGGTTCACCCCCACCAGGATCGGACGGGTGCTCCAGGCCGTGATCGTGCTGGGCGTGGCGATGGCCGAACTCGACGTGCCGTGGCAGCGCGTCTGGATGGTCCCCGTCATGATCGCCACCGCCATGGTCATCTTCGCCTCGCTCTGGACCCTGGCGGGGGCGCTGCAGTTCGTGGTCACCGACGCGCCCGAGGTGTGCAACGCCTTCACCTACGGCGGCGGCCAGCTCAGCCAGTACCCGTTCAGCGTCTACGGCCGCGACCTGGTGCGAGGGGTCACCTACGTGCTGCCGCTCGCCTTCATCAACTGGCAGCCTGGCCTGTACGTCCTGGGCAGGGACGACCCGTTCGGCACGCCCGGGTTCCTGCGCTTCGCCGGGCCTCTCGCCGCCCTCCTTCTCGCGCTGCTGGCCGCCCTCGCCTGGCGCCAGGGCGTTCGCCGCTACCGATCGACGGGGAGTTAGCAATGATCGAGCTGGACCGGGCTGGACGCTCGTTCAAGGTCAAGCGCGCGCTCGTGCACGCCGTACGGGATCTGTCGTTCCGGGTCGAGCCTGGAGAGTTCGTCGGCTACCTCGGCCCCAACGGCGCGGGCAAGTCGACCACGATCAAGATGCTCTGCGGCATCCTCACCCCCACCTCGGGGCGGGTGCGCGTGGCGGGGCTCGACCCCTCGAGGAGGCGCACGACGCTGGCCAGGAGGATCGGCGTGGTGTTCGGGCAGCGCACGACGCTGTGGTGGGATCTGCCGCTCAAGGACAGCTTCGAACTGATCCGGCTCCTTTACAAAGTAGATCGCAAGGTGTTCCGCGAACGGCTCGACGAGCTGGTGGAGACCCTCGACCTGGCGGAGTTCCTGCGCACGCCGGTGCGCCAGCTCAGCCTGGGCCAGCGCATGCGCGGCGATCTGACGGCCGCGCTGCTGCACGCGCCCGACGTGCTGGTGCTCGACGAGCCGACGATCGGGCTCGACGTGATCAGCAAGAACAGCATCCGCGCGTTCCTCCTGCGAGTGAACGCCGAGCGCGGCACCACCGTCCTGCTCACGACGCACGACCTGGGTGACATCGAACGGCTGTGCAGGCGGGTGATGGTCATCGACCACGGGCGGCTGGCCTTCGACGGCTCGCTCGAGCAGCTGATGGCCACCTCGCCCGAGGAGACGATCGAGGAGGTGGTGACCAGGCTCTACACCCGCACGGGTCAGTAGTAACTGCCCTCCTGGGCCTCCTCGTAGTCGTCGTCCAGGTCGTCGTGCCTGCGCGACCAGCGGGAAGGCATCAGGACGGGCAGGAACATCAGCACGCCGAGCAGGGCGTAGACGCCGGTGGTCAGCAGCGTCACGTTGCCCGCGCCCGCATCCAGCACCACCTGGTGCATCGAGGCCTCGTCGGGGATGAACGACAGCGCCCTGTTCACGTCGAGCGCGTAGACGACCGTCCAGGCCAGCAGGACCATCGACGGCACGAACGTGGCCAGCGGCGAGACCCTGCCCACCACCACCAGCCCGAGCACCAGGCCGATCACCGCCATGGCGGCGAGGGCGATCCACAGGCGCGTGCCCGTGACGGGCACGGCCGTCCCCGGCGCGACCGTCAGCGCCTGCTGGGCTGCCCAGCCGCCCCCGACCAGCAGGGCGCCGGTCACGATCACGCCGAGAAGCAATCCAGCGAAATGCCGCAAATTCCTCACCTCAGCCCTGACCCTAGCCACAAAGCAGACACTTCTTCCAGGCATTGAACACAGCCGTATGGGCCCCGTGAGAACATACGGGCACCCATGCGCGCCAACCTTCCACTCCGGCTCACGCGAGCGGCCGCCTTCTCGGCCGTCTGCGTGCTGCTGGCAGCGCTCGGTCACGTGGTGGCCGGCGGTGACGGGCCCCCGCTGTGGGCGCTCGCGCTGGGCGGCGGCACGGTCATGGCGCTCGCGCTGGCGCTGTCGGGCAAGGAGCGCTCGACCTCGACGATCAACCTCACGCTCCTGGGGCTGCAGGCGGGGCTGCACGAGCTGTTCGCCCCCGAAGGCGGCGGCGCGGTCCTCACCCTCGCCCACGGGCACGGCCCCGGCCTGGACTCGGCGCTCGGCGCCGGCCTCGGCCCGAGGCTCGGTGAAGACCTGGGCATGCTGCTCGCCCACCTGACGGCGACGCTGATCACCGGCTGGTGGCTGGCGCGCGGCGAGGCCGCGCTCTGGTCGCTGCTGCGCCGCCTCGGCCACCGGCTGGTCGGCCTGCTACCCGCGCCCGCCACGATCTCGATCCGGCGGGCGCCGGTCCGCGCGATCCCGCGCGTCGCAGGCCGCCGCGCCGTCCTGCGCCACATCGTCAGCAGACGCGGTCCTCCACTTCCCGCTGTCTGACGCCTCTTCCCTTCCTTCGTCCTTCAAGTGGAGTTTCCGCATGTCCACCTTCCGTCGTACGGCCGGCGTGCTCGCCGCCGCCACCGCCCTCTCCCTCGGCCTGGCGGTCCCCGCCCTCGCCCACGTCACCATCAACCCGGGCAGCGCCGAGCAGGGCGGATTCACCAAGGTCGCCTTCCGCGTGCCGAACGAGCGCGACAACGCCTCGACCACCAAGATCGAGGTCTCCTTCCCCGTCGACCATCCGCTGGCCTTCGTCTCGGTGAAGCCGGTGCCGGGCTGGGAGGTCAAGGTCACCGAGGGCAAGCTGCCCAAGCCGGTGAAGACCGAGTACGGCGACCTGACCGAGGCGGTCACCAAGGTCGTCTGGTCGGGCGGGGAGATCAAGCCGGGCCAGTTCCAGGAGTTCGAGGTGTCGATGGGCCAGCTGCCGACCGACACCACGCAGCTGCTCTTCCCCACCACCCAGACCTACTCGGGCGGCGAGGTCGTGCGGTGGGCCGACGAGCCCGAGGCCGACGGCAGCGAGGCGGAGAAGCCCGCTCCGCTGCTCAAGCTCACCCCCGCCTCGGGCGACGGTGAGCACGGCTCGGCCTCCGCGTCGCCGTCCGCCGCGAGTGGCGAGGCCACCTCGGCCGGCACGGGAGGCGTTCCCTCGGTGGCGCCGGTGGCGGCATCGGGCTCGTCCTCCGACGGCACCGCCAGGCTGCTGGGCGGGGCCGGGCTGGTCGTCGGCGTCATCGGCGTGGTGATCGGCTTCATGGGCCTGCGCCGCCGCTCGGCCTGACGTCCTGCGGGGGCCCGTGAACGCATGGGCCCCCGAGGCGCGCGAAGACGGCTCACGAAGACGGCTCATCAACCAGGAAACCCCGGCCCACGGCCGCGTGAGGCCGTGAAGCCGGGGATCCCCGTGGGCGGTCGCGGCGCGGCGGCCGGCCTCAGGAGGTGATGTCCTTGCTGGTGAAGCGGGCCCAGGCGAGGGAGCCGAACAGCAGGATGTAGGCGCCGAAGGCCAGCAGTCCCGAGCTCAGGTCGTCGAAGGCGATGGGGTCGCGCAGCACGGCGTCGAAGTCGCCCCACCAGTTGGGCAGCAGATACGGCTGCAGCACGTCGAGCTGGGGGATCACCCTGAGCACCTGGGTGGAGATGACCAGCACCACGGTGGCGGCGATCGCGCCGATCGGCGCCTCGGTCAGCGTCGACAGCGCCAGCGCGACGGCGGCCAGCGCGGCCATGCCCGCCGTCACGTAGCCGATGACGATCAGCATCCGCAGCAGGGCGTCGCCGAGCGGGATCGCCACGCCCGACAGCAGCGTCACAGGCCCTGCGGGGAACAGGATCAGGCCGGTGACCAGCGCGGCCAGCGACACGGCCGAGGCGACGGCCAGGCAGAACAGCACGGCGTTGACGTACTTCACCGCCAGCAGCCTCGTCCGGCCGGCCGGAGCGGCCAGCAGGTAGCGCAGCGTGCCCGCGCTCGCCTCACCCGCCACCGAGTCGGCGGCCACGACGGCGACGGCGACCGGCATGAGCAGCGGTACCAGCGCCGACAGCGAGATGAAACTCAGGAAGAAGCCGTTGCCCGTCACCTGCTGGATCAGGCCGCCGGGTCCGTCGGCCAGGTCGTCGCCCACGAGGCGCAGCACCACGCCGAGAATGACGGGAACGACCGCGAGGACGGCGAGCATGGCCAGGTTGCGCGGCCTGCGGAAGGTCAGGCTCAGCTCCGAGCCGAGCATGCGCAGGAAGGCGCTGACCGGTCCCGTCCCGCCGTCCTGCGGAGGGACCGGCAGGGCCGGCGGTCCCTGCGGGGCGATCCGGCCCGGCAGGTCGGCGCGCGGCCCGACCTCGGCGGTGAGCCTTGACTCGGCCACCGGCACCAGCCCCGGAATCCGCCGCGCCCCGCCTCCGCGCGGCGGCTCACCGGCCTCCACGTCGCGAACCTCAGGCTCAACCTTCGACATCGAAACCCTCCCCGGTCAGCCCGACGAACACCTCTTCCAGGCTCGGCCGTACGACCGACAGACCTCTGACCGCCACGCCCGCCTCGACCAGCGAGGCGTTGAGCCGTTCGGTGGCGTGCCCGCCGAGGTCGGCGCTCACCTCATGGCCGTCGTGCGCGACGTCCGACAGGCCGAGCCCGCGCAGGACCCTGGCCGCGTCGGCCCCGTCGGGCGTCTCGACCCTGACGCGCGGGGCGCGACCGCCGTTCAGCGAGGCGATGGTCCCCTGCGCGACCAGCCTGCCGGCTCGCATGATGGCCGCGTGCGTGCACATGTGCTCGACCTCGCCCAGCAGGTGCGAGGAGACGAACACGGTGGTGCCGTCGGCGGCGATCTCCTTCACCAGCGAGCGCACCTCCCTGGTGCCCTGCGGGTCGAGCCCGTTGGTCGGCTCGTCGAGGATGAGCAGCTCGCGCGGGCCGAGCAGGGCGGCGGCGATGGCCAGGCGCTGGCGCATGCCGAGCGAGTAGTGCCGGTAGCGCTTGGCCGCGGCGGCCGACAGCCCGACCCTGTCGAGCGCCGCCGCGACCCTTGTCCTGGCCGTTCGGCGCGGCGCGGTGGGATCGGCCGCGTCGTAGCGCATCAGGTTGGCCTCACCCGACAGGTAGGGGTAGAAGGCGGGCCCCTCGACCAGCGCTCCGACCCTGGGCAGCGGCACCACCGAGTAGCTGCCCGAGGTTGGCGTGACCAGGCCGAGCAGCATGCGGATGGTGGTGGTCTTGCCCGACCCGTTGGGGCCGAGGAAGCCGTAGACCGAGCCTCGCGGCACGGCCAGGTCGAGGGCGTCGACGGCGACCTGACCCCCCTTGAAGCGTTTGGTGAGCCCCTCGGTGACGATCGCGTCGTCCCCCGCGGGCGGGGACGCCCCTGAGGGCGCCCCTGCTTCCAGCGTCACACTCACTTGGCGCCTGCCGCCTTCGTGAGCTCCTCGGGGGTGACCGCGCCGACCAGGAGGCGGCCGTCGTCGGTGAACAGGGCGCTGACCAGCTTGGTCTTGATCAGCTTGCCGCTGCCCCACGCGCCGCTCACCGGGGTGGCCGAGCGCAGGACGGTGTCGAGCGCGGCGGCGGCTTCCTGGGCCTGCCCCTGCCCCTCGCTCCGCCCCTGGGAGGGAGCCGCGGGGGTCTTCGGCGTGGGCAGGACCGCGACCGTGGTCCAGCCGGCGCCGACGGTCTTGACCTCGCCCTCGGCGAAGTCGTGCTTCTCCTCGTCCTTCGAGAAGCCGAGCGTCTTCTCCTCGACCTTGGCCCCCGCGGGCGGGGTGAAGGCGAAGTTTTCCGGCGCCGGAGCCGAGAAGGTGACCTGGGTGAAGCCGACCTCGAAGGCGGGCTCGGCCGAGCCCTTGGCGTACACCTGGACCCTCAGTGGGACGTAGGTCTCGCCGTCGAGCGCCAGCCGTACGTCCTGCACCAGCGAGCCCGCCTCCTTGGGCGCCAGCACCAGCTCGTAGGCCGGGCGGCCGGCGACCTGGGTGTTGCTGGTGACGCTGACCACGCTGTGCTCGCCGACCTTGGACAGCAGCTGCTCGGCGGCCTGCTGCGGGGTCATCGAGGGCCCGGTCGGGGCCGCGGTGTGCGTCTTCTCGGCGCCGGGCGCGATCTTGACCCGGGTGGCGGTGTTGGACTGGCTGTCCCACACCCAGGTCTGGTCGCCGTTCACGATGACGTTGGTCTCGTTCATGGGCCCGGGGACGGCCAGCCTGAACTGGTCGCGCGAGCCGTACCAGACCTTGGCCTCATGGGATCCGGACAGCAGGGCGATCGGGGATCCTGCCGACGCGGTCTGCGGGAGGGCGGGAAGGCCGAGGGAGGCGGTCTCCAGGACGGTCCCCGACATCGGGGGCAGTCCGTCCTTCTGCACCGCGGCCGCCGCCTCCGCCAGCAGCTGCTGGGCCGAGCGCTCCGGCAGGACCGGGTCTCCGCTGACCGCGGCGATCACCGGCCCCGCGCCTATCGCGGCGCCGATGACGGCCACGGCCGCCATCGGGACTCCCCACCTCACGAGCTTGCCTCTGGACATCTCACTCCTTCACGGTATTGCTTACCTCTCAACAGTGCGTGAAGTGTCCTGTGGCGACCCTGAGACGAGCTGAGAGGGCTCTCAGCGCTGATGGTGCACTATGTCGCCTATGAGAGTTCTGGTCGTCGAGGACGAGAGGCGGATGGCGGCGGCCCTCCAGCGGGGGCTGCAGGCCGAGGGGTTCGCCGTGGACCTGGCCCACGACGGCGAGGAGGGCCTGCACCTGGCCAGGCAGGGCGACTACGACGTGGTCGTCCTGGACATCATGCTGCCCAGGCTGTCGGGCTACAACGTGTGCAAGCGGCTGCGCGCGGAGGAGAACTGGGTGCCGATCCTGATGCTGTCGGCCAAGGACGGCGAGTACGACATGGCCGACGGTCTCGACCTCGGCGCCGACGACTACCTCACCAAGCCGTTCTCCTACGTCGTGCTGGTGGCCAGGCTGCGGGCGCTGCTGCGGCGTGACGCGGGCCGCCGTCCAGCCGTGCTGACGGCGGGCGACCTGTCGCTGGACCCGGCCAGGCGCAAGGTGCAGCGCGCCGAGGAGTCGGTGGAGCTGACGCCGCGGGAGTTCGCGCTGCTGGAGTACCTGATGCGCCGCCACGACGAGGTGGTGTCGAAGACGGAGATCCTGGAGCACGTCTGGGACACCTTCGACACCGACCCGAACGTGGTCGAGGTCTACGTCGGCTACCTGCGCCGCAAGATCGACGCCCCGTTCGGCAGGAACGCGCTGCAGACCGTGCGCGGCGCCGGGTACCGGCTGGCCGGCGACGGTGGCTGACTCCCCTCTCGCCAGATGGAGGCGCAGGAGCCTGCGCTTCAGGCTGACCGCCCTGGCGGCCGTCGCGCTGGTGCTGGCGTTCGGGGTCTCGGCCTCGACGCTGATGATGGTGCTGGGCAGGTCGCTGATGGACACCGTCGACGAGACCACCAGGCAGCACGCGCAGGCCGTCAGGGCCCAGGCCGACAGCGGCACGCTGACCGACCCGATCACCACGCAGGACGGCACGATCGTGCAGGTCATCGCGGCCAACGGCAGGATCACCCACGGCACGTACGGCGCCGACCGGCTGGTGCCGCTGCTGCCCGCCCACGACAGGAGGCGGGCGCAGAGCCACGAGAACGCCCGGTTCCGCGACGGCGAGCCCTATGGCATCCCGGGGCCGCTGCGCGTCGTGGTGGTCAGCGGGGACGACGGGATCACCGTGCTGGCGGCGCGCCCTGTGGCCGAGATCGAGAAGAGCCTCATCGTCGCCGGCAGGGTGCTGTTCGTGGGCACGCCGCTGCTGGTGGCCTTCCTGGCGGGGGCGAGCTGGCTGATCATCGGCAGGACGCTGCGTCCGATCGCCGCGCTGCGCAAGGGGGCCGCCGAGATCACCCACACGGCCAGGTCCAGGCGGCTGCCCGTGCCGGAGGCGCGCGACGAGGTGCACTCGCTGGCGGTCACGCTCAACGACATGCTGGCCCGGCTGGAGGGAGCCGAGTCGCGCCAGCGGGCGCTCGTCTCCGACGCCGCACACGAGCTGCGCAGCCCGCTGGCCAGCATCAGGCTGCAGCTCGAGGTGGCGCTCGGCCATCCGGAGGGCCAGGACTGGCGCGAGACGGCCGAGGGTGTGCTCGAGGACACCCTGCGGCTGTCGCGCCTGGCCGAGGACCTGCTGGCGCTGGCCAGGCTGGACGAGCGCGGCGGCAGGCTGGCCAGGAACGAGCCCGTCAACCTGGAGGAGGTGGTCAGGCAGGTGGTCGAGAGGTACGGCGAGGCCCGCCTGACCGCCTGCGAGCCCGTCGTGGTGCGCGGCGACGCGCTGGACCTGAGCAGGGTCCTGACCAACCTCATGGACAACGCCGTACGGCACGCCACCGGCAAGGTGGAGGTGGCGCTGAGGGCCGACGGCGAGCTCACCGTGTCCGACGACGGGCCCGGCATCCCCGAGCAGGACAGGGAGCGCGTCTTCAACCGCTTCACCAGGCTCGACGACGGCCGCGGCAGGGACGAGGGCGGCGCGGGGCTGGGCCTGGCGATCGTGCGCGAGACGGTCAGGGCGCACGGCGGCACCGTCCACCTGGAGGACGCCGCTCCCGGCCTGCGCGCGGTGGTCAGGCTCCCACCCGCCGCCTGAGGCCTGCGTCGCCTTCTCCGAACCGTCGAGGCCGGCGCCGTCGCGGTATCAGCGATCGGTCCTGGCGCCGACGCTTCCGACGATCAGGTCGGACAGCGCCGTGACCGCCTCCGCCGCGGTCGTCTGCCCCCTGTTCAGCTCCGCCGCGATCGTCTCGGCCGCGCCCAGCACGCCGACGCAGCGCAGCCGAAGCGCCTCGGAGGTCAGGCTCGAGTGGGGCAGCAGTGCGGCGGCCAGCCAGTCCCTGAAGCTGTCGAGCATCTGGTGCTGGATCTCCTCCATCTCCGGATTCCCCTTCAGCGCGGCGGACACGGCGTTGAACTCCGGCATGTCGGTGGCACAGGCGAAGTACGCGGCGCTCATGGCACGGGCGATCTCCTCGACGGCGGGCGCGGCCTCCCGCAACGCCCGCGCCGACGCGTCCCTGTGTCGTTCGTCCAGTCGCCGGTAGAGCGCGAGCAGCAGGCCTGGCCGGGTGCCGAAATGGTCGTACACGATCGGCCTGCTCACCCCCGCGGCCTCGGCGAGGGTCGCCAGCGTCAGACCGTCTGCGCCCTGGTCGCGCACCATCGTCATGGCGGTGTCGAGCAGCTGCTCCCGCCTGGCCTGCTTGGACAGGCGACTCGGTGATGTGGTCATCGTCCTCCCTTGCGCTGTCGCCCCAGTTTAGCTACAAAGTGTAAGTTACAAAATGTAGCTTGGCTGGACACGAGAGGAACCTCAGTGGAGCATTCGACATCCGTCCTGGTCATGGGCGGTTCGGGTCAGGCGGGCGCGGGAGCCGCCGCCCTCCTGCGCCAATGGCATCCGACACTGCCGCTGACGATCGCGGGTCGCGATCTCGCTCGCGCGCAGCGGGTCGCCGACGAGCTCGGTACCGCGACGGCCGTGACCATCGACCTGGAGCGGAGCGATCTCGGCCTGCCGGCGGGCCAGGTCCACTCAGCGGTGGTCGCGGCCGTGTGGGACGCCCGCCTGCACGGGCTGCGCTACGCGCAGCGCCGCGGGCTGCCCTACCTCAGCATCTCCAGCGGTCTGATGGACATCGCACCGGAGGTCGTCGCGGGCGCCCAGCGGGCGGGCGGGGCACCGATCCTGGTGGCCAGCCACTATCTCGCCGGTCTCGTCGTCCTCGCGGCGCTGGACTCGGCCCGGGAGTTCGACCGGATCGACACCATCAGGATCGGCGCCATACTCGACGAAACAGACATCGGCGGGCCCGCGGGGATAGCGGATCTGGAGCGCTGGTCGGCCGTCACCTCGGCGGGGCTGGTGCGCCGTGACGGCGTCTTCACCTGGCTCGAGAGCCGTGACGCGCAGGCGGACGTGATCGGTGTCGACGGCACCGTCCTGCCCGGCCAGAGCATCCCCATCCTCGACGTGCCGAGCCTCGCCCTCGCCACGGGCGCACCGAACGTCCGCTTCGACTTGGCGGTCGGGCAGTCCCCGAGCAGGCGTCGCGGCGGACCCGCTTCCATGGAGGTCAGGATCGACCTCGAAGGAGCAGGGTCCACGGGCGCGCCGCTCAGCACGAGCCGACACCTCGTCCACCCCGAGGGGCAGCGGCCCCTGACCGCCCTCGGCGTCGCCCTCGGGGTCGAACGACTGCTCGGGCTGCGCGGCGATGCCGTGGCGCCGGGCATCCACACCCCCGAGGCCTTGCTCGACCCCGCCTACGCGGTCGAGCGGATGAGGGAGGTCGGCGCCACGTTCGTCGGCTGACGAGACGACCGCCGAAGCACCCCGCGCCGCCGATCCTCGGGCGCAGGGTGCCGGTGGAGGGCCTCAGGCGCCGGGTCGCGTGAGGCGGGCGACCTCGGCCAGCGCCGTCCTGGCCGAGGCGGCGTCGTGGACCCGGAAGACCCGCGCCCCCTGCAAAGCCGAGACGGCCAGCGTGGCGATCGTGCCGGCGTGCCGTTCCTCCACGGGCAGCCCGCCCAGCGCCTCGCCCACGAAGTCCTTGTTCGACACGGCCACCAGCACCGGCCAGCCGGTGGCCGTCATCTCGTCCAGGCGGCGGCTGACCTCCAGCGAGTGGAAGGTGTTCTTGCCGAAGTCGTGCGCCGGGTCGATGAGGATCGACTCCCTCGCCACCCCGGCCGCGACCGCCCGCCCGGCCAGCTCCACGGTGTAGGAGACGACGTCGGCGACCACGTCGGCGTAGGCGATGCGGTGCGGCCTGGTGCGCGGCTCCACCCTGCCCGCGTGCGCGCACACGAGCCCCACCCCGTGCCTGGCCGCCACCTCGGCCAGGCCGGGGTCGACGCCGCCCCACGTGTCGTTGAGCAGGTCGGCGCCCGCCTTGGCCACCACGTCGCCCACCTCGGCCCGCCAGGTGTCGACACTGATGATCAGCTCGGGGTGGCGCTCGCGGACGGCGGAGACGAGGTCGGCCACCCGCCTGATCTCCTCGTGGGCGTCGACCGTCTCGCCGGGGCCCGCCTTGACGCCGCCGATGTCGACGATGTCGGCGCCGCCCTCGACGGCCTGGGCGACCGCCTCGAGCGCGGCCCCGAAGCCGTAGGTCCTTCCCCGGTCGAAGAAGGAGTCGGGAGTACGGTTCACCACGGCCATGACCGCGTACTCCCCCGGGCCGAACTCCCTGCCGTGCAGGCGCAAGATGCTCATCACCTCGGAGCCTACAGAGCCGTACGGCCGGTCGGCCCCATCACCGCGACCAGCCCTAGGGACGAGAGTGGCTCTCGCCCCTGGGCGCGGGTCATGCGGCCGTGGAGCCCTTCTCCGCCGTCGCCAGGAAGTCCTGGGCGATCAGGGGAAGCCTGCGGCGGGCGTGGACGACGGCGATCACCCGGCGCACGGCCGGATCGAGCGAGCGCACCACGAGCCCCGCCCTGGCCGCCTGCTCGGCCATGCCGCGGTACCACAGCAGCGAGGCCTGCCCCGCCCGCACCGCGTTGAGCCAGCCGTTGCGCTCGTCGGTCTCCAGCACGACGATCGGGTTGACCGCGTACTTTCCGAACATCGCGTCCAGCTCCCGCCTGCGGACGCTGCCTCTGGCGGGCAGGGCCAGCCGCAGCCCGTCGAGCCTGCGCATCGGGACGGGATCGGGCAGATCGAGCCCCGGAGGGGAGATGAGCACGATCTCCTGGCGTTCGAGGGGATGGGTGATCAGGTCGGTGGGCACCGGCAGGTCGGTGAGGCCGAGATCGGCCCGCTGGTCCCTGACCGCGTTCACGACCGCGTCGCGGCCGTCGCAGCGGATGATGTGCACCCTGACACCCGGATGCTCGGCCGCGTAGGCGGGGAGCAACCGGCCTGCCAGGCCTGGTTCGAGGTTGGCGGTGGAGGCGATGCGAAGCTCGGCCTCCGAGGCGCCGCCGTGGGTCGACAGGGCCTCGATCTCGCCGACCGCGTCGAGCGCCTCTCTGGCCAGTTTGACGACCCTGCGGCCCTGCGCGGTGACGACCACCCCGCGCCCCGAGCGGGCGAACAGCGTCATGCCCAACTCGCGCTCCAGGTCTCGGATCGCGCGCGAAAGCGCAGGCTGCGCGATGTAGAGCGACCTGGCCGCGTCGGTCATGGTGCGGTGCTCCGCAGTCGCGACCACGTAGCGGAGCTGCTGCAGATTCATGACATTGAAGCTAGGACAACGGCCGCTCCTCGGACGGCGACATAGCGGAGATCACCTCGAATGATTTCGGACTGTAACCGAGTACCGCTACATCCGTGACGGGTGAGAAATCAGTATGCTTCTGCCCCAAATTTGGCAAAGGTCTGGACTGCGGTTCCCATTTCGGACAACCGTGTCAAGGGGAGACAGCGTGACAGGCAACGGGCAGTATCCACCCCCGCCTCCGGGACACCAGGGGCAGCCCGGTTCAGGCCCACCCCAGCAGCCGCCTTTTCCCCCGTGGCCTCCCCAGCAGGGCGGGCAGCAGTATCAGGAACCGGCCACCCGGCAGTACCGGCCGCCGGCCCCTCAGCCGCCGGCGCAGCCCACCGCGCAGCCGCCCGCCCCGCAGGGCCCGCCGTACGGCGGGCCGCCACAGGCGGGCCCGCAGGCCCCCTATCCGCCGCAGGCTCCCTACCCGCCGCAGCCGCCCGCCCCGCCGTACGGCAGGCCTCCCAACGCGCCGCACCAGAGCCCGGTGCCCCAGGGTCCACCTCAGGGCCCGCCGTACCAGGGCCCGCACCAGGGGCAGCCGTACGGCGTGCCGTACGGGCAGCCCCCGCAGGGGCCTCCCCATGGTCAGGGCGGCCCCTACCCGCCGCACCCGCAGGGCGGGGGTCCGCGGCCCGGCTGGGGAGCGCCCCAGGGCCCGCGCGGGCCATGGCAGCGGCCGCCCCAGCGCGGCAAGTCCAACGCGGGCGCGATCATCGGGGCGGTGTTCGGCTCGGTCGCGGCGATCTTCGTGCTGCTCGTGATCGGCGCGGCGCTCTTCAAGAGCGCCTCGCACACCGACACCACCTCGCCCGTGGCGATCCCCACGTTCACCCCGCCGACCTTCGAGCCCGAGCCCGACCGCAGCGAAGGGCCGATCGAGCCGACGGACAGGCCGACAGGGCAGCCCTCGCAGCGGCCGACGCGGGAGCCGTCCACCCGCCCCTCGCAGCAGCAGACGCTCAAGCCGCCCGCCAGGGTCACGCTGAACACCAGCCTGCAGGCCAACACCCTCTACCGTGCCGGCAGGCTGCCGCGTACGACGTGCAGGGCGGGCAACGCGAGCCTGTTCAGCCACAGCCAGCTGAAGGCGCTCATCCTGAAGACCGGCCGATGCATGGACGCGGCATGGGCGCCGATCCTGCGCAAGCAGGGCATCGACTGGAGCCCGCCCAACTACGCGATCGCCGCCAAGCGCGGCAGGGGCGCGTGCGGCGACTACCCCTCGCCCGGCAGCATGGTGCCGTACTACTGCCCGCGCAACAACACCATCTACGCCTCCACCTCCGCGCTCGCGCGGGGCAACGGCAACTCCATCGGGTACGGCCAGATCGTCGCCTGGCACGGCGCGACGATCAGCATGATGGCCCACGAGTACGGTCACCACGTCCAGCAGATCACCGGCATCCTCGGCTCGCACTGGCGCAAGCACCTCGACTCCTCCAGCGAGAGCGGGCGGCTGGCACTGAGCAGAAAACTGGAGCTCCAGGCAACCTGTTTCGGCGGTATGTTCATGAGGGCCGTCGCCGACAGCTATCCCATCAACTCCAGCCGTCGCGACACCCTGTTCTGGTTCTACTCGCGCGTGGGCGACCACCCTGGCTACCCCCGCGACCACGGCAGTCTCGCCAACAACAACCGGTGGTTCCGCCAGGGGTGGGAGAGGAACATGACCTACCAGTGCAATACGTGGCTGGCCTCCTCGTCCTCGACCTCCTAGCTTCATGGGGCGTTCATCCCACATTGGTCATCTGTCATTGATGTCCCGATATGGGGGCTAGAATCCTGGCAATCTCGTGACCAACGGGGGGCAAACCCCAGGGTTTGGCCTGGTGCGACGTATGAAGGAGCCGGTGTGTCGAAGCGCCCTGGGGGAGACGCCGCCGAGCGCGGCAGGAAACGGCGGGCTCCTCGGCGCGCCCCCGCCTCTGACACTCCCACCAGAGACCGCGAGACACAGCCGAGCAACCGCGCCCCCAAGCCTCCTCGCGCGCCCCGTACCCCGAAGTTCCTTGCCAGGCTGCAGGCCTCCGGCGGCCCCCGGTTCGCCAGGAAGATGACCACGGGCTCGATCATCGGCTGGACGGCCCTGTCGGTCATCGTGCCCGGCGCCGCCCACCTGCGGGCGGGGCGCCGCCGTACCGGCCTCATCCTGCTGGGGCTCTTCGGCCTGCTGCTGCTCGTGGGGCTGATCTACGGCCTGTCCTTCGTGGGTAACTACGGCGCGGCGGCGCGCGACAGCACGATGATCACCGTCTCGGCGGCCGCCGTGATAGGCGCGCTGTGCTGGTTCGCGCTCGTGCTGACCTCCTACATCGCTCTCGGCCCCGACCGTCTCAACGGCCGGGGCCAGATCATTTCCGGGATCGCGGTCGGCCTGCTGTGCGTGTCGGTCATGGCGCCCTTCGCGCTGACCGCCAACACCGTGCTGACCTTCCGCGACACGGTCAAGGCGATCTTCCCCTCGACGTCCGACCCGGAGGTCCAGCCCATCAAGCAGGCCGATCCGTGGAACGGCAAGAAGCGGGTCAACTTCCTGCTCATCGGCGGTGACGCGGCGGGCAACCGCACCGGCATGCGGACCGACAGCATGAACGTGGCGAGCGTCGACATCAAGACCGGCAACACGGTGCTGTTCAGCCTGCCCCGCAACCTGCAGCACGTGCGCTTTCCCCCCTCCTCGCCGCTGGCCAAGCACTTCCCCAACGGATTCATGGCCGAACTGCCCAACGGCGGGCTGCTGAACGAGGTCTGGCAGTTCGCCAACGACAACCCGCAGATCATGGGGGGCAAGAACAAGGGCCCCAAGGCGCTGATGGACGCCATCAGCCACACGCTCGGTCTGCGCATCGACTACTACGCGCTGATCAACATGTACGGCTTCGTCGACCTGGTGGACGCGATCGGCGGCATCAGGCTGCGGGTGGAGAAGGACATCCCGTGGGGCGGCCACTACGGCACCGCGGGCACCATCAAGGCGGGCTTCCGGCAACTGTCCGGCGAGGAGGCGCTGTGGTACGGGCGCTCCCGCGTCGTCGACGACGACTTCGGCCGGATGGGCCGCCAGCGCTGCGTCATCGGCGCCTTCGCCCAGCAGGCGACGCCCGACAAGATCCTCACCAACTTCGGCGAGATCGCCAGGACGGCCAAGCGGATGGCCCAGACGAACATCCCGCAGGAGTTGCTGGAGCCGCTGGCCAACCTGGCGCTCGAGGTGAAGGACGCGCGCATCACCAGCCTGCAGTTCGTGCCCCCGCAGTTCTACACCGGCTCCCCTGACTGGCCCAAGATCCGCAGGGCGACGGTCAAGGCGATCAACGACTCGCTCAAGCCGGCCAAGCGGGCGCTGGCGGCCGGGGTCACCGCCTCGCCGGGGACGACGTCCTCCCCCACGTCCTCGCCCACGGCGACGCCGTCGGCCAGCCGTCCGGTGAAGCCGTCGCAGACCCCGACGCGCAACGGGCAGTCGGCCGCCAACAACGCCTCGGCCAAGAGCCTGGCGGAGCTGTGCGGCTTCTGACCCCGGTCGGCTACTGGGTGACGAGCACGAGCATGCGGCGCAGGTAGGCGGCCCAGGCGGGGTCGCCTGCGGCCTCGACGCCGCCGCCCCTGCCCCACATCCACAGCAGCACCTCGGCGGCCTCACCCGCGACGAGCGCGCGGGGGGCCTCGACGCCGCCTTCGGAGATCCGCACCGACGTGGGCGCGGGACGGACCGTCCACTCGCGCTCCCCCGCCCGCACGACGATCGCCTCCTGGCCTTCGGGCCCTGCCAGGTGGCCGCCCTCCATCGCCGCGAACTCCTCGGGCGACTGCGCCGCCTCGTAGGCCAGGAAGGCGGTCAGCACCTCGTCCACGCCGTCGGCGGCCAGGTCGGCGGGGATCGGCGTCACCGGCAGGCCCGCCGCCAGCTCGGCGTCGACGCGGTGGATGACGCTCTCGTGGGCCATTCTCCTGATCCAGAAGCCGACGCTCTGGTCGGGTTCGAACCAGGTCAGCGCGGGCGAGTCGGCCGGTCTGGTGGCGAACTCGGCGGTCAGCGCGCCGTACGCCGCGTCGAGGACGGCCAGGGGCTCGCCCGACAGGTCCGGATCCCACGGGTCGGGGTAGGAGCCCGTGCGCATGGTGACCGTCTTGTGCATGTAGACGGCGGTGATGTGGGTGAGCAGGTCGGCGGCGCTCCATCCGGGGCAGGACGGCACGGGGGCGGCGGGGTCACCGGCGGCCGCCGCCTTCCTCAGCAGGGAGTAGTCGGCGGCCAGGCACTCGAGCAGGCGGTTGTCGTTCACGGGAAGGCAGCCAACCACATCGGCCCCCGCGACTCACCGCCGGGGTTCCACCGCCGGTCAGGCCACCGCCCTGCGCGGGAGCAGCGCGAAGGCGCCCAGGTAGAGCACCGCCGCCACGATCAGCAGGCCCTTGTAGCCGACCACCAGGGCGAGGTATTCGAGGCAGCCGCCCACCATCGCGCCGAGCAGGTTGGCGCCGAAGGAGGTCGTCGCGTCGGCGGACTCGGAGAAGCGCTTGGCGAAGACCACGTTGGCCGCGAAGATCGGCAGGAAGGCCACTGTCACGGCCGCCACGACGCGCACCGGCACGGGGAGCCCGAGCAGCCACGTGTTGGGCACCAGCCACGCCAGCACCAGTCCCGCGAACAGCACGCCGTACATCACCGGCAGGGGTGGCGTGCGGAAGCGGCGGGTCACCTCGACGGCCGCGAGCACGGCCACCAGCACCCCGGCGAAGACGATGGCGTTGACCACCCACGTGGTGCCGAACAGCAGCGCGAACCCGGTGACGCTCTTGGTCTCCAGCAGCAGGAAGCCCACGCCGAGCAGGAAGAGGTCGGCGTAGGGCCGCATCCTGGCGAACGGCCCCGCGACCACGCGCACCGCGAGGAGCGAGACGATCAGGATGAGGCCGAGCGTGATGATGTACAGCGAGGGGATCGTCGAGTCCTTCAGGTACAGGAACGGCCTGTCGTCGCCGGTCGCGGCGGGTGTGCCCGCCGCCGCGCCCGCCCACTCTGGGCCGCAGCGCTGGGCGTCGGGGGTGAGGCCCGCGGTGATGACGGCCTGCTGCCCCGCCTGGCTGACGACGTCGACGCACGGCTTGTGCCCGAAGGCGTTCTGCATGGTGGAGGCGAGCCTGTCGACCAGCCAGCTCTCGCGGTAGTAGTTGTACATCGAGAACGCCCCGCCGGGCTTGAGGTGCTCGCGGGCGGCCCGCATCGCCTCCTCGGTGAACAGGTAGCTCTCCAGCCGCAGCGAGCTGGCCCCCGACACCAGTGTGAGCGAGTCGGGAAGGGCGAAGAGGATGAGGTCGTACTTCCTGTCGGTCTGCTCCAGGTAGGCGCGGCCGTCGGTGATGGAGGTGGTCACGCGCGGGTCGCTGTAGGGGTGGTCGGGGTGGTAGGTGCCGCCCAGCTCGCGCAGCTTGGGGTCGATCTCGACGGCGTCCACCCGCTGCGCGCCCTTGGACAGCGCGATCGCCACGTCGGTGCCGCTGCCCGCGCCGACGATCAGCACGTCCTTGGGCGGCGCGGCGGCCCTCTCGTACGGCAGGCCGTACTGCGCCTCCCACTGCAGCCTGGCCGCCGCGGGCACGGCCTCCTGGTGCGGGATGCCGTTCACCTGGATGTTCATGACCTTCACGCCGACCCGGTCGAGCTCGTTGTAGGTCACCTTGTAGTAGGGCGACCACAGCGCGCCCGCGGTGAGCGTCTCGACCAGCAGCAGCCCGACGACCAGCAGCGAGGGCACCACCACCAGCAGCACATACGGCACGCGCGGCCTGGGCACGAGCAGCAGGCCGTAGGCGACGGCCGCCAGGACGCCCCACACCACGGGCGGCGCGCTCAGGAACGACAGCGCGGTGAACAGCGCGATGCCGCTGAGCGAGCCGATGAGGTCGTAGCGGTAGGCCTCCAGGCGAGGCAGCTCGGGAAAGCACCGCCCGACCAGCTCGGCGGGGCCCATGAGCACCAGCGCGGCGGCGGCGAAGATCACCGGCAGGATCACCCACGCGGGCGGTCCCGTGGTGGCCAGGCTGGTCCAGTACAGGACGCCCTCGGTCTCCCTGTTCACCGTCACGGGGAACATCAGCACGACCAGCACCAGCACCGCCAGCACGACCGGCGAGTAGTACGGCTGCCGCCTGGACCGCCCGACGCGCAGGAAGCCGAGGCCGATGCCGAGGAAGGAGCCGAGCAGCACGAAGTTGGTGAAGTAGCTCAGGTGCACGATGTTGGAGCCCGTCCACCGGATCAGCGCCAGCTCGAGGAAGAGCATGAAAGCGCTGGCCAGGATCAACCGCGGCCTCACGGCCATCCAGTGATCACGAGTGGAGTCGGAGGAGGCGGCAGCCTGCACCTGTGTGGTCATGCCGCCACACGCTAGTCAATCGGCCGTCGTCAGGGAAGCCGCCACGCGGCGCCCCGATAAGCGTGAAATGCCGTGTTTTCCCAGGTCACAACCCTCGAGAGTCGCTGGACGCGGGAGGTGATGTTGAAGGAATGTGGGGAGGTTCGATCCCTCCATCAGAATTCGGTGATCCCCCATGCGAGTGCTCATCCAGCTACGCCCGTCCCCAGACCTGGTCGCGGCGGTCACCGACCCCGGCAGGAGCGCCACGACCGCCGACGTGGCCGATGGTCTGCCAGGGGTGATGCTCGACCCGTCCTTCACCCCCGTGGCCGTCCCCAGGCCCGTTCCCCCCGCGGGCGGCGACCCGCTCTCGCTCAACCAGCCGCTCGACTTCTCCATGGCCGCCGAGGAGGCCTCGGTGCTGGTGCGGGGCGAGATCTCCGACGACGAGCTGACCACGAGGCTGGCGCTGCTGCCCACGCTGCGCCCCGACGTCGTCGGGGTCTTCGCCGACCCCGTCATCGAGCCGAACCTCACCTGCGGCGGCGACGCGCCCGTCGGCGACTGGCGCGACGTCGAGCGGCTGCTGGGCACCTCGGCCCTGCACGCCGAGGGCCTCGACGGCTCGGGGGTGGCGCTGGCCGTGCTCGACACCGGCATCAACGCCGCCCACGTGGCCAGGCACCTGGGCAGGGGCGTCAACCTCGACGCCGAGCGCAGCTGGAACCCCTCGGGTGTGCAGGGCCGTCCAGGCGAGTTCGAGGTCGACCACGGCACGATGTGCGCCTTCGACACCCTGATCGCCGCGCCGCAGGCGTCGCTGATCGACATCCCGGTGCTGCTGTCGAGCCGGATGGGCGGCTCGGCCCTCGACGGCCTGCTCTCGGACGCGGTGGCCGCCTTCGCGCACCTGCGGACCCTGCTCGAGGCCCAGCCCGCCGAGTCGAGGTCGCTGGTCATCAGCAACTCGTGGGGCTCCTTCTCCCCCCGATGGGACTTCCCTCCCGGCCACCCGGGCAACTACTCCGACAACGCCGCCCACCCCTTCAACCTCGTCGTGGCCTCCCTCGACAGCGCGGGCGCCGACGTGCTGTTCGCGGCGGGGAACTGCGGGCGCGAGTGCAAGGACGGCAGGTGCGCCTATCCCGACCGGCCGATCGGAGGCGCCAACTCCCACCCCAGGGTGCTGTCGATCGGCGGCGTCGACACCGAGGGCGAGCGCGTCGGGTACTCCTCGCAGGGGCCTGGCAGACTGGCCGCGCGCAAGCCCGACCTGTGCGCCTACACGCACTTCTCCGGCTCGAAGGCGTTCGGCGACGGCGAGCCGGACTCCGGCACCTCCGCCGCCTGCCCGGTGGCCGCGGGCCTGGTCGCGGCGATCCGCACCCAGTGGCCCGCCGCGCGCCTGTCGCCCGGCCAGCTGCGCTCGCTGCTGCGGCGCACCGCCGACGACCGCAGCGACGTCGGCTACGACTTCGACTACGGCTACGGGGTCGTGGACCCCGCGGGGGTGCTCGCCGCCCTGCGCCGAAGGGCCAAGCGCGTAGCCTGACCGTATGGTCCTGGTCACCGTACGGCTGCCGCCCGGCGCGACGCTCGCCGACGCGATGGAGCGGCTCGGGCTGGCGGAGGAGGAGGTGGACACCGGCTACGGCCTGGTGCTCATCGACCCTGACCAGCGGCTGTACGGCTTGCGCGTGACAGAGGAGGCGGGCCACCGCACCGGCCCGCCCTTCTCCGACCCGAGGATCGAGCCCTTCGGCCCCGAACCGCGCTAGACGAGCGCCAGCGCCTGCTCGACGTAGCCGACGATGCGCTCGGCCTCGTGTCCGTCCGCGTCGAGATCCGGGTTGTAGATGGTGAGCGACCATCCCGCACAGCCCGGCCGCCGCAGCGCGACGGCGGTGAGCTCGGTCAGCTCCTCCCAGCGCAGTCCCCCCGGCTGGGGGTAGTCGACGGCGGCCAGCTGGTCGGTGGCCAGGACGTCGAGGTCGACGTGCAGCCACCACCGCGACGCCGACCTCTCGATGGTGGCGATGGCGTCGTCCGCCGCGGCCGCGACGCGTCCGCTGAGCTCCCTGTCGTTGGCGAACCACAGCGAGCCGCGCAACGAGGCGACTCCGTGCTCCCGCAGTTCCTCGCTGTCGCGCGGGCCCAGCAGCGCGGTGGCCTCGGGGCGCAGCACGGGCGCCGGCTCCGGCCCGACGTCGGCGGAGGTGACGCCGAGAGCGAGGCCGAGTTCGCAGTCCGCGGCCTCTCCCGTGGTGGAGTCGGCGGGCGGCCATGCGTCCTCGTGACCGTCCACGAACAGCAGGCCGACCGAGCCGTGGACCGAGCGGCAGGCGGCCAGCGCCCCCGGCAGCACCGCGCAGTCCCCGCCGACCAGCAGCGGGAAGGCGCCTCCCGCCATGATCGCCTCAACCTTCCGCCTGACCTCGGCGAGCATGGACGTCAGCGCCTGCTCCGCCAGGAGCCGCGACGCCTCGCCGCGCCGTGGCACCGGCTCGCTGAACGCGACGTCGCCGACGTCCCTCACCTCGTGAGAGCGCCCCGCCCGCGCGACCAGACCCGCTCGGCGCAACGCGTGCGGCCCGCGGGCCACCCCGGTCCGCACCCCCGCGGAGTTGAACCCCGCTCCCAGAACGTCGATCCTCACCCCTCCAGTCAACCGCCCGGCCCCGGATCGCACCACTCCGACGCCCCGGCTGTGGTCAGGCGTTGTCCCTGCTGAAGACTCTCGTTCCCACCGTCAGGCTGATCGCCGCGAAGAGCGCCACCACCAGGACGCCCACCGCGACCACCCCGCTGGCGTAGGTCCCCGCGAACAGCTCGCGCATGGCCTCGAGCACGTACCGGAACGGGCTGACGTACGACAGCGTGCCCAGCCACTGCGGCGCCATCGACATCGGCAGGAACGTGCCCGACAGCAGCATCAGCGGCCAGACCGCCGTCATCATGACGGGCGCGAACAGGTGCTCGTTCAGCCGCATCGCCGCCGCATGCGACAGCGCCGCCAGGCTGACGCCGAGCACCACCACCAGCGCCATGGCGCCCAGCACGCCGAGCAGCGGGGCGCGCAGGCCGATGAGGTAGGCGACGGCCACCAGCAGGACGGTCTGCACCACCAGCGTGAAGGTGTTGTTGAGCACCCTGCCGAGCAGCAGCGGCAGCCGGCCCGCAGGGGTGACGCGCAGCCGCTCCAGCACGCCGGAGCGCCAGTCGAAGACCACGCCGAACCCGGCCATGCCCGCACTCAGCAGGCCGAGCTGGATGATCAGTCCGGGGACCAGCGTCTCCCAGGTGCCGAAGGTGGCGAAGATCGGGCCGAACAGCACCAGGAAGAACAATGGCTGCGCGGCGGTGATCAGGATGGCGAACTTGTTGCGCAGCGTGATGCGCGTGTTGTGGCGGAAGATCAGCCAGGTGTCCCTCATGCCGGCCCCCCCGCGATCTCCAGGAACGCCTCGTTCAGCGTGCGCTCGCCCTTGAGCTGGTCGGGGGTGCCCTCGGCGGCGATCCTGCCGCCGTCGATGACGAGAAGCCGGTCGCAGAGCGCCTCGGCCTCCTCCAGGTAGTGCGTCGACAGCAGGACCGTCAGGCCGAGGGAGCGGATGTGCTCCCAGAGCGCGGCCCTGCTCTGCGGGTCGAGGCCGGTGGTCGGCTCGTCGAGGAAGAGCACCGAGGGGCGGTGCAGGAGGCCGAAGGCGATGTCGAAGCGGCGTCGCTGGCCGCCGGACAGGGCGCCGCCCGGCATGCCCTCCAGTCCGGTGAGCTCCAGCGTGGCCAGGACGTCGGCGATGCGGGAGCGGGCCTCGGCGCGGCTCATGCCGTACAGCATGGCCTGGAGTTCGAGTTCGTCGCCGAGGGGGTTGACCGGGTTCACACCTCCGCTCTGGGAGACGTAGCCGATGCTGCGCCGTACGCCTCGGGGGTCGGAGCGCAGGTCGTGACCCGCGATGGTGGCCGAGCCCGAGCTGGGCCGCAGCAGGGTGGTCAGCATGCGCATGGTCGTGGTCTTGCCCGCGCCGTTGGGGCCGAGGAAGCCGACGATCTCGCCGGGGGCGACGGTGAGGTCCACGCCGCGAACGGCCTCGACGCCGTTTCTGAAGGTCTTGGTCAGACCGGATACATCGATCACATTTTTAGAGTAGCTCCAATTTTGGTGTGACTGCAAGCTTGTAGCATGTGCCCCATGGACGAGGGGCTGCGCGAGCGCAAGAAGCGGCAGACCAGGCGGCGCATCGCCGACATGGCGATGGGGCTGTTCATGGCGCGCGGGTTCGACCAGGTCACGGTGGCCGAGGTGGCACGGGCCGCCGACGTGTCGGTCAACACCGTCTTCAACTACTTCGGCACCAAGGAGGACCTCTTCCTCGACCAGCAGGAGGAGGTCGAGGACCTGCAGAGCAGGGTGGTGCGTGAGCGCGGCAAGGGCGAGAGCGTCGTGGCGGCCTTCCGCCGCGACTTCATGGAGGCGATCGAGGAGCGCGACTGGCGCTACGGCCTCAACGAGGGCGCCGACGTGTTCGGGCGCCTGGTGGGCGACAGCCCCTCGCTGCTGGCGCGCTTCAGGGAGCTGGAGCACGCCCAGACGCAGCGGCTGGCCAGGACACTGGCCGAGGAGTCGGGCGCGGACCCCGACGACCTGACCCCGTCCCTGGTGGCCGCGCAGATCCTGGAGACCACCAGGCTGCTCTCACGGCACGCCACGGCGCGCACGTTGGCGGGCGAGAGCTGGGCCGAGATCGTCCCGCTCCTCAGAAGCCAGGCGGAGCAGGCCTTCGACCTTCTGGAGAAGGGCATCTCGGGCTACTGTGTGCGAGTGTGACGCTCATCGAACGGCTGCGGCCGTTCTTCCAGTGGCTCGCGGGCACCGACGCGTTCATGAAGGCGGGCCCGAAGATCGTTCCCGCGATGGACCGTCTCGCGCACAGGCTCACCCGAGGCCGTCCCATCAGTGACCGGATGATCCCCACGCTGGTGCTGTTCACGACGGGGTCCAGGAGCGGGCAGCCGCGCGAGACCCCGCTGGCCTGCCTGCCCGAGCCGGAGGGCACGCTGCTGGTCGTGGGCAGCAACTTCGGCAGGGACAGGCACCCGGCGTGGAGCGGCAATCTGCTGAAGACGCCGCGCGCGGCCGTGAGCTTCAGGGGCGAGCGCTTCCCCGTGCTCGCCAGGCTCCTGGAGGGCGAGGAGCGCGAGCGGGCCTGGCCCGGGCTCATCGCGCAGTGGCCCGTCTACGACCGTTACACGGCGAAGTCGGGCCGCGAGCTGCGCGTCTTCAGGCTCACCCGCGCCACGGCCGAGGAGGCCTAGCGGGAGTAGAACTCCACCACGAGCTGCTCGTCGACCGGTACGGCGATCTGCTCGCGCTCGGGCCTGGCGGCCAGCGTGAAGGTCAGGTTGGCGTGGTCCACGCTCAGGTAGGGAGCGATCCGCTCGTCGGCGTAGATCCCCTCGGCCGCCGCGACGAAGGGCTGCATCGTCCGCGAGCGCTCGCGGACCGTGACGACCTGGCCCGGCTTGACGAGATAGCTGGGGATGTCGACCTTGCGACCGTCGACGCTGATGTGGCCGTGCGTGACGTACTGCCTGGCCGCGTAGATCGAAGGGGCCAGGCCCGAGCGCAGCACGAGGGAGGCCAGGCGGCTCTCCAGCAGCACGACCAGCTCGGCGCCCGAGGCGCCCGACTTGCGGACGGCGAGGTCCCAGTAGCGGCGCAGCTGCCGTTCGGACACGTCGTAGAACCAGCGCAGCTTCTGCTTCTCCATCAGCCGCAGCCCGTAGTCGCCGGTGGTGCGGCGGTTGGTCTTGCGGCCGTGCTCGCCCGGCGGATAGGGGCGCTGCTCGAAGTAGCGGACGGCTTTCCTGGTCAGCGGGACGCCCGCGCGTCGGGACAGTCGCACCTTCGGGCCGGTGTAGCGCACGTTCACCTCAATGTGGTTAGGTAATCCTTACTAAGGAAAGCCTAACCTACATTTGACGCCGATCTCAAGGAGACGCCATGCCGCTGGCCGCCCCGCCGCTCCCGGAGCGGATCCGCACCCTCGCCGCGACCTCCCGCGCCGGCCAGCTGGTCGTCGACGGCGTCCGCTGCCCCGTGACCGGCGCCGTCGACGGCGCGGGCCGACCCGTCCTCCTCGTCAGGCCCGGCGAGCCGCTGCACCCGCTGCGCGGCGACGCGGTGGTGTCGGTGAGCCTGACCTCCATGCGGGTGCTCGGCGGGGTCGAGCACCCGAGGGGCATCGTCGAGGTGCAGGGCTGGGCCGAGGCCGTCCCCGAGGACGAGGTGAGGGCCGCCGCGGTCGCCATCGCCGAGCACGTCGCGGACGAGGCGCTCTTCGAGGCCATCGAGGGATACGGCTCGCCGGACGCCCCGAGGCTGCTGCACCTCGACGTCGGGCAGGTGGTCTACCTGACGGGTGAGGACTCCGGCGTCCTGGACGCCGACGAGTACATGGACGCCTCGCCCGACCCGCTCGCCGAGGTGGCCGAGCGGGTGCTCGCCCACGTCAACGGCGCCCACAGGGCTCAGCTCGCCTCGGGGGTGGGACGGCTGCTCGGCCTGCCCGCCGAACCCGTGTGGCTGTGGGAGCTCGACCGCTACGGCGCGACCGTCAGGATCGGCGAGGACGACCCCGCCCTGGTGCGCTTCCCCTGGCCCGAGCCCGCCGGCACCGTCGTGGGCCTGGAGGAGTCGCTGCGCGCGATCCTGTGCACCTGCTGAGGCCCTGAGGGCGTCCGAAAAGGCAAGCCTTGATCCATTCGCGGCCCGGCTCGCCTACCATGCATGTCGTGAGCAGACCCGGCCGGCGCGAACGCGCCCTGATGACCGTCGCGGCCCTCGCCGGCACGTTGATGCTGGCCTTCTCGGCGATCCTCATCGGCGGCTCGCTGCCGTCGTCGGGGCCGTGGGGCGCTCAGGACGAGGCGGAGCCGCCCTCACCCGCCCACCAGTCCGTCCAGGGCGTCGGGGCTGCGACGCGCACCCCGCGGGCGCCCGAGCGGCCTGTCGCCCAGCCGGTGACGCCCGAACCCGACAGGAGCAGGCCTTCGCGGCCGACCAAGCTCAGGGCCGAGCGCAGCCCGCGGCCCACCCCTTCCGCGGCGGAGCCGGGCACGGCGACGCCCGAAGTCTCCGCCGCCGCCCCCTCGCCCCTTCCGAGCCTGGTGGAGGCCACGCCGCAGGCTCCCAGGCCCACGCGGACCAAGAAGCCCAAGCGGCCGAAGAGGCTAGTCCACCGCGACTCGAAGCTCAGGGAAGTCACCGACCCTCAGCTTGAGCGAGGCGGCCCCTGAGGGCAGGGCGAACAGCGTCCAGTACTCCCTCGTCTGGCCGGGGCCGAAAGTCTCGGCGCTCAGCCGCACGCCCGCGGTCTCGCTGCAGGCGCAGTAGGCGTCGGTACCGTCGTCGGTCGTCACCATGATCCGGCCGGGCAGGTACTCGCGGCGGGCGGCCACGTCGGTCAGCCGGACGTTGCTGGCGCTGCGGTACTTGTACGACATCCACTCCGAGGACCGGCTCAGCTCGTTGTAGTGGGCCTCCTGGTCACCGTTGTTGGTGACGCGGTAGGTGAGCACGGCCAGCTGGCCGGGCAGCGAGCGCAGCCCCGTCACCTCCAGCCCGAACGGCTGGCCCTCGGCGCGCGAGGTGGCCTTCGATCCCTCGGCGCCGGGAGCCGCGGTGGAGGTGGTCGTGGGCGAGGGGGCGGCGGGCTCGGGCTTGAGGAAGGTCACGGTGACCCTGCGGTTGCGGCGGCGGCCCTCGTCGCTCGCGTTGTCGTAGAGCGGCCTGCGCGAGCCGTACCCCCTGGCCTCGAAGGCGATGCCGTCACGGGTGACCAGTGACGACAGAGCCCGCTGGACGGCCTGGGCGCGGCGCCGCGACAGCGGGTCGTTGATCGCGTCGGTGCCGGAGGAGTCGGCGTGACCCTCCACCGTGACGGCGGGCCCTGTCGAGGCGTCGACGAGCTTGGCCGTACGGGCCAGCACGCTCCTGGCCTTCGGCGTCAGCGTCGCCTTGTTCACCGCGAACAGCACGTCGGAGGAGAGGCTGACGCGCAGGTCCTTGCCGTCGTCGGCGGTCTCCTCGCTCTTGTCGAGCGATTCGGAGGGCACCTGGACGGGGTGGCTGAGCGTGCTCACCTGCTGGGCCTCGGGGTCGGGCAGCGCCATGCCGGGAGCCGGCACCGGCGGCTCGTCGCTGACCGGCACGTCGAACATGGGCGCGGTCTCGGGGGTGACGATGGTGACCGTCTCGGGCTCGCCCGAGGGAGCGGGCAGCACGCCGTAGACGGTGATCGACTCCCCGGGCTCGAGGGAGTAGGGCAGGTCGTCGCGGTCCTGGTCGGAGCACAGGCACACCCCGTCCGCCGGCTTGTACGGCAGCAGCAGCCGGTGCGCGGCGCCGTCGAGCACGCCGATGCCCGAGGCCCACCTGATCTGCCCGAGCGGCCTGGTGCTGTCGCCCATCGGGCCCGTCCAGGAGATGTCCTCCTCGGTGCCGGCGTTGGACAGCCGCAGCTGCACGACCAGGTGCTTGCCGGCGACCCTGTTGACCGCGACGGGCTCCACCTTGAGCCGCGTCTTGTCCACGCCGTGGACCGCGGCGGCCAGCGCGGGCCTGTCGTCGCCGCCCGCCGAGGAGCCGGGCGAGGGCGACGAGGAGGAAGGGGCCGCGGACGAGGGCGTCACGGACGAAGGCGCGGAGGGAGGGGGCGCCTGGGACTGTTGCGCCACAGGCAGGAAGGACGTGGGGCTACATCCGGCCACCAGGATCACAAAGGCGGCGAAAGTCACGAATCTTGACCACATTCGCCAGATCCTGCCACAGGTGGTTACTGACGTGTCGACCGATTGGTGAGGGTCTCGTCCACGGCGTCCGGTGACAGCACGTGGTCCAGCACCATGACGGCGCAGCCGCTGATGCCCGCGGCCGCGCCCAGCCGGCTGGTCTCGATCCGCAGCCTGCGCGTGGCCAGCGCGGTCGAGCGCCGGTAGACGACCTCGCGGATGCTCGACACCAGCGGGCCGAACGCCTCGGCCACGTCGCCGCCGAGCACGACCACCGCGGGGTTGAGGATGTTGACCGCTCCCGCGAGGACCTCGCCGATCCTGCGGCCCGCCTCGCGCACCATCGCCATCGTCTCGGCGTCGCCGGCGCGGACCAGGGCGGTGACGTCCGGGATTGTCTTGACGTCGCGCCCGGCCGCCCGCAGATCGCGCAGCAGGGCGGTGCCGCTCGCCACCGAGTCGACGCAGTCGACGTTGCCGCACCTGCACAGCACGCCGCCGCCGTCGCGGACGGGGATGTGCCCGATCTCGCCCGCCGCGCCGAGCGCGCCGCGCAGGATCTCGCCGCCCGCGATGACGCCCGCGCCGATCCTGGTGGAGACTTTCACGAACATCAGGTCGCCGGTCTCCTCGGCGTAGACGCCGCGGTGCTCGCCGATCGCCAGGACGTTCACGTCGTTGTCGACGAAGACCGGCACGGGGAAGCGCTCGCGGATCAGCGGGGGGATCACCACACCCGTCCAGCTGGCCATCACCCTGGCCGACTCGGTGCGGCCCGCGGCGAACTCGACGGTCGCGGGCACGCCCATGCCGACGCCCTTGACGGGCACGCCGGGGCGGCCCTGCATCAGCTCGTCCCAGGTGTCCATGAGCAACGGCAGCACCACGTCGGGGCCCTGCTCGACGTCGATCACGAACTCGCGCCCCTCGAGCTCCACACCCGCCAGGTCGCACACCGCCACCCTGGTACGGCTCGCGCCCAGCGCCGCGACGAGCACGACCCCGCCCGCGGCGTTGAACTCCAGGCGCACGGGAGGCCGCCCCCCGGTGGAGGGAGCGTCGGTCCGCTCGACGACGAGACCGCGTTCGAGCAGCTCGCCGACGCGCAGCGAGACGGCGGGACGGGACAGGCCCGTCACCCTGCCGAGGTCCGCGCGCGTGACTGCCTCACCTGTGCGGATGAGGTCGAGAACCTCCCCGCTGGTGGCGAGCGTGGCTGCGGTACGTCTGGGCATCGGCCAAGTGAATCACAGACGGTTAGGTAATGAAAAGTCACGACTTTCTCATCTCAAATAGCAAAAGCCTGGTTGTGTAGAGCCGAAACTCTGGCTAGTGTCCGTTCTGTCCTTCCTTGGTAGACCATCGGAGCCTTGGCGTGTCCTCCCCCACCTCTCACACCGCCGATCTGGTCGTTTTCGGCGGCACCGGCGACCTGTCCATGCGCAAGCTGCTGCCCGCCCTCTTCCACTCCGACCTCGAGGGCCGCCTCGCCCCCGAGACGCGGATCGTCGCGATGTCGCGCGGCGGCCTCACCGACGCCGACTTCCGCGGCAAGGTGGACGCCGAGGTGCGTGCGGCCGTACCCGACGACGCGGTGGCCTGGCAGCGCTTTCTCGGCCGCCTGCACCACGTGTCGGTCGACGTGGGCGGCGAGGACAAGAGCGGCTGGTCCACCGTGGTGCGGATGCTGGCGGGCCACGAGGACAGGGACAGGGTGTTCTACCTGGCCAGCCCGCCCATGACGTTCGGCCCCTTCTGCAGGGAGCTGCAGGAGGCCGGTCTGGTGACCCCGCGCTCGCGGGTGGTGCTGGAGAAGCCGCTCGGCCGCGACCTGGTCAGCGCCCAGCGCATCAACGACGAGGTCGGCGAGATCTTCGACGAGCGGCAGATCTTCCGCATCGACCACTACCTCGGCAAGGAGACGGTGCAGAACCTGCTGGTCCTGCGCTTCGCCAACGCCTTCCTCGAGCCGATCTGGAACTCCCTCTGGATCGACCACGTGCAGATCACCGCCGCCGAGACCGTCGGCACCCCCGGCCGCCGCGGCTACTACGACCACGCGGGCGCGCTGCGCGACATGGTGCAGAACCACCTGCTGCAGCTGCTCACCCTGGTCGCGATGGAGCCGCCCGCGCGCAACGACCGCGAGTCGATCCGCGACGAGAAGGTGAAGGTGCTGCAGTCGCTGCGGCCCATCGTCGGCGGCGAGGTGGACCGCTTCACCGTGCGCGGGCAGTACACCGGCCAGGGCGACATGCCCTCCTACCTGGACGAGCCCGCCTCCACGCCGACCACCGAGGCCTCGCGCAGGGTCGAGACGTTCACCGCGATCCGCGCCGAGGTCAAGAACTGGCGCTGGGCGGGCGTGCCGTTCTACCTGCGCACCGGCAAGCGCATGCCGTACCGGCGCTCGGAGATCGTGATCCAGTTCAAGGACGTCCCGCACTCCATCTTCCCCGGCGGCACCCCCAACCGCCTGGTGCTGCGGCTGCAGCCCGAGGAGGGCATCGAGCTGCACATCATGGCCAAGGAGCCGGGAGCGGGCGAGACCATGCTCAAGCCGGTGCCCCTGTCGCTGTCGTTCGGCAAGACGTTCACCGCGCGCGTCCCCGAGGCCTACGAGCGCCTGCTGACCGACGTGCTGGCGGGCAACCCGACCCTGTTCATGCGGCGCGACGAGGTCGAGGCCGCGTGGCGGTGGATCGACCCGATCCTGGCCGCGTGGGAGTCGTCGGCCGAACTTCCCGAGCCCTACCCCGCAGGGACGACCGGTCCCGCGGGCGCGCACGAACTGCTCGGCCGCAGCGGCCGGGCCTGGCACGAAGAGGAGGCGTAAGACAGTGAGCCCGACGAACCCGATCATCCAGCAGGTGACCGAGCGGGTGGCCGAGCGCTCCCGTGCCAGCCGTACCGTTTACCTGGAGCGGATCAGGCGCGAGGGCGCGCTCGCCCGCGAGCGCGGCCCCGCCCGCGCGCACCTCGGGTGCGCGAACCTGGCGCACGGCTTCGCCGCCGCCTCCGCCGAGGACAAGCCCCTGCTGCGCGGGACGGCCAAGCCCGGCGTGGCCATCGTGACCAGCTACAACGACATGCTGAGCGCGCACCAGCCGTACGAGACCTACCCGGGTGAGCTCAAGACCGCCGTGCGCAGGGCCGGCGGCGTGGCGCAGGTCGCCGGCGGCGTGCCCGCCATGTGCGACGGCATCACGCAGGGCCGCGCCGGCATGGAGCTCTCGCTCTACAGCCGTGACGTCATCGCCATGTCGACCGCGATCGCGCTGTCGCACGACATGTTCGACGCCACGCTGATGCTCGGCGTCTGCGACAAGATCGTGCCCGGCCTGCTGGTCGGCGCGCTGCACTTCGGCCACCTTCCCGCCGTCTTCGTCCCTGCGGGGCCGATGACCTCGGGGCTGCCCAACAAGGTCAAGGCCCGCACCAGGCAGCTGTTCGCCGAGGGCAAGGTCGGCAGGGAGGAGCTGCTCGACGCCGAGTCGCAGTCCTACCACTCCCCCGGCACCTGCACCTTCTACGGCACCGCCAACTCCAACCAGGTGATGATCGAGGTCATGGGCCTGCACCTGCCGGGCTCGACCTTCGTCAACCCGCACACCGAGCTGCGTCACGCGCTGACGGAGGCGGCCGGGGCCCGCGCGGTGCAGATCACCGCGCACGGCGAGGAGTACGCTCCCGTCGGCGAGGTCGTGGACGAGAAGTCGATCGTCAACGCCTGCGTCGCGCTGCTGGCCACCGGCGGCTCCACCAACCACACCCTGCACCTGGTCGCCATCGCGGCCGCCGCGGGCATCGTGCTGACGTGGGACGACCTGGCCGAGCTGTCGAAGGTCGTGCCGTCGCTGACGAAGATGTACCCCAACGGCCAGGCGGACGTGAACCACTTCCGCGACGCGGGCGGCATGCAGGTGCTGATCGGCGACCTGCTCGACAACGGCCTGCTGCACGGCGACGTGCTGACGATCGCGGGCCGCGGCCTCGACCACTACCGCTCGGCCCCTTCGCTGAAGGAGGGGTCGCTGGTGTGGGAGGAGGTCACCTCCGGCAGCTCCGACCTCGACGTGCTGCGTCCCGTCGCCGAGCCGTTCTCCGCCGACGGCGGCATCCACATGCTGGAGGGCAACCTGGGCTGCGCGGTCAGCAAGGTCTCGGCCGTCAAGCCCGAGCACCTGGTGATCGAGGCGCCCGCCAAGGTCTTCGACGACCAGCTTCAGCTGCTTCGCGCCTTCGAGGCGGGAGAGCTGGACGGCCAGGACTTCGTCGCGGTCATCCGCTACCAGGGCCCCTCCGCCAACGGCATGCCCGAGCTGCACAAGCTCACCCCTCCGCTGGCGGTGCTGCTCGACCGCGGCCAGCGGGTGGCGATCGTGACCGACGGCAGGATGTCGGGCGCGTCCGGCAAGGTGCCCGCGGCCATCCACCTGTCGCCCGAGGCGGCCGACGGCGGCCCCATCGCGCTGGTGCGCGAGGGCGACCTCATCAGGCTCGACTCGGCGGCGGGCAGGCTGGACGTGCTGGCCGACCTGTCGGAGCGGGTCCCCGAGGGCCGCGCGCTGAGCGACGCGGAGTGGGTCGGCACGGGCCGCGAGCTGTTCTCTGCCTTCCGCAGGATGGCGGGGCACGCCGAGCACGGGGCGAGCGTCTTCGGCGTCAACGGCGCGGAGTCGCCCACCCACGGCCCCGGCCTCGGCTTCGCCGCCCCCGCGGGCTTCGCGCACTCCGAGGTCGCCGGGTGAGCGCGTTCGACCTGCCCTGGCTGGTGGCCGACATCGGGGGCACCAACGCCAGGTTCGGGCTCGTCCGCGAGCCGGGCGGGCCGCCCACCGAGGTGGCCGTGCTTGCCGGAGCCGACCATGCCACGCTTCCCGACGCCGTAGCCGCCTATCTCGCAGACCATGCGGGCGGAGTGCGGCCGGGAGCGGCGTGCCTGGCGGTCGCAGGGCCGATCGACGGCGACGTCTACCGGCTGACCAACCTGCCGTGGACGGGGTCGGTGCGCGACCTCGGCATCCCCTACGCGACGCTGCTGAACGACTTCGAGGCGCTGGCGCTGTCGCTGCCCCACCTGGACGGCGACGACCTGATCGCGCTGGGCGGCCCACCGCCCGCGCGGGGGGTCAAGGCCGTCCTCGGCCCCGGCACGGGGCTCGGGGTGGGGGCGCTGGTGCCCTCCGAGCGCGGCTGGGTCCCCGTTCCCGGCGAGGGGGGCCACGTCACCGTGCCCGTCCTCGACGACAGGGAGCTGGAGGTGGTCCGCGTCCTGCGGGCGGGCGGCATGGCGCACGTGGTGGCCGAGGACCTGCTCTCCGGGCCAGGGCTGACGCGCCTGCACGGCGCCCTCGCGGTGGTGAACGGCGTCTCCGCGCCCAGGCTGACGGCCTCCGACATCGTCGCCAGGCTCGACGACTCGCTGTGCGCGCAGACGGTCGAGGTGTTCTGCGGGATGCTCGGCAGCTTCGCCGGCAACGTGGCGCTGACCCTCGGCGCCAGAGGCGGGGTCTACCTCGGCGGCGGCGTGCTGCCCCGTATCGTGGACCGGGTCCGCGCCAGCGACTTCCGCCGCCGGTTCGAGGCCACGCCCCACCTGGTCGACTACCTGTCGGCCATCGCGACCACCCTGATCGTCGCGCCCCAGCCGGCGCTCACCGGAGCGGCCGCGTGGCTGGCGCAGCAATCGTTGAAGGAGCTCGTCCCATGAGTCTGCTCGACCTCGCCCCCGTGGTGCCCGTCGTCGTCGTCGACGACGTGGAGACCGCCGTGCCGATGGCGCGCGCGCTGGTGGAAGGTGGCCTGCCGGTCATCGAGGTCACGTTGCGCACGGCCGGCGCGCTGGAGGCGATCTCCCGCATCGCCGCCGAGGTGCCCGACGCGGTGATCGGTGCAGGCACGATCCGGACTTCCGCCGATATTTCGGCATCTGTGGAGGCTGGGGCGAAGTTCCTGGTCTCCCCCGGGACGACGCCGTCGCTGGTGGACGCCCTGCTGGCAAGCGGGGTGCCCTTCCTGCCCGGCGCCGCGACCGCGTCGGAGGTCATGGCCCTGGCCGAACGGGGCATCGGCGAGCTGAAGTTCTTCCCCGCCGAGGCCGCGGGCGGCCTGCCGTACCTCAAGTCGCTGGCGGGGCCGCTGCCGGACGTCAGGTTCTGCCCGACGGGCGGCATCAGGCTCGAGACCGCGCGTGACTACCTCGCTCTGCCGAACGTCGGCTGCGTGGGCGGCACCTGGCTCACCCCCGCCGACGCGCTGGCGACCGGTGACTGGGAGCGCGTGAGAAAGCTCGCCGCGGAGGCGGCCGCGCTCCGCTGAGAACGGCGCCAGGCCGAGAACGACCACCCGAGCCGAGAACGGTGCCGGGCAGAGAACAGTGCCGGGCAGAGAACAGTGCCGGGCAGAGAACGACGCCAGGCAGAGAACGACGCCCGGCCTGGGACGGCGCCGGACCGAGAGCGACCCGGATGAGACTCGTCGGCGGGACGACCTCCCTCGCCCGCCGCCGGCCATGAGCGCGCCGTGACCCGGCGCGGCGCTCGTGGAGCAGGCCCGTGGCGCGCACCCCGCGCCCCGGGCCTTTCCGCTGTCCTCGCGCAGCGGCTGGGACCGCTGGGACGCAGCTCGCGGCGGTATCATCGCGGGATGGGCGCACCGAGGGAAGTGATCTTTGCCATCCGCCTCGGCCGCTTCCACGCGAGCCTTCCCCACGCGCTCTCCCACCCCTTCACGGGCTCCCCCGCCGTGCCTGGCCACGGCTGCGCCACCCCTCTCCGGCGGCGTGCCGCCCCGGGCGAAGGCGCCATACGCCGACTTGACGCGGAGCACGAGAGGATTCGAATTGACTGTTGGGCATGAGATCAGGAAGCTGAGCTGCCCCATCAGCGATGATGGAAGCATCAACCATGGCGACGAAGCGCCTTCCGGGGGGACGAGGTGGACGTGATCGGTGAAGACGCGCAGCAACGCGCCGAGGACGGCAAGAGCGACAAGAAGAAGGGCTCCTCGTGGAAGGAGCTGCCGATCCTCATCGTCGTGGCTCTCGGCCTCGCCCTGCTGATCAAGACGTTCATCGTTCAGCCGTTCTACATCCCGTCGGAGTCGATGGAGAACACCCTGCTCATCAACGACAGGGTGCTGGTGAACAAGCTCGTCTACCACACGCGTGACATCGAGCGCGGCGACGTCATCGTCTTCAACGGTGAAGACTCGTGGGATCCCGAGGTCGTCACCGAGGAGCCGACCAACCCGGTCACAGGGGCGCTGCGCTGGGTGGGCGAGCTGTTCGGGCTCGTGCCGGGCGAGAAGGACTACATCAAGCGGGTCATCGGCGTGCCGGGCGACACCGTCAAGTGCTGCGACTCCAAGGGCAGGGTCACGGTCAACGGCGTGCCGCTGGACGAGACGAGTTACCTCTTCCCCGGCGACGAGCCCTCCGACCGGCCCTTCGAGGTGAAGGTGCCCGCGGGAAGGCTGTGGGTCATGGGCGACCACCGCTCGGTCTCCTACGACTCCCGCGGCCACACGGGCGACCCTGGCGGCGGCACGATCGCGGTCGACAACGTGCTCGGCAGGGCCTTCGTGATCATGTGGCCGGTCTCGCGCTGGACCTCCCTCGACATCCCCTCGACCTTCGATCAGCCGGGTCTGAAGAAGTGAGCGCGGGTCAAGGACCCAGATAGGCCAGAACGGCGGCGACGCGGCGATGGACGTCGCCGCTGTTCTCCAGGCCGAGTTTGGTGAAGATGGCGTTGACGTTCTTCTCCACCGACGACACCGACAGGTGCAGCGCCCGCGCGATCCCGCCGTTCGACCTTCCTCTGGCCATCTCGCGCAGCACGTCGCGCTCGCGCGGCGTCAGCTCCTCCTGCTCGGCCCGCACCGCCCGCCTGGCCAGCAGCCCCTCCACCACCTTGGGGTCGATCACCGAGCCGCCCGAGGCGACCGCCCTGATCGCGCCGAGCAGCTCCTCCAGGTCGCCCACTCTGTCCTTGAGCAGGTAGGCGAAGCCCTCGGTGCCGTGCTTGAACAGCTCGAAGGCGAACAGCGCGTCGGAGTACTGCGAGAGCACCACCACGCCGATCCCCGGATGCTCGGCGTGCACGCGGTGGGCGGCGTCGATGCCCTCGAAGCCCGCCCTCCACGCGCCTCCCGGCATCCTGATGTCGGTGACGACGACGTCGGGCGCGAGCCTGCGCACCGCGTCGAGCAGTTCGTCGGCGTCGCCGACCGCGCCCACGACGCTGACCTCGCCCGACAGCTCGAGCAGCCGCCGTGTCCCCTCCCGCACCAGGTAGTGGTCGTCGGCCACCACCGTGCGCAGCCGCTCACCCATCGACAGGCACCCAGGCCGTCATCTGTGTTCCCTTCCCCGAGGCGGCTCGCATCTCCAGCCCTCCGCCGAGGGCGTCGAGGCGGTCGGCGAGCGTGGCCAGGCCGCGTCTTTCGGTCGTGGCGGGGTCGAACCCCCTGCCGTCGTCGACGACGCGGGCGCGCAGGCGGCCGTCCTCGCGGTCGAGCCGCACCTCTATCCTCGTCGCCGCTGCGTGCTTGAGCGCGTTGGCGACGGCCTCGCTCACGGTGAAGTACATCGCGCCCTCCACCTCGTCGGAGAAGCGGGTGGCGCGCAGGCCCTCGCCCGCGCGCACCTTGGTGGGCACCGGCAGCCTCGCGCAGCGCTCCTCGACCGCCTCGACCAGGCCGCCCTGCCCGAGCGCGGAGGGGTGGATGCCGGCGGCGAGCTCGCGCAGGTCCGTCAGGGTCTGGCGGGCCTGCTCGCGCAGCTCGGCGAGCAGGTCGGCGCCGCCACCCGTGGCCCTGGCCAGCTCTAGCCCCGCGATCAGGGCGACGAGCTGCTGCTGCACGCCGTCGTGGATGTTGCGCTCGATGCGCCGCCGCTCGGCCTCCTGCGCGTTGACCAGCCGTACGGCCAGCCCTTCGCTCTGGATGGCCAGCCCCGCGGGTACGGCCAGCGCCTCCAGGAAGCGGCGGTCGTCGGCGGTCAGCCTGCCGTGCTGCCTCGGGCCGCACTCCAGCTGGCCGAGCCCGCCCCTGACCGGCACGACGAGCGCAGGGGGGCCCACCTCGACCCCGGCCACGACACGGGTGCCGTCGGCCAGCCGTACGGCCGCCCAGGTGGTCTCCAGCGCCGAGCGCACGCTCGCCGCCAGCCTGCCGATCAGCGCCGCGGGCTCGGGGCGCTCCTCCATGGCCGAACCCAGGCTGGAGAGCACGTCACCCACGGAGGGCCGCACGTCGAAGACGAACAGCAGCCTGGAGCCGCGGATCCCGATCCTGATGTCGAGCAGCCGGTGCCTGACGATCGCCACGCCGACCGCGGCGGGCAGCGATCCGAGCGTGCCGGTCACCCCGACCAGTCCCCATCCGGCATCGCCGCCCATGAGGAAGACGATGAGCGCGACGAAGGACAGGATGTTGGCGGTCGCGCCCGCGACCATCCACGCGTACTGCCCGCGCTCGGTGACCGCGCTGCGCCGCCAGCGTACGACCAGTCCCACCAGCACGATGACGGCCATGACCCACGACAGGGCCTGCCCGAGCGCGCCCACGGCGGCCGCCGTCATGGACACCGGCGGGGTCTGCGGTCCCGAGACGGGCCACGCCGCCGCGACACCGAGCGCGTGGGCGCCGATCGTGCCCGCCGAGATCCACGCGACGGGCCGCCACCTTCTGGAGGGCAGCCGGCCCTCGGGGAACAGCAGCGGCACGAAGATCGAGTTCAGCCCGAAGTACACGGCGAACAGCCCCGTGAGCCAGCCTGGCACGCCCGCGGGTGTGCCGGCCGCGAGCGCGATGCCGGCCCCGAGTGAGCCGAGGCCCAGAAACACCGCGGTGGCCAGCAGCAGCCAGCCGTAGGGGCTGAAGGGCCGCCTGACGGCCAGCAACCAGCCGAGTGCGGGGGTGACGAGGCCGAGCAGGATGAAGGCGAGCTGAGAGGGAGGCGGGGGCAGCCCCGACTCCAGCAGCGCGCCGGTGGTCAGGCTCACGGCGGCCAGCGCCACGAGGAGCCCGGCCGTCAACCTCGAACCCATGGGCACCCATCGTCGTGTGAAAGCCGGGCGGCGTCTATGAGGTTAACCGCACACTTGACGATGCGGCTGGCATGGTGGGCGCGCGCGGCCCCGTTCGCTTGCATGGAAGCCATGAGATCCGTCGCCATCACCGTGACCGCCTCCTCGCTGCTGCTGACGGCGTGCGCCGCCGCGCCCTCGGCCCTGGCCTCCGCGACGCCGTCCACCGCGCCCGTCTCGGCATCCGCCGTGGCGCGCGGCGTCCCCATCCCCGACACCCCGGCAGGCAGGCAGCTGAGCTGGCTGATGTCCGCCGTTCCTGACGCGCCGATCCCCGAGCAGCAGCTCACCGAGCACTTCTCCGCGCTCATGCTCTCCGCCGTGCCGCCTGCCGAGCTCAACGCGGTCCTGGTCGGCACCAAGGACCTGCGCCTGATCAAGATCCTCTACGCGGTGGACACCGCGATCACCGCCGAGGTGACGACGGGCGGCAGGACGCTCTGGATGGAGCTGACGGTCGACGCGGAGGGGAAGATCTCCGGGCTGCGGATGACGCCTCCCGTCACGCCCAAGCCCACCCCCACGACCTGGAAGGAGATCGACGAGCGGATCCGCAAGGCGGCGCCGAGAGTGGGCTTCCTGGCCGCCGAGATCACCCGTGACGGGCGCTGCGTGCCCGTGCGCTCGCTCGCCCCCCGCACTCCCAGGCCGCTCGGCTCGATGTTCAAGCTCTACGTCCTCGCGGCGGTCGCCAAGAAGATCCCCAACTGGGACACCAAGCTGACGATCAAGCCTTCGCTCAAGAGCCTGCCGAGCGGCGAGCTGCAGGACAGGCCCGACAACAGCAAGGTGTCGGTGCGGGAGGCGGCCAAGCTGATGATCGGCATCAGCGACAACACCGCCACCGACCTGCTGATGCACAAGGTGGGCAGGAAGACGGTCGAGGCCTACCAGTCGCGCAACGCTCCTCTCCTCACCACGCGGGAGCTGTTCGCGCTCAAGGGGGCGGCCTATCCCGAGCACGCCAAGCGTTACCTGTCGCTCGGTGAGAAGCAGCGGAGGGCCTACCTGGACAGGGTGGTCGCCAAGATCCCGCTCAGCGAGATCAAGCCGTGGGTCTCACCCCGGGAGCTGGACACCATCGAGTGGTTCGGCACCCCCGGCGAGGTGTGCGCGGCGCACGCCAGGCTGCGCGTGCTCGGCGACAGGCGCGTGGGCGAGGTCATGTCCCAGAGCGACGCGGGGCTCGGCCTCGACGCGAAGAAGTGGCGTCCGGCCTGGTTCAAGGGCGGCTCCGAGGCGGGCGTGCTGGCACTCGGCCACTCGGCCACGACGAAGGACGGACGCACCTTCTTCGTCACCACGATGGCCTCCGACACCAAGGCGCGGCTGGACGAGGGCAACGTGGCCACCGAGGCGCTCGCGCTGGCCAAGGGCGCCTTCGAGCTGATGGCCAAGGGCTGAGAGCCTCATCGCGAGGTCTTCGCCACCGACCTCACCGGGCGGCAGGTCGGCGCCCTCAGCGTGGGCGGCGGGCAGGCCGAGGGGATGGCCGGCGAGGGTGACGACATGGTCGCGCAGGCCGCCGAGGCAGTGCCCGGCGGCGCTCACGCGGACTCTCTGATCACCAGTTCCGTCGGCAGTATCACCGGCTCGACGCCCGCCGCGCCGTCGATCAGCGCCAGCAGCAGGCTGACCGTCTCCTCGGCCACCCTGGCCAGCGGCTGGCGGATGGTGGTGAGGGGCGGGTGGGTGGAGACGGCGACGGAGGAGTCGTCGAAACCGCCGACAGCGACGTCGTCGGGGACGCGCCGCCCCGCCGCCCGCAGGGCCGCAAGGGCTCCGGCCGCCATCAGGTCGGAGGCGACGAAGACGGCGTCGAGATCGGGAGAGCGTTCCAGCAACTCGGTCATCGCCCGCTCGCCGCTGGCGCGCGACCAGTCGCCGTGGGCGATGAGCTTCTTGGAGGCCTTGCGGCCGAGCACGTCGGCGAAGCCCTCGAGGCGCTGCGTGCCGCCCGGCGTGTCCATGGGGCCGGTGATCATGGCGATGCGCCTGCGGCCCTGCTCGACGAGGTAGGAGGTCATCTGGCGGGCGCCGAGGCGCTCGTCGGCGGCGGCGTAGGGGATGACGTTCTCCTTGCCGATGACCGCGCCCTGCGCCACGACGGGAACGTCGGAGCCGAGGGCGTCGGCAAGGGGGTCGCCGGCGTGGGTCGAGACGAGGAACACGCCGTCGGCGTGGCCGCCCCTGATGTAGCGGATGACCCGCTGCCTGTCGCCGTCGTCGCCCGCCATCATCATGACGAGCGAGACGTCGCGTTCGGCCAGGCGGCGCACCGCCGTACTGATGAGGACGCTGTAGTTGGGGTCCTCGAACAGCTTCTCGTGCGGGTCGGACAGCACCATGACCACCGAGCCCGTCTTCTGTGTGACCAGGCTGCGCGCGGCGCGGTTGACGACGTAGCCGGTCTCGGCGATCGCCCTCTCGGTGGCCGCGCGGGCCGCCGCGCTGACGTACTTGTCGCCGTTCAGCACGCGTGACACCGTGCCGCGGGAGACACCCGCGGCGGCGGCGACGTCGTGGATGGTGGGACGTTTCACTTGACGGCTCCGGAGGACAGGTCGGTCCTCCAGTATCGCTGCATCGTCAGGAACAGCGCGATCAAGGGGATGATCGACAGCAGCGCGCCGGTCAGGATCAGGTTGTAGAGGGTGGGCTGGTTGGCGCCTGCGGCGAGCATGGTGTAGAGCCCGACGGTGAGCGGGAACTTGCCGTCGTCGCCGAGCATGATGAACGGCAGCAGGAAGTTGTTCCAGATCGCCACGAACTGGAACAGGAAGATCGTCACCATGCCGGGCACCATCAGCGGGATGGCCACCCTGGTCATCAGCCGCCACTCCCCCGCTCCGTCGAGTCTGCCGGCCTCCAGCAGCGAGTCGGGGATGGCCGCGGTCGCGTAGATGCGCGCCAGGTAGATGCTGTAGGGGTGCAGGATCTGGGGCAGCAGCACCGCCCAGTAGGTGTCGGCCATGCCGATCTGGGAGAAGAGCAGGTACTGCGGGATCGCCAGCACGACGGCGGGGACCAGGATGCCGCCGATGAGCAGGTTGAAGATCGCGTCGCGGCCGGGGAAGCGGTACTTGGCCAGGGCGAAGCCGGAGACCGCGCTGACCGCGGTCGACAGCAGCGCGCCGCCGCCCGCGTAGAGCAGGGTGTTGGCCAGCCACAGCCAGAACACCCCGTCGCGGTAGGCGAAGAGCTCCTCGATGTTGGACAGCAGCCCGGTGCCCGGCATCAGGGTGGAGGTGGTGAACAGCTCCGCGGGCGACTTGGTGGCCGCCACCAGGACCCAGCTCACCGGGAACAGGCAGTAGATCGCGCCCAGGAGCAGCAGCCCCGTCGGCGCCAGGCGCCTGGTCATGACTCCTCCCCGAAGGCGCGCCCGCGCACCACGCGCAGGAAGCCGAACGACAGCACGAGCGAGACGGCCGCGATGACGATCGAGGTGGCGGCGGCCGAGTAGAGGTCGCCGGTGACGAACGCGTCGCGGTAGACCTTCATGAGCGGGCTCCAGGTCGAGCTGATCGTGTTGGTGAGCGGCCGCAGCGTGGTCGGCTCGGTGAAGACCTGGATGGTCGCGATGACCGAGAAGACCGTGGTCAGGATGATCGCGGGCACCAGGATCGGAATCTTGACCCTGAGCGCGATCTGCGTCTCGGTGGCTCCGTCGATCCTGGCGGCCTCGTACAGCTCGCGGGGGATGGCCCGCAGGTTGGTGTAGAGCACGAGCATGTTGAAGCCGACGCCGCCCCACACCGCCACGTTCGCCATGGAGTAGGTGATCGTGGTCGCGCCGAGGAAGTCCACGTCGAGCAGGGCGCGCAGGGGGCTGAGCGAGGGCAGGTAGAGGAAGCCCCAGAGCAGGGTGGCCGCCACTCCGGGAACCGCGTAGGGCAGGAAGATCGCGATGCGCGAGAACCTGGCCAGCCGTACGTGGGCGGAGTCGAGCAGGAGCGCGAACAGCAGGGCCAGGCCGAGCATCACGACCAGCACGAGCGCGCCGTACCCCAGCACGCGCAGCCATCCTGCCCACAGCTCGCCGTCGGTGGCGGCGGCGGCCAGGTTGTCCAGGCCCACGAAGATCTCCTGGCGCGAGCCCTTGCCCAGCCCGAGCCCCGAGACCTTCACCCTGCGCATGGACAGGTAGAAGGTGTAGCAGACGGGCAGCGCGAGGAAGAGCGTGAACAGGACGATCGCGGGGGTCAGGAAGAGGTACGGCGCGGCCTTGACGCGTCGGTTCATGGCGCGATCTGGAAACCGGACTTGCGCATGTCGGCGACGGTCGCCTCCTGCATGGCGCGCACGGCGTCGGAGAAGGACGACTTGGCCTGCACGGCCTTGTCGAAGGAGTCCTTGAAGGCGTTGTAGGTGACGCCGACGTTCGGGCCGAAGGTGAAGCCCCTGGCGCCGGCGGCGACCCCGGCGGCCTGCTGCCAGAAGTCCGGCTGGGTGGAGAAGTAGTCGGGCGCCTCGGTCAGCGCGCTCTGTCCCTTGGTGGCGGCGGGGTAGATCGCCGCCTCCTTGACCAGCAGGTCGACGGCCTTGGCGTCGGTGTTGAGCCAGGTGGCGAACTTCGCGGCGGCGGCCTGGTGCTTCGACTTGGCCGCGACGGCGACCGACGAGCCGCCCCAGAAGCCGCTGAAGTTCTCCCCCGCCTTCCACTGCGGCAGCGGCGCGGCGGCCCACTTGCCCTTGCCCTTGGGGGCGTTGCTCGACAGCACGCCGGGCGCCCAGATCGCCGAAGGCCAGGTGAGCAGCCTGCCGTCGTTGAGCGCCTTGTTCCATTCGGGGGTGAAGTACGGCATGCCGTCGATGACGCCCTCCTTGACCAGGCCGCCCCAGAAGTCGGCGACCCTGGTGGTGGGCTCGTCGGCGACGTTCACCTTCCACGACTCGCCGTCGATGGCCCACCACTGGGCGCCCGCCTGCTGGGCCAGGCCGGTGAAGGCGCCGGGGTCCTTGCTGGAGAAGGTGCCGAGGAAGACCTTCGAGTCCTGCTCGTGCACCTTGCGCGCGGCCTCGGCGTACTCCTGCCAGGTCTTCGGCACGGCGATGCCGTACTTGTCGAACAGGTCCTTGCGGTAGAAGAGCATCATCGGGCCGCTGTCCTGCGGGATGGCGTAGACGGTGTCGGTGCCGAGCGTGACCTGACCCCACACGCCCTCGGAGAACTCGGCCTTGACCGGGGCCGCGGCGGCCGTGAGATCGGCGACCGCGTCGGCGGCGATGAACGAGGGCAGGTGCTGGTACTCGGCCTGCACGAGGTCCGGCGAGTTGCCCGCCTTGGCCGCGGTGAGGAACTTGGCCGCCGCGTCGTCGCCGCCCGCCTGCTTGCTGACGGTGACCTGGATGTCCGGGTGTTCCTGGTTCCAGACCGCGACGATCTTGTCCATGTTGGGAGCCCAGGTCCAGTAGGTGAGCTTCACCGGACCCTGGGGAGCCGCCTGGGTCGCCTCAGGGGCCGGGGCGGCTCCCTCCGACGCGCAGCCCGCCGCCGCCAGCGTGACCACGAGAGCGACCACGCCCAGGAGTTTTGTACGCATTTGTCCTCCGAGCACCGAGATGAGAACTCTAAGCTGTCGGCAGCGTGCCGCAGACTCTGTGAACGTGCACAGACTGATTGCCGCAGAGATGACCCGTCAAGTGCCCGTTACGTTCTCGTTAAGGTCCAGGTGGGTTCCCTGCACGGCGAATGTGCCGCTACTGTGCACGTTCACAGAACGATTGGGGATGTTGATGCGTGACGGGATCGCGTTCGGGGGCGACTACAACCCGGAGCAGTGGCCGCGGGAGGTGCAGGAGGAGGACATCGTCCTCATGCGCGAGGCGGGGGTGAACCTGGTCAGCCTCGGCATGTTCTCCTGGGTGCTGATGGAGCCGGCCGAGGGCCGCTTCGAGTTCGGCTGGCTGGACGAGATCGTCGACCGGCTGCACGCCGCGGGGATCGCGGTGAACCTGGCGACGCCGACGGCGGTCCCTCCGGCGTGGTTCGTCAGGAAGCATCCGGACGCGTTGCCGGTGAACCGTGAGGGCAGGCGCATAGGGTTCGGCGGGCGGCAGAGCGCGTGCTCCAGCTCCCCCGACTTCCTGGCCGCCACCTCCAGGCTGGTCACCGCGCTCGCGGGCCACTACAAGGACCATCCCGCGGTGGTGATGTGGCACGTGCACAACGAGTACGGCGCGCCGCTGGGCGAGTGCTACTGCGATCACAGCGTGCGGGCCTGGCGCGAGTGGCTTCGCCGTACATATCAGGATTTGTCGGCTTTGAACGACGCCTGGGGCTCGACGTTCTGGGGTCAGCGGTACAGCGACTGGGAGGAGATCGACGCTCCCAGGGCCAACCACACCGCGGTCAACCCCGCCCAGCGCCTCGACTACGCGCGTTTCAGCGACCAGCAGCACCGCGCGCACTACGCGCTGCAGCGCGACCTCATCCGGCAGGTGTCGGACCTGCCGGTGACGACGAACTTCGCCGGCACCGTCAACTGCAAGTCCACCGACCTGTGGCAGTGGGCGCGCGAGGTCGACGTCGTCGCCAACGACCACTACCTGTCGGCGGAGAAGCCCGACAACCACATCGAGCTGGCCATGTCGGCCGACCTGGCGAGGTCGGTGGCCGGCGGCAGGCCGTGGCTGCTGATGGAGCACTCCACCGCGGCGGTCAACTGGCAGCCGCGCAACATCGCCAAGCGCCCAGGCGAGATGCGGCGCAACAGCCTCGCGCACGTGGCCCGCGGCTCGGACAGCGTGATGTTCTTCCAGATCAGGGCCTCGCGGTTCGGCGCGGAGAAGTTCCACTCGGGGCTGATCCCGCACGCGGGCACCGACTCCCGCCAGTGGCGCGACGTGGTCGCCCTGGGCGCCGAGGTCGAGGCGCTCGCCGAGGTCGCCGGCAGTACGGTCGCCGCCGAGGTGGCCGTCGTGTGGGACTGGGAGTCGTGGTGGGCGCTCGAGCTCGACTGGCGGCCCTCTGTCGACGTGGCCTTCCGCGAGCGGGTCGACGCCTTCTACGAGGCGCTGTGGCGCGAGCACGTCACCGTGGACTTCGTCCATCCCTCCGCCGACCTGTCGGCCTACAGGCTCGTGGTGGCGCCGAGCTCCTACCTGGTGACCGAGGCGTCGGCCAAGAACCTGCACCGCTACGTCGAGTCGGGCGGCCACCTGCTGACCTCGTTCTTCTCCGGCATCGTGGACGCCCACGACACCATCCACCCCGGCGCCTTCCCCGGCGCGCTGCGCGAGGTCCTCGGCCTGTCGGTGGAGGAGTTCCACCCGCTGCGCGAGGACGAGCGCGTGGGCCTGTCGGGCGGCCTGTCCGGCAGGATCTGGTCGGAGCGGGTCAGGCCGGCGGGCGCGCGGGCTCTTCGCTCCTTCGCCGAAGGCCCCGACGCGGGCCACCCCGCCTTCACCCGCCACGACCTCGGCGCGGGCAGCGCCTGGTACCTGGCCACCGCGCCGGTCACCGGCCTGCGCGGACTGCTGGCCGAGGTCCTCGACCACGCCGGCGTCACCCGTCCCCGTGACCTGCCCGACGAGCTCGAGCTGGTACGGCGAGGCTGCCACGTCTTCCTCATCAACCACGGCGACACCCCCGTCACCGTTCCGGGCGTGAGCGGGGTGAACCTGCTCGACGGCGGCGTCCACGACGGCTCCTGCACCGTGCCCGCAGGGGCGGTCGCGGTCGTCCGAGAGGCCTGAGACACCCTCACACCGCCAGGAGGCCCCGTGAAACGAGCCATGGCCGCCTTCCTCCGTGTCGCGGCGTTACTCACCGCTCCTCCCGCCCACGCGGAAGGCGGACCGCTGACCGTTCAGCCCGTCTCCCGTCCCGCGCGGGAGACGGGCCACCCGCGGGCCGTTCCTCGGTTAGAGTTCCGGGTGAATACGGTCATCCGGGCGGAGGACGGTCGGTTGGGACGGCGGGATCACGAAGGCGAGGGGGCAGCGACGGTGGGATCGCCGCTGACCTCTGACGACCCCGCCGCGATCGGGCCCTATCGGCTCGAGAGCCGCCTGGGCTCGGGCGGCATGGGCACGGTCTACCTCGCGACGGCCCCCGACGGGGCCAAGGTCGCGGTGAAGGCGATCAGGCGCGACTTCGCCGCCGACCCCGTCTACCGGGCGCGCTTTCACGAAGAGGTGTCCAACGCCAGGCGGGTGGCCTCCTTCTGCACCGCCCGCGTGCTCGACCACGGCGACGACGGCGGCATGCTCTACCTGGTCACCGAGTACATCGACGGCGTCTCGCTCGAGGACCACCTCATCGAGCACGGCGCGCTGCAGCCCTCGGTGCTGCACTCGGCCGCCGTGGGCGTGGCCGCGGCGCTCACCGCGATCCACGCCGCCGGCCTGGTCCACCGCGACCTCAAGCCGGCCAACGTGATGCTCACGCTCGCAGGGCCCAGGGTGATCGACTTCGGCCTGGCGCGTTCCACGCAGGTGGGCTCGCGGCACACCAACGTGGGCCTGGTGATGGGCACTCCCGGGTGGATCGCGCCCGAGCAGGTCTTCGAGGGGCGCACCAGCCCCGCCGCCGACGTGTTCGCCTGGGGCTCGCTGATCGCCTACGCGGGGCTCGGCGGCCATCCCTTCGGCTCGGGTGACGCCTACGTGATGGCGGCGCGCGCCCGGACCGCCCCTCCCGACCTGCGCGGGCTGCCCGCACCGCTGGACCGGCTGGTCGCGGCCGCCATCCACCCCGACCCCTCACGGCGTCCCCAGGCGCGCGAGCTGCTGCTGGAGCTGGTGGGCGCGCCCGACGTGGCGGGGGCCCAGCTGGCCGCCACCCGTCACCTCACCGACTCGTGGAACCCCGCCGACCTCGGTGTACGGCAGCCGCCGCCGGGGCAGGGCTGGTCGCCTCCGCCCGGCAGGCAACGGCCGCCCTCGCGGCAGGCCGCTCCCCCGCCCCCCTCGAGGCAGGCTCCTCCCCCTCCGCCCGCCGAGACGACGATCCCGCCCAGGCAGGGGCCGTTCGTGCCGCCCGCCGAGACCACCGTCCCGCCGAGGCCAGGCCCGTTCGTGCCGCCCGCCGAGATGACGATCCCGCCGACGGCCACCAGGCGGGGCCCTGTGCCGCACGGCGCGAACCCGGCCGAGACGACCGGGGGCGGGCCGATGCCCTATCACGCCACCGGTCAGGGCCCGCTGCCGCAGCGCCCGCCGTACCAGATGACCGGGCAGGGGCCGCTGCCGCCCGGGCCCGCGCGCAGGGGCGGGGTGCTGAGCGGATGCCTGGTCGCCGCCGCCGTCGTGGTGGTCCTGGTGCTGCTGCTGATCGCCGCGGTCGCGTGGATCTTCAAGCCGCCCGCCATCGGGGCCGAGGGTCCCGTGCAGGACGGCAAGCTCCGCTTCACCGTCACGGGGCACAAGTGCGCGAAGGCGGCGCAGGCCGCCAAGGTGCGCACGTGCAGGGTGTCGCTGAAGGTCAGCAACATCGGCCAGGAGGGCCGGGTGCTCTACCCTGGCCAGCAGAAGCTGCTCGACGACGACGACATGAGGCACAGCGCCGCCAAGCTGCTCGACAGGGCGGGCAAGGAGATCCAGCCGATCAGGATCGGGCCGGGCGAGTCGTTCACCGGCGGGCTGGTCTTCGAGCTGCCCAAGGAGGCCGACCCCGCAGGGGTGGAGCTGCACGACTCGGGCCTGAGCAGGGGCATCAAGGTCGTTCTCGGCTGAGGGGCCGGGCCGGCCGGCTCAGCCCGACACCGCGCGGCCGAAGCGGGCCAGCAGCTCGCGCAGCTGGTCGCGTTCGGGCGGCGTGAAGGCCTTCTCGATCCTGCGCTCGATCTCCACGGCGGCCGCGTCGGCGACCTCCAGCGCCTGCCTGCCCTGCTCGGTGAGGTGCGTCTCGAGCATCTGGCGGTGCCAGGCGTGCGGGCGGCGCTCGATCAGGCCGCGCTCGAGCAGGTTCTTCAGCACGACGTTCGAGGCCTGCGGCGTGACCAGGCACTGCCTGGCGAGGGCGGCGTTGGAGATGCCAGGGTTGCCCGCCAGGACGAGCAGCGCCGCGTACTGCGGCACGGTGAGGCCCGCCCGCTTCACGGCCGCGTGCTTGGCGGCCATGAGCAGCTGTTCGGCGCGCTTCACGTCGAGCCCGAGTCGCTCCTCGGCAGGCATTCCCATGCCAGAACCATACAGGTGCTGACAACCATCAAAGCTTTGATAGTGTCCTCGGCCATGAGCGTGATTCCCGACAGCCATGTCGATCTGCTGACCCGCCCGCTGTTCGCCCACCTGGCGACGCTGATGCCCGACGGCACGCCGCAGGTGACGCCCGTCTGGACGATCTGGGACGGCGAGTTCCTCCGCTTCACCACGACCACGGACCGGCAGAAGGGCAGGAACGCCGCCGAGCGGCCCTCGATCTCGCTGTCGATCAACGACCCCGAGGCCCCCTACCGGTACCTGGAGGTGCGCGGCGTGGTCGAACGCGTCGAGCCCGACCCCGGGGGCGACTTCTTCGACGTCCTGGCCAGGCGGTACGGGCTGGAGTACGAGGCGCCCGTGGGCGACGCCGAGCGGCGCGTGACGCTGGTGATGCGCCCCCTGCGCTGCACCAGCCAGTAGGGCCTCAGCTCGAGGCGGCGCGGGCCCTCAGGACCGGCTCGGTGATGGGGTTCTCGTGGGTGCCTTCGGAGACGCAGGCGTGGGCCCCCGCGATCGAGCCGAGGCGGACGCACTCCTGCACGGGCTCGCCGCGCAGCAGGCCGTACAGGAAGCCGGAGACGAAGGCGTCGCCCGCGCCGTTGGAGTCGACGACCGGCCCCGGCAGCGGCGCGGCGGGGAAGGCGCGCACGTCCGCGTCGCGGGTGAGCACCAGGCAGCCGCGCGGCCCGTCGGTGCACACCACGGTGTGGGCGCGCCCGTTCGCCAGGATGTGCCGCATCGTCGCGGCGGGGTCGGCCAGCGCCGTGGCCGACAGGAAGACCAGGCCGGAGCGGTAGGCGAAGTCCTTGTGGTAGTCGGAGGAGCCGTCCCAGTCGTGCAGGTCGGTGGAGGTCGGCACGTCGTCGGGCAGGTCGGCGTAGACGTGCCGGGAGAAGTCGGTGATCGAGACGTGCACGTGGCGGGCGGGCCGCAGGTACAGCTCGCGGGGCAGCACCTCGCCCGGCACGCCCCTGGGGTCGAACAGGGAGGTCCTGCGGCCGTCGGGGCCCACCAGCAGGACGCTGCGGCGGGTGCCCGCGGCCGAAGGGGCCCACACGAAGTCGACGCCCTTGGCGGCCAGGTGCTCCCTGATCAGCCTGCCCTGCGGGTCGTCGCCGATGAGGTCGGCGAAGCGGGTCCGCAGGCCGAGCGCGGTGCAGCCCAGCGCCACGCCCGCGCCCGTGTTGCCGATGCGGTCGACGACAGGGGGGACGGCGTAGGTGTCGGCGTAGGGCAGGGGCAGCTCGGGCACGTAGACGGTGCTGTCGACCCCCGCGCCGCCGATGACCAGCACGTCGTACATTCGTCGTCTCCTGGAGGTGCGGTCAGCGGTTGACGAGGGGCCCGGAGCCGGTGGAGCCGCGCACCACGAGCTCGGGCTGGAAGATGAGCTCGACGCGCCGCGCCTGCGCCCCGTTGACCTCCTCGAGCAGCGTGGCGACGGCCGCCGAGGCCATGGCGCCGATCGGCTTGCGGACCGTGGTCAGCGGCGGGTCGGTGAAGGCGATCAGCGGCGAGTCGTCGAAGCCGACCACCGACACGTCGCCTGGCACGGCCAGCCCGCGCTCCCTGCACGCCCTGATGGCGCCGAGCGCCATCAGGTCGCTGGCGCAGACGATGCCGGTGCACCCCTTGGCCAGCAGCTGCGCCGCGGCCGCCTGGCCGCCCTCGACGGAGAAGAGGGAGTGCGCGACCAGGTCGCCGGTATCGCCTGCCCCCAGCAGTTGCGTCATCGCCTGCTGGTAGCCCTCGATCTTCCTGATCACCGGCACGAACCTGCGGGGGCCCGTGGCCAGCCCGATGCGCTCGTGCCCGAGGTCGACCAGGTGCTGGACGGCCAGGCGCGAGGCCAGCCTGTCGTCGGGCGAGATGAAGGGCGCGTCGATGTCGTCGTTGTAACCGTCGACCAGCACGATCGGCAGGCCGCGGTCGATCAGCCTGGTGTAGCGGTCCATCCGCGCGGTGGTGTCGGCGTGCAGGCCCGAGACGAAGACGATGCCGCTGACGCCCCTGTCGACCAGCAGCTCGGTGAACTCGTCCTCGGGCGCGCCCCCCGGCATCTGCGTGCACAGGACCGGCGTGTAGCCGTTGTGGGTCAGCGCCTTCTCGATGGCCTGCGCGAAGGCGGGGAAGATCGGATTGTCCAGCTCGGGTGTCACCAGCCCGATCAGCCCGTTGCTGCGCTGGCGCAGCCGCTGCGGCCGTTCGTAGCCCATGAGGTCGAGCGCGGTCATCACGGCCTGCCTGGTGGCCGAGGAGACTCCCGGCTTGCCGTTGAGCACCCGGCTGACCGTGGCCTCGCTCACCCCTGCGTGGGCGGCGATGTCGGAGAGTCGGGCGTGACCGTTCATGATGGACACTTTACGCAACCTTGGCTCTCCACCACGTGGCGGAGTCGGGAGCGAGCGTGCCGGGCTCGACCGGCCCGCTCGACAGGACGGGCTCGCCGGGAGCGGGGAAGGCGATCTCCGAGCCGGTGAGGTTGACCGTGCAGACGAAGCCGTCGTCGCGGCTGAAGACCAGCGTGCCTTCCGGTGAGTCGGACCAGCGCAGCTCGCCCGACACGGTACGGCGCAGCCGCAGCGCCTCACGGTAGAGGGAGAGCATCGAGCCGGCCTCGCCGCTCTGCGCCTCGACGCTCAGCGGGCCCCATCCGGCCGGCATGGGCAGCCACGGGCTGCTCCAGCCGTACCCCTCGGCCGAGGTCCAGGGCATCGGCACCCTGCAGCCGTCGCGGCCGCTGTCGGGGTCGCGCAGCCGCTGAGGGTCGAGGCAGAACTCCTCCGGCAGGTCGAGCACCTCGGGCAGGCCGAGCTCCTCGCCGTTGTAGACGTAGGCCGAGCCGGGCAGCGCGAGCATGAGCAGGGCGGCCGCGCGGGCCCTCTCGACGCTGCCGAAGCGGGTGACGTGCCGCTTGACGTCGTGGTTCGACAGCACCCACGTGGAGGGGGCGCCGACGGAGGCGGCGGTCTCCAGCGACTCGGTGATCACGTGGCGCAGAGGGCCCGCCTCCCACCGCGTGCCCAGGTAGTGGAAGTTGAAGGCCTGGTGGAGCTCGTCGGGGCGCACGTAGCGGGCGAGCCGCTCAGGCGTCGGCGCCCACGCCTCCGCCACGCCGATGCGCTCGCCGGGGTAGGAGTCGAGGATCTTGCGCCAGGAGCGGTGGATCTCGTGGACGGCGTCGTTGTCGAAGTACGGCACGACGTCGCTGCCGATCATGCGGACCTGGTCGGCGTGGCCGATGTCGGGCAGCCCCTCGGGCTTGACCATGCCGTGCGCGACGTCGACGCGGAAGCCGTCGACGCCCAGGTCGAGCCAGAAGCGCAGGACCGACTCGAACTCGGCGCGCACCTCGGGGTGGTCCCAGTTGAGGTCGGGCTGGCTCGAGTCGAACAGGTGCAGGTACCACTGGCCGTCCTCGACCTGCGTCCAGGCCGACCCTCCGAAGATCGACTCCCAGTCGTTCGGCTGGTCGCGGAAGATGTAGCGGTCGCGGTTGACGCCGCGCAGCGCCTCCTGGAACCAAGGGTGGGCCGAGGAGGTGTGGTTGGGCACGATGTCCACGATCACCCTGATGCCCAGGCCGTGCGCCTCGTCGATGAGCGCCTTGGCGTCGCCGAGCGTGCCGAACAGCGGGTCGACGTCGCGGTAGTCGGCCACGTCGTAGCCGAAGTCGGCCATCGGCGAGGTGTAGAAGGGCGTGAGCCAGATCGCGTCGACGCCGAGGTCGGCCAGGTAGCCCAGCCGGTCGCGGGCGCCGATCAGGTCGCCGACGCCGTCGCCGTTGCCGTCGGCGAAGCTGCGCACGTACACCTGGTAGATCACGGCGTCACGCCACCAGCGGGTGGCTGCCGAAGTATGGATCATGGAAAACGTGTCCCCCGAGATACAGGTCCCTCCTTGTGACGGAACCACCTCATATGAAAGAGCTTGCCGTAAGTTTACGCAAGCCTTTCCAAAGTGGGATTTTTCGCAATAAGGCGTGGCGAAGGGGCTTACGGCCACACCAAAACCTTGCTCAGCAGGGGCTCTGGGGACGCGCACCGCGCGGGGCCCGAGACGTTGACCTTGAAACCGAAACACGACGGTTACTGAATTTTCATGTCAAGTCTGGACACACGGGGGAACACGCGATGTACTACCTCATCAATCAGCCCCGTCACAGGTGACGTCTCACGCCCGCCAAGCAGCGGTGACTCCCCCTAACGCGGGAGTCTGATGCGGATCTACAAGGGTGGAGCGGACCCATGAGCACCGTCGTCCTGGACAAGGTCACCAAGGTCTACCCCGGGGGATACCTGGCGGTCGACAGGTTGAGTCTGCGCGCCGAAGACGGGGAGTTCCTCGTGCTGCTCGGGCCCTCCGGCTGCGGCAAGTCGACACTGCTGCGCATGATCGCGGGCCTGGAGGAGGTCACCGACGGCGACCTGTGGCTCGACGGCGAGCTCGCCAACCACCTCGCGCCCCGCGACCGCGACGTCGCGATGGTGTTCCAGAACGGCGCGTTATATCCGCACCGCACGGTGCGCGGCAACATGGCCTTCCCGCTGGAGATCGCCAAGGCCGATCCCGCGCTGGTGAAGGAGCGCGTGACGGAGCTGTCGAAGGCCCTGCACATCGACGAGACCCTCGACCGCAGGCCCGGCACCCTGTCGGGCGGCCAGCGGCAGCGTGTGGCGATGGGCCGCGCGATCGTCCGTCAGCCGAAGATCTTCCTCATGGACGAGCCGCTGTCCAACCTCGACGCGGGCATGCGCACCGAGCTGCGCATGGAGATCTCCTCCCTGGTCCGCTCGCTCGGCGTCACCACCATCTACGTCACCCACGACCAGGTCGAGGCGCTCACCCTGGCCGACCGCATCGCCATCATGAACCGCGGCGTGCTCCAGGACGTCGGCACACCAGGGCAGATCTACAACGACCCCGCGACCGCCTTCGTCGCCGCCTTCCTCAGCTCCCAGCAGCTCAACCTGCTGGCCGCCACCGTGCGCACTCCGCAGAACCAGTACGTGCTGCTCGACTTCGGCCCCCACCAGCTGGTGATCCCGTGGAGCGATCCCAGGGCCTACGCGATCTCGCAGCACACCGGCGGCCAGATCATCGTCGGCATCAGGCCCGACGGCCTCGCCCCCGTCCAGGAGTCCTACGAGGGGCCGAGCTTCTACGGCAGGGTCAGGGCGCTGGAGTACCACGGGCACGAGTGGCTGGCCTACGTGGAGTGCGGCGTGCCGGCGGTGGCCGTGCCCGAACCGCCCGACCCCCGCCAGAACGCCCACGGCAACGAGGGCGGAGGCGGCGGCCTACGCGCGATGGTACGCAGGATGTTCGGCTCCGAGCCCGACGAGCACGCCCAGCAGGAGCAGGTCGGCCACAACCTGCGCGACGGCCACCACCGCAGGGCCGACCTGATCGTCAGGCTCGGTGTACGGCCCGCGTGGCGCACGGGCGACGCGGCGAAGATCGGCGTGGACGTCACGCGCCTCATGCTCTTCAGGCTCGACGGCAGCCGCATCGACCCGCCCCGCCGCTGACCCCCGTCTCCGTCTCGGCCTCCGCCTCGACCTCCACCACGGCCTCCGCCACGGCCTCCGCCACGGCCTCCGCCAGGGTCCGCGGAGTCCCCCGCGTCCCCTCAGTCGTTGACAGGCTCGAAGCGGGCGGCCATGCGGGAGACCACCTCCACGATGCGGGCCGCGCGGTCGAGTTCGGCGCGGTGGAACGGCGGGCCCTCGGAGCGGGCCACGACGAGGTTCATGGCCGTCCCCTTCACGGGCAGCACCATCAGGCGGCGTTCGCCTGTCACGTGGACGGCCGGGCGGAGCGGCGGCGGCGCGGCCAGCTCGAAGAGGGACGGCGCGGCCAGGCTCGCGTGCCGTACGACACCGTCGGCCAGCGCGAGCGCCCACTCTCCCCCGCACAGCCCGGGCAGCGCGTCCACCAGCGTGGCGAAGCCCCGCGCGGGATCGCCCGCCACGTGCATCAGCAGGTCGTAGTCGAGCGCCGAGCCCGGCACCTCCTTGGTCGGCCAGACCCCCTCGACCTTGACGCCCGGCACGGACGACAGACGCTCGTGGACCGCAGCCGGAGTGGTCGTGCCCGGCCACGAGACCGTGAAGTCGTCCACAGCCCTCCCTGCCTCCCGTTCGAGCACGGTGACCTGCAGGATGTCGGCGCCGAGCGCGCCTAGCACGCGCGCCACCTGGCCGAGTCCTCCAGGGCGGTCCGGCAGGGACACCCTCAGTCGCAGCAACATCGCATCTCCCCCTTTCAGGGCTCACACAGTGCCGCAGCGAGATTTCCAGGGCGTTTCTGGGCTATGTCCAGCATGCTGCCCATTTACCCGTTTTGTCGACACTGGACACCAAAGGGTTGGAAAACCGGACTCACTAGGGATAGTGTGCATCCAGTTTTCCAACTCACAACGGGACGGGGATGCGATGCGTGACGCCGTGATCGTGCAGGCCGTACGAACTCCCATCGGCAAGGGCAAGCCGCGGGGCGCCCTCGCCCATGTCCACCCTGTCGAGCTCCTCGCCCACACGCTGCGCGAACTGGTCGCCCGCAGCGGGATCGACCCCGCGCTCGTCGACGACGTGATCGGCGGCTGCGTCGACCAGGTGGGCGAGCAGGCGATGAACACCACCCGCTACGCCTGGCTGTCCGCGGGCTTCCCCGACGAGGTCCCCGCGGTGACGGTGGACAGGCAGTGCGGCTCCTCGCAGCAGGCCGTCCACTTCGCCGCTCAGGGCGTCATCTCGGGCGCCTACGACCTGGTCGTCGCCTGCGGCGTGGACTCGATGAGCAGGGTGCCGATGTGGTCGAACGTGCCGCAGGGCGCCGACCCCTTCGGGCCCGGCGTCGCGGCCCGCTTCCCCGAGGGGCTGGTGCCGCAGGGCATCAGCGCGGAGCTGATCGCCGCCAAGTGGGGCCTGTCGCGGGAGGCCATGGACGCCTTCTCGATGGGCTCGCACGTCAAGGCGGCCGCCGCCGACCTCTCCGAGGAGATCGCGCCGATCGACGGCGTCGACAGGGACGAGTCGGTGCGGCCGGGCACCACGATGGAGGTCCTGGCCGGGCTCAGGCCCGCCTTCACCGACCCTGGATACGCCGAGCGCTTCCCGCAGATCAACTGGTCGGTCACGGCGGGCAACGCCAGCCCCACCAACGACGGCGCCGCGGCCGTGCTGATCACCACCAGCGAGAACGCGGCCAGGCTCGGCCTGCGCCCGATGGCCAGGCTGCACTCCTTCGCCGTCACGGGCTCCGACCCGCTGCTCATGCTGACAGGGGTCATCCCCGCCACCGAGAAGGTCCTCAGGCGCGCGGGACTGGCGCTGTCCGACATCGACCTGTTCGAGGTCAACGAGGCGTTCGCGAGCGTGGTGCTGGCCTGGCTGCAGGAGACGGGCGCCGACCCTGCCAAGGTCAACGTGAACGGCGGCGCGATCGCGCTCGGCCACCCGCTCGGGGCCAGCGGCGCGCGCATCATGACCACGCTGGTCCACGCCATGCGTCAGCGCGGCGCCCGTTACGCGCTGCAGACGATGTGCGAGGCGGGCGGCCTGGCCAACGCCACCGTCCTGGAGTCCCTCCGATGAGGATCCTCGGTGCTGTCGCTCATCGCCTTCCCCCAGGTCGCCACGTACGCCGCCGCTGAGGCCGCGGCGTGGTCGCTGACGGCGGGCACGCCCGCCTGAGTGGCGGCGTGGGTGTCACTGCTGGTAGGCGCCGGCGTCGGGAGCGGCGCCGAGGGCCTTGCCGGTGAAGTCCTTGCCCAGCGCGGCGCCGCCGTACCAGGCGGGGCCGAGGGGCAGGCCCCTGTCGAGAGCCGGTGAGCCGGGGCTCAGGCGCAGGTCGGTGCGGGAGACGAAGCGCGGGTCGGCGATCACCGTCCTGGGGCCCGCCTTGAAGCGCTTGGATCGTCCCTTGTAGACGCTTCCGCCCTCGTCGGCGCCCTTGCCGTCCTCCCAGCCCATCTCCCCGCCGACCACGATCACGTTGTTGCGCAGCTTGAGGATGTCGGGGGAGCACCCGTCGTGGCAGGACCAGCCGATGGTCCTCGAGCCCGGCAGGTAGACGGAGTTGTGCACCGCGACCGTGCCCTTGACGGGTCCGACGATGTGCCGCGAGCCGCGTGTCACCAGGAAGGAGCCGAGCTTGCGCGCGGAGGTCACCACGTTGAAGGCGAACACGTTGCCCGTCGCCGTCGTGCCCTTCTTCGCGCCGAGTTCGGTGAACGTGTGGTTGTCGCGGGAGAGGTTGTGCGTGACCCTGTTGCGGTCGCCGCTGAAGATCTCGACCGCGGCGCCGTCCAGGCCGTAGTCCTTGCTAGCGGCGGTGCTGCCGGTGATGGAGTTGCCGGTGATCAGGTTGTCGTCGCCGTTGACCAGCACGCCGAAGGCGCCCGAGTCGTTGTCGCCGCCCTCGTCGTTGACGCTCATCCTGTTGTTGCCGGTCAGCCAGCTGTTCCTGACGGTGTTGCGGGCTCCCTCGGGGGTGATGTGGACGCCCGCGATGTTGCGGTCGGCCGCCACCCCGACGAGCTCGTTGCCGTCGCCCGAGATCTCGAACCCCGCCCACTGGCAGTTGCTGGCCCGCAGCCCCGACACGCGCCAGTAGTTGCCGCTGATCACCACGCAGTGGGCGTCCTGGCCGCTGAGCTTCGGGGCTGCGCCCTTGCCGTACGGCTGGACCACGATCGGCCGGGCGGCGGTGCCCTTGGCGGACAGCTCCAGCGGACCGTTCCAGCTGCTGCCCCTCTTGAGGTTGACGGTGTCGCCCGGCTCGAGCGTCGTGGCGTTCAGCGTGGAAAGGCTCTTCCACGCTGTCGCCGCGCTGGTGCCCGCGGCCGAGTCGTCACCCGCCTTGGAGTCGACGTAGTACGTCGTGCCTGCCGCTCCCTCCGCCAGGGGAAGTGCGGGAAACAGCAGAAGGGCCACGGCCAGCGACTTCATCGGGGCACCACTCATCTAGTTGAAAGGCGAATCGTCAGGGGCAATACCGTAGCGTGATCACGCCTCCACCGACAGACGCCAGATGCGCAGAGAGGGACCTTCACCCGGCAGCACGAGCGGCGAGAGGTCTCCCGCGTTGTAGACGCCCCGAGCGGCGCCCGCCAGCGGCAGCTCGAGCGGCTCGCCCGGCGCCCTGCGGGCGCACACCAGCAGCGACTCCTCGGCCGTCTCCCGAAGGAACACCAGGCAGTCGGCGGAGGCGTGCAGCCAGCGAAGACCGCCCCTGCGCAGCGCGGGCTCGGCCCTGCGCAGGCCGAGCAGCGCCCGGTAGGCGGCGTGGGTCGGCTCGTCGCGGTCCTGCGGCCTGTTCCACGGCATGGGAGTGCGTGAGTACTCACCGTTGGCGCCGGTCAGACCGAACTCACTGCCCGCGAACACCATCGGTGTCCCCGGCAGCGTGGCCTGCAGGCCGACCGCCACCTCGTGCAGCTCGCGCGAGCCCGTGACGGTGCGGATGCGGGGCGAGTCGTGGGAGTCGAGCAGCTGCCAGGAGTGGACCAGCGAGCGCCACGACATGTGCGCGGCGAACTCCCTGAAGGTCGCCACGGCCGCCTCGCCGTCGCGGCGCGGCACCCCGCCCGGCACGCCGAGGAAGTGCGTCAGCTCCAGGTCGTCGCCGCGCAGCCACGTCCAGACGGGGCGGGTGAAGCCGCCGTAGTTCATGGTGCCGTGCCAGCCGTTCCTGTCGAGGTCGGCGGAGGCGTCGTGGTTGTGCTCGGCGATGAAGGCCGCGCCCTCGGGGCGCAGCATGGCGGCCACCTCGTGGTTGCGGTCGTCGGCGCCGAGCCTGCCCGTCATGTTGGCCACGTCGACGCGCCAGCCGTCGAGCACGCCGAGCCATCTGCGCAGGACGGCGGGCATGCGCGTGCGGACCAGCTCGCTGGCCCAGTTGAGCTTGGGCAGCGTCTTGACGCCCCACCAGGACTCGTAGTCGCCGGTGTCGGGGTCGAAGTAGAACATCTCGCGCTCGGGGGCGTTGACGTCGGAGATGGCCGCGGTGAACCACTCGTGCGAGTCGCCTGTGTGGTTGGTCGTGATGTCGCCGAGCAGCCTCATGCCGCGCGCGTGCAGCGCGTCGGACAGCCGGATGAGCGCCTCGTCGCCGCCGAGCAGCGGGTCGACGTGGTCGAAGCTCGCCGCGTCGTAGCGGTGGTTGGAGCGCGAGGGGAAGAAGGGCGTGAGGTAGACGGTGTCGGCGCCGAGCGCCTGGATGTGGTCGAGCCGCTCGGTGATGCCGTCGAGGTCGCCGCCGTAGAGCTGCTCGGGCGTGCCGGGGCCCTCCCCGATGACGGGGTCGCCGTCCCACGAGGCGGGCAGCGCCCACGAGGGAAGGTCCTTGCGGGGACGGGCGCTGGCGAACCTGTCGGGGAAGATCTGGTAGACGATCGCGTCGGCCATCCACTCCGGCGGCGCCTCATGGGAAACCAGCCTGAAATCGGTGGAGTCGGTCACGTCGTGACCGGTGAGGCCCGAGGCGTTCAGCCACCGCTGGCCCTGGCCGGAGATCAGCAGGAAGCGGTACGGCACGACGGGGTTGACCGCCGTGATCGTCGCCTTCCACCAGGTGTCGCCCTCGCCGTACCCGCCGAGCCCCTTCCTCGAGGGGTCGGGGGCGGCCGCCGTGTAGCGCGGCTCGCCGTCGTAGACGGTGCGCACGTGCACCGCGTCCATGGCCAGACCCTGCGGCACGCGCAGCCACACGCTCACCTCCTCGCCGAGGCAGGGGGCGAGCGTGGAGACGTACAGGGACGAGCCGTCGTGATGCGGCTGGTCGAGGTAGTGCAAGAAAGGTCCTTACCCCTTGACCGCGCCCGCGGTCAGACCGGAAACGATGAACTTCTGCAACCAGAGGAACACACTCACTGTCGGGATCGCGGTAATGAGCGTGGCCGCGGCGAACATGCCGAAGTTGGCGTTGCGTCCGTCGCCGGCGATCATGCCGTACATGCCGACCGCGAGCGTCTTGCTCTCGGTGTCGCGCAGGAAGATGTTGGCCATCAGGAACTCGCTCATCGTGCCGATGAAGGCCAGCAGCGCGGTGACCGCCAGGATGGGCGTGACCAGCGGCATGATGATCTTCCAGAAGACCTGCGCGTGGGTGGCTCCGTCGACCGTGGCCGACTCGTCGAGCTCCTTGGGGATGGTGTCGAGGAAGCCCTTCATCAGCCAGGTGTTCACCCCGAGCGCGCCGCCCAGGTAGAGCAGCAGGATGCCCCAGGTGGTGTTGAAGCCGAACGCGGGGTACAGCTCGCTGACCCTGGTGAAGATCATGAAGATCGTCACGATGGCCAGGAACTGCGGGAACATCTGGATCAGCAGCAGCGCGAGCAGGCCGACGCGGCGGCCCGCGAAGCGCATGCGGCTGAAGGCGTAGGCGGCGAACATCGACAGCAGCAGGCTCGCCGAGGAGGAGGCCAGCGCGATGAACACCGAGTTGAACACCCAGCGGCCGAAGGGATAGGTGTCGGAGGAGAACAGCTTCGCGAAGTTGTCGAAGCTCGCCCCGTTGGGCACCAGGTCGGAGGAGGCGAGCGTGCCGAGCGGGTTGATGGCCGCCGAGACCACGAACAGGATGGGGAACAGCGCGAAGGCGCACACCAGCAACACGAAGGCGTGCCTGAGAGCCAGCTTCATGCGTACACGTCCTCCTGCTTGCGGGTGCGCCTGAAGGTGATCGCCGAGATCGTCGCGACGATCGCGAAGATGAATACCGACATCGTCGCGGCCAGCCCGAACTGCGCCGAGCCCGTGCCGAACGCCAGCCTGACGGTGTAGCTGATCAGCAGGTCGGTGCCGCCCACGGTCGGGCTCTCCGCGGGGAAGGGCCCTCCGTCGGTGGTCAGCGCGATCGCGTTGTAGTTGTTGAAGTTGAAGGCGAAGGAGGAGATCAGCAGCGGGGTGAGCGCCACCAGCAGCAGCGGCAGCGTCACCTTGCGGAAGGCGTACCACGGCGGCGCCCCGTCGATGGAGGCCGCCTCGGTCAGCTCGCGCGGGATCGCCTGCAGCGCGCCGGTGGTGACGAGGAACATGTAGGGGAAGCCCAGCCAGGTGTTGACGAGGATGACGGCGAACTTGGCCGACAGCATCCCGCCCATCCAGTCGACGTCGAGCCCGAACAGCTGGTTGATCAGGCCGAAGTCACGGTTGAACATGTCGCGCCAGACCAGCAGCATCGCGAAGGCCGGCATCGCGTACGGCAGGATCAGCGCGATCCTGTAGAACTTCGTGCCGCGCATCTTCGGGTGGTGCAGCGCCAGCGCCACGCCCATGCCGAGGGCGAAGGTGGTCAGCACCGACAGCACCGCGAAGGTCATGTTCCAGGTGAACATGCCGAGGAAGTGGGCCGAGAGCGTCGGGTCGGTCAGCACGCGGACGAAGTTGGCGAAGCCGACGTTGACCTGCCAGCCCTGCGCCAGGTGCTCGCCCTTGGCGTTGACGAAGTAACCCTGCGACTCGTCGGCCTGCCAGCTGTCGCCGTCGCCCTTGACGCAGTCGCAGCCCACGTCGTAGGTCAGCGCCGCCCTGCCCTCGACCGCCCTGCTCAGGCCGTTGGCCTTGATCAGGCCGCCCCGGGTCGGGACGGCCAGCTCGGCGATCTGATCGGCGCGGGCCGCGGCCTGCGGTGCCTTGAGCACCGTGTAGCCGGGCGCCTCCAGCACCTTGCCCGTCACGCCCAGCCTGGCTCCCTGGACGGCTGTCAGCCCGTCGGGCGAGCCCTCCTGCACCTGCTTGGTCTTCGGGTCGACCAGCAGGAAGACCAGGATGTCGCCCTTGAGCGCGGCGCTCAGGCCGTACTCGGGCGAGCCGGGGGCCTGCCGTACCGACCCCGTCTCGATCGCCGAGATCGCGGCCGCCTTGTCGCCCCTGTGGCCGTCGCCGAAGTTGGTGAAGGCGGTGCTCACCGTGTAGATCACGGGGAAGACCTGGAAGGCGAGCAGGAAGACCGTGCCGGGCACGAGGTACTTGGCGGGCACGAAGCGGCGGGTCAGGTAGAGGTAGCCGATGCCCGCGCCGGCCAGCAGGAGCAGGATCAGCGAGAGCCACGACTCGGCCGCGACCAGCGGCGGCACGGCGTAGAGCAGGATGGCGGCGGCCACGGCCAGCACGGCGATCCTGCTCACCACGAAGGCGGTGGTCAGCTCGCGACGGGGCCGCGGAGGGGTCGTGACCTCCGCGGCCTCACGCACGTCCAGGGACATGGGCTAGTTCTTCAGCGAGCCGTCGATGGTCTTCTGCGCCGACTCGGCGGCCTTGACCGGGTCGCTGCCCTTGACGACGGCGGCCTCGGCGATGCCGAACGGCTCCCAGATGGCCGACATCTGGGGGATGGCCGGCATCGGGATGCCGCCCGCTCCCGCCTCGATGAACTTGCCGGCGTCGGGGTCGGCCGCCTTGACGGCGTCGAGCGCGGCGGTCAGGGCCGGAGGACGCGGGTCGGCGTCGTAGAGGGCCTTGGCGACGTCGGGGTTGGTCACGTAGTTGGTGACGAACTCCTGGGCGAGAGTCTTGCTGGCGCCCTTGGAGGCGACGAAGAAGGCCTGGACCCCCACGAACGGCGTGGCGGGCTTGCCGTCCTTGAAGGCGGGCACGGCGGTGACGTCGTAGGCGACACCGCTCTTCTTGACGTCGGCCATCGCCCACGGGCCGGAGACCAGGAAGGCGCACTTGCCGCCGGCGAAGGTGGGGATGCTGTTCTCGTTGGTGAGCGAGGTCTTCAGGGCCGCGTCGCCCTTCTCGCCGAGCTCGGCGAGCTTCTCGAAGGCGGCCTGCGACTCCTTGGAGCCGACCAGCACCTGCTTGGGGTCGGGGTCGCCGGCGGAGGTGGTGCCGAAGATGGCGCCGCCCGCGGAGGAGAAGAGCGGGTAAACGTGGTAGGCGTCGCCCTTGGCGGTGACGGGGAGGCAGAGCACCTCCTTGACCTTGCCGGCCTTCTTCAGCTCCTTGCCCTTGGCGATCACGTCGTCGAAGGTGGCGGGGGCGTCGGGGGCGAGCTTGGTGTTGCGGATCAGCGCGACGTTCTCCATCGCGTACGGCGCGCCGTACACCTGGCCGTTGAAGGTGACGGCCTTGAGCGCGATCGGGGAGAAGGCGGCCTTCTGCTCCTCGGTCAGGTTGACCGGGTCGATGGCGCCGTTCTGCACCAGGTTGCCGATCCAGTCGTGGGCACCGACCGTGATGTCGGGGCCGCTGCCCTGCTGGGAGGCGGTGAGGAAGGTCTGCTGGTTGTCCTTGCTGATCTCCTTCACCTCCACCGTGACACCGTTCTCGGTGCCGAACTGCTCGGCGAAGGGCTTGAGGGCCTTCGTGCGGTTGGGGTCGGCCCAGATCACGAGCTTGCCGCTGCCCTTGTCGGCGGTGGCCGAGGCGCCGGCCGAGGGCGCGGAGCTGCTCGGCGCGGCCGACGACGTCGGCGCAGAACCACCGCAAGCGGTGGCGCCGAACGCCACGGTGGCCGCTGCGGCCACGCCCAGTGCTCGGATGCGCATGGGACCCTCCTGAGGTCAAGCAGCGCGAGTGCGGCGCGCCACTGAAAGATCCAGAAATAGCCGCCTTTGCGGCTTATGTTTCGGGGACGTTAGCGACTCTTTGCAAGAATTGGAAGAACTTGCGTAAGAGAGTTACCTCACCGCTACCTGGCATGGGACCGCATGGAGGGGGCGTGGAGGGCCCTTGACCCTCTTGCAAGTTTCCGTAACTTGCGCTTGAACATCTTCGCGCGGGATCCTCTCCGTGGACATCGTGGACATCGGGGAAGGACTGACCAATGCGCGGCAACGACGACTGGTGGCGCGACGCCGTCGTGTACCAGGTGTACCCCCGGAGCTTCGCCGACGGCAACGGCGACGGAACCGGCGATCTCATCGGGGTTCGCGAGCGCCTGGGCTACCTGTCCCAGCTGGGCGTCGACGCCATCTGGCTGAGCCCCTTCTACACCTCTCCGCTCAACGACGGCGGCTACGACGTGGCCGACTACCGCGACGTCGACCCGCGCTTCGGCACCCTGGCCGACTTCGACGCGATGATCGCCGACGCGCACGCGCGCGGCATCAGGGTGATCGTGGACATCGTGCCCAACCACACCTCCTCCGAGCACCCCTGGTTCAAGGAGGGCCTGCGCGACCGCTACATCTTCCGCGACCAGCCGAACGACTGGGAGTCGATCTTCGGAGGGCCGGCCTGGACACAGGTCGAGGACGGCCAGTGGTACCTGCACCTGTTCGACCCCACCCAGCCCGACCTCAACTGGGACCACCCCGCGGTCCGCGAGGAGTTCCGCGACATCCTGCGCTTCTGGCTCGACAGGGGCGTCGACGGGTTCAGGATCGACGTGGCGCACGGCATGGTCAAGGCGGAGGGCCTGCCCGACGTCGGCGACGACCTGCACGTGGAGATGCTCGGCCACGACAGCGTGCCGTACTTCGACCAGGACGGCGTGCACGAGATCTACCGCGAGTGGCGGCCCATCCTCGACTCCTACCAGGACGGCCGCATGGCGGTGGCCGAGGCGTGGGTCTCCTCCCCCGCCCGCCTGGCCCGCTACGTCGGCCCCGACGAACTGCACCAGGCCTTCAACTTCGAGTTCATGATGGCCGCCTACGGCGCCAAGTCCTTCCGCGACGTCATCGACAAGTCCCTGGCCGAGGCCGAGCTGGTCGGCGCGCCGACGACGTGGGTGCTGTCCAACCACGACAAGCCGCGCCACGTCACCCGCCACGGCGGGCTGGCCCGCGCCCGCGCGGCCACCCAGCTCATGCTGTCGCTGCCCGGCTCGGCCTACCTCTACAACGGCGAGGAGCTCGGCCTGCCCGAGGTGCTCGACCTGCCCGACGAGCTGAGGCAGGACCCCGCGTTCCTGCGTTCGGGCGAGAGCCGCGACGGCTGCAGGGTGCCGCTGCCCTGGACCTCCTCGGACGGCTTCGGCTGGCGCTCCCCCTGGCTGCCGATCCCCTCCACGTGGGGCCCGCTGAGCAGGGAGGCGCAGGAGGGCGACCCCGGCTCCACCCTGGCCTTCTACCGGGCCGCGCTGAAGCTGCGCAAGGAGCATCCGGCGCTCGGCGGCGGCGAGCTGACCTGGCTCGACTCGCCCAAGGACGTGCTGGCCTTCAGGCGCGAGCCCGGCCTGGTCGTGCTGGTCAACTTCGGCGAGACCCCCGTCGCCGGCCCCGGCGAGGTGCTGCTGGCCAGCGGCCCGCTCGCGGCCGACGGCTCGGTTCCTCCCGACACCGCGGTCTGGGCGAGCGCTGGGGAAGGATGACCTAATTTTTCCCTGATCGCGAGCTTTCGCGAGGGGGGTGGTGAGTAATCTCGGGGCGTGTCACGGATATGGGCGAGATCCCTCCGCGGACGGGTGACGCTCATCGCGACTGCCGTCGCGGCCGTCGTGCTGATCCCCACAGGGATCGGCGGCGCGGCGGTCACCAGGACCGTGGTGACCGCCAGCGTGTGGAAGGACACCAGGGACGCCGCCGCCGCGGTCACCCCCGATCTGCGCGAAGGCCGTTTCGTGTCGGGCAGGATCCCGGTGACCGTCGACGAGGTGGATCTCATCCAGGTCGTCAGCCCCGACCGCAGGGTGATCGCCTCCAGCAGCGCCGCCGCGCTGCAACCGCCGCTCACCGACATCTGGCCCACGCCCGACGACCGGGCCGTCAGCACCATCAGCTGTGACAAGGGTGACTGCGTCCACCTCACCGCGATCAGGGTGTCCAGGGCGGCGGACTCGCCCGTCGTCTACGCGGCCAGGCCGACGCCGGGCGTGCTCGCCACCCGCGTCCTGGAGATCGCCATCGCCGCCCAGGTGGCGCTGGTGCTCGCCCTGGTGGCCTGGGTGACCTGGCTGGTCACGGGCCGCACGCTCAGCCCGGTGGCCGAGATGCGCAGCGAGCTCGACGCGGTCAACGCCACCGACCTGAGCAGGCGGGTGACCGTGCCCAAGGGCGAGGACGAGGTGGCGCAGCTGGCCAGGTCGGTCAACGGCACCCTCGCCCGGCTGGAGCGCTCGGCCGAGCAGCAGCGGCAGTTCGCCTCCGACGCCTCCCACGAGCTGCGCACCCCGATCGCGGGACTCAGGGCGCAGCTGGAGAGCGCACAGCTCTATCCGGAGGACACCGACCTCGAGAAGCTGCTGGACGGCGCGCTGAACGACACCGACAGGCTGGAGGCCATCGTCAGCGACCTGCTGCTGCTCGCGCGGATCGGCTCGCGGGTGGACGTGGTCAAGGAGCGGGTGGATCTGGCGCAGCTGGTGCGTGAAGGTCTTTCCGGCCGCCAGGACAGGATCCCCGTACGGTGCGACCTGGCCGAGGGCGCCTTCGTCGAGGGCGTCGTCGTGCAGTTGCGGCGGGTGATCGACAACCTGCTCGACAACGCCCAGCGGCACGCCGACGGCTCGGTCACGGTGTCGCTCCGCACCGAGGACGGCTGGGCCGTGCTCACCGTGCAGGACGACGGGACGGGCATCGCCCCCCAGGACAGGGACCGGGTCTTCGAGCGCTTCACCAGGCTCGACGCCGCCCGCAGCAGGGACGCCGGGGGCACGGGGCTCGGCCTGGCGATCGCCAAAGAGGTGGCGGTCGCGCACCGAGGGGCCGTCTGCGTGGCGGACAGCCCCCGCGGCGCGCGCTTCGTGATGCGACTGCCGCTTGCCTGAGCGCTCAGACGCCCGACATCTCGACGTCCTTGACGGGCGGCTGCTGTTCCTCGTCGAGGAGCGTGGCCTCGTCGAAGGGCAGCCTGCCCGCCAGCACCTCGCCGGCCCGCGCCCTGTCGAACTCGCCCGTCCAGGTGCCCACCAGCACGGTGGCCACCGCGTTGCCCGCGAAGTTGGTCAGCGCGCGGGCCTCGGACATGAACCTGTCGATGCCGACGATGAGGCCGACGCCGTCCACCAGGTCGGGCCTGTGCGACTGCAGGCCGCCCGCGAGCGTGGCGAGGCCCGCCCCCGTCACGCCCGCCGCGCCCTTCGACGCGATGATCATGAAGAGCAGCAGCGAGACCTGCTCGCCGACCGCCAGCGGCGCCCCCGTGGCCGAGGCGACGAAGAGCGTGGCCATGGTCAGGTAGATCGCGGTGCCGTCGAGGTTGAAGGAGTATCCGGTCGGCACCGTGATGCCCACCACCGGCTTGGAGACGCCGAGGTGCTCCATCTTGGCGATGAGCCTGGGCAGCGCGGACTCCGACGAGGACGTGGACAGGATCAGCAGGAACTCCCTGCCGAGGTAGCGCAGCAGCGACCAGAGCCCGACCCTGGCCACCAGCCACAGCAGCGGGCCGAGCACCAGGCCGACGAAGAGCGCGCAGGTGGCGTAGAAGCCGACCATGATGACCGCCAGCGACTCCAGCGCCTTGATGCCCGTCGACCCCACGACCGCGGCGATGGCCCCGAACGCGCCGACGGGCGCCGCCCACATGATCATGGCGAGGATGCGGAAGACCAGCCGCTGGATGTGCTCGACACCCCTCAGGATCGGCGCGCCCCTGCTTCCCATCGCCTGCAGCGCGAAGCCGGCCAGGAGCGCGACGAGCAGCGTCTGCAGCACCTGGCCCTCGGTGAAGGCCGACACCAGCGTGGTGGGGATGATGCCGAGCAGGAAGTCGACGGTGGAGGACTCCCCGCCCTTGGCGGCCTCGGCCTCCGCCGCCTGCTTGGCCGCGTCGGTCAGCTGCAGACCCGCACCCGGGTCGAGCAGGTTGCCGACGACCAGGCCGATGGCCAGCGCGACCGTCGACATGACCAGGAAGTAGCCGAGCGCCAGCCCGCCCACCCTGCCGACCTTGGCCGCCTTGGTGACCGAGCCGACGCCCAGCACGATGGTGCAGAAGATGATCGGGCTGATCATCATCTTGATCAGCGCGACGAAGGCGGTGCCGAGCGGTTTCAGCTCCTTGCCGAGCTCGGGAGCGGCGAAGCCGACGGCGACTCCGGCCACGACAGCCAGGATCACCGCCAGGTACAGGTACCGGGTGCGGTCACGCATAGGGGCTCCTCGCAGATTGAGTCACTTGTCGTGCGACTATGCGTCTGTGAGTGACCCAGGTCACCATTGCGTAAGTTTCGTTCACAGGAGAGGGGAGGCGTCTGTGCGTGACTGGAGCCTGGCCAAACAGATGCTGGTCCTCCAACTGGCCGTCGTGGTGGTGACGCTGGCGGGGGCGGTCACGCTCACGCTGGTGCAGACGCGCGACCTGCTCGTCGAGGAGGCCGAGGGCAGGGCGCTGGCCGTCGCGCAGAGCGTGGCGGCCGCACCGGACGTGCTGTCCGCGCTGGCGGGCCCCAACCCCTCGGCACGGCTCCAGCCGTACGCCGAGCGGGTCCGCGCCGGCACGGGCGTCGACTTCGTCACCATCATGGACACCGCGGGACGGCGCTACACCCACCCCAACCCGTCGCAGATCGGCGGCCTGTTCCTCGGCCACATCGACCGCGCGCTGCTCGGCGAGACGTTCACCGAGACCTACACCGGCACGCTCGGCCCCTCCACCCGCGCCGTGGTCCCCGTGAAGGACCCTGGCGGGGGCGTCCGCGCCCTGGTCAGCGCGGGCATCACGGTCGACAGGATCGACGCGAGGCTGCGCGAGCAGATCGCGTGGGCGGCCCTGGTCGGAGGCGTGGGCCTCGGGGTGGGTGCGGGCGGCACGTGGCTGGTGGGGGCCAGGCTGCGCCGCCAGACGCACGGCCTCGGCCCGGTGGAGCTGGGACGCATCCACGAGCACCACGACGCCATCCTGCACGCGGTCAGGGAGGGGCTGCTCCTGGTCGCCAGGGACGGCACGCTGACGCTGTGCAACGACGGCGCGCGCACCCTGCTCGGCCTGCCGTCCGACGCCGAGGGCCGCGACGTGCGCGACCTGGGCATCGCCGACCTGGTCCTGCCCCTCCCCCTCGAGACCCCCGAGCCGTCGTCTCCACCCGCCCCATCCGGGGAAACCGCACCGTCGTCGCCGGTCGCGCCAGGCGGGGAAGGCGAGCCCACGTCCGTGCGGGAGCGGGTCCACCTCGTCGGCGAGCGCGTCCTGGTCGTCGACGTCGCGCCCAGCCGCCTCGGCTCCGTCGTCACCCTGCGCGACCGCACCGAGCTGCAGGCCCTCACCGGCCAGCTCGACGCCGAGCGCGGGTTCGCCGACTCCCTCAGGGCGGCCGCGCACGAGGCGGCCAACCGGCTGCACACCGTGATCACCCTGGTCGAGCTCGGCAGGACCGAGCAGGCCGTCGCCTTCGGAACGGCCGAGCTCAGGGCCGCCCAGGAGCTGACCGACAGGGTGATGGGAGCGGTGCGCGAGCCCGTCCTGGCCGCCCTGCTGCTCGGCAAGTCGGCCGAGGCCGCCGAGCGCGGCACCGAGCTGGTCATCGCCCCTGACAGCGAGCTCGACGATCTGAACCTCGACTCCCGAAGGGTGGTGACGATCGTGGGCAACCTCATCGACAATGCGATCGAGGCGGCGAGCAGGGTGGAGGTGCACCTGAGGGCCGACGCGGACACCTTCGTGATCAGGGTGTCCGACGACGGGCCCGGCCTGTCCGACCCCGCGGCCTTCGGCAAGGGCTGGACCTCCAAGGGCGACGGCAGAGGGCTCGGCCTGGCCCTGGTCGGCCAGGCGGTGCGCCAGCTCGGCGGCACGATCGAGGTGGCGGGCTCGGCCTTCACGGTGAGGCTCCCGCTGTGATCAGGGTGCTGGTCGTCGAGGACGAGGAGGTCACCGCCGAGGCCAACCGCCTGTTCGTGGAGCGGGTGGAGGGCTTCACGGTGGCGGGCGTGGCCAGGTCGGGCGGGGAGGCGCTGCGCTTCCTCCGCAGGAACGAGGTCGACCTGATCCTGCTCGACCTCTACCTGCCCGACATGCACGGGCTCGAGGTGTGCAGGGCCGTCAGGGCGGCTGGGCTGGCCTGCGACGTGATCGTGGTGACCTCGGCCCGCGATCTGGCCGTGGTGCGCAACGCGGTGTCGCTGGGCGTGGCGCAGTACCTGCTCAAGCCGTTCACGTTCGCGACGCTGAAGGAGAAGCTGAACCGCTATGCGGACTTCAGGGCCAGCGAGGGCGAGGTGACGGGGCAGGGCGACGTCGACAGGGCGCTGGCCACGCTCCGGGGTCACTCCTCGCTGCCGAAGGGGATGACGCAGGACACCCTCGACGCGGTCTGCGCCGAGCTGCGCAGATCTCCGATGAGCGCGCAGGCCGTGGGCGCGGCGATCGGGGTGTCGCGGGTGACCGCGCGCCGCTACCTGGAGCACCTGGTGGACATGGGAAGCGCGGACCGGGTGCCGCAGTACGGCGGCGTGGGCCGTCCCGAGCTGCTCTACCGGATCCGCACGCAACGTTAACAGGGAGTTCAGCTCCGATCCCCGGCCCGGTCGGATGGTGTGACTAGCTTCCATGGCACCTCAAGCAATTCAAGGAGCCACGTTGCGAGTCCTCGCCGTCATTCCCGCCCGCGGAGGTTCGGCGGGCATTCCCCTGAAGAACCTCGCCCAGGTGGGCGGCGTTCCGCTGGTCGCGCGCGCCGTGAAGGCGGCCCAGCGCGCCGAGCTGATCGACCAGGTCGTGGTCAGCACCGACCACATGGGGATCGCGCAGGCCGCCCGCGAGGCGGGCGCCACGGTCGTCGAGCGGCCGGTCGAGCTGTCGGGCGCCTCCGCCTCCAGCGAGAGCGCGCTGCTGCACGCCCTCGACGCCCTCGTGGTCGAGCCCGAGGTCGTCGTGCTCGTGCAGTGCACCAGCGCCTTCATCGACCCCGCCGACCTGTCGGAGGCGGTGCGCAAGGTGCTCGAGGGCGAGGCCGACGCGGTGCTGTCCGGCGTGTCCAACCACGCCTTCCTCTGGACGCCCGAGGGCGAGGGGGTCAACCACGACCGCTCCAGCCGGCAGATGCGGCAGGACCGCGCGCCCGAGTTCCGCGAGACGGGCGCCTTCTACGTCATGAGGACGCGGGGCCTGCGCGAGCACGGTCACCGCTTCTTCGGCGACGTCACCGTCCAGCAGGTGCCCGCGCGTCACGCGATCGAGATCGACGACCCCGAGGACCTGGAGATCGTGAGAGCGCTCGCGCCGCTGGTCGACCTGCCCGAGCCGATCGACGTCGACGCGGTCATCACCGACTTCGACGGCGTGCACACCGACGACCGCGCCTACGTCGACTCGGACGGCCGCGAGATGGTGCTGGTCAGCCGCTCCGACGGCATGGGCGTCTCGCTGCTTCGCCGCTCGGGGGTGAAGCTGCTGGTGATGTCCACCGAGCACAACCCCGTCGTGGCCGCCCGCGCCCGCAAGCTGGGCGTTCCCGTGCTGCAGGGCCTCGCCGAGAAGCGGACCGTGCTGCGCGACTGGCTGACCATCGAGGGGCTCGACCCCGCCCGCGTGGCGTACGTGGGCAACGACGTCAACGACCTGGGCCCGATGTCGCTGGTCGGCTGGCCGATCGCGGTGCCCGACGCGCACCCCCGCGTGCGGGCGGCGGCGCGGGTCGTGCTCACCAGGCAGGGCGGCGACGGCGCCGTCAGGGAGCTGTGCGAGAGGGTGCTGGCGGCCAGGCCGGAGCTCCCCGAGCCCACCGCCCCCAAGGCCGCGCTCAGGCTCGGCGTCCCCAAGCCCGTCGCGATCGGCGACGTGCTGGTCGGCGACGGCCAGCCCGTCTACGTGATCGGCGAGATCGGCATCAACCACAACGGCGACCTGGACCTGGCTCGCAGGCTCATCGACGTGGCGGCCGACGCCGGATGCCAGGCGGTGAAGTTCCAGAAGCGCACGCCGGAGATCTGCGTGCCTCTCGAGCAGCGCTCGCAGATCAGGCAGACGCCGTGGGGCGAGATGACCTACCTGGAGTACAAGGAGCGCACCGAGTTCGGCCTCGACGAGTACACCCAGATCGCCAAGTACTGCGACGAGCGGGGCCTGCACTGGTTCGCCTCGCCGTGGGACGTGCCGTCGGTGGAGTTCCTCGAGGAGATGGACGTCCTCGTCCACAAGATCGCCTCGGCCAGCGTCGCCGACCACGAGCTGCTGCGCGCCCTGGCCTCGACCGGCAAGCCGCTCATCCTGTCGACCGGCATGTCCACGCTGAGCGAGATCGACCAGGCCGTCGAGATCCTCGGCACCGACAAGCTGATCATGATGCACGCCACCTCCACCTACCCGCTGCCGCCGGAGGAGGCCAACCTGCGCGCCATCACCACCCTCAAGGAGCGGTACGGCGTGCCGGTCGGCTACTCGGGCCACGAGCGCGGGCTGCAGATCTCGCTGGCCGCCGTCACGCTCGGCGCGGTCACCGTCGAGCGGCACATCACGCTCGACCGCACGATGTGGGGCTCCGACCACGCCGCCTCCCTGGAGCCCGCAGGTCTGGAGCACCTGGTGCGCGACATCAGGATCATCGAGCAGGCCATGGGCGACGGCGTCAAGCGTGTCTTCCCCGGTGAGGAGGCGCCGAAGGCCAGGCTCCGCAGGGTCACGGTGTGATCACACTCTCGGTCGTCGTCCCCGTCCGCGACGGCGAGCGCTTCATCTCCGACGCGCTCGCCTCGCTGGCCCGCAACGCCAGGCGCGACTTCGAGTTCATCGTGGTGGACGACGGCTCGGTGGACGACACCGCCGCGATCGTCGCCGAGTCGGAGGTGCCCGGGCTCTCGCTGGCGCGCAATCCCACGCCCGTGGGCCTGGCCGACGCGCGCAACACCGGGCTGAAGCTGGCCTCCGGCACCTATGTCACGTTCATGGACGGGGACGACTGGCTCGCCCCCGGCTACCTGTCCGGGCTCGTCGCCGCGATCGACGGGCTCGGCTGCGACTTCGTCCGTACCGACCACGTGCAGGTCGAGGGACGTAAGCGGGTGGTGCACCGGGCCCCTGAGGCGCGCAGGGGCCTGGTGCTCAACCCGCGGGAGACGATCCTGCCCGCCGATGTCAGGACGATGGTCGACTACCCCTACGCGTGGGCGGGGATCTACCGCCGCACGCTGGGTGACCTGCTGCGCTTCCCCGGCTCGCTGCACACGGCCGAGGACAGGCCGTGGATCTGGCGGCTGCACAGGAAGGCCGCCTCCTTCGCGGTGGTGTCGATGGCCGGCCTGTTCTACCGGCGGGGCGTGCAGGGGTCGCTGACACAGATCGGCGACGAACGGCAGCTGCACTTCTTCGACGCCTTCGACCTCGTCTTCGAGGATCTGGAGCCGGAGTTCATGCCCAAGGCGGTGCGCAACTTCTGCGCGCTGTTGGCCCACCATCTGGAGCTCGCCGAGCGGTTCACCCCCGAACTGCGGCGGCGGTTCGAGGCACGGGGCGCGGCGATGGTGCGGGCGCTGCCCGCCGACCTGGTCGCCGCGGCCGTGCCGCGCATGTCGGTCGAGCGCGAGCAGGCGCTGCGTGCCCTGCTCCCTGAGATCCCCGCCGGCGCGCGGGTGCGGAGGGAGGAAGCGTGACGCGGGTCTTCTACGCCTCGACGCTCTTCGGGGCGATGTCCCTTGCGGCGGCGATCGACGCGGGGCGCTTCGGCGAGGGCGGGCGCAGGGTGCTGGTCGTCTCCACCAATACCTCGGTCCCCGAGGTGTCCACGCCGCTGGACCAGACGCCCGGCTTCGCCGCGCTGCGCTCCCGCTTCGACGAGGTGCGCTCGTGGAACGAGCTGATCGCGCCGCTGCATCCCTCGGACTGGAAGGCGCGCGTCATCGAGGTGCCGATGATCAGCAGGCTGGTCTCCGAGGCGCTGGGCCTGGACCGGGTCGAGGAGCTGGTCGTCGAGTCCATCGCGGTGCCGCCCGCGCGGACCATCGCGGGGCTGGTGCGCGACTGCCCGATCACCGTTTACTCCGACGGGCTGATGAGCTACGGGCCCACCCGCGACCCGCTGCCCGCCGAGATCTTCCGCCGCGTCACCCGCCTGCTCCACCTCGACCTGGTGCCGGGGCTGACACCCCTGCTGCTGTCCGAGCACGGCGTGCGGCCCGAGCTCATCGACTCCGACGCCTTCCTCGAGGTGGTCGACCAGGTGGCGGTGACCGCGCCCGACATGCTGGCGGGCGAGGCGGTCATCCTCGGGCAGTACCTGTCGTCGCTCGACATCGTCACGCCCGAGCAGGAGCACGAGCTGCACGAGGCGATGCTGCGCGCCCTGGTCGCGAGGGGACACAGGAGCGTGGTGTTCAAGCCGCACCCGGCGGCAGGCAGCCGTCACACGCGGCTGCTGCGGGCCAGCGCGCAGGAGCTGGGTGTGCGGCTGGTCGTCGCGGGCGAGAGCGTGCCCGCCGAGGTGGTCTTCTCGGCGCTGCGTCCCGAGCTGGTCGTGGGGTGCTTCTCGACGGGGCTGGTCACCGCCTCGCGCTACTTCGGGCTGCGGGTCGCCTCGTACGGCACGCCGCTGGTGCTGGAGCGGCTCACGCCGTACGAGAACAGCAACAGGATCCCCGCCACGATCATCGACGCGCTGCTGCCCAGGCTGTCGCAGACGGGCGAGCTGGAGACGCCGCCCGCTGTGGAGATCTCCAAGCTGGCGGGCGCGGTGGGCTACTGCATGCAGAGCGAGGCCTATCCGGAGCTGCGCCCCGTCGCCGAGGCCTACCTGTCCGAGCACGGCACGGAGCGCTACTTCAAGAGGCAGCGCCTGGGCGCGCTCGGCCTGGCACCGGGCGGGCGGGCGGCCGGGGACGCCGGCGCCCTCGCACGCCTGCGCCGCCGCCTGGCTCGCTCTCTCGGTTGAGCGGGACCAAGCCGGTCTCGGCGGCGCCTGCCACAGGTGGGAGTGCTGCCGCCGGGCCCCGGCGGAGTGCGCGGGCGGCGCGGATCATGAGCCCTGCGCGGGTCGCGGCGCGTCAGGTGAGATGGACACCGCGGTGAGCTTGGCCGGGTTCATCATCCACAGCACCTGGTCGATGCCCTGCTCCGAGGCGTTGACCGTGAGGACGGCGAACGCCTGTCCGTCGCGGCTGAGCAGGGCGGAGGTCTGGCCGTTCGTGCTCGCCCAGCCCACGTCGACTCCGGACCAGAAGTGGCCCGCGAACGCCTTGACGTACTTGGCGACCCGCGACGCGCCCGCCACGGGGAAACGAGAGGCGCGCACGGCGCCGCCACCGTCGGAGTAGCTGGTCACGTCCGCGGCGAAGAGCTCCTCCAGCGCGGTCAGGTCGCCGGAGCGGGCCGCGGTGACGAAAGCGGTCAGCAGCCTGCGTTGTTCGGCTCCTGTCACGGGTGTGCGGCGCTCGACGAGAACGCGCCTGCGGGCCCTGCTGACGGCCTGGCGGACCGCCGCCTCGTTGAGCTGGACGATGTCGGCGATCTGCCGGTAGGGGTAGTCGAACGCCTCCCGCAGCACGTACGCCGCTCGTTCGGTGGGCGAGAGCCGCTCCAGGAGCAGCAGCACCGCGAACTCCAGGGCCTCGCCTCGCTCGGCGCCGAGGTAGGGGTCCGCGCCGGTGTCGACCGGTTCGGGCAGCCACGGGCCGAGATAGGTCTCGCGCCGGACACGGGCGGACTGGGCGGCGTTGATGGCCAGCCGCGTGGTCGTCGTCGCCAGGAACGCGGCCGGGCTGTCCACCGTGGCGCGGTCGTACGCCTGCCAGCGCAGCCAGACGTCCTGCACCAGATCCTCGGCTTCGGCCGCGCTGCCCAGCATGCGGTACGCGATCCCGAACAGGCGCGGCCGCACCCCGGTGAACACCGCTGTGGCCTGCTCGAGATCCTCAGGACCGCCAGATTCGGCGTCCGTCACCGCCATCGCCCTCGCCCCCCACCTGGCCGCACGCCGTCGGCGACCCCATCCTTCCAGTCCCCATCCTGGACCTGGCACCTGCCGTCTACCCCTCGAGCAGCAAGGACAGCCCAGCGGGAGTGACAGTCCCGGGAGATTCCCCCGCGGTGCGGCCGAAGGGTCACGAGGCGGACGGCGCTGCGACACCCCGCGGCTGCGGCCGCGCCGAAGGCGTCCCCGACCGCCCCATGACCGCCCGCTGTGGGCGGGCCGTCACTGCTCCTCGTCCATGGTCACGGACAGCGCGCTACGACGGTCTCGCCGCAGGTCAGCGGGCGCGTTCGAGGCAGGGAACCCGGTCGTTGACGAGGGCTTCGTCCCCGGCACGGAAAAGAATCTCGCGGCGGTTGTCACAAGACCGGGGGCTGCCCTGTCTTAGCTGGCGACCGGTCGGCGACACGTGCCCCGGCGGACAGAGAGGGTTTGCCATGAAGATCGTGGTAGTCGGCGGAACCGGCCTGATCGGGTCGAAGCTCGTGACGAAGCTGGGCGAGCACGGTCACGAGGCCGTGGCGGCGTCGCCGGACACCGGGGTCGACACCCTTACCGGCGAAGGGCTGGACGAGGTGCTGACAGGCGCGCAGGTGGTGATCGACGTGTCGAACTCGCCGTCCTTCGAGCCCGCCGCGGTGCTGGAGTTCTTCGAGACCTCCACCGGCAACCTGCTGTCGGCGGAGGCGACGGCCGGCGTCGGTCACCACGTCGCGCTGTCGGTCGTGGGGACGGAGCGGATGCCCGAGAACGGCTACTTCCGGGCGAAGATCGCCCAGGAGCAGCTGATCGAGAAGTCGGGAAGGCCGTTCTCGCTCGTGCACGCGACCCAGTTCTTCGAGTTCGTCCGGGGCATCGCCGATGAGGCCACGGACGGCGACAAGGTACGGATCGCGCCCGTGCGCTTCCAGCCCATCGCGGGCGACGACGTCGCGCGGGCGGTCGGCAGGGTCGCGGTGGGCTCACCGCTGAACGGCAGGGTCGAGGTCGCCGGGCCCGAGCAGTTCCGCATGGACGAGTTCTTCCGCGAGGCGCTGGCCGGTTGGAACGATCCGCGCGAGGGGGTCACCGACCCGCACGCGCTCTACTTCGGAAGCACGCCGGGCGAGCGGACGCTGGTTCCGGGTGACGGCGCCACCCTGGGCGAGATCCGCTACAGCGACTGGCCAGGCCGGAACGCGACAGGGAAGTAGCCCTGGCTGCTGCCCGAAGCTCACGAGAGGTGGTTCCCATGACTGACAGCCGTCCCAAGCCGCGATCGACCGCATGGCAGACGGCGCTGACCGTGCTGCAGGAGGCCGAACCGCCGTTCATCCCTGCGGGTGCGCACGCCATGACCGTGGTCATCGAGTTTCCGCCCGGTGACCCCGGCACGCCGCCGCACCGGCACTCCGGGCCCGCGTTCGGCTTCGTCCTGGAGGGCGAGATGCTGCTGGAGGTGGAGGGCGAGCCGGAGCGGGTCGTACGCGCAGGGGAGGCGTTCTGGGAGCCGGGCGGCGACGTCATCCACTACCAGGACGGCAACAACCGCGACGACATCCCGCTCCGGTTCACCGTCACCATGCTGTGCGAGCCTGGCAAGCCGATGCTCACGCTGGTGGACGAGGAAGAGCTCGCCCAGCGCAAGGACCGCCGCGCCCCACGCCCGTCCTGAGCGTCTGGTCCGATCCGGCTTGGTATCGGGGGTATCGGCGGTGTCGGGGGTGTCGGCGTGTCCGGGCTGTCTGGGGTCTCTGGGTGTCTGGAGTGCCCAGTCTGGTCCGACTTGGCCCAAAGCGACCGTGTCCGCTATGAAATTCGGCGAATATTCCTTCATCGCCATGAATGGCCGCTTTCCTTCAGCCCTCCAGGATCCGGCGCCAAAAGGTGTCACCATTCAAGGGGGAATCCCCCATATCGATAGATGACCCAATAGGGTCACTCATTTACCGGATCTTTCCCGGTACGGGGAATTCAACTCCGGCGTGGCGTTGTGGAGCGACTCGCGGTGACTGCAACCATTGTCCTGGTCCCAGCGCTCGCTCTGTGGGTAGGCACAGGCTGCATCACAGCTTGCGGACCAGTCGCGATCACGGTCGCATTCTGAAAGGAACGGTACATGTTCACGCCCACTCCTCGAACGAACTCCACAGCCATTCCAGCCCAGCCGAAGGCGCGTTACTCGATGACGAGAATGGTGATGCTCGCCACGGCCGGCTCCCTTTCTCTGGCACTGGTCACCCCCCTGTCCTCGGCGGCGAACGCGGCAAGCAGGGACGCAGGCGACGAGACGGCGGCCAGCGCCACCACGACCACCACGACCGCCACAGACAAGAGGCGGTGCAAGCCGCGCCTCTTCTACAAGATCCACCGACTCTCGCCGAGGAACTTCTTCGTGCCTCGCACGCGCTTCATCGACGGTCCCGGCGGCTCGATGACGGCGTCGGTCGAGCGGGAGTCCGAAGTGCTCGCGTACGTCGAGACCGGGAGCGAAAGGGAGAGGTCGCTCACCACGGGGGACCTGGTCCGCAGTCTGCGCAGGGCGGGAGTTCCCCACCTCGAGCAGCGGCACATGGTCCTCGCCGGACACTCGTACACGCGAGAGATCAGCAAGGGCATGTACGGCAACATGTGGTACCGCGTGTTCGGTTACCGCATCGGCTGGTCGTCATGGTCGGTGCTCGGTTCGTGCCGCCACATCAAGGTCGCCAGCGGAATCGCCAACGTGCCCGCCAGGGTGGAAGGCTGGCGTTACTGGGAGACCAAGCACCCGCAGTACAAGGGTCGCCGGCTGTCCCCCAGATAATGAGACGAAGTGCGACGCTGGCCGGATGAACGAACAGGCACGACCTTCAAAATCACAAGGTTCTTCACGCCGAATGATTGGAGAAGACCGTGCCTGTCCCTCTTGGCCGCGACATAGCCCTTCTCCTCATCGTCCACGGCGTTCATGCCGGGTGATCTGACGGACGTCGACAATACTCCGGCACAGATCAACCGGTGGCGATCGCCTGAATCCTCATATGTTTTTCCGAGCGGAGGAGTGGCAGTGGCGTGAGCCGATGCTGCCCTCCTATCCGCGTCGGCGGCCTTTTGAAGGCGATCGCCGATTGCCGCGCAGCGTCAGGTGAGCGCTCTGATGTAGCGGCGGACGCGTCGCTTGGCCCGGTAGCCCGCCCTCAGCATCTTCGGCGGGATCTCCACGCGCAGGCGAGCCCTGCGGCGGGCGGCGACGTGCTCGGCTCCGTCGAGCAGGGAGCGCGCGGGCGTGCGAGGACCGATGACCAGGGCGGTGAGCAGCGCGACCCAGTCGCTGCCGCCCTGAGGGTGGAAGTAGTTCTGCGCGCACCACTCGGGCGAGGGTGTCATGAAGGCGCCGCGGGCCAACTCGTCCAGCGTGCCGAGCACCCCGCTGCCCTCGAACACCAGGTTGATCATCTCGGCGTTCACCCCGAAGTCGGACAGCACCAGCAGCGGCACGTCCTGGGCGATCGCCTCAAGGGCGGCGGTGGAGCTGACCGTGACGAACCCCGCCGAGCTGGCCAGATGCTCATGCATGGGGCCCGCGGCGAAGCGCACGGGCCCGGTCAGGCCGAGCTCGCGCCACAGCCGCTCGTAGTGGTGGCGCTCGTTGTGGGTCTGCCGCTCGTCCTCGAGCGCTCGCAGTTTCACCACGACGTCGAGGTCGGGGCGGGAGACGGCGAGCCTGTCGAGGGCGCGCAGGATCGACTCCCTGTCCTCGCGGCGCCTGGGCACCTTGGCCTGGGTGGCGAAGACCACCCTGTTCCCGCCCTCGACGGCGGGGACGTCACGCAGGAACGGCAGCCTGGCCAGGCCCACCGCCCCGCCCCCTCCGAGAGTGGCGGCCAGCTCGCCGAACTCGGCGACCTCGCGCCCGCTGTGCACGACGAACAGGTCGCAGCCACTGCGGTAGAGCCACGCCTTCTCCGTCGCGGGCACCGAGATGCCGGGCAGCCCCGTGACGAACACCGGGCGAGGGCGCAGGCCGTCGAAGACCTCGGCGACCAGCACGTCCACGACAGGTCCTGTGCAGGCCACGAGGATCGCGTCGGGCCTCAGCCGCTCGGCGGCCCTCCGCAGCGCCCTGGCCGACAGCACGGGGACGGCGGAGGCGCGGGTGCCCGCGACGGCGGCGGCGATCTGCTCGGCCGAGGGGGTGATCGGGGTGCGCACGACCGCCAGCTCCGTCACGCAGTCGGGCGGCAGGTCGTCCAGCAGGCTGGCCGCCCACTTCAGGTAGGAGTCGGAGTCGGCCAGGGCCAGAACCTTCAACTGGGAGCTCCCGAGAACATCTGCAGGTGCGAACGGAGGGAAGGCGCCGCCCGGCTGGTCCACCAGTCGTCCGGCACGTGCACGGGCTCGACGGCGACCCCGCGCGGGCTGAGCAGCACCCGCAGCGAGCTGATCGCGGTCGAGGGAAGGCTCAGCACCCGCTGGCCGGCCGACAGCCCGCGCAGCGTCAGCTCGGCGGGCACCCCAGCGGCGTGGACGGTGACGCCTGGCCTCTCGCGGATCAGGGCCAGGTCGACGGGGTCCTCGCGGCGGTGCGGGAAGTAGGCGAACGGTTCGCGTTCGGCCAGCTCCCGCAGCCAGTGCAGGTAGCGCTCGCGGTGCACCAGGCCGTTCCTGACCAGGGAGGTGCCCAGCACGACGGTGCGCTCGGCCGGTCCGGGCACGCTGAGCGGCTGATCGCGCAGCCAGCCGAAGTCGTGGCCGGTGAGCCCCACCCCCGCCTGCCGTACGGCCTCGGCCAGCTTGTCGGGCACGGGCAGGGCGGTGAAGACCGACAGCGAGCCGCGCCTGGCGGCCGCGCGCAGCCGCAGCGCCGCGAGCAGGCCCAGCGTGCCGCGCCACGCGCTGGGTGTGGCGCGGGCCCGCAGCAGCGGCTTGGCAGGTCCAGAGGACAGCAGTTCGAGCAGCCTGATCGTGGCCAGGCCGTCGTCGACGATCACGACGCGGCCGGTGCGTGAGGTGATCCAGCGCAGCTGCACCCTGCCGGAGAAGGCGTCGCCGACGGCGTTGAGCCTGCGCGGCATGCGCTCCTGCGGTTTGGCCAGCTCCAGCCCTTCTGGCAGGGCGAGCCCGACCAGCTCGCGCCTGGTCGCGGCGAGCGGACGCAGGCCCGCTCGCGGCACCACCAGCGTGCGGTCCCCCAGCAGCCCGGCGTGGTGGGCCTCGACCGCGCACAGCATCTGTAGTGGCGACTCCACCCAGGCCACGGATTCCTGTTCTCTCACGACACGCGCCACGGTAGGACGCCCACCCGAAGCGTCAGCTAACTCAGAGTGAACAATGGAGAGATGAACATGAACTCACTGCTTCTCAACACCGACGGTGTTCAGATTCCGCAGCTCGGCTTCGGTGTGTGGCAGGTGCCGGACGACGAGGCCGAGCGGGCGGTGAGCACCGCCATAGCGGCCGGATACACCAGCATCGACACCGCCAAGCTCTACTTCAACGAGGAGGGGGTGGGGCGCGCGATCGCCAAGTCGGGCGTGCCGCGCGAGAAGCTGTTCATCACCACCAAGCTCTGGAACGACGAGCACGACAACGCCGAGGCGGCCTTCGAGACCAGCCTGGGCAAGCTCGGCCTCGACTACCTCGATCTCTACCTGATCCACTGGCCGGTGCCCTCGCAGGACAAGTACGTCCAGGCGTGGAAGACGCTCGAACGGCTCTACCGGGACGGCAGGATCCGCGCGATCGGTGTGTCGAACTTCACCATCGAGACCCTCGAGCGGCTCATGAACGAGGCCGAGATCGTGCCCTCGATCAACCAGATCGAGCTGCACCCGCACTTCCAGCAGAAGGAGCTGCGCGCCTTCCACGAGGCCAACGGCATCCTCACCGAGGCGTGGAGCCCGCTGGGCCAGGGCAAGGGCCTGCTCGACGATCCGGGGTTGGCCAAGCTCGCGATGAAGCACGCCAAGTCGCCCGCCCAGGTCGTGCTGCGCTGGCACATCCAGCTCGGCAACGTGGTGATCCCCAAGTCCGTCACGCCCGAGCGGATCAGGGAGAACATCGACGTGTTCGATTTCACACTCGACGCCGAGGACATGGCGGCGATCGGCGCCCTGAACACCGGCAGGCGCATCGGTCCCGACCCCGCCACCTTCGACTGGATGGGTTGAGCGTCCATGAGCGGGACGGCAGGCGCCCCGCCCGGCGTGAGCCGTCCCGCGATCCTTCATGATTGACCTCTGAAGGAGGCTCTCATGGCTGATCTGGCTTGGGGTATCGCGGCGACCGGTGGGATCGCCAGGACTGTCGGCGCGGTGATCGCCGCCGAGCCCGGGATGCGGGTGGCCGCGGTGGGCTCGCGCGACAGGGGCAGGGCGGCGCAGCTGGCCGCGACCCTGGGCGCGGAGGCGGCCTACGGCTCCTACGCCGAGTTGTGCGCCGATCCCGCGGTGGACGTGGTCTACGTGGCCACGCCGCACGCCCAGCACCTGGAGGTGGCCGAGGCGGCGATCGCGGCGGGCAAGGCCGTGCTGTGCGAGAAGCCGCTGGCGGCCTCGCTGGCCGACGCCGAGCGGATGGTGAAGCTGGCCAGGCAGGCGGGCGTCTTCCTCATGGAGGCCATGTGGATGCGCTTCAACCCGCTGATCAGGGGGCTGCTGACAGAGGAGCGGTTCGGGGCGCTGCGCACGGTCCAGGCCTCGTTCGGCTTCGTCCTGCCCTACCAGGAGGAGCACCGCCTCTGGAATCCCGTGCTGGGCGGCGGGGTCCTGCTCGACCTGGGCATCTACCCGTTCGGACTGGCGCAGTTGCTGCTCGGCGAGCCCGCTGAGACGCATCTCACAGGATCGCTCGCTCCTTCGGGCGTCGACGCCGAGGTGGGGGCGCTGCTGACCTACGAGGGCGGCGCTCGCGCGCTGCTCGACACCTCGCTCATCAGCCCGCTGGCCAACACCGCGACGGTGGTGGGCACGGGGCTGCGCGCCGACATCGCCGCGCCGTTCTGGGCGCCCCAGCGCATCACGCTGTCGGGCCCCGGGTTCGAGACCGAGGAGCACGTGCTCGACCCCGCCCTGAACGGCTACGCGGGCGAGATCCGCGAGGTGCGCGAGGCCCTGGCGGAGGGCATGACGGAGAGCGCGATCATGCCGCTGGACGAGAGCCTGGCGATGATGCGGATGCTGGAGGAGGCCAGGGTCAGGCTGGGTGCTCGCTGAGCGCCTCGAGGTTGGCGCGGGCTCTCGTGGCCGCCTCCTCATGGCCGGAGCCGACGGCCATCAGGTAGTGGCCGCGGGCCCTGGCGTGGCGGCCCGCCCGGTCCTCCATCAGCCCGAGGTTGAACATCGCCCGGGGGGCGGCCTCCGGGTGGCCACTTTCCACCGCCTTTGCGTACCATTGGCGAGCGGCTTCGGCGTTGCCACAGCCCTCCTCGAGGACCCCGAGGTTGAACATCGCCCGGGGGGTGGCGGCCCTGCCGTACCAGTGCCGGGCCTCGTCGATCCGGCCGTCCTCATCCTCGATGAGGGCGAGGTTGAAGGCCGCTCTGCGGGCGGCCTCCTGGTGCCCTGACTCGATGGCCAGGAGATACCATCTTCGAGCTTCGCGTGGACGGCGTCCGTCCTCCTGCAGGCCGTGGTTGAACAGGTCCTGGGGCGACATGACCTGACCGTAGATGATCGCGCGACCTTTATCAATTTGTATCCAACTTGCCTCATGTATTACCTTGGGGTCACTCCAGGCATAAACCGGACGAACCGGACATTGCCTGACATTGCAAAACACTCACAGGTCCTATGCCTGTGACCGCTGAATCCGCACCATGCGGAACCGGGGACCCAATCCTTCTGGGGTGAATCGGCACACCGTGCCGTAGGGCAGCTTCACGCCCGAACCCGTCAGCTAACCCGGTAAGCGGCATGAAGCTGAGCAAGGAGACTCCCCTTTTCATGGCCAAGCACCGTCACAGCCGTGCCCCCAAGATGACCTACGCCCACGCCGCCCTCGGCGCCGCGGTTCTCGCAGGCTCTCTTGTTCCCACGCAGGCCGCCCAGGCCGACATCGCTCCCGCCCCCCAGGACAAGTCCCACGTGGCCGCCATGGCCGCGAAGACCGACGGCAAGCAGGCCGCCGTCAAGCAGCAGCAGCGCGTCCCCGCCATGCCGACCGCCAGCGCCGTCCTGGCCGAGGCGAAGAAGCAGATCGGCGTCAAGGAGAACTCCTCCGGCGGCGGCACCAAGTTCCAGCAGTGGTACGTCAACTCCCAGCGCGCCAGGGAGACCGTCGCCCGTGACGGCGGCAGCCCCCGTGCGTACGCCAACGCCGCGTGGTGCGCGATGTTCGTCTCCTGGGTCGGTGAGATGACCGGCGCCCGTCCCCAGGTCGGCTGGGACGCCTACACCGTCGCCCACGCCAAGTGGTTCAAGAGCAACGAGCGCTGGGGCACCACTCCCAAGCCCGGCGCGGTCGTCTTCTTCTCCTGGAGCGGCAGCAAGAGCATCAGCTCCATCAACCACGTCGGTTTCGTGGAGAAGGACAACGGCAACGGCACGATCACCACGGTCGAGGGCAACACCGGAAACGGCGCCGTCGAGCAGCGTGTCCGTCCGAAGTCGCAGGTCGTCGGGTACGGCTACCCGCAGTACTCGGGCGCGTAGTCCCCGCGCGATTCCCCTGCCCCGGTCTCCGGGTGCGCCTGCCGGTCTCCTGACCGGCGGATGACACCCGGGGGACCGGGGCGGATCGCGTTCCGGGCGACGATCCCTCGAAGCCCTCCCCGTCCACGGGCCCCGCGTCGACCTGTCACCCCGTTCCGGGGCAGGCCCCCGCGCCCTGGCCACCTCGTCACACTCCCCCGGAGATCCCCCCACCCTGCCCCGGCCGGGAATCCGTCACACCCGGCGGTGTCAGCCGGGGAAGCGGAGAAACGCCGGCGGGACGGCTGTCACCAGCCACACCCCGTTGGCGCTGACCCTGAACTCGTGTCCGCCCTCGTGCATCTCCCCGCCGCGACGACCAGCACCACGGGAACCCCTCGCCTCGCGCCGACCCGCACGGCCGTCTCCCTGTCGGCCGACAGGTGGACGTACTGCCTCGACATCGGCAGCAGCCCCGACGCCTTGATGGCGCCGAGGCTGAGAGGGGCGGTCCCGTGGTAAAGAATCTCCGGAGGCTCGACGGCCTCCAGCCCGAGATCGACCGCCACCGAGTGCCCCTGGCTCGCCCTGATCAGGTCGCCCTCGATGGCGTACCGCTGCTTGTCGTTGTCCGACACCACCAGGAAGAGCTCCTGCCTGGTGATGGGGAAGCCGTGGCGGGCCGCCGCCTCCAGCAGATCGTCGATCGGGACCCAGCCCTGCGCGTCCAGCGTGATCCCGATCGCGCCCGGATCGTGGCGCAGGTGCCTGGCGAGGTACTTCGAGATCCGCACGGTCCGGTCCTTCATGCAGGCATTGTGCCGCAGGGCGGCCGGGACCTTCTTCGGATCCACATCTACGAGCCCGCCGCCCGCCTGCCGTCCGGCGAAGGGCAAGGCCCGCGGCGTCACACGTGGAGCGCGCCGCGGGCCCGGGATGCCGCTCAGCCGCCGCAGGCGGCGAAGACGAACGTGTCCTTCAGCATCGAGTAGCTGTCACGGACGCGCGTCGCCCCCGACGTCACGTCGTGCTGCATCACCGTCATCCTGGTCGCCTTGCCCTCCGGGTACTGCGAGACGTGCAGGGTGACCTGGTTGTCGCCCGTCCAGTCCAGCTTGTGGACCGTCCCCTCCTTGGGCAGCTTGATCAGGTGACTGCTGACCATCTGGTCGGAGTGCAGGTCGTACAGCGCGACCTTCGACCCCGCCACATGCACCGCGATGGTCCTGCCGTCGGCGCTGAGCGCGTAGGGGCCGTTGCCGGCGACCAGCTGCGGCGGCGTGCCCGACAGCAGCCGCCTGCCCGCCAGGTCGAAGACGTGCATCTCCATCACCGACTCGTCGCCGTCGGCGCTGGTCAGGACCTTGTCTCCATCGCCGCTGAAGCCGATGAAGTTCTGGTACCTGGGCAGCGTCCCCAGCTTGTTCCCCGTCGCCGTGTCGAACAGCCGCACCCTGGAGGTGACGACCGCGAGCCGCGCGCCGTCGTCGGAGAGCTGGAGCACCACGTCGTACTGGTTGGTCCTGGGCGGCAGCGCGTCCTTCGGCAGCAGGATGACGCCCCCGTGCACGGTGCGGACGGCCAGCCTGCCGTCCTTCCTGAAGTAGGCGACCTTCTGCCCGTCGCCGGAGACGGCCAGCGGCGCCACCGCGTAGTCGACCTCCTTGCCGTTCGCGCCGACCGCCCGCAGCTGGGCGTCCTTGAGCGGCGTGACCTTGCCTTCGTGGCTGACCAGCCGCCAGGTGCCGCACGGGACGGTGGCGCCGTCCTTCTTCACGCAGCCCTTCGCGGAGGCGTAGCGGATCGCGCCGTGCCCGGGGTCGGCCAGCGCCGTGCCCGGCAGCCCGAGCATCGCCAGTGCGACGGCGATCGCCGCCAGGATTCTGATCTTCATCTCGTCACTCTCCCGCCGTCAGCCAGGTGTAGTTCCTGACGGTGACCGTGAACGTGTCGGCGGGCTTGACCGCGCCCGTCGTGGTGTCGACGGTGAGCACCCGTACCACCGTCGGCTTCTCGTCCCCGCCCGTGTGCGCCTTGACCGTAAGCCTGTCCTCGCCGGTCCAGTGGGCGAGGTAGACCGTCGCGTCCGGCCTGAGCGGCAGCGTCACCGCCGCCGACAGCCGGTCGGTGGTCAGGTCGTACAGGCGCAGCTTGGGCGGCACGCGCGTGTCGGCGTTGCCGCCGATGAGCACGGCGACGGTGTGACCGTCGGCCGACAGGGCGCGGGTGGAGGCGTTCATCACCACCTGCGGCGGGACCTTGGCGACGCTGTGGCCGTCCAGTCCGTGCGCGACCAGCGTGGTGGTGTTGTCGTTGTTGTGGCGCGTGGCCAGCGCCTCGTCCCCGTCGCCGCTGAACCCCTCGAGATCGTCGGCGGCGGGCAGCTTCACGATCTTCCCCGTGGCGACCGTGACGATCTTGCCGGGCTCGCGGCCCGCCTCGTCGTTGTGCTCCACCAGCACCCTGTCCCCCGTGTGCGAGAGCCAGGCTCGCAGACTGTCGGTGCCCTTCCTGGTCAGCGAGGCCGGCAGGACGGTCCCCCTGCCGCCCGCGACCTTCCGCACGACCAGCCGGTGGTCCTTGACGCGCTCGTAGAGGATCCACTGGCCGTCGCCGCTGATGGCGAAAGCGCCCACGATGTCGGCCTTGCGCCCGCGGGCGTCCACCGCGGTGGCGGAGGCGCCGGCGACCGTGACCGTGCCGCCGGCCCTGAGCCTGAGGCGCCAGGCACCGCACGGGTGGCCGAGGCCGTCCGCGTCCTTGCACGCGCCCACCCACGCCATGCGGGCGGTGGCGGCGTCCGACTCGGCGGCCGTCGCCTTGGTGATGGTGGTCGCGGTCGTGTCCGCGTGTGCCGGGACGGTCGTCCCGCCGACGGCCAGTGCCACGGCCGCCGCTCCCAGAAGTGTCCTTTTCATGACCCCTCTCCTTCTTCAACCCGTTGGACTCCCCCATCGCGAGATCGGTTGGTCACAGGTCAGCCACAGCTGCGGTACGACCGGCAAAAGCCGTCACGTTCGTCCGGGGCGGGCGGGTGTCGCCCAGGCGATCAGAGTGGGGGCGCGGTGTCGAGCGGGGCACAATCGAGGCAGCGGACACCGCAGGGGCCAGGTTGGTCAAGCGGGGGCAAGCCGGCGCCATCGGGCGCGACGAGATCCCTAGGGTCGACGTCACCAGCGGATGGCATCATCCGGCGGGGCGAAGTCCATCCAGCAGGGCGAGTCGAGCGGTCGGATCCGTGGAGAGGGGACGGTATCGCGTCGTACCGGCCACCCTGCGGCGATCGGGGCCGACTCGGAGGTCGAGGACGTCGGCGGGTTCGTACGCCTGGAGGAGCAACCGTTCGACGTCGTCGAGGTAGATCTCCAGGCACGTCGCCACGTCAGCCGGCGGGTTCGTACGCCTGGAGGAGCAACCGTTCGGCGTCGTCGAGGTAGATCTCCAGGTAGGTCGCCGCGTCCTCCGCCCGCCGCGCCTCCAGCAGCCCCAGGAGCAGCCGGTTGCGTTCGACGAACGGCTCGTGCAGGGATCGGGGGTTGCGCATCGCGTGGAAGACCAGCCGCAGCTCCGCCAGCAGTTGCCGCATCGTCTCGTCCAGGCGCGGGCTCTGGTTGAGAGCGACGAGGGCCTGGTGGAAACGGCTGTTGGCGGTGCCGACGTCCTGCCACCTGTCGTCGGAGGCCGAGCGTTCGGCCTCCTCCACCGTCTCCCCGATCAGCCGCAGCGCCTCGGGCGAGGCCTCGGCGCAGCGCCGTACGGCGGCGCCCTCCAGGACCCTGCGCATGCGGTAGAGGTCGGCGACGTCGGCGGCCGACAGGACGCGGACGAACACCCCACGGTTCAGCTTGTGGTCAAGCAGGCGCTCGTGCCCCAGCAGTCTGAAGGCCTCACGGAGGGTGTTGCGTGAGACGCCGAGCGCGCTGCCGATCGCCTCCTCGGACAGGCGCTCGCCCGGCACGAACAGGCCCTCGATGATGCGCTCGCGCAGGATGTCGGCCACCCGCTCGGCCGTACTGCTGCGCCCCAGGCGGGATCGATCGTGCTCCAGCGCTGCCACCGCGTTATCCACAGTCCAAAGAGAATCATCGAACAAAACTCTTGTCGAATTGTTGAACGATCCTTAGATTCGATCGTAATACCCCCCACGCAGCTAGGAGCCATGACATGCACCAGACGCGGCGGGTGATCCTCGCCAGCCTGATCGGCACGTCGCTGGAGTGGTACGACTTCTTCCTCTACAGCACGGCGGCGTCGCTGGTGTTCGGCAAGCTGTTCTTCCCGACCTTCGACCCGCTCAGCGCGACCCTGCTCGCCCTGGTCACCAACGCGGTCGCCTTCGTCGCCCGCCCGCTCGGCGGCATCGTGTTCGGCCACTTCGGCGACAGGGTCGGGCGCAAGACCGTCCTGGTGGTGACGCTCCTGGTCATGGGCGTCTCGACGTTCCTCATCGGCCTGCTGCCCGGCTACGACGCCATCGGTGTGGCCGCGCCGATCCTGCTCGGCGTGCTCAGGTTCGTCCAGGGCCTCGGGCTGGGCGGCGAGTGGGGCGGCGCCGTCATCATGTCGATCGAGCACGGCGACCCGCGCCGGCGCGGTTTCAACGCCAGCTGGCCCCAGGTGGGCGTGCCCGCGGGCTTCATCATGGCCACCGCGCTGCTCGGCATCCTGAACGCGACCCTGTCCGAGGCCGCGTTCCTGTCGTGGGGCTGGAGGGTGCCGTTCCTGCTGTCCGGCGTGCTGGTCCTGGTCGGCCTCTGGGTCCGGGTGAAGATCACCGAGTCGCCGCTGTTCGCCGAGATCGAGCAGAAGGGCGCCAAGGCCAGGATGCCGCTGATCGAGGTGCTGCGCACGCACCCCCGCGCGCTGCTGTCGGCCTTCACCGCGCGCATCGGCGTGGACGTGGCCTTCTACACCTTCACGATCTACATTCTGCTCTACATCACCACCGTGCTGAAGATGGAGCGCTCGGTCGGGCTCAACGCGGTCCTCATCGGCTCGGCCTGCCAGCTGCTGCTGATCCCGCTGTTCGGTGCTCTCTCCGACCGGTACGGCAGGCGCACGGTCTACCTGTCCGGCGTGGTCGGCGCCGCCGTCTGGGTGTTCTTCTTCTTCCCGCTGCTCGACACGAAGTCCTTCCCGCTCATCGTGGTGGCCGCCGTGGTCGCCCTGGTCACCCACGCGGCGATGTACGGCCCGCAGGCCTCCTTCATCGCCGAGCTGTTCAGCACCCGCCTGCGCTACAGCGGCGCGTCCATGGGCTACCAGGTGGCGGGCATCGTCGGCGGCGCCATCGCGCCGATCATCGCCCTGCAGCTCCACGCCACCTACGGCACGACCACCGCCGTTTCCATCTACGTGGTGATCGCGCTGGCGATCACCGCCTTCGGTCTCGCCATCGCGCCCAGGAGCGCGGAGGCGGAGGCTCAGGCCGTCCAGGCCACGAGGTAGCCGCGAAGGGACGTGGGCGGCGGCTGCCACCGCCGCCCACCTGGAGGTGCTCGTGAGAGTCATCCTGATCATCGTCGCCGCCGTGCTCGCGGTACCCGTCCTGATCGGCCTGGTCGGCGGGTGGGAGAGCACGGACGGCGGCCAGGTCGCCGTCGTGCGCGACGGCGGGCCGCTCGACGACAACAAGGTCCGCCAGGTCATCCAGCCGGGCTCCGGCCTGACCTGGACCGGCTGGTGGTCGGCCGTCCACACCTACCCCGCCCAGCAGCGCTTCTACACCATCACCGCCGACGCCAAGCGCGCCACCGCCCTCGGCGTGGACGTCGTGACGGTCCCCAGCAGCGACGGGGTGAACCTCGGCATCGAGGGCACGCTCTACTTCACCCTCAATCTCGACCCCGCGACGTTGAAGACCTTCGACGACAGGTACGGCACGCGCACCTACAAGGGCGAGCTGTACGCGTGGGAGGGCGACGAGGGCTGGTCGGCCTTCTTCGGCCAAGCCGTGCGGCCGGTCATCGACAACGCGCTGCGCATCCAGGTCGGGGGCATGCGCTGCGCGGAGCTCGTGCCGTCCTGCGCGCTGCTGGGCAGTTCCACGCTCAAGGCCCAGGACAGCAACGCCACGATCGCCAAGGTGCAGGACGGCGTCAACAGGACACTGGCCCGCGACCTGGCCGCCACGCTCGGCGGCGAGTACCTGACGGGGCTGCGGTTCACGCTGGCCAGGGTGGCGCTGCCCGAGCCTGTTCAGCAGTCGGTGGACCGCTCGCTGGCGGCCAACGCCGCCGTCTCGGAGGCGCAGGCGAGGGTGGCGCAGGCCAGGGCGGAGGCCGAGGCGAACAGGGCCAGACAGGACGGCTACGACAAGTGCCCTGCCTGCGCGGAGATCGAGAAGCTGAGAGCCCTGCCGAAGGGCATCACGGTGTACGCCCCCGGCAACCCCCAGGCGGTGGTGATCCCCTCCCGCTAGCGAACGTTCCCGGGCCTGCCGCTCGTGAGGGGGAATCGGCCAGAAGCACTCCGGCAGCCAGGCGCCCCACTCGGCCAGGACGAACCGGCGGGCGGTGGTCCAGCGGATGCAGTTCGGCCCGGCAACGGTGACGAGGTTCGAGACGAACCCGGCCCCGCATGACCGCCGGCAGCGGCGGCACCGCCACCGGCACGTACCGCCATGCGCCGGCGCTGTGGGGTGAACCAGCGCCTGCGCTCCCGCCGACGTGCGTAGGCCGGCGCCGCGACCGACGTACGGCAGGGGCTCAAAAGGGATATGAGGTATAAACGTTCCGCTTCAACCCCGGATCGCCAACCCGTGAAATGAGTGCCCATGCTTAGCGAGTTCTTGCGTGACCAGTGCTTCACGACGGCGTGGTTCGGGTTGATGGCCTTCGTGTGGTTCGGCTGGGCGCAGGAGGACCCACCCAGGCGCTGGCGGATCTGGCTGGGAGCGGGAGCGGTGCTGGGCGTGGGGCTGGCCGTGGCCTTCGGGGTGCTGACTGCCGCGAACTGGGACCAGCCGACCGCGCTGGAGGGCAGGTACGTCTGGTTCGGAGTCCTGGTCGCGGCCGAGGTCGTCGCCGCAGGGGCCGGGTGCTTCGTGCTGGCCAGGCGCGGAGCACCCCGGTGGATGGCGTGGTGGGTCGCGGTGGTCGTGGCGGCGCATTTCCTGCCGCTGGCGCTACTGCTGAACGACCTCGGTGTGGCTCTCGTCGGCGTCGTCCAGATGATCGCGCTCGGGTCGGTGGTGCCACACCTGCGGAGCACCCCCACACCGAGCAGCCGAGCAGCCGGACCGATCATGGGCACGACTCTGCTGCTGGGCGCCGCGATCAGTGCGGTCATCACGGCTCCAGGACTGTGAGGACGCCATTGCCGGACTGACGACTGCCCGCTCGGGTTCCCCATTCCGCACTCGAGGGTCGGGCACGCAGGGTGACCTCTCAGCCCTCGTTCCGCTGCTGGCGATACCGCTTGGGTGAGGACGACACTCGACGACTCGTGCGGCAGGCCGCATCCGGCGCGGCAAGGGCCGCGCGGCCGGTCGTCATCCGGTGGCCTGGTAGGTGGTGCCCCGCGGGGGGAGCCTCAGACTCGTGAAGTAGCGGTTGACGCGCGCACAGCGTGCCGAACACGAAGGAGGCGACGGGCAGCCCGTTGCCGTTGCTGGCGAAGCGCAGCCGCTCCTCGGGCGTCTGGTGGTCGAACCCTCTGCCCATCAGGTACGCCACGCCTGCGCAGGCGAGCACGGCGACGAGGGAGACGGCCAGGAGGTAGGCGTTCGAGCGCAGTGAGCGGAGCTCTCGCCACTCGGAGGCCATCACGTCCATCATCGGCCCACCTCCGTGACGGCGGCGGCGGGGCGAGCGCCGTACTCGACGCTGTCCTCGGTGAGCTCCATGAACGCCTCCTCCAGGGAGGCGCTGCGCGGTGTCAGCTCCCGCAGCGCGATCCCTGCCCGCAGCGCCAGCTCGCCGATCCCCGCGGCGTCCATGCCCCGCACGGACAGTCCGTGCAAGGACAGTCCTCGCTCGGAGAGGCCTTGTGCGGACAGCTCCTGCTCGGACAGGCCTTGCACGGACGGGTCGCCGCCCGCGGCCGTCTCGGGCGTCGGCGGGGCCGAGCGGGGCGTGCCGGGCGTGCCGGGCGTGCCGGGCGGCGGCGGGGCCGCCCGCTCGGCGGTCGCGGCGGTCTCGGCGGCTACGGTCGCGCCGTGCGCGCGCAGGATCTGCGCCAGCCGTTCCGGATGTGCCGCGCGCACCAGCACGTCACGCTGGAAGCGTGCGGCGAGCGCCTCCATGGTCGTGTCGGCGATCAGCCGGCCGCGTCCGATGACGACGACGTGGTCGGCGGTGATCGCCAGCTCGTTCATCAGATGGCTGGAGAGCAGGACGGTGCGGCCTTCGGCCGCGAGTGAGCGCAGCAGCTCGCGGATCCAGCGGATGCCCTCCGGGTCCAGCCCGTTCAGCGGCTCGTCGAACATCAGCACCGCCGGATCGCCGAGCAGCGCCGCCGCGATGCCCAGCCGCTGCTTCATGCCGAGGGAGAACCCCCCGATCCGCCGGTCCGCGACGTCCGCCAAGCCCACCTGGTCGAGCACGGCGGCCACCCGCCGGAGGTCGATGCCGTTGCTGCGTGCCAGGCAGCCGAGATGGGCGCGGGCCGTACGGCCGCCGTGCACCGCCCCGGCATCCAGCAGCGCCCCCATCGTGAGCATGGGCCGCCGCAGCGACGCGTAGGCACGCCCGTCCACCAGCGCCTCACCCGCGGCAGGGACCTCCAGCCCGAGTACGACCCGCATGGTCGTGGACTTGCCTGCGCCGTTCGGACCCAGGAATCCGGTCACCAGCCCCGGCTTGACCGTGAAGGTCAGGTCGTCCACGGCGAGCGTGCGGCCGTACCGCATGGTCAGGCCCCTGACTTCGATCACGTCTCCCCCTCGTTGGCTTGGCCGGGCTCGACCCAGCTCGCTCCGATCGAGCCCGTCCAGCCTCGCGTTCGGCCGCCACGGCCCCCATGGGCGCGGGCCCACGACGGGGGCAGGAAACGGCTACCTCGGGGGGTGGGGCCAGCCCCACCGCCTTTCGTCTTCCTCCAGGTCAGGCGGCACCTGCGAGGGGCGAACGACCGGGGTCCCGCCCACCCTGAGCAGGGGACGCCGCAAAAGGTCAGTCACCGGGCCGGAACCGGTTCAGGCGTCCCAGTGCGCCTTGTGCGGCATGTAGCGGGTTCAAGAAGGCACGCGGCATCAGCCCGAGCGAGCATCGCCGTCAGGACCTGGGCAGCGTCCAAGGTGGGCGGATCGGTGGTGAAGCGCTGGATCAACGGGTCGCGCACCGCTTCGGCGTACCAGGCCGCATCGCCATTGCCCCAGGGCTCCAGGCGAACGATCCCGTCATCCAGGTCGACCTCGTGCATGCGACACAGTTTTCCAGCCGCCCATCCTCCTGCTCGGGAGACCGGCGACGGGGCGAGGGCTCAGGTGTCAGAAGTAGACGCCGCAGTGCAGGATCACGTTGGCGTACGGGCGGGCCTCACCCGTCCGTACCGCCAGCTTCACCTCGCGCGACAGGCGTTTGAGCTCCTCGTGCGAGACGTACTCCAGGCCCGGCAGCCGCTCCCCCAGCAGGCCGGCGCAGGCCGGGTTGGCCTCGCCGACCTCGCTGGCCGCGACCGCGCCCTCCACGACCAGTTCGGCCAGCAGGCCGTCCAGCACCTCGGCGAAGGACGGCACGCCCGCCACGAAGGCCAGGTCCACCACCTCCACGCCGGCGGGGATCGGCATCCCGCTGTCGCAGACCAGCACCCGGTCGGTGTGGCCGAGCCTGGCCAGCTGCCCGGCCAGGGCCGCGTTGAGTATCCCCGAGCGCTTCACAGCTCCTCCCCGCGGGGATACGAGCTCTGGGCGCCCTCCCTGCGGACGGCGGCGGCGCCCACCTTGGCCGCGAAGCCCGCCGCCTCCGGCAGGGTGTCGCCGAGGGCCAGGCGCCAGGCCAGCGCGCCGGTGAAGGCGTCGCCCGCGCCCGTGGTGTCCACGACGTCCACGACGGGGCTCGGCACCACCGTCACGACCGCCCCTTCCGGACGGCCAGGGGCACCGTTCCCCTGAGCCGCGACACCACCCGGCGCGGCCTCCGGAACGCCCGCCGCGGCGTCCACGAAACCAGACGGCCCCGCGGTCGGGGGCTCGGCCACCACCGCGCCGTCCGCCCCCAAGGTGATCACCACCGATCGCGGTCCCAGCGCGAGCAGCGCGCGCGCCATCGCGGCAGGCTCGGAGACGGCATCAGCCGAGGCCGCGCCCAGCAGGAACGCCGCCTCGTGCTCGTTGACCACCAGCGGATCGGCCAGCGACAGCAGCTCGCCGGGCAGCTCGCGGGGCGGTGAGGCGTTCAGCACCGCCCTGCGGGCGGCGCGGGCGGCCGCCGTCACGGTGTCGAGCGGGATCTCCAGCATGAGCGAGACCACCGCCGCCCCGCTCACCAGATCGCCTGCGGCTGTCACGTCCGCGGGGGTGAGGCGCGCGTTGGCGCCGGGCGAGACGATGATGCTGTTGTCGCCCTCGGCGTCGACGGTGATGAGCGCGACGCCGCTGGCCCCCTCGGTCTCCATCACGTGCTCCACGCCGACACCCTCGGCGGCGAGCCCCTCGACCAGGCGAGCGCCGTACTGATCGGTGCCGGTCCTGGCGAGCAGGGCGACGTCCGCGCCGAGCCTGGCGGCGGCGACGGCCTGGTTGGCGCCCTTGCCGCCGGGGAAGGTGTCGAGGTCGGAGCCCATCACGGTCTCGCCGGGCGCGGGCCTGCGCCCGACCCTGACCACGAGGTCGGCGTTGACCGACCCCACGACCACCACGTCCATGGTCAGCTCGCGAACTCGGAGACGTTGTCCTTGGTCGCGACCTTCACCGGCACGGCCACCGTCTGCTGGATGCTCTCGCCCTTGGCGGCCTTCACCGCTCCGGCGATGGCCTGCTGGCCGAGGACCTTGGGCTGCTGGGCGACGGTCGCGGCGAGGGTGCCCGCCTGGACGGCCTTGAGCCCGTCGGGGGTGCCGTCGAAGCCGACGACCTTCACCGCCGAGCCGGCCTTGGCGCCGAGAGCCTTGATCGCGCCGAGCGCCATCTCGTCGTTCTCGGCGAAGACGCCGGTGACGTCGGGGTGCGACTGCAGGAGGTTGGTCATGACGTCCAGGCCCTTGGTGCGGTCGAAGTCCGCGGGCTGGGAGGCGACCACCTGGATGCCGGGGTAGGCCTTGATGCCCTCGGTGAAGCCCTGTCCCCTGTCGCGGGAGGCGGAGGTGCCCGCGACGCCCTGGAGCACCACGACCCTGCCCTTCTCCCCCATCTGCTTGGCCAGTTCCTCGGCCGCCAGCTTGCCGCCCTGGACGTTGTCGGAGGCGACGGTCTGCTTGACCTCGGCGCCGTTGACGCCGCGGTCGGCGGCGATGACCGGGATGTTGCTCCGCTCGGCCGCCTTGACGGCCGGCGCGGCCGCGTCGGAGTCGACCGGGTTGATGACGATCGCCTTCATGTTCTGGCTGGTGAAGTTCTGGACCTGGTTCACCTGCTGCGAGGCGTCGTTCTGGGCGTCGGTGACGGTCAGCGAGACGCCGAGCTTCTTGGCCTCCTCCTCCGCGCCCGCGCGCAGCTGGACGAAGTAGGGGTTGTTCAGCGTGGAGACCGACATGCCGATCTTGATATCCCCCGAGCCGCCGCCCGTGGCGGTAGGCCCGGTGGTGTCGGCCGAACCGCAGGCGGTCAGGCCGAGCGCGAGCGCGGCACCGGCCGCGATGATCCTCAGCTTCATGACAGTTCTCTTCCCTTAATTGCTTGACCTGCGACGCAGGGTGTCGACGAGGACCGCGAGCGCGATCACGACGCCGATCACCACCTGCTGCCAGAAGGCGGAGACGGACAGGAGATTCAGGCCGTTGCGCAGGACGGCGAGGATGAGCGCGCCGACGAAGGTGCCGAAGGCGCGGCCCTTGCCTCCGGACAGGCTGGCCCCTCCGATGACGACGGCGGCGATGGCGTCGAGCTCGTAGCCGGCGGCGGCCTGCGGCTGGGCGGAGGCCAGACGGCTGGCCAGCACGATGCCCGCGACGGCGGCGAAGCCGCCCGACAGGGCGTAGGTGACGAGCTTCTGCCTGTTGACCTTGATGCCGGAGAGCCTGGCGGCCTCCTCGTTGCCGCCGATGGCGTACATGGCGCGACCCGGGTAGGTGCGGTTGAGGATGACGGCGGCGATGAGGCCCATGACGACCATGACGATCACCGGGATGGGCAGGTAGCCGCCGATGGTGTCGCCGACGTGGGAGACCGCGTCGGGCATGGCGATCGGGCTGCCCTGGGAGATGACCAGCGCGAGGCCCCTGGCGATGCCGAGCATGGCCAGGGTCGCGATGAAGGGGGGCAGCTTGCCGTACGCGATGAGGGCGGCGTTGGCCAGCCCGCACACCACGCCGACGGCCAGCGCGATCACCGTGGCCAGCGGCCACGGCAGGCCCGAGGTCGTGGACAGGTAGGCCAGCGTGATCGCCGACAGGGCGGCCACGGAGCCGACCGACAGGTCGATGCCCGCGGTGATGATGACGAACGTGGCGCCGAAGGCGAGGATCGCGGTGACGGCCGCCTGCACGCCGACGTTGAGCAGGTTGCTCACGCTCAGGAAGTCGCTGGACAGCAGCGACAGCGCGACGGCCAGGACCACGAGCGCGACGAGCGCGCCGTTCTCCGAGAACCAGACCTTCGTTCTACTGGACACGAGTTCCCTCCACCTCGGTGACGGCCAGCGCCATCACCGTGTCCTGTGTCGCCTCGCCCGCGGGGAGTTCGCCGACGAGCCTGCCTCTGGCCATGACGAGCACTCTGTCGCTCATGCCGATCACCTCGGGGAGATCGCTGGAGATCATGAGGACGGCGTGGCCCGAGGCCGTCAGAGAGTTGATCAGTTGGTAGATCTCGACCTTGGCGCCGACGTCGATGCCGCGGGTCGGTTCGTCGAGGATGAGGACGCTGACGTCGGCCAGCAGCCACTTGCCGATGACGACCTTCTGCTGGTTGCCGCCCGAGAGCGTGCGGACCTCCTGGCCGAGCCCGCTCATCCTGACCCCGAGCTGGCCGGCGACCTTGGCGGCCGCCTTGCGCTGGCCCGAGCGGTCCACGAAGCCGCCGTGGCTGGCGTCGCCGAGCGTCACCAGGCCGAGGTTCTCGGCGATGTCGGCGCCGAGCACCAGGCCCTGCCCCTTGCGGTCCTCCGGCACCAGGCCGAGGCCCGCGGCCATCGCCGCGTGGATGTCTCCTGCGGGCAGCGGCCTGCCGTCCACCGTGACCTCGCCGGTGTCGTAGCGGTCGGCGCCGAAGATCGCTCTGGCCACCTCCGTACGGCCCGCGCCCACCAGCCCCGCCAGCCCGACGACCTCGCCCGCGCGCACCTCGAAGGAGACGTCGTCGAAGGCGCCGCGCCGGCCGAGCCCGCTCACCTTCAGCAGGGCCCTGCCGGGCTGCTCGGGTTCCCTGGGGTACTGCTGGTCGATGGGGCGGCCGACCATGAGCCTGACGAGCTCGTCCTCCGCTGTGTTCGCCGGCACCTCGGCCACCGAGCGCCCGTCGCGCAGGACGGTCACCCTGTCGCCGATCTGGGCGATCTCCTCCAGGTGGTGGGTGATGAAGACGATCGCCACGCCCTCGTCGCGCAGCTGCCTGACGATGGAGAAGAGCTTGTCCACCTCGCTGGTGGTCAGCACCGCGGTCGGCTCGTCCATGATCAGCACACGGGCGTTCAGCGCGAGCGCCTTGGCGATCTCGACCATCTGCATGCGCGCGATGCCGAGCGTTCCGATCCTCCTGCGCGGGTCGAGGTCGAGGCCGACCCTGTCGAGCAGCTCACGGGCCTGGCGGTGCATGGCCTTGACGTCGATGAAGCCGAACCTGCGGGGCGGGCGGCCGAGCGCGAGGTTCTCCCCCACCGTCAGCTCGGGGACCAGGTTGAACTCCTGGTAGATGGTGGCGATGCCGAGGCGCTGGGCGTCGCCTGCCGTACGGACCTCCACGGGCTGTCCGTCGAGCAGGATGCGGCCCTCGTCGGGGTGGTAGGCGCCGGAGAGCATCTTGATCAGCGTGCTCTTGCCGGCGCCGTTCTCGCCGAGCAGCACGTGGACCTCGCCGGTGCGCAGGGAGAGGTCCACACCGTCCAGCGCGAGGACGCCGGGGAAGCGCTTGCGCAGGCCCTCGACCCTGAGGATCTCCTCGCTCATCTCATGCACCCTTCCTCTCGCAGGACCTGCGGACGACCAGCTCGGCGGGCAGGACCACCGACTGCCCGCTGCGCCCCGCGACGCCCTGCAGCAGCAGCCGTACGGCCGTGCGCCCCATCTCGGCGGTGGGCTGGGCGATCGCGGTGATCGGTGGATCGACGTGGACGAACCACGTCACGTCGTCGAACGAGGCGACCGCCACGTCGCCGGGGATGCTCAGCCCCCTGGCCCTGATCTCGTCCAGCCCGCCGAGTGTCATCAGGTTGTCCCCGAAGAAGATCACCTCAGGCGGCTCGGGGAGGTCCAGGAGGCGCGCCGTGATGGCCCTGCCGCTGCCCTCGCGGAAGTCGCCCGCGGCCATGTACTCGGCCCTGAGGTCGAGGCCCGCCTCGGCCATGGCGGCGGCGAAGGCCTCGGTCCGCTCGCGGCCCGTCGACAGCGTGGCCGGTCCTGAGGCGAAGGCGATCCTGCGGTGCCCCCGCGACTTCAGGTGCGCCACGAGCTCGGCGATGGCCGTGGCCCCGTCGGCGCGCACGGACGGCACGTCGAGGCCGCTGATCGTGCGGTCCAGGAAGACCAGCGGCCTGCCCGTGCGGACCAGCTCCTCCACCAGCGGGGTGACCTCGGCGGTGGGGCAGATCAGCAGTCCGTCGACGCGCTGCTCCACCAGCGTGCGCACGTAGTGGTCCTGCTCCTCCGCCCGCTCGTCGGCGTTGCCGATGATGACGGTGTAGCCCGCCTGCCTGGCCTCGTCCTCCACGCCCCTGGCCAGCTCGGTGAAGAAGGGGTTGAGGATGTCGCCGATGATCAGGCCGAGCGTCCTGGTGGCCTCGGTGCGCAGCGACCGCGCGACGGCGTTGGGGACGTAGCGGAGCTCCTTCATGGCCGCGTAGACGCGGTCGCGGGTCTCCTCGGTGACCGACGGATTGTCGTTCAGGACGCGGGAGACCGTGGCGACGGAGACGCCGGCGTGTGCCGCGACGTCCTTGATGCGTGCCATGAGTCCTCCATGTAATCGATTACATCACCATAGGTAATCGATTACATGGATGTAAACAGCGGGCACTGTGATTCAGGTCACAGCGCCCGCCGGGATCAGACGGGAGCGGAGGCGGGCCTGGCCGTACGCCATCTGCCCCTGAAGGCGAGCATGGAGACCAGGAAGACCACCTGTCCCGCGAGGCCGACCAGCAGCCACGCGCTCCACCCGCCGGCGGCCACGACCTGCGGCGACACCAGGAGCAGGACCACGATCATGATGCGCACCACCATGCCCCAGAGGCCGAGCGCGGCCCCCTGCAGGCGGGGCTCCACATCCTCGGCGTCCTCGGAGAAGTTCGCCATCCACGGCACGTAGGCCACGCCGAGCACCAGGAAGAGCGCGGCGTAGACGGCGACGACCGCCGGGCCCGAGGCCCCCGAGCCGATGAGGGCGACGAACACCCCGAGCATGGCGATGGTCAGCACGGTGCCCGCGAGCGTGAAAGGCTTGCGCAGCTGCAGCCGGTCCGACACCCGCCCGACGACGATGACCGCGGCCGCGTTGAGCACGATGCCGAACGCCACGACGCCGTTGGCCTGGGCGGCGCTCATCGCGAAGGAGTCGACCAGGAGGGTCTGGCCGAAGATCGCGAAGGTCCAGTAGAGCACCTGCCAGCCGGTGTTGCCGAACACGTGGGCCCACAGGTGGGGGTGCCTGAGCAGCTCGCGGACCTTGCCGGGGTCGATCTTCTCCTCGGTGGCGACCGCCACCTCCGCCGACATCACCTGGGCCCTCAGCGCGGCCGAGGGCTCGGCGATCTGCCAGATGATGACGGCGCAGAGCACCAGCGAGACCACGCCCATGATGATCGCCTGCGACTGCCACGCGTTGCCGAACATCGGCAGCGTCAGGCTCGCGATGGCCGAGGCCAGGAAGGAGGCGCCCACCGGCCCCCAGGTCCAGAAGCCGAACGCCTGCGCCCTGCCCACGCGAGGGGAGAAGTCCCGCACCAGGCTGGCGGTGATCGTGATGGCCGCCCCCTCGATGAACAGCATGAGGCAGCGCACGAACATCAGCCCGCCGACGGTGTCGACGGTGGCCAGCAGGAAGTTGCAGGCGGCGGTGACCGTCAGGGTGGGAACCAGGATCGTCACCCTGCCCCACCGGTCGGACAGGATCCCGCCGAATCCGGCCGACAACCCGCCCACCAGCACGGAGAGGGCGGCGATGAGGCCGTAGACCTCCAGCGACATGTCGAGGTCCTCGCGCAGCAGCGGGAGGATCGTGGCCAGCGTGGTCTCGAAGTTGGCCACCAGGCTTGCCAGCACGGCGACCGCCAGCAGGCGGACGCGCCGCGTGCCGACGGGATAGACGGTGAGCTCGCGGACGTAGAACGGCTTCACTCCAACCTCCGAGCGGTGGAAGGTTGCTCTAGAACGCGCTTCTAGATTTCTCAAAGTTTCGCGCCGCGAGCCGTGACGTCAACGTTTCGTCACGTCACGATGTGATCTCGCTCACAGCCTGAAGCTGTCTGACTGGTGAGACTGGTGAGGTTGTAATGCAATCGCGGCCGATTCCGAGCACGCGGTTTTCCAAATAGTCATAAACTCCGCGCCGTGAGCCTGCCTGTACGTGAACGTTCCCCCCGGCCCGGTGGCGGCCGCCATCGGCGGCCCGTGCCCACGTCCCTGCCGCCGGACGCCCCTGCCCTCGTGCTGGCGTGCCCCGCCGACCCCGGCGGCTACGCCGAGGAGATCGTCGGCCTCGTGCGTGTCGACAACCCGCACATCGAGGTGCGCCTGGCCACGTTCGAGGATCTCGCAGACCAGCTCCCGCAGGACCGCGCCGCGATCGTGGTGCCGCTGACGCTCTGGCCCGACCCGGCGGTCACCGAGGAGATCTCCAAGGTCGTCGCGGCCACCGGCGCCGACGCCACCATCACCGACGCGCTCGGCCCGCACCCGCTGCTGGCCGAGGCGCTGCACATCAAGCTGGCCGAGAAGGATCTCGCCAGGGCCGACAGGATGCGCCTGCTCAGCGTCTCCAGCCCCGTCGACGCGGTCATCCTCGGCACCGTCGGCGGCGAGCAGGCCGTCCACGCCGCCCAGGCCACCGCCGTGCTGCTCGCCTCGCGCCTCACCCTGCCCGTCGTGGCGGCCTCGCTCGACAGCGAGCCCGGCGTCGACGTGGCCGCCGTACGGCTGCGCGCCGCGGGCGCCGAGCGCCTGGCGATCTCCCCCTGCCTCATCGGGCACGAGGCCGACGCCTCCGTGCTGGCGTCGGCCGCGGCGAGCGTGGGGGCCGGATTCGCCGACCCGCTGGGCGCGCACGGGGCCGTCGCCGAACTTGTCGCGCGTGCTTACGGCAGTCAACTGGCGACTTGACCGCTCTTGTGAAGATCGCGGCCAAGGCGTTACCGTCTGCGCATGCGCAGCGTCCACGTCACCGGCGAGCGGCTGGGCCTGCGTGAGGTGACCGTCGACGACGTCGACGCGCTGCACGCCGTCTACGGGGATCCAGCCGCCACCCATCATCTGCCCTTCGACCCGCGCACCCGCGAGGAGGTCGCCGAGATCGTCGCCGAGGCGATCACGGCGGCCGCGGCGACCCCTCGCCGCCTGTACGTGCTGGCCGTCACCGACAGCGAGACGCGCGCGGTGATCGGCGTGGCCCGCCTGCACATCGAGGCCGACCACCCGCACAGCGCCGAGATCGGCCTCGGCCTGCGCTCCGACCTGTGGGGACGTGGCATCGGCACGGACCTGATCCGGTTACTGCTGAAGTTCGGCTTCAAGGACCTGGGGCTGCACCGCCTCTGGGGCGCCCGCTCCCCCGCGAACACGGCCGCGCAGCTGGCGATGCTCGTCGCGGGGATGGTGGAGGAGGGGCGCATCCGCCATCACGTGCCCACCCCCGCGGGCTGGCGCGACTCCATCGTGCACTCCGCCCTGGCCGACGAGTGGCCCGCCCACTGAAGCCGGCCACTGCCGGAATTGGTCGTTTTAAGAAATTTCTCATCTTTGCTCCGTCGGTGCCGCCCACCAGGAATGATCTAGATCGGTCGAGTGCCGACCGATCCGGCCGGCCGACCGATGATTGGAGCAATGTGCGAAGAAGACTTTCTCTCCTTGCCACCGCCTTCGTCGTGGTGGCGGCGGTGCTGCCCGTACCCGCGGCCGGTGCGTCGGCAGGAAACGGAAGCCCGGCTCCCCCGGGGAGCGGCGGCATCGCCTGGGCGCCCTGCGAGGAGGAGCCCACCGCCGAGTGCGGCAAGCTGGCCGTCCCGATCGACTGGTCCAAGCCCGATGGGCCCACCATCGACCTGGCCGTCGCCCGCCGCAAGGCCACCGACCCCGCGGCCCGCGTCGGCTCCCTCGTGATCAACCCGGGCGGACCCGGCGGCTCCGGCGTGGAAGCCGCCTACGGCGCCCCCGGCTTCTTCACCGAGGAGCTCCAGCGGCGCTTCGACATCGTCGGCTTCGACCCGCGAGGCGTGGGCCGCAGCCACCCGGTCGTCTGCTCGGCGTCGGTGTACAACCAGATGCCGCCCGCGGTCATGACGAGCCAGGCCGACTTCGACAGGTGGACGGCCTACGCCAAGCGGCTGCGCCAGGACTGCCGGGCCCGTACCGGCCCCCTGTACGACCACGTCGACTCGACCAACGTCGCGCGCGACATGGACGCCCTCCGCGCCGCCCTCGGCGAGGAGAAGCTCACCTACTACGGCATCTCGTACGGCACGCTGATCGGCCAGATGTACGCCGAGCTGTTCCCGCACCGGATCAGGGCCATGGCCCTGGACAGCAACATGGACCACAGCCTCGGCGTCAAGGCATTCCTCGACACCGAGGCGGCCGCCGTCGAGGACGCCTTCGACGAGTTCGCCGGCTGGTGCGCGCAGGAGCCCAGCTGCGCCCTGCACGGCCAGGACGTCCGGGCGGTGTGGGAGAGGCTACTGGCCAAGGCTCGGAGCGGAAAGCTCTACTACCCGGGTGTGCCTGACCGCCCGATGACCGAGCTGCAGGTCCTGTGGCAGGGCGTGCTCGGCACCGAAGGCCCCGCCTGGCAGCTGCTGAGCGAGATGCTCCGCGCCCTGGACGGCGGCGGACCGCTGCCGCCGTGGGTGCCGCCGCTGCCCGGCCGCCAGCCGGTGGAGGGCGAACTCGCCCACCTGCCGACCGTGATCCTCTGTGAGGACTACAACCTGCGGGTGCGCAACTACAAGCAGTACGCCGCGCTGCTGCGCAGCTCCAACCGCCGCGCCCCCGACATGCGCTACAACCCCATGCCGATCGAGGACCTGCCCGTCTGCCTCAACCACCCCACCACCAACCCGCAGCACCGGCTGCGTTACAGGGGCACCGCACCGATCATGCTGGGCAGCTCGCTGCACGACCCCTCCACCCCGTACGGCTGGTCGGCCAACGTGGCCCGCCAGCTCGGCCCCAAGGCAGTGCTGCTCACCTACGAGGGCTGGGGTCACCGCATCTACGGCAAGGAGGAGTGCGCCACCGTGCCCTTCGACCAGTACCTGATCTCGCTGGTCGTGCCCGCGCCAGGCACCCGCTGCCCAGTGGGCGGAGGATCCAGGTCGCTGCTGAAGCAGCGCCAGTCCGAGCTGTGGCGGACGGACAACCTCCACTGGGGCGTCCGCTTCTGATCCACCCCTCGGGGCCCGCCGGAATCCGACGGGCCCCGAGGTTCAAGCCGCTCATACCCTGCACGCCGGCGTGGGCAGGGGCTCATCATCCGGCACAGTGCACCACCGGTCCTCAGCGCGCCCTTGGGAGCCAGCCCGTCAGGCGGAGGGCCTGTTCGGCGGCCTCCGGCGCCGTGAGGCCGGTGGCGTCAAGGGTGAAGTCCTCGGTCCTGGCCTGTTCGAGGATCGCCTCCAGTTCGCCCGAGCGGTCCAGGTGCCAGCGCAGGCCCTGCGGGTCGAGTTCGTGGCGGCGGGTCAGGCGGCGCCGTACCTCAGCCAGGTCGACGCGGAGCCTGCAGACCGTCAGGTCCACCCCCAGCGCCGCCAGGTATCCCGCTCGCTCCTCGCGCGACTCGACCACGCCCGCGAGCACCAGCCGCTCGGAGCCCGCCTCGAGGTAGTTGCCCGCGACGGCGCGCAGGTTGCGCAGCGTGAGCCCCGCGTTGAACCTGTCGTGCGGCGGGCTGGGCCAGGCGCGGCGCAGCCAGTCGAGGTCGATGACGGCGTTCGGTACCCCGGCTGCGGCGAGCAGGTCACCGGCCGCGTCGGCCACCGAGGTCTTGCCGGAGCCGACGGTGCCGTTGATCAGGAGGGCGGAGGGCATCCTCGGATCCTAGGGCGACGCGCGGATCGGGCGACACACAGCGACCGGCCGCGGATTGTCGGTGGGGCGGTCTAGCATGAGCGACCTCACGGAGGGATGTTGACTGATGCTCGACTCGTTGATCGTGCCGCTCCTGGTCACCACCGACCTGCCGCCCGAGGCGGATCTGGCCGAGTTCGGTGAGCTGCTCACCGACGCCACGCGGACCCTCGATCGCCAGGGCTCGAGCTACGCGGCGTTCCTGGCCGGAAAGGTGTTCTGGCTCGACAGTCCCGGCTCGGCCGAGGCGAAGGGCGGCGACCTGCGGTTCGCGGCGCTGATCGGCTACCTGGCCGCCTCGGGGCCCTCGCACGCGGCGCGGGAGGTCGTGGCCGACGCTCGCAGGGCGATCAGCGCCGCGGTCGACGCGCGCTACGGCGACGTGGGCGCGGCGACGCCCGCGGTGATGGCGATCAGGGTGAAGGACGTGCGGGAGCGCACGCCCTCGCCCGCCCTGTTCGTCGAGACCGCCGACGCCCTCCCCGAGCTGGTGGCCGTCGCCAAGCCCTACATCTGAGGCGCGGCGCCCGCCCGCACGCGGCATGATCGCGCCTCGTAGGGCCGGGCGGCCTGATCGTCAGAGCGCGGTCGCGAGGGCCTCGCTGAGGCCGATGCGCGGAACACTCACGGGATCACTTCGGCACGTTCCTGATCCTCCCCGCGCGGTCGGAACCGGCGCCCGCTTCTCGCCAGCACCAGCGCGATCACCAGGTACGGCACGCCGAACAGGGCGAACAGCGCGCTGTGCGGCAGCACGAGCGACGCCGCGCCGTACACGAGGAGGGCGAGGATGGTGCACAGGTCGGTGACCAGGCCCGCCAGTGACGTCACGGTCGCGCGGCTCGGTCCCGTGATGCGCTCCTGCAGCCTGGCGTCGGCCAGCACGCCGCCGAGCTGAAACATCGCGAAGGCCACCGCGATGCCGGCGAACCCCGCCGGATGCCCGGTGATGGCGCCCAGGCTGAGAGCAAGGCCGCCGACGGCGAGGACGGCGGCGAAGCCGCGGGCGCGCATGCGGCTGCCGTACGTGGCCAGCAGGCCACCGGAGGTGGCGCCGACCCAGACCAGCAGCACCAGCAGGGGCACGGCCGTCGTCGCCGCCCCGCTCTCCCTGGCCAGCAGCGGGACGTACTCCTCCAGCTCGCCCCAGATCGCGGTCACGGCGGGCACCAGCAGCAGCGCGCTCCGTACCTTGGGCGAGGTGCGCGCCTCGGCGAGGCCGGCGCGAAGGGTGTCGAGATAGCCGGTGGGGTCCTCGTCGTGTGCGGCGGCGCGCCGCTCGGTGAAGGTCAGGGCGACCAGCGCGCAGGCCAGGCAGGCCAGCACGCTGGCGACGCCCACCACGGTGTAGCCGCCCACGGCGAAGACGGGGCCGGCCACGGCCATCGAGAGCGCGACGGCGACCAGACCGACGGAGCGGGCCCTGCCCATGACCTTGGCGTACTCCTCGGCCGCGCCGTCGTGGTCGAGGTGGTCGTAGACGAGCGCCTCGAGCGCGCCCGACTCCAGCGCCTCACGGGCGCCCCACAGCACGAACCCGACCGCGAACGCCCAGTAGGCGGGCACGGCGGTCCACAGCGCGAAACCGGCGGCGCCGAGCAGGGGGGCCGCGACGAGCAGCGCCCTGCGCGACAGCGTGTCGGCCAGCGCGCCCGACGGCACCTCCAGCAGCAGGCCCGACACGGCCCAGATGACGAGCAGCGAGGTGATCTCGGGAACGGTCAGCCCGCTGTCGGAGAACAGCAGGGCATAGACCGGATAGAGCAGGATGAAGTCGCCCAGGAACGCGTAGGCGTAGAGCTTCAGAGGCATGAGGTCTTCCTGACGGAGGGAACGGACGTCGGGCGTGGTGCGGCGCCCGGGGGTCCGCGCTCACGCGCCCCTCGTCGACCTCTGGTGGTGGATCAATGTCGCCAGGTCATGCCCGGGAGTCTAAACCCTGCAGGCAAGGACCAGCCAGACCGCTGACCCTGTGTTGACCCGATGCCGGGTACGGGATGCACATGCTCTTCGGTAAAGAACACGTGCAGCGCTATCAGGAGACCGACGGCGCCGAGGGTCACGAGTGGAACGGCACCACGACACTGCTCCTGACCACGACAGGCCGCAGGTCGGGCAAGAAGTACACCACCCCGCTGATCTACCAGCGGCACGGCGACTCCTTCCTGGTCGTCGCCTCCAAGGGCGGCGACCCCCGCCACCCCGAGTGGTATCTCAACCTGCAGGCCGATCCCGAGGTCGAGGTGCAGGTGAAGGACGAGAAGTTCAGGGCCAGGGCGCACACCGCGCTGCCGGAGGAGAAGCCGGAGATGTGGCGCATGATGACCAGGGTCTGGCCCGACTACGACACCTACCAGACCAAGACCGACCGCGAGATCCCCGTGGTGGTCCTGGAGCGGCTCAGCTGACCGGCTCTCTCAGCATGGCCCAGACGGTGGGTCCTGCCTTGGGCAGGCGGATCTCCTCTGTGACTTTGAAGCCGTGCTTCTCGTAGAAGGGGACGTTGCTCTCCTTGCTGCTCTCCAGGTAGGCAGCCGTCCCCTCGCTGTCGCAGTGGGCGAGCCTGCCGGCCAGCATGGCGCTGCCCGTCCCGCGGCCCTGCGCCGCGGGGTCGGTGCCGATCTCCGCCAGGTACCAGTGCGGGACCCGGGGCCTGCGCCGGTGGAACTCCGTCTGCAGGAGCTGCCCGTAGGTGACGCGGCCGCCCATCGCCATCAGGAAGCCGGGCAGCGAGCGCAGCGTCTCGAGCGGCGGCTGCCGGTAGCCCGGCGGGTCCCACAGCGCGGCACCGACGAACTGTTCGCCGTCGATCGCCAGATCGCCGAGGGCGTGGACGTGGCGGGCGAGCGTGACGAACATCCGTTCCCTGCCCTCACCGGAGGGCAGCAGCCAGCGGACGACGGGATCGTCGTGGAAGGCGCGGCTCAGGACCGCGCCGATGCGGGCGGCGTCCGTCTTCTTGTCGGCCGGGCGAATGATCACGTCAGAACGTTACCAGTGGCTCTCCGAGGAAGTCGGCGATGAAGTTGACGAAGAAGAAGCCGAAGAACAGGAAGTTCAGCACCAGGATCACGTAGTGCCACCAGCGCGGCCTGGCCGCCTTCGGCAGCCTGCTGTTGAGGTACATCAGCAGGAACGGGTAGATCAGCGCGCCGAGGTTGGACATGTTGGCCGACCACTGCACCAGCTCGACGGGGACCGCCAGGTGCAGCACGATGCCGATGACCACCAGCAGCGCGAGCATGAACGGGTAGTAGAAGCGCCGGGGGTCGCCCTCGACCAGGCGGCGCAGCCGGGGGCTGGTGGCGTGGGCGGCGTCGGTGGTGACGCGGACCATCGCCTCGAAGATGCCCAGCTGGGTGGAGAAGAGGATCAGCACCCCGATGACCAGCACCAGGATGAACATCGGCCGGCCGTACTCCTCGTTCAGCGCGGTGGCGACGAAGGTCGGCACGTTGGCGGTGGTCGGCCGCTGCCCCGTCATCTCGACGGCACGGGCCATCAGCATGGTGGGCAGCAGCATGCCGAGCATCGCGCCGACGAAGAAGACGCCCCACATGTCGACGAGCAGCAGGCGGTACCACCGCTTCCATAGGGCTGTGTTCTTCGCGTCGTCGGGGAAGGTGACGCCGCTGGCCAGCAGCTCGCTGCGGCTGCCGCGCATGCCGGAGATGAACCCCGCGCGGTAGCCCATGCCGTAGCCCTTGTCGCGGTAGTGGCCCATCACGTACCAGTTCAGTCCTGAGGCCAGCGCGGTGAACCCGGCCAGGCCGCCCAGCTGGGTGGCGGTGATCCCCGCCGGTGGGGCGGCCGGGGTGACGAAGCCCCTGATGGCCTCCCACCACTGCTCGAAGGGCACCACGAACAGGTCGATGACGAGCAGCGTGATGAGGATGGCGCTGACCATCACCCAGTTGGCCAGCTCCAGCACCCTGCTGATGCGGCGGGCGAGCGCGGTGATGACGAAGACGAGCACGAGCAGGGCGATGGCCCACAGCCTGGGCTCCTCGGCTCCCCGGGGCGGCGCGACGCCGTGGACGAGCGCGTAGAGGCCCTGCCCCGCGGAGGCGGCCCATCCGCCCGCGATGAAGGCGAAGATCACCACGAAGACGGAGAGCGGCACCCAGAACTTGAAGCCGGGCGGCACCCTGCCCCAGCCCACGACCGGCACCTCGCCCGTGGCCAGGACGTAGCGCGAGCACTCGACGTTGTAGAAGGTCTGCAGGAGCGCCGAGATCGTGATGACCCAGCCGACGCCCACGAAGCCGTACTGCCCGACGGCCTGTGGCCCCAGCAGCCATTCGCCGCTGCCGACGGAGATGCCCAGCGCGATGAGCGAGGGGCCGACGGCGTACTTGAACAGCTCCTTCGGCCCGATGCGCTGGACGCCGAAGACCTCCTCGGGCCGCGGCAGGTCGGTGACGGTGAGATCGGGGCGGCTGACTCCGAGTGGTCTGGACTGCGTGACTTCGGTCATGCTGCGCCTCCTGGTGTGCTCGCGCACCCCCCTATGACCCAGCGTTGTCTGTAACAAAGAGGACGGCAAGACCCATTTCTCAAATATGGACATCGCTTTCGACCGTCAAGAGCAACTGCAGCAGATTCAGAGCGGCTTGCTCCCCGGCGAGCAGGTCATAGCGGTCTACGACGCCATCGGGGCGGGCACGGGCTTCCTCGGCCTCACCGATCGGCGCGTGATCGTGCAGGACAAGTCGTTCGTGGGCAAGAAGGTCGCCATCACGAGCATCCCCTACGCCAAGATCTCAGCGGTGAGCGTGGTGAGCAACAAGTCGTTCGCCGGGTCGTTCTTCTCCTCGGGAGCCATCGCCATCCATGTCGGGACACACACCTACGAGGTGGAGTTCAGGGGCGAGAACAAGGCCCACCACGTGCACAACGTGATCCTGCACTACATCGCCAGATGAGGCGGGGTCAGCCGGCCAGCCAGGCGTAGGCGGCGAAGCGTCCCGTGACGTGCTCGCGCCGGTAGGAGTAGAGCTCGGGCGACTCGATCGTGCAGCGGGCGTCGTGCCGTACGGCCCGCAGACCGGCCGCGGCCAGCTGCGCCGACACTCCCGCGCGGACGTCGAGCGCGGGGGTGCCGTGGCGCGTCACCGAGCGCATCTCCCCCGGCGCGGCGTCGCGCAGCTCGGCGGAGACCTCGTAGCACGAGCCGCAGGCCGAGGGGCCGACGAGCGCCGTCATCCGCTCGGGCCTGGCCCCTTGGCCGGCCATCGCCTCCACGAGCGCGGGAACCACGCCCTTGAACGTGCCCTCGCGACCCGAGTGCGCCACGCCGACCAGACCGGCGAAGGGGTCGGCGACGACCACGGGCACGCAGTCGGCCACCAGCACCGCCAGCCCGAGACCCGGCCGGTCGGTGAAGATCGCGTCGAGCTCGGGCGGGTCGTCGCCGAACGGCTCGCTCACCTGGGCCACGTTCGCGCTGTGGACCTGGCGCATGAAGACCACCTTGCCGGGGTCGAGCCCCAGCTCCACGGCGGTGTCGCGACGGTTGGCCGCCACACTGTCGCGGGAGTCGCCCACCGCGCCACCCAGGTTCCTGCTGTCGTACGGCGGGGCGCTGCCTCCCCCGTTCCTGTCGGTGATGACGGCGTGCACGCCTTCGGCCAGCAGCACGTACTCTCCCTCCGGTCGTCGGCTCGGCGTGAGAAAGCGTACGGCAGCGCGGGCTATCCGCCGCTGCGCCAGGCCAGCCGCACCTGGATGTGCCCCTCGCCGCAGGTCTTGGCGATCACCGCGCCCGCCTCGGCGTTGAGCCTGACCGAGAACTCCAGCTCCACCTCGTCGGGTGAGGACCGGCGGAAGACGTCGAGCGCCGCGGCGGCCGCCTCGCCGATGGGACGCAGCGCCACCTGCAGCGACTCCACGGAGGCGTCGATCACCTCGCCGGCGCGGGAGACCCTGCGCGTTCCGGCGCTGCGCTCGGGCACCTCGACGTAGAGCGCGCCCCCGCCGTCCAGGGGCATTCGCATGATCTCGGTCACGGCGGCTCCCGGGGGTGAGGAGGCGGTCAGACTACGATCACATACCCGGGTGATCGGGATGTCCAGTCAGCCGCCGAGCGTGGCATACAGCTCCATGGTGCGGTCGGCGATGCGCTCCCACGAGAAGTGCTCGACGGCGCGGGCCCTGCCTGCCAGGCCGAGTCGCCTGGCCCTGGCCGGGTCGCCCAGCAGCGCGTTGACGCGCTCGGCGAGGTCGGCCTCGAACCTCGCCGGATCGTCGGGGGTGCCGTCGCGGCCCTGCTCGATCGGCACCAGCAGCCCCGTCTCCCCGTCGGCCACGACCTCGGGGATGCCGCCCGTCGCGGTGGCGACGACGGCCGTCTCGCAGGCCATCGCCTCCAGGTTGACGATCCCCATGGGCTCGTAGACCGAGGGGCAGACGAACACGGTCGCGTGCGTGAGCAGCTGGATGACCTCGGGCTTGGGCAGCATCTCGGAGATCCAGAACACCCCGTCGCGGCCCAGTCCCTCGACCAGCCCGCGCACCTCCGCCGCGATCTCCGGCGTGTCGGGCGCGCCCGCGCACAGCACGAGCTGCGCCGCCCTGTCGAAGGAGCGGGCCGCGCGCAGCAGGTGGACCAGCCCCTTCTGCCTGGTGATCCGCCCCACGAAGACGACGTACGGCCTGCCGGGGTCGATGCCGTGCTTGTTCAGCACCTCGAGCCCCCGGTCGGGGGCGTACTCGACGGTGTCGATGCCGTTGTGGACGACGCTGACCCTGCCAGGCTCGATCTCGGGGTAGGCCGCGAGCACGTCGCGGCGCATGCCCTCCGACACCGCGACGATCGCGTCGGCCGAGGCCAGCGCGGTGCGCTCGGCCCAGGACGACAGCGTGTAGCCGCCGCCCAGCTGCTCGGCCTTCCACGGCCGCAGCGGCTCGAGGCTGTGGGTGGTGACGACGTGCGGCGTGCCGTACAGCATCTTGGCGACGTGCCCGGCGAAGTTGGCGTACCAGGTATGGCTGTGCACCAGGTCGGCGCCCTCGCAGGCGGCGGCCATCTCCAGGTCGACGCCGAGCACCTGCAGCGCGGCGTTGGCGGTCTCGAGGCCGCCGGGCACCCGGTAGGCGGACACGCCCTGCTCGTCCCTGGCCGCGCCGAAGCAGCGCACCCGTACGTCGGCCAGCCGTCGGAGCTCCCTGGCGAGGTACTCGACATGCACCCCCGCCCCGCCGTACACCTCTGGCGGGTATTCACGACTCAGCAGATCCACGCGCACACCCGCGACCCTAACGCACCGGTGACCGGACCTGCGTTGACCGCCCATTTCGGGGTAGCGTCACGCCATGACGTCGCCCAGGGTTCTCGCAGTCGTGCTAGCCGGTGGAGAAGGTAAGAGATTGATGCCGCTCACGGCCGACCGGGCCAAACCGGCTGTGCCGTTCGGCGGGATGTACCGGCTGATCGACTTCGTGCTGTCGAACCTCGCCAACGGGCACTACCTCAAGATCGTGGTGCTGACGCAGTACAAGAACCACAGTCTCGACAGGCACGTCTCGCAGACCTGGCGGCTGTCGGCGATGCTGGGCAACTACGTGACGCCCGTCCCCGCGCAGCAGCGGCTGGGCCCGCGGTGGTTCTCAGGCTCGGCCGACGCGCTGTTCCAGAACCTCAACCTGATCTACGACGAGATGCCCGAGCACGTCATCGTCTTCGGCGCCGACCACATCTACCGCATGGACCCCCGGCAGATGGTCGACCAGCACGTCGAGTCGGGCTCGGACGTGACGGTGGCGGCGATCAGGCAGCCGCTGTCGCTCGCCGACCAGTTCGGCGTGATCGAGACCGACCCGCAGGGCCGCAGGATCGTGGCGTTCAGGGAGAAGCCGAAGGACGCGGTCGGCCTGCCCGACTCCCCCGACGAGGTCTTCGCCTCGATGGGCAACTACGTCTTCAGGACCCAGGCCATGATCGACGCGCTGCGTGAGGACGCGCTCGACCCGACCAGCAAGCACGACCTCGGGGGGAACATCATCCCGATGCTGGTCAAGTCCGGCGGCGCCGACGTCTACGACTTCGCCGACAACCTCGTGCCGGGCTCCACCGAGCGCGACCGCGGCTACTGGCGAGACGTCGGCACCCTCGACGCCTACTACGAGGCGCACATGGACCTGATCTCCGCGCACCCGGTCTTCAACCTGTACAACGACAGGTGGCCGATCTACACCGGCCACGACCCGCTGCCGCCGGCCAAGTTCGTGCACAACGAGGGCGACCGCGTGGGCCGCGCGATCGACTCGCTGGTCTCGCCGGGCGTCATCATCTCGGGCGGCACCGCCGAGCGCTCGATCCTGTCGCCCCGCGTGGTCCTGCACTCCCACTCCCTGGTGGAGGACTCCGTGCTGATGGAGAACGTGAAGGTGGGCAGGGGCGCCATCGTGCGCAAGGCCATCGTCGACAAGAACGTCGTCATCCCCGACGGCGCGCGCATCGGCTTCGACCTCGACTACGACCGCACCCGCTTCGCCGTCACCAAGGGCGGCGTCGTGGTGATCGGCAAGAACGAGATCGTGGACCGTTAGCGGGAAGGCGGCTGCCGGTCGCGGGAGCCGGGCGGCAAAAGGCGGTGCGGCCCGGTGGCCGGCGACATCGGCCACCGGGCCCGGCGTGAAAGCCACCGGGCCCGGCTGAGAGCCACCCCACCGGGCCCGGCTGAGGGCCACCGGGCCCGGCGTGAGGGCCACCGGCGTCGGCCACAGCCGGCGTTCGAGTTCCACGGCGCCCGGTCGCGCCCCCGTACGGCACCGCGGCCTGGTGCCCAGGAGTGAGGGCGGCCGGGGCCGCCGGATCACGGTGGATAACGAGTGGCTCACGATGCGCTACAGCTCGCCGATCTTCGGACATGATGGTCGACATGGCGAGCGAGGTCCCCGGCGACGACGACCGGGTGAAAGTACCGGGCAAGGCCGCCGCAAGCGGCCGGAGTGAGGATGGGTCCATGCCGAACGCCGCCGCCACCCCCACGCTGGCCGACCGGCTGCGCAAGGACCTGCGCAACCCCCTGTTCCTCCAGGCCTACGCGCTCATGATCAACACGGCGATCACCGCCGTGCTGGGACTCGGCTACTGGGTGCTGGCCACCAGGCTCTACTCCCCCGCCGCCTTCGGCGAGGGGCAGACGATGATCAGCGCGATGCGCCTGTTCTCCTCCCTCACCGGGCTGGCGTTCGTGGGCGCGATGGCGAGGTTCATCCCCGTGGCGGGGCGGCGCACCTCCGAGTTCGTGCTGCGCGGCTACGGCGTGGCGGGCGCGACGGGGGTGGTGGCCGCGCTGGGGTTCCTGCTGACGCTGCCGCTGTGGGGCCCGGCCTACGCCCAGCTCGGCGGGTTCGGCCCCGGCCTGTTCTTCCTCGTCTCCGTGCTGGTCTGGACGATCTTCACCTTGCAGGACGTGACGCTGGCGGGGCTGCGCAGGGCGGTCTGGGTCCCGGCCAACAGCCTCGGCTTCGGGCTGGTCAAGATGGTCCTGCTGGCGGCCCTGGCGTTCGCGCTGCCCGAGGGCGGGCTGTTCGGCGGCATCTTCCTGTCGTGGATCATCCCGACCGCGATGGCGCTGATCCCGATCAACTGGTTCATCTTCAGGCATGCCATCCCCCGGCACGTGGAGCGGACCGAGGACGACCCGCCGCGCCTGCGTGAGATCGGCCGCTTCCTGGCCGGCGACTTCCCCGGCGCGCTGTCGTTACTGCTGACGCTCTACCTGGTGCCCGTGCTGATCGCGGCCTGGCTCAACGACGCCACCGTCTTCGGCTACTTCTCCGTCACCCACACGCTGGGCTGCATGATCGGCCTGCTGGCGGCCAACATGGCGGTCTCGCTCACGGTGGAAGGATCGTTCCACCCTGCCGAGCTGGCCCGCAGCGTACGCAACGCGCTGCGCCGCACCGTGCTCATCGTCGTGCCGATCGTGACGATCGTGACACTGGCCGCGCCGCTGATCCTGACCGTCTTCAGCGCGGAGCTGGCCGAGGCGACCTCGCCGCTGCTGCGGCTGATGGCCCTGGCGGTGCTGCCCGGCATCCTGATCGAGATCCACCTCAGCACGCTGAGGACGCTGCGCCAGGCCAGGCGGCTGGCGATCGTCCAGATCGGGCTCGCCGTCATCATGCTGGGACTGATCGCGGTCCTCTTCCCCCTCGCGGGGGTCACCGGCGTGGGTTACGCGGTCCTGGCGGCCAACGCCGTGGTGGCCCTCGCCGTCGTGCCACATCTTCGCAGGGTCGCCGTCGTCTCCTAACAAGGTGGGTCATGCAGCAGCTCGACAGGAAACGCCACTCCGTATCGGTTGTTCGGCCCGACGAGCTCGGCGAGAACGAGCTCAGCGCCTGGCGCGGCATGCAGGCCGCGCAGCCACATCTGGCCAACCCCTTCCTCAGCCCCGAGTTCACCCTGGCCATGGGCGAGGTCAGCCCGTCCGCGCGGATCGGGATTCTGAGCGACGAGGAGGGCCTGGCCGGCTTCCTGCCGTTCGAGTTACGCGCGAGAGGAGTGGGGTCGGCGATCGGCGACTGGGTGTCGCTGTGCCAGGGCGTGGTCCACCGGCCGGGCGCCGCCTTCGACGCCGACGCGCTGCTCCAGGGGCTGGGCCTGCACGTGTGGGAGTTCGGCTGCCTGGTCGAGCGGCAGCCGTGGTTCGCGCCGTACGAGACGCTCTCGCAGCAGAGCGTGGTCCTCGACCTGTCGGCGGGTTACGCCGAGTACGCCCGCGCGCTGGCCGGGCGCTCGCCCAAGTTCTACAAGAGCACGCTGTACAAGGAGCGCAAGCTCGGCAGAGACGCGGGCGAGGTCAGCTTCACGTTCGCCTCTCGCGAGCCGGACGACTTCCGCACGCTGCGGAGGTGGAAGTCAGATCAGTACCGCCGCATGGGCCGCGCCGACCGTTTCGCGAAGCCGTGGGTGGTGGAGCTGACCGAGCGGCTGCACGCCATCGACACGCCGTCCTTCGCGGGGCCGCTGTCGATGATGTACGTCGACGGCAGGCCCGTCGCCGGGCACTTCGGCCTGCGCTCGGACTCCGTCCTCGTGGGCTGGTTCCCGGCCTACGACCCCTCCTTCGCCAAGTACTCCCCCGGCCTCATCCAGCATCTGCGCATGGCCGAGGCGGCCGCGGCGGCGGGGCTGGGCGCCATGGACCTCGGCATCGGCACGGGCTCGGAGTACAAGGAGGCGTTGCGCAGCCACGGCGCGCCGGTCGGCGAGGGTGTCGTGCGCCGCCGCACCCTCGGCGCCGCCGTGCACCGCGCGCGTCACGAACCCGTGAGGCTCGCGCGCAGGTTCGTCCTCGAGACCCCCGTGCTCTACAGGGCCGCCGACAAGCTGCTTCGCGCGTACGGGACACGCACGTCCGCCAGGGGCCGATGATGCGCGACAGGATCGGGCAGGACTGCCTCCACGTGCCGTCGGCCAGGTTCGGACTCCTCCTCGCGCTGCGTCACTGGTTCAGGCCAGGCGAGCGGGTGCTGCTCGCCCCGACCAACTGCGAGAGCGTGCTGTTCGTGGTGCTGGCGGCCGGGCTCACCCCGGTGATGGCGCCGGTCTCGTGGCGCGACGGCAACCTCGACGTCGAGGCCGTCGACTGGAGCGGCGTCTCGGGGGTGCTCACCACCCACCTGTACGGCCAGCCCGACCGGATGGACGCGCTCACGGCGGCCTGCTCGCGGCATGCGGTGACGATCATCGACGACGCCGCGCACGCGATGCTGACGACCGTGCGGAGCCGCCCCGCGGGCACGTTCGGGGCGGCGGGGGTCTTCAGCCTCGCCAAGCACGGCAGGGCGATGTCGGGAGGCTTCCTCACCTGCCCCGACCCCGCGGACCTGCGGGCCCTGACGGCCGCGCGCGACGAGCTGCTGGTTCCCGGCCGCCAGCTGCCCGCGGTCCTGCGTCCGGTGATCAGGGAGACGATCTACAGGACCGGGCTGGTCAGGCCGGTGTGGAACGCTCTGCGGCGTCTGGGCCTCGTGCGGTGGACCGGACACCGCCTGCCCGCCCGCGAGCCCGACCTGCGCGCGGCGCTCGACGGCCTCGGCCACCCCCGTGAGGGCGGCGAACACGGCGACATGGAGCAGGCGCTGACCGCGCTCGACTACTGGCTGTCCATCGATCTGGCCGACTGGCGGATGCGGCAGGGTCCGCTCCTGCGCCGGTACCAGCGTTCTCGCTTCAGAATGATCGACCGCGAGCGGGAGCCCCGTCTGGCGGGCGTCAGGCTGCTGCGTGAGACGCCGTGGGCGGCCGAGGGGGTACGGCACGCCGAACCTCAGCCGCTGCTGCGGGTGCCGCTGATGGTCGAGGACAGGGACACCGTCGTCGCCCAGCTGGAGCGGCGGGGCGTCGTGCCCGGCTTCGTCTACGACCCGCCGCTGAGCGACTATCTCGACCTGGTCGCGCAGGGGCCGGACCCCGAGGTGGCCCGCTGGTGGACGAGCCATGTCCTGCCCGTCGACCCGCTGCGCGCCCGGCGGGTGGCCGGACTGCTCGCCGACCTCAAGGTCCGGCCCGCCGTTCCACCAGACGTCTGACCCCGGGCACGGCTGGCGTGGGTCCAGGCCCGGGGCTCAAGGAGTTCACATCCAGCCGGGGGGCGCCATTCCCGCCGGTCAGACCTGAGAAAGAAATGGACCTTTCTCTCTCGCGAACACTCACAAAGGTAATAGCGCAATTCGCGAAACCGCCACACATTAAAATTCTGGCGTGCGCAGATTATCTCCCGCAGAACGCCGCCTGTGGCGGGCCTTCCCCACCGGCGCGTGGGTCGATCTGCGGGAGGGAGACAAGGAGCTCGACGATCCCGCGCAGGCCGGCCGATGGGGGCGCGAGCGGGAGGTGCGCGCCGAGGTGATCGCCGCCCTGCTCCTCGGCGCGGTCGAGCGCACCCCAGGGCAGGTGCCGGGGGTACGGCTGGCGGGCGCCCGCGTGACCGGTGTCCTCGACCTGTCCGACGCGGCGATCGACGCCACGCTCTACCTGCTCAACTGCCACCTGGCCGAGACGGTCGACCTGACCGACGCCACGACCAGGGGCGTGCGGCTGCGCGGCTGCGAGCTGGCCAGGTTCAGAGGCTCGCGGATGCGGGTGGACGGCCTGTTCGAGCTCGACGGCTCCACGGTGCACGCGGGCGTGCGCCTCGACAACGCGCGCGTCGAGGGGCAGTGCCGCCTGTCCAGGGCGGTGCTGACCGCGCCGCCGCGCCGCACGACGACCTCCGAGTCGGCCTTCGGCGACGTCCGCGAGCCGGAGGGCGACACCGGCAACACCATGCACGAGTGGGCGCTGTGGGCGGGAGGGCTGTCGGTGGGCGGCGGCACGTTCCTGCGCGGCCTGCGCGCCGACGGCGCCCTCCGGCTGATCGGCGGTGACTTCCCCGGCGGGCTCTACCTGGAGGGCGCCCACGTCGGCGCGGTCAACGCCGACTTCGTGACGGCCGGCACGGTCGAGCTCAGCCGGGGCTTCACGGCGGAGGGCACGGTCAGGATGCGCGGCGCGCGGATCGACGGGGTGCTCTCGCTGCACCACGCCTCGGTGCGGGCCGAGGGGCGGGCGCTGCACCTGAGCCACATGCAGGCCGACGAGGTGATCATGCGGCCCGACGAGGTCGTGGGCGAGGTCAACCTGGGCTACTCCCGCTTCGGGGTGCTGCTCGACGCGCCCGACGCCTACCCGGGCCATGTGCAGCTCAACGGGCTGAGCTACGAGACCCTGCGCGGCGAGTGGACCGTGGCCGAGCGGCTCGACTGGCTGAGCCGCGACCCCGACGGGTACCGGCCCCAGCCGTACGAGCAGCTGGCCTCGTGGTACCGGCGCATCGGGCACGAGCCCGACGCGCGGCGGGTGCTGCTGGCCAAGCAGCGCGAGCGGCGCGGCACGCTGCGCGCGCCCGGCAGGGCGTGGGGGCGGCTGCTCGACCTCATGGTCGGCTACGGCTACCGCTCATGGCTGGCGGGGCTGTGGGCGGCGCTCCTGCTGGCCGCGGGAACGGCGATCTTCACCAGGGTGCCGCCTGTCCAGGTGGACCCCGACGAGGTGCGCACGTTCACCCCCTTCGTCTACTGCCTCGACCTGCTGGTGCCGGTCAGCGTGTTCGAGGTGCGCGGCGCCTACGAGCCGGCGGGGTGGACGGCCTGGGTGGCCTGGACGCTGGTGGTGTCAGGCTGGGTTCTGGCCACCGCGCTGATCGCGGGCGCCACGCGGGTCCTTCGGCCAGCCCCCGGGTCCTGAGTCGGCGAACGCGCCGTAGGAGGAGCTCTCCACCCTGAAACGGGGCAGCGCGTGCGGGTGGTTGGCCCTGAGGTAGGCCACCAGGTGCTCGCGGGCGTCGGCCTTCAGGTCCCACACCGAGGCCGAGTCGGCCGCGCTCATCAGCGCGCGCAGCTCCACCAGGCCGTTGGGCAGGACGTCGGTCACCTGGAGCGTCCAGTCCTTCTGGTCCCACAGCGGGTGGTCCTTGATGAAGCGGTGCAGCTCCTCACGCAGCTCGGGGACCGGCACCGACCAGTCGACCCTGATGTAGACGTGTCCGATGACCCTGCTGCCGTGCCTGGTCCAGTTCTCGAACGGGTTCTGGGTGAAGAAGGAGACGGGGAAGACCAGCCTGCGTTCGTCCCACGAGCGGACCACGACGTAGGTGAGCGTGAGCTCCTCGATCCTGCCCCATTCGCCGTTCACCACGACCACGTCGTCGAGCCGCAGCGCGTCGCTGAAGACGAGCTGCAGCCCGGCGATCATGTTGCCGATCGTGGACTGCGCCGCGATGCCGATGATCGCTCCGAAGATGCCCGCCGAGGCCAGCAGTCCTGCGCCGAGCGCCCGTACCTCGGGGAAGCTGAACAGCGCCGCGCCGAAGGCGATGACGATGATCACCGCGGCGGCGACCCTGCGGACCAGGGCGATCTGGGTCCTGGTCCGCCTGGCCCTGCGGTTGTCCTCCTCGACCCGCTCCAGCTGGTCGAGGACGAGGTCGGTGACCGCGTAGGCGGCCTGGATCACCAGCCACGTGACCACGGCGATGGTGATGACGCCCATGAACCGCTCGACCAGCGGCTCGGCCGACCTGCTGACCATGTTGGGGGTGAAGGCGGCGTTGAAGGCCACCACCGCGGCGACCGCGAACCCGGGCCAGGTGCACCTGCGCACGAGGTGTCCGATGAAGTCCCAGGTTCGGCCTGCTTTCAGCAGCAGCCGCCGAACCAGTTCGACTCCCACGACGGCTGCGAAGACGGACCCGATGAGGAGGAGCCAGTCCGTCGGCGACACAGTCATGCCCCCTAATGTCTCAGAATGTCTCGTCGAAGGTCACATTGCCCTCCACCGCCACCTGGTATGCCGAGACCCTGCGCTCGAAGAAGTTCGCCAGCTCCTGGACGTCCTGCAGCTCCATGAACCCGAAGGGGTTGGCGGTGCCGTACCTGATCGGCATGGACAGGCGGCGCAGCCGCTGGTCGGCGACGTACTCAAGGTACTCTCGCATCTGGTCGACGTTCATTCCCGACATGCCGTCGCCGCACAGGTCGCGGGCGAAGGCCAGCTCGGCGGCCACCGCCTCCTCGAGCATCAGGGTGACCTGCTCGCCGAGCTTGTCGTCGAACAGGTCGGGCTCCTCCGCCCTGACGGTGTCGACGACGCTGAAGGCGAACTCCATGTGCATCGACTCGTCGCGGAAGACCCAGTTGGTGCCGGTCGCCAGGCCGCTGAGCAGCCCGCGGGAGCGGAACCAGTAGACGTAGGCGAAGGCGCCGTAGAAGAACAGACCCTCGATGCAGGCGGCGAAGCAGATGAGGTTGAGCAGGAAGGCCCTGCGGTCCTGCTTGGTCTCCAGGCTGCGCAGGTCGGCGAGGGTGTCGATCCAGCGGAAGCAGAACTCCGCCTTGTCGCGGATGGAGGGGATGTTGTCGACGGCGGCGAACGCCTTGACGCGCTCGTCGGGGTCGGGCAGGTAGGTGTCGAGCAGCGTCAGGTAGAACTGCACGTGCACCGCCTCCTCGAACAGCTGCCTCGACAGGTACAGGCGGGCCTCGGGCGCGTTGACGTGCTGGTAGAGGTTGAGCACGAGGTTGTTGGCGACGATGGAGTCGCCGGTGGCGAAGAAGGCGACCAGGCGGTTGATGAGGTGGCGCTCCTGCGGCGTCATCCTGGCCAGGTCGGCCAGGTCGCTGTGCAGGTCCACCTCCTCGACCGTCCAGGTGTTGCGGATGGCGGCCCGGTAGCGCTCGTAGAAGTCGGGGTAGCGCATCGGGCGCAGGGTCAGGTCCATGCCGGGGTCGAGCAGCATTACTGGCAAGCCTCACAGATCTCGGGGTTCTCAAGGGAGCAGGCGACGGCCTCGGCCTCGGCGGGGACCAGGGCCTGCACGGTGGTCTGGGCGATGCGGGTGGCCGGGCGCGAGCGCAGGTAGTACGTCGTCTTCAGCCCCTGCTTCCACGCGTAGGCGTACATCGACGACAGTTTCCCGATCGTGGGGGTCGCCATGAAGAGGTTGAGCGACTGCGACTGGTCGATGTACGGCGTCCGCGCCGCCGCCAGGTCGATGAGCGCCTTCTGCGGCAGCTCCCACGCCGTCCTGTAGAGGGTCTTCAGCTCGGAGGGGATGCCCGCGATGTCCTGGATCGACCCGTCGGCCCGCTTGACGGCGTCGCGCATCTCCTGGGTCCAGAGGCCGAGCCGCTGGAGATCGGTCACCAGATACCTGTTGACCTGTAGGAACTCCCCCGACAGGGTCTCACGCTTGAAGACGTTCGACACCTGGGGCTCGATGCACTCGTAGCAGCCCGCGATCGAGGCGATCGTCGCGGTCGGCGCGATGGCGACCATCAGGGAGTTGCGCAGCCCGGTCCTGTCGATCTTCTCGCGCAGGGCGGTCCATGCGGGCGAGGAGCCGAGGCCGTAGTGGTCGGGGTGCAGCACGCCCGCCGCGGCCCGCGTGTCGCCGTAGGACGGGTGGCGGCCCCGCTCGACCGCCAGGTCGGCGGAGGTGTCGTAGGCGGCCAGCGCGATCTCCTCGGCGATCCTCGTGGACAGCGCGAGGGCCTCGGGAGAGTCGAAGGGCAGGCGCAGCGAGAAGAAGACGTCGGCCAGGCCCATCACGCCCAGCCCGATCGGCCTCCAGCGCAGGTTGGCGGCCTCGGCCTCGGGCGTCGGGTAGAAGCCCAGGTCGATCGTCCTGTCCAGGAAGCGCACCGCGGTCCTGACCGTGGCGCGCAGCCGCGTCCAGTCCATCGACTCCCCCGCCAGGTGGGCGGCGAGGTTGATGGAGCCGAGGTTGCACACGGCGGTCTCGCCGTCGCTGGTGACCTCGAGGATCTCGGTGCAGAGGTTGGACAGGTGGATGACGTTCTCGGGGCGGGCGGTCTGGTTGGAGGCGCGGTTGGCGGCGTCCTTGAAGGTCATCCAGCCGTTGCCGGTCTGGGCGAGCGTGCGCATCATGCGGCCGTAGAGGGTGCGCGCGGGGATCTGGCGGGTGTGCAGGCCCTCGGCCTCCGCGGCCCGGTAGGCGGTGTCGAACGCCTCGCCGTACAGGTCGGTGAGGTGCGGCACGCGCTTCGGGTCGAACAGCGACCACATGGCGTCGGCCTCGACGCGGCGCATGAACTCGTCGGGGACCCAGTTGGCCAGGTTGAGGTTGTGGGCGCGCCTGGCCTCCTCGCCCGTGTTGTCGCGCAGCTCCAGGAACTCCTCGATGTCGGCGTGCCAGGTCTCCAGGTAGACGCACGCGGCGCCCTTGCGGCGGCCGCCCTGGTTGACGGCGGCGACGCTGGAGTCGAGGGTGCGCAGCCACGGCACGATGCCGTTGGAGTGGCCGTTCGTGCCCTTGATCAGGGAGCCGCGGGAGCGGACCCTGGTCCAGGAGATGCCGATGCCCCCCGCGTACTTGGAGAGCCTGGCCACCTGGCCGTACCTCTCGTAGATGCCCTCAAGCTCGTCGCGCGGCGAGTCGAGAAGGAAGCAGGACGACAGCTGCGGACGGCGTGAGCCCGAGTTGAACAGGGTGGGCGAGCTCGGCAGGTACGACAGCGTGGACATCAGCGCGTACAGCTCGGCGGCCTCGGCGACGGAGGCGGACAGGCCGCACGCCACGCGAAGCATGAAGTGCTGGGGCCGTTCGAGCACCCGCCTGGTCTCGGGGTGGCGCAGCAGGTAGCGGTCGTAGACGGTGCGCAGGCCGAAGTACTCGAACCGGTCGTCGGCGCTCTCGTCGACCAGCGCGTCCAGCTCGGATGAGTGAGCGCTCACGAAGGCGGCCAGGCCGTCCTGCAGCAGGCCCGCCGCGTGGGTGGCGGCGACCGACTCGGAGAAGGTGCGCACGCCGTGGGTGGCGGCCTCGTCGGCGATCTCCTCGGCCAGGAGTCTGGCGGCGACCTTCGAGTTCTCAGGGTCGGCGATCACCCTGGCGGCGGCCTCCTCGATGGCCAGCCTGCGGTCGACCTCAACGATCTGTGTCACGCTCTCTCCTCGCGAGCTCATCCTCGTGAGGGCAGGCGAGAGCACGCGGGCATGCCGCGTCACCCCCGGGCCCTCCCTCGAGGCCCTGGACAGGTCATACCGCTGGCAGGTCTTCGGACTCGCGGGCGCTGATCACATGCCTACTGGCCGTCGCTTCCATGACGGCGGTCGTTCCCGCTCACCGCTGCGGGGCAGTCCTGGTCTCGCACCAGGTTCCCTTTTGCTCCGCCCCTTTGCGAGGGGGCGAACCAGCGACGTCCAGGATCCTACATCTAGTGGCCGCCGACGCAACCACGCCCACAGGTTGTGTCGAGCAGGCCGAGCTCGCCCAGCACCGTGCGTGTCCTCGCGGTCTCGGATCCGAGCCACACGCCGAAGTCGTCGCCGAGGAGGGGGATCGGCCTCCACCCCTTCACGCGGCACGCCTTCAGCCACCGCTCGGACCTGACGACCTCGTCGAGCAGGTCGACCGCCCTGACCTTCTCTCGCTCGCCCATGTCGTTGGGCCCGAGCACCGCGCTCCAGTCGGAGAAGTCCACGCGGGCCCCCGACTCCAGCAGGGTGGGCGCGTCGATCCCGTCGATCCGCTCGGCCGACGAGACTGCCAGCACGCGCAGCCTGCCCTCGCCGATCCGCTCGCGCCACTGGCCCAGCGGGCCCGCCGCCACCCCCGCCTTCCCCGCCAGCAGCGCGTCGGCCGCGTCGGCGCAGGTGGGGTAGCCGGCGTAGTCGAGCACTCTCGCGTCGGCGCCGAGCCCTCGCGCGACCAGCCCGAACAGCAGGTGGTCCGACTCGCCCTGTTTCCTGCCCGCCAGGGCCGTCTCTCCCGGCGAGGCCACCAGGTGCGCGGCGAAGGCGTCGAAGTCGCGAAAGCGGGACTTCCTGGGGACCACCAGCACCTCGACGTCCCCGATGAGCCTGGCCAGCGGGGTGCCCCGCTCGCCGACCCTGTTCATCTCGGCGGCGGCCAGGGCGGGCAGCCCCGTGACGGTGAGCCGGGTGCCGTCCTGCGCCAGGTCGGCGGGGTCGAGCAGGCCGGCGAGCGTCTCGGCGACGGGCTCCCACGCGGCGCCCCCGGCCACGAAGAAGAACCTGGGCGTGGGACGGCCCGGCTCGGTGCCGCATCCGCTCAGGCACGCCAGCGCGCCCAGTGCCCCCGCCACGAAGTCCCGACGGCGCATGCGCGCCCTCCCCCGCTTCCGGTCCCGATCGCCCCATACAGTACGTTATCGGTACATCACAGCGAGTCACTCGGCGGGGTGGCCGTTCGGGTCACTCCTCCCGTGCGGGCGGGGCGGGCAGGTCCGCGGGCAGGGCCAGCAGCCGCAGGTACAGGGGCCTGGCGCCCGGCGGGGCGTCGGCGGCCCCGTGGCTGTACTTCTTCATCAGCGCCACGTACTCCTCGAAGAACGCCTCCAGCTCCTCCAGCCGCATCCTGCCGAGGCCTCTCGAGACCTTCACCCAGGCCGGATCGGCCTCGTAGGCGGCGGGCAGCAGGTCGAGCAGGATCCCCTTGTCCTCCTCGTAGCCGATCCTGTGGAACTCGGCCAGCACGGGACGGTCCTCGGGCGCGAGCTCGGCAGGCAGCGGCAGCCGGATGTCGCCGGTCTCCACGCGCCGCCACCACCGCTCACGTCCTGCCGAGCGCTCGACGATCTCCTCGATGAACCCGTACTTCTCCAACTGGCGCAGGTGGTAGCTGGTGGTGCCGGTCTTGGCGTCCAGCAGCGAACCGAGCGTGGTGGAGGTCGCCGGCCCGTGCAGCCCCAGGTGGCGCAGCATCGCCCGGCGCATCGGATGGGCAAGCGCCTTCAGTCTGCCCGGATCATCCAGCACCCACGGCTTGTCATCCTTCATGAGGAGCAGCCTAATACTCCAGAAGGATATCTGCAGAGAAACCTTTGCCGAGAGATCTCTGCAGACTACTGTCGGCGGTATGAACCGATTCTTGGTGACGATCGCGGCGGCGTTGATCGCGCTGGCCGCGCCCACGACAGCCGCGCAGGCGGCGCCCGTCCCCGACGGGCTGGTCGCGAAGGAGGTGAGCTTCACCGGCGGCGGCGGGCTCACCCTGCACGGGACGGTCCTGTCCCCCGGACAGAGCGCGGCCGGCAGACCCGGCCTCGTCCTGGTCCACGGGGCGGGAACCGGCACGCCCAGGACGAAGCTGATGACCGAGGCCACCGAGTTCGCCAGGCGGGGCCTCAGCGTGCTGGTCTACGACAAGCGGTCGGAGGGCTACTCCCTGTTCGAGCGCTCCTACTCGACACTCGCCGACGACGCGCTCGGCGCGGTCAAGGCGCTGCGTGCCCAGCCGGGCGTCGATCCCGCCAAGGTCGGCGTGTGGGGGCTGAGCGAGGGCGGCTGGGTGGCGCCGCTGGCCGCCGGCCGCTCCTCTGACGTCGCCTTCGTCGTGCTGGTCGGCGCCAACGCGCACCAGCCGCTGCGCCAGCAGGCGTGGGCGGTGTCGGCGGGCCTGAAGAAGGCGGGCGTGTCCGGCCCGCTGGCCGACAGGACCGTGCCGACGATGTACAGGGCGATCGCCGACGGCGGCCTGTTCCCCGAGCCGTGGTTCGATCCGCTGCCGACGCTCGGCCGGGTGCGCCAGCCCGTCCTGGCCGTATGGGGCACGCACGACCTGCTGACCCCGCCCGCAGAGACACCGCCGCTGATGGCGGGGGCGCTGGCGCGCGGCGGCAACGGGCACGTGACCATGCGCATGTTCGCCGGCGCCGACCACGCCGCCCACCAGAGCCCTGACGGCGGCGTCACCAGGCTCCCCGAACTGGCCCCCGGCTACGCCGACCTGGTCGGCTCATGGGTGAAGCAGGCCGCTGAGGGCAGGGCGCCGCGCACCCAGGACGCCGTCCAGGGCCCGCGCGCCAGCCAGGCCTCCTTGACCGTCGAGACCCCGCCGCCGGCCTGGTGGGAGTCGGCTCCCGTCCAGACCGCCGCGCTCGTGCTGTTCGTCGTCGCCTTCCTGGCCTACCCGATCACCGCGCTGGTCCGCAGGATCAGGGGCACCTCCGTGCCGTCGGGAAGGGCGCCTCGGGTGCTGGCCTTCTCCGGCCTCGCCGTCAGCCTGGGCGGATTCGGCTACGTGATGTACCTGCTCATGACGGGCGGCAAGCTGGCCGCGCCCGGCCCCGTCCTGGCGGGGCGGCCGGTGCTCTGGCTGCTGCTGCAGGCGCTGGCCCTCACCGCGGCCGTCGCCACCGTCCTCACCGCGCTCGCCTGGCGGCGCGCGTCCGGCCGCTCCGAGCGGGTACGGCTGGGCGTGCTGGCGGCAGGCGGCGCGGTGATGATCCCGTGGGCCTTCTACTGGGGCCTGCTGCTCCCGTGAGGACCGCGGGCCGCGGGGTGCTACTCGACGGTGACGCTCTTGGCGAGGTTCCTGGGCTTGTCGACGTCGCGCTCCAGCGCGACGGCGGCGTGGTAGGCCAGCAGCTGCAACGGGATCGTGAGCAGGATCGGGTCGAGCTCGATCTCGTTCTTCGGGATCACGATCACGTCGTCGGCCAGCTTGGCGTCGGGCTGCCTGTGCCCCACCATCAGCACCCGCCCGCCGCGCGCCCTGATCTCGCCGAGCGTCGTGAGGTTCTTGTCCAGCAGTTCGTCGTCGGGCACGATCGCGACGGTCGGCATGTCGGGGCCGATCAGCGCGAGCGGTCCGTGCTTGAGCTCGCTGGCGGGGTAGGCCTCGGCGTGGACGTAGGAGATCTCCTTGAGCTTCTGCGCCCCCTCGCGCGCCACCGGGTAGCCGCGCACCCTGCCGACGAACATCATGCTCGGGTGGTCGGCGTACTTCTTGGCCAGCTCGGCGATGCGCTCGCCCTGCTTGAGGATCTGCTCGATCTGGTCGGGCAGCTTGCGCAGGCCCTCGACGATGCGCCTGCCGTCGGAGGGCGACAGGTCGTGCACGCGGCCGAAGTGCAGGGCCAGCAGCGCGAAGGCGATCGCGGTCGAGGTGAACGCCTTGGTCGAGGCCACCGAGACCTCGGGCCCCGCGTGCAGGTAGATGCCGCCGTCGACCTCGCGGGCGATGGCGCTGCCCACGGCGTTGACGATGCCGATGACCCTGCCGCCCTTGCGCTTGATCTCCTGCACGGCCGCGAGCGTGTCGTAGGTCTCGCCCGACTGGCTGATCGCGACGTACAGGGTGTCGGGGTCGATGACGGGGTTGCGGTAGCGGTACTCGCTGGCCGGCTCGGCGTCGGCGGGGATGCGGGCCAGCTCCTCGATGAGCTGGGCGCCGATCTGCCCCGAGTAATAGGCGCTGCCGCAGCCGATGATCTTCACCCGGCGGAAGGAGCGGGTCTCGCGGGCGTCCATGTTGAGGCCGCCCAGATGGGCGATGTGGAAGCGCTCGTCGAGCCGGCCGCGCAGCGTGCGGGCGATCGACTCGGGCTGCTCGGAGATCTCCTTGAGCAGGTAGTGCTCGTAGCCGCCGGTGTCGTAGTGGCCGGCGTCCCAGTCGACGGTCAGCGGCTCCTTGGCGGTCTCGCGGCCGCCGCTGGCGAAGGTGTGGAAGCCGTCGGCGGTCAGGACCGCCAGCTCGCCGTCCTCCAGGTGGACGACCTGGCGGGTGTAGCGGACCAGCGCGGAGACGTCGGAGGCGGCGAACATCTCCTTCTCGCCCAGGCCCAGCACGATCGGGCTGCCGTTGCGGGCGACGACGATCTCCTTGGGCCGCTCGGAGTCGACGACCGCGATGCCGTAGGTGCCGACGATGCTCTTGAGCGCCTTCCTGACCGCCTCCTCGAGAGTCTCGGTCTCGGCGACCGTACGGGCGATCAGGTGCGCGAGCACCTCGGTGTCGGTCTCGGAGACGAACTCCACGCCCTCGGCGACGAGCTTGGCGCGCAGCTCGTCGGCGTTCTCGATGATGCCGTTGTGCACGACGGCGATGCGCTCGTCGGTCGACAGGTGCGGGTGGGCGTTCTCGTCGCTCGGCACGCCGTGGGTGGCCCAGCGGGTGTGCCCGATGCCGAGCGTCCCCTTGAACTTGGCGGGTACGGCCTTGGCCAGGTCAGCCACGCGGCCCTTGACCTTGCGCAGCTTGAGGCCTCTGTTGGACACCACCACCCCAGCCGAGTCGTAGCCGCGGTACTCCAGACGCTGGAGTCCCTCCAGCAGGATCGGGGCCGCGTCCTTGGGGCCGACATAGGCGACGATTCCGCACATGCAAGTCTCCTCTGATTGTCATCCGTAGACGATCCGGCGAAGTTGCCGCAGGGACAACTCCGGGGGCGCCATGCGGCGCGCCGGAAGTTCGGCCGCGATCCTCGGGAAGATCTCGTCGTTGGTGAGGCCACGGGACTTCAGCTCCCCGTGGCGCCGCCGTACGAACTCCTCGACGGTCTCGGAGTAGTACGACAGCACCTCCGCCACCACGCGCGCGGCCTCTCCAGGACCGAGCGGACTCGTCCTGGTCAGGTGCGCGATGAGGTCCTCGTGTTGAGGCCGGGCCGTGGACACAGAGCAGGACACTACGCAGGGATCATCAGTCACGCCAACATCCTGCCCGAAATCGGGCAGGATTAGTCGTCTTCACCGCGACACGCCGCAGGCGATCCCGCCGGATCCGCCGGAGAGGCCGTCGATTCCGGCCGAAAAACGCAGCTCCAATCGGGAGGATCGGGCCAGCGCGGCACTACTCTACGTAGCTAACTGATATCGCTACGTAGGGGGATGTCATGCTGCTCTGGGCCGCCGCGGTTCTCGCCGCCAGTGCCGCGGGAGGGCTGCAGGACGACGCCCGGGCCGCGGCCGCCGAGTACGGCGTTCCTGAGAGCGTGCTTCTGGGCGTCTCCTACCTGGAGTCGCGATGGGACTCCCACGGCGGCCGGCCGAGCGTGTCGGGAGGTTACGGCCCGATGCACCTGGTGGACGCGGCCGCCGTGCCGAAAGGCGGTCATCACCATGTCGGCGACCCGCGGGGAGACGGCGCGCGGCCGATGCGCATGACCGCTCCCCTGCCGCCCGCACGGCCCGCAGAGCAGACGCTGCAGCGGGCGGCGCGCCTGACCGGGCTGCCGCCCGACGTGCTGCGGCGCGACAGGGCCGCCAACCTCAGGGGCGGCGCCGCGCTCCTGGCCGACGAGCAGCGCAGGCTCGGCGCCCCGCTCAGCTCCGACCCCGTCGCCTGGCACGGCGCCCTCACCCGCTACGCCAACGCCGGCTTCGCCAACGAGGTGTTCGAGGTGCTGCGCGAGGGCGCGGGACGCAGGACCGACGACGGCTCGCTCGTGCGCCTGCCCGTCACCCCGGTGCCCGCCTTCAGGACGGACACCGGGGTGACGGGCACGGCGGCCGAGTGCCCCTCCGAGCTGGCCTGCGAGTGGATGCCCGCCGCCTACGAACGTCTCGGCAAGGGCGACTACGGCAACCACGACAGGCTCGGCTCCAAGCGGCGCGTCGACTACATCGTCATCCACGACACCGAGGGCACCTTCCGCGGCATCCCCACGCTGGTCAAGAACCCGAAGTACGTGAGCTGGCACTACACGATCCGCTCACGCGACGGCCACGTCGCCCAGCACGTCCGCACCAACGACGTGGCCTGGCACGCCGGCAACTGGGACGTCAACTCCCGCTCGATCGGCATCGAGCACGAGGGCTACCTGGCCAAGGGCGGCACCTGGTACACCGAGGCGATGTACCGCTCCTCGGCCGACCTGGTGCGCTACCTGGCGGACAAGTACGGCGTGCCGCTGGACAGGGCGCACATCATCGGCCACGACAACGTGCCGGGTACCACCGCCAAGACCGTGCCCGGCATGCACGAGGACCCGGGGCCCTACTGGGACTGGGCGCGCTTCTTCGCCCTCATGGACGCCCCCATCCAGGGCGACGGCGAGAGCGAAGGCGAGGGCGAGGGCACGTCGGTGATCATCAATCCCGACTACGCTACCCACCAGCCCACCTTCACCGGCTGCGTGAGCAAGACCTCCGCCAAGCTCTGCAAGCCGCAGGGGGCCGCCAGCGTCTGGCTGCACACCGAGCCCCGCTCCGACGCGGCCCTGGTCGACGACGCGGGCAAGCGCCCCGGCGCCGGCTCCACCTTCAGCGTCTACGACCACAGCGCCCGCGCCACCGCCGGACAGCGCTACGCCCTCGCGGGCACCAGCGGCGAGTGGACGGCCATCTGGTACCTCGGCCAGAAGGCGTGGTTCCAGAACCCGCCCTCCAGCCCCACCGCGGTCCGCGCGAACGGCCCGCTCGTCACGCCCATCACCGACAAGGTCAAGGTGTACGGCAGGGCCTACCCCGAGAGGTCGGCCTACCCCTCGGGCGTGCGCTACCAGGAGCACGCGCCGCTGCCCTACACCCTGCGCAAGGGCCAGTACTACTCCCTAGCCCAGACGCTGACGGGCTCCTATCTGGCGGCGGGCTCCTACAACCCCGCCAAGCACGTCACGGTGCGGGGGAAGCTGCGCTACCACCAGATCCAGCTGGGGCACAGGGTCATGTTCGTCAGGGCCGACGACGTCCGGGTGATCTCCTGAGAATCGCGCCTTCCATGCGCACACGCACTCCCGAGAGGCGATATTGTTTTCCCGTGGCCGGTGAGCACCTCGCCGGAACGCACGCGGAAGTGGCTCAGTGGTAGAGCATCACCTTGCCAAGGTGAGGGTCGCGGGTTCGAATCCCGTCTTCCGCTCGGAGACGATCTCCTGGTGGAGTGGCCGAGAGGCGAGGCAGCGGCCTGCAAAGCCGTCTACACGGGTTCAAATCCCGTCTCCACCTCGGTGCGTGACGCGGAACCTTCAGGATCCGCTAAAGTAGTGCGAGCGCCATGCGGAAGTGGCTCAGTGGTAGAGCATCACCTTGCCAAGGTGAGGGTCGCGGGTTCGAATCCCGTCTTCCGCTCTGAGTTTCACCAACTCAATACGGACGATTAGCTCAGCGGGAGAGCGCTTCCCTGACACGGAAGAGGTCACTGGTTCAATCCCAGTATCGTCCACCATCCCCGAACGCGGGTCAGAGACACGCTCTGACCCGCGTTTCGTCTTTCCGCGAGAAAACCGATCGCCCCCACCGGCCCGGCGATCTATCGTCGGACGCGTTCGTTCCCGAATCGAGGAGCCCACCATGGACCGCGACGAGATGTCCTTTTGAGCCCATCAGCAAGCGCCGCAGGGGGTTCCCTCTAGCGAGACCCACGTCAAGCGCGGCGACCGCCGCGTCGGTCTCGACACCGAGCTGATCGAGAAGCTCGGCGGCGGCGACCCGTGCCCGTGCGGCTCGGGGCGGCGCTTTCCGCCGTTGCTGCCGGGCCACCGGCCGCTACGACGACACCCTCGGCCACTACTACGTCCGCGACCGCCCCTCGTAGCCTCTCCGCCCGATTTTGTCGGACCTCTGGCTCACACTCCCATCAACAGCCTTGGGAGAGGGGAGCCGGACGCGATGGCACGCCGGAAGGGCAGGAGGCGTCAGCGGAAGGGGCGGGAGATCGATCTCGTCCTGTGGGGCGGCGGAGCGGTCGTCGCCGTGGCGGTGGCCAGAGCGCTGTTCGGCTTCGTCGGCGAGCACTGGCCGCTGTTCGCGGCGGCGGGGCTCGTGGCGGCGGTCGCCGCCGTCGCCTTCCCCCTGATCCGTGCCCGCAGGGTCGCCCAGCGGCAGCGGCAGTGGTTCGCCGACCATCTGGAACTGGCCCGCGTCGACGAGCTGTCGGGTTCCGACTTCGAGACGCTGACCGCCGAACTGCTGCGCAGGGACGGCTTCCGCCACGTCAGGGGGCTGGGCAGGGCCGGCGACATGGGGGTGGACATCACGGCCGTCGGCCCCGACGGACGGCGGTTCGCCTTCCAGTGCAAGCGCTACGCGAGGACGGTGGGCTCCCCCGAGGTGCGCAACTTCCTCGGCGCGCTCGCCCACACCTTCGCGGGGCACACCGGCGTCCTGGTCACCTCGGGCCGCCTGACCCGGCACGCCATGGCCGAGGCGAGCGCGGCGAAGCTGATCCTCGTCGAACGCGACCAGCTCGCGGGCTGGCTGCGGGGGGAGGTCCCGCCGGAGCTGCGGTAGTGCGGAGCCCGTCCGCACCGGGGCACCTCATGCTCGCGCTGGTCGGCCGGCCGGAGGCGGTGCGGCAGACGGTCACCGTCGCCTACTGATCGATCAAGGCGCGGAAGTCGCCGACGGCCAGGCCGGCGGCGCGCCGCATGGCGGCCACCACGCGTTCGGGCGGATCCTCCCGGCTCACGCTCACCGCCGCGGCCGCGGTCACGGCGCCCACGACGGAGCCGACCACCGCCGCGGCCGCGATGGGGTCGAGCGCCTCGGGATAGGCCCTGCGCAGGGCGTCGGCGATCAGCGCCTGCGCCTCCGCGAGACGTCGCAGCATCCGCGCCTGAAGGTCGGGCACCGACACGATGAGCTGGACGCGGCTGTAGGCGACTCCGCTGACCAGGTCGGTGTCTCCCGTGTGGGTGATCATCTGGTTGACCGCGCGCAGCAGCAGGTCCGTGAGGTGTTCGCCGGGCAGCGGCTGCTCGAAGACGCGCACGCCCAGCGTCACCCGCTCGGAGACCTCGGCCATGACCAGGTCCTCCTTGGCGGGGAAGTGGAGGAAGAAGGTCCTGACCGACACCTCGGCCGCGGCGGCGATCTGCGCGACGGTGGTCTGCTCGTAGCCCTGGCTCCTGAACAGCCCCATGGCCGCGGTGATCAACGCCTCGCGCGTGCGCCGCTTCTTGCGTTCGCGCAACCCCATGTCCTGACTCACGAGGAGCAGATTACTGCATCCCCTGAATCGCTACATTGACTGCATTAATACATTGAGTGTAGTCATAGAGGCATGGGAACTCTTGAAGGGCGTGTCGCCCTCATCACCGGAGCCGGGCGTGGGATCGGCAGAGAAGAAGCGCTGTTCTTCGCGAAGGAGGGCGCGAAGGTCGTGGTCAACGACCCGGGGGTGGAGATCGACGGGACGGGCGGAGACGGCGCGGTCGCCCACTCCGTGGTCGAGGAGATCGTCGCCGCGGGCGGGCAGGCCGTCGCCAACCTCGACGACGTCACCGACTGGCACGGCGCGGAGCGCATGGTCGCCACGGCGGTGGAGACCTTCGGCGACCTGCACGTGGTGGTCAACAACGCGGGCATCGAACGGGTGCGCAGCCTGGTCGCCACCTCGGAGGAGGAGTTCGACGCGGTCATCGCGGTGCACCTGAAGGGCAGCTTCGCCGTCAGCAGGTTCGCCGCCCGCCACTGGCGTGAGCAGTACGACCTCGGTGCCCGCGTCGACCGCTGCCTCGTCAACACCGCCTCGGGCTCGGGCCTGCTCAACCCGTTGCCGCTGCACACCTCCTACGCCGCCGCCAAGGCGGGCATCGCGGCCATGACCACCGTCCACGCGCTCGAACTGGGCGGCTACGGCGTCCGGGTCAACTGCTTGTCCCCCTCCATGGCGCGCACCCGGCTGACCATGGAGGTCCCCGGCATGAGCGAGAGGCCGGCGCCAGGCGCGTTCGACCCGTTCCACCCCGCCGCCAGCGCCCCGGTGGCCGCCTATCTCGCCGCGGCGGGCTGCCCGCTCACCGGGCAGGTGCTGACCGTCAGAGGCGGCGACGTCATGGTCAACAAGGGCTGGTCGCCTGGCCCGCGCGTGGCCAAGGAGGGGCTGTGGACGGTCGAGGAGCTCGCTGCGGAGTTGGAGCGCCTGCCGTACGACGACCCCTTCGACAGGCTGGCCCAGGCGCTGGGCGGGGCGCTCGGCGGCGAGGGGCGTGAGCGGATCCGCGCCATGATCGACGCCGCCCTCGCCGAGCACGGCTGACCGTGCCGGGCTAGCCGGCCTCCCACGGCGGGCCGATCTCCGAGAACAGGGCCAGCCCGTCGGCGCTCGAGGTCACCAGCTCGTCGACCCCCTGGACGACGCGACGCTCTCCGACCAGCACGGAGGGGATGGGCAGCGGGTCGCGAGCGGTCAGGATAGCGGCCATCACCTGGGTGAAGGCGCCGGTGCGGGCGAGCGGCACGAGCGGCTCCCCGCCCGAGAGGAGGTTCTCCAGCAGGTCGTCGCGACCGTAGGAGACGACAGGGCCCTCGCCCACGCGCACCTCGTCGCGGGTGTACCACAGCGTGATCCGGCCCCCCTCGCCGTGGACCGTGACGTACGGGTCGGCCTCACGCTCGGCGCAGAGCGTCACCGCGACCGTGACGACCGTGCCACCCGTGGTGCGGACCCGCAGGCTGGAGGTGTCGTCGGCGTCGATGGGGTGGGCGCGGAACAGCTCGGCCTCGACCTCGGCCACCTCGCCCAGCCGCTCGGAGCCCGCCAGGCACAGCGCGGTCGCGATGCCGTGCGCGAACGGGTTCGTGAGCGCTCCGTCGCCCGCCTCACGCCGCCCCGCCCACGCGGCCCGCTCGTAGTAGCCGGGCTCGCGCGACCAGGCTCCCGTCACGCTGATGCCCCTGACCTGGCCGACGGCGCCGTCGGCGACGAGGCGGGCGACGGCGCCCAACGCGTGCGAGCCGAGGCTCTGGAAGGCGACCTGACAGGTCAGGCCGCTCTCGGCGACCGCGTCGGAGAGGTTCTCGAACTCCTCGAGCGTGCGCACCGGCGGCTTCTCCAGCAGGACGTGGGAGCCGCGCGCCAGAGCGGTGCGGGCGAGGTCCGCGTGGGTGTGGATCGGGGTGGCGATGATCGTCACCTCCGCTCCGGTACGGCGCAGCAGCCAGTCGAGGTCGCTCGACTGCGGCACGCCGTCGAGATCGCCGTCGGCGTCCTCGAGAGGGACCAGGTCGCACACGCCCGCGAGCCGCAGGCCGAGACGGCGGATGTTCCGCAGGTGCCACCGGCCGAACCCATGTGCCCCTGCGAGGACGACGTTCATGGGCTGATCGTAAACCTTCCGGCGTTTTCACGTTTTAATCATCGGCATGAGATATGTCGATCCAGTCCACGAGGGCCCCACCGATCCCACCGTCGTATGGAACCCGTGGGCCCGGGCGTGGTGGATGTTCTACACCAGCCGCCGGGCCAACGTCCCCGGCCTGCCAGGGGTGTCATGGGTGCACGGCACCCCCGTCGGCATCGCCACCTCCGCCGACGGGTTCGCCTGGGATCACCTCGGCCACGCGGTGATCGACGTGCCGGAGCCGACGCTCTGGGCGCCGGAGGTGATCGTGCATGAAGGGCTGGGCCACATGTTCCTGACCGTGGTGCCCGGCGTCTTCACCGACTGGGAGGCGGACCGCTCGATCGTCCACCTGGTCAGCGACGACCTGCGCCACTGGCGCGAGCCCCGGAGGCTGGAGCTGTCCAGCTCCAGGGTGATCGACGCCTGCGTCCACCAGCTGGAGGACGGCACGTGGCGGCTCTGGTACAACGACGAGCCCTCGGGCAAGCAGACCTTCTTCGCCGACAGCCCCGATCTGCGCTCGTGGTCCGACCGGGGCCAGGCCGTCGGCGACCAGCCGGGCGAGGGCCCCAACGTCTTCAGGTGGCGCGGCAGCTACTGGATGGTCGTCGACGTCTGGGACGGCCTGGCCGTCTACCGCTCGGACGACGCGCTGACCTGGGCCAGGCAGCCGGGGACGATCCTGCGCGACGATCCGCGCGCCCACCACGCCGACGTGCTCGTCCGCGAAGGGCGCGCCCTCCTCTACTACTTCCCCCCGACGGGCGAGCGGACCAGCGCGGTGGGGGTCGCGGAGCTGGGCCTGCGCGACGGGCGCCTCACCACCTCTTGACAGGGTTGTGATCAAGCCAGAGGATCTGCTAAATCGTTTTAAAGAACGGAACCCCCCATGCGCCGAATCCGGGCAGTGACCACCGTGCTCGCCTTACTTTTGTTAACGCTAACACCACTGCAGGCGGCCGCCGCGCCGTCCGCCTACTCCTTCGACTTCGGCGCCGCGGGCAGCGCCGTACAGGCCGGTTACACGCGCGTCACCGACACGACCGCCTACAGCAGCGCGCAGGGCTACGGCTTCGCCGACCCCTCGGGGCTGTCCTCCACCGACCGGGGCACCGGCGACGCGCTGCGCTCCGACTTCGTGACCGCCACCGGCGCCACCTTCAGCGTGGACCTGCCCAACGGCGACTACACGGTCTCGCTCGTCGCGGGCGACGCGACCGAGGCGACCACCATCGCGATCTCCGCCGAGTCCATGGAGAAGGTCCAGGCGACGGCCAAGGCGGCGGGCGAGTACCTGGAGATGTCGTTCGGCATCGCCCTGGTGGACGGCAGGCTCGACCTGGTCTTCTCCGGCGCCGCGCCGAAGATCAACGCACTGGTCGTGACCCGCCAGGCCGAACGCGGCCCTGGCACCATCCCGACCGCCTACCTCGCCGGTGACTCCACCGTCCAGACCTACGACCCGTACTGGGCGCCCGAGGCGGGCTGGGGCCAGATGGTCGAGCGCTTCTTCGGCACCGGCGTCGGATTCGACAACCACGCCATCGGCGGCCGGAGCTCCAAGAACTTCATCACCCAGGGCAGGCTGGACACGATCCTGCGCCAGATCAGGCCTGGCGACTACTTCCTGGTGCAGTTCGGCCACAACGACGCGACGGTCAGCGTCCCCGACCGGTACGCCTCCCCCGCCGACTACAAGGAGTACCTGCGGGTCTACGTCAACGGCGCGCGGCAGCGCGGCGCGACGCCGATCCTGGTGACGCCCGTCTCCCGGCTGGACCACAACCCGGCCACCGGCGCGTTCAACGTCTCCTTCCCCGACCACGTGGCGAAGATGAAGGAGCTCGCCGCCGAGGAGGACGTCGCCCTGGTCGACCTGTCGGCGCTCAGCCGCGCCTACCTCGACTCCATCGGGCCTGAGGCGGCCAGGTCGGTGTTCCTGCACACCCCCGCGGGCGTGTACACCGCGTGGCCGAACGGCTCGGCCGACAACACGCACTTCCAGGAGTACGGCGCCATCCAGATGGCGCGCCTGGTCGCGGGCGCGGTCAAGGGCCTCGGGCTGCCGCTGTCCGCCTTGGTGAAGGAGGTCGAGCCGCCCGCCGCCGTACCCGCCAAGCCGACCGGCCTGGTCGCGGGCGGCATCTCCAACTCCGGCGCCGTGCTGAAGTGGGACGCCGCGGTGACCGCCGACATCTACCAGGTCTTCCGCAAGGGGATCGACGGCGCCTGGACGCTCGCCACGACGGCGACGATCCCCCAGACCGCGCTCTCGGGCCTGGCCGAGGGCCGTTCCTACGACTTCCGCGTGGTGGCGGTGAACGGACGCGGCGACTCCGAGCCGTCCGACCCCGTGACGGTCACCACGCGTCAGGCCAAGTACCGCTACGACTTCGGCCCTGCCACCTCGCCGGTCGCGGCCGGGTACACGCAGGTCACCCGCGCCACCCTCTACACGGCCGAGCTCGGCCACGGTCTCACCGACGCCACCGGAATGATCGACAGGGACAGGGGCGCGGGCCTGGACGACGTGGGCAGGGACTTCCTCGCCTACTTCAACGGCCGCTACGAGTTCAAGGTGGACCTGCCCAACGGGTTGTACGGGCTGAACGTGCACGTCGGCGACCTGCTGGGCTCGGTGCGCACCAACGTCTCGGCCGAGGGAGGCACGGCCGTCGCGCTCTCTGCCAACAGGAACGTCACGACCAGGGCCGTCACCGGCGTGAAGGTCACCGACGGCCAGCTGAACGTGGTGATCACCGGCGCGACGGGCCATCTCAACGGACTGGAGATCACGCCGGTCCTGACCGCGCCCACCGGGTTGACGGCCGGAGCCGTCACCTTCGAGGCGACCTCCGCCAGCGTCCCGCTGACCTGGCAGGAGGTCGACGGCGCGGCCGCCTACAACGTGTACAGGGCCGAGGAGGGCGACGCCTCCCCCACCCTGCTGAAGAAGGTGCGGGACGCCTCCCACACCGACGCCACCGCGCGGATCGGCGGCGTCTACACCTACACGGTGACCGCGCTCGACCCGACAGGCGAGGAGTCCGTGCCCTCCGCGACCGCGAGCGTCGCGACCGTGGACGGCACGACGCCGCCGCCCGGCACGCCGCAGGGCCTGCGGACGGGCAGGGTCGCCAAGAACAGCGTGGCGCTGCGCTGGCGAGCGGTGCCTGACGCGCTGCTGTACCGGGTCTACCGGGCGGAGAAGGAGGCGGGCCCCTACACCGGGATCGGGACGACCGAGCGGGCCTCCTTCAACGACGACGGCGTGCTGACGACGATCCCCTTCCACTACCGGGTCGCGGCGGTGAACAGGGGCGGCGTGTCCGAGCGGTCGGCGGTCGTCGCCTCGCGGGCGGTCACCAGGCTGAAGCGGCAGATGGAGCGCCTGGACCGGGCTCCGGTCGCCGTTGCCACCGGAGCCGGCGTCTACGTCGGCTGGCGGCTGCTCGGGCTGGACGAGGACGACCAGGTCTTCGACGTCTGGCGCGACGGCAGGAAGATCAGCAGCGTCAGGGGCGCCACCAACGTCCTCGACCCGCAGGGCGGTGCGCGCTCGCGCTACCGGGTGACGGCAGGCGACGGCGAGTCCACCGCCGAGTTCGGCGTGTGGAGCGCGCAGTACAGGGACCTCCCGCTGGACAGGCCCGCCGACGACTACACCAAGGACGGCCAGCCCCACTCCTACACCGCGGGCGACGCCTCCGTCGGCGACCTCGACGGGGACGGTCGCCACGAGGTGGTCCTGGTCTGGAACCCGACCAACGCCAAGGACAATTCGCAGTCCGGCTACACGGGCCTGGTGTACGTCGACGCCTACACCCTCGAAGGCAGGAGGCTCTGGCGCGTCTCGCTCGGCAGGAACATCCGCGCGGGCGCCCACTACACCCAGCTCGTGGTCTACGACCTGGACGGCGACGGCAGGGCCGAGGTGCTCATGAAGACCGCCGACGGCACGGTCGACGCCTCGGGCAAGGCCGTCGGCAACCCCAGCAAGGACCACCGCAACTCCAGCGGCTACGTGCTGTCGGGTCCCGAGTACCTCACGGCCTTCGAGGGCGCGACGGGCAGGGCCGTCGACACGATCGACTACGTCCCCGCCCGCGGTGACGTGGCCTCATGGGGTGACGGCTACGGCAACAGGGTCGACCGCTTCCTCGCCGCCGTCGCCTACCTGGACGGCGAGCGCCCTTCCGCCGTCTTCACCCGCGGTTACTACACCAGGAGCGTCCTGGCCGCCTTCGACTTCGACGGCGAGAAGCTGAAGCGGCGCTGGGTGTTCGACTCGGCCTCGGTGGGTCCGCAGTGGGCGGGCCAGGGCAACCACAACCTGTCCGTGGCCGACGTGGACGGCGACCAGAAGGACGAGATCGTCTTCGGCTCCATGACGGTCGACGACGACGGCGAGGGCCTCTACAGCACCCGCCTCGGCCACGGCGACGCGCTCCACGTCAGCGACCTCGATCCGGGCAGGCCAGGACTCGAGGCGTTCGCCGCGCACGAGGACATGGGCAGCAGCGGCGGTCGCGGCGCGACCTTCAGGGACGCGGCCACGGGCCAGGTGCTGTGGGGGATGCCCGCCACGAGGGACACCGGGCGCGCCGCCGCGGGCGACATCGACCCGCGCCATCCGGGCGCGGAGGGCTGGGCGGTCACCACGACGGGCGAGTGGAACGCCCGCGAGGGCGAGCTGCGCTCCTCGGCCGGTGAGCTGATCGGGCAGGCCATCCCGCCGGCGAACTTCCTCGCCTGGTGGGACGGCGACCCGCTGCGCGAGATCGTCGACCACGACTACGACCCGGCCAGGGGCGTGGGCGTCGGCGTGATCAGCAAGTGGGACTGGACGAGCGGCACGCCGAAACCGCTGCTCGAAGCGGAGGGCACCGCCTCGAACAACTCCACCAAGGGCACCCCCGCCCTCCAGGCTGACCTGTACGGAGACTGGCGGGAGGAGATCGTCTGGCGCACCGAGGACAGCTCCGCGCTGCGCATCCACACCACGGTCGACCTGACCGACGTGCGGCTGCGCACGCTGATGCACGACCCGGTCTACCGGCTCGGAGTGGCCTGGCAGAACATCGGCTACAACCAGCCGCCGCACCCCGGCTTCTTCATCGGCGCGGGCATGACCACGCCCGCGGCGCCGCGCATCCGCTACACGCGAGCACCCTGACCCGACCGGAGGGGACGGCTTCCGCTCAGGGAGCCGTTCCCTCCAGCGCGGTTGGCCGCGCCCGAGATGAGCTCATCTGTGAGTGACTGTTGCCGCGGGGGCGGCGCTGTTGCACGATCAGGTCACCGCCATGATCAGGCCGACAGCCCCCACTCGCCGCCTGGTCGTCGCGGTCACCTGCCCCGGCGTGCTCCTGGAGGAGTCGGCATGGACCTCACGGACGACGCTCGTCCTCCTCACGCCTCCGTCCTCGACGCCGACGTGGCCGTCCGCGGGAACCTGCGGATCACCCGCCTGGGCGAACCGCAGGGACTCAGGATCGAGGGCGACCTCGACCACACCACCCTGCCCGCCCTGAGGCGGGCGCTGACGTCGCTCGTCCCCGGCGACATCGACATCGACCTGAAGGGCCTGACCTTCATCGACGTCGGCGGGCTGCGCGCCCTGGTCACCGCCGCCGCCCTGCTCGACGACGGGCACGTGATGACCCTGTGGTCGGCGCCGCCTCAGGTGGAGCGCCTGCTCCTGCTCACCCGCTGGCACGAGAGGTCCCAGCCGCGGCTGGTCCTCCGTTCCCCCGCCATCGCCCCAGGTGATCGGGCTTGCTGGGATCGGCTGTTTCCCTCTGGCCGCCCATCGCGTTGACTGAGCAGTGATCAGGGGCGCATCTCGCGTCGCTGTCATGGAGGGGGCCGCGATGACCCTGGACGCGGCAGGCACGAACGTCACCGCCCGCGCAGGCCAGAACGGCCGGGCGCCGCACTGTGATCACCTCGACCGGCTCTCGGCCGTGCGGCGTGGACCGCCCGCATGCGAGGAGTGCCTGGCACTCGGCTGGGCCTGGACGCGGCTGGTGGTCTGCCTGACCTGCGGGTGGGTGGCCTGCTCCGACGAATCGCCCGGCTGCCACGCACGGGCGCACTACCAGGAGACCGATCATCCGGTCGTGACGGCCCTCGAATCCGAACCGACCTGGCGATGGTGCTACGTGCACGAAAGAACCGTGTGAGAGCACTCTCCCGATACGACCTACAGTGAGGGAAGGCGATCCACATCGGCGCTACCCGGCTGGAGAGGGGCGGCGAACATGGAGTTACGCCAGCTCCGCTACTTCGTGACGTTGGCCGAGGAGCTCCATTTCGGCCGGGCCTCGGCGCGCGAGCACATCGTGCAGTCGGCCCTGAGCCAGCAGATCCAGCGGCTCGAACGCGAGCTGGGCGTGCGCCTGCTGAACCGCAGCACCCACCACGTCGAGCTCACCCCCTCGGGGGCCGCCCTGCTCGTCGAGGCCCGCCAGATCCTCGACCATGTCGCCAGGGCCGCGCACGCCGCGCGCAGCGCCTCCGCCTCCTCTCCCGTGCTGCGGGTCGGCATCATCGACGCGGGCTACGACTCCATGCCGCAGATCCTGCGCGACGTCCAGCGGCGCCATCCCGGCCTGACGATCCATCAGGTGGAGGCCAGCACGCCCGACCAGTACCGCCAGCTGGCCGACGGCCGCCTGGACATCGGGATCGGAAGAGCCTCCCAGACCCCGCCCCACGTCACCTCCGAGCTGATCCGCCTCGATCCGCTCGGCGTACTGGTCCCCGACGACCATCCCTTCGCCGAGACGGACGGCGTGAGCGTGGCCCGCCTGGCCGACGAAGCCCTCCTGCTCGGCGAGGACACCCAGACACCCGAGCTCAACCAGTTCGTCATCGAGCTGTGCCGCGCCGCCGGATTCACGCCCATGGTCTACGAGGGAACCGTCCAGAGCACCCGCGCGGCGGCCGACCTCGTCCTGCAGTACCGCTGCGTGCTCTGTGTCCCTTCCTCCTTCCGCAGCTCGAGCCGGCCGGGCACCGTATGGCGGCCGCTGGTCGAACCCGCGACGCGCTATCCGTGGTCGCTGCTCTGGCGCGCCGGCGAGCCGTCCGCTCAGGTCGCCGCCGTCATCGACAGCGCCAGGCGGCTGGTCCGCAGGCTGGACTGGCTGGCGGCCGGCGAGCAGCCGTCGGCGCGAGAGGAGCCGACGGTCGTCGGCTCCGGTGATGAGCCCGCCTGATGGGCTTTTCTGCTTTCACCGGTTTCCGCGCGGGCGCGCCCGGGATTGACTGGGAACCGGACGGCGACCTTCCTGGGAGGGGGACCGCCGGGGCACTCCGGCTGGAGAAGCAGATCGACTGGATGGATCCGATCTGCCGCCTCCGCCGAGTGTCCTGGCCGTGGACGTGGGGCGCCGGTGAACCGCGCCAGAGCCGGAGCCTCCGTCCGGCCGAGGGCGAGCAGGCCGGCAGCCGCGCAGCGTCCTGCCGCCGCCGCTCGGTGTCCTGGGTGGCGATCACGGGGCGCAGCCGCAGTGTCATGGAGCCATCCTCCACCGGAGCGCCGACACCCGAGGTCAGAGCGCAGCGGGGTCGCCGCGAACGGGAGGGCGAATTCCGCCCTCAGCGGACCGCCAGGACGTAGTGGAGCAGCGGGCGTAGTTCTCCCGTCGCCTCGACGCGGAAGCCCGCCGCGGGGACGAGTTCGGCGAGCAGGTCGGGCATGCTCGGCCGTAGGGCGTGCCCGGCCACCACGCCGGCGAGGCGGGCCGCGAGCCGGTTGGCCGGTGGTCTCAACTCGACGATCAGCAGCCGTCCTCCGGGTCTCAGCACCCTGAACATCTCCCGCAGCGCGGTGCCGCGCGCCGCGGCCGGCAGGTGGTGGACGGCGAGGCAGGAGACGACGACGTCGAAGCGGGCGTCGGGAAACGGCAGCGCCTGCCCCTCCCCCAGCACGTAAGCGCATGTGCCGGGGGCGCGGGCCCTGGCGTGCTCGATCATGGGCTGGGCGACGTCGAGGCCCGTCACGTGCCCCTCGGGCCCGACTCGTCTGGCCAGCAGCCTGGTCAGGTAGCCGGTGCCGCATCCGACGTCCAGGACGTGATCGCCGCGGTGGGCTCCCGACAGGGCGACCAGCCGGATGGAGACGAGGCGGCGCCGTCCCGCGAAGCCGATCTCGGACACCATCTCGTACAGCCTCGGTCGGAGGATGGGGCCGGCGCCGTCGGCGTGATCCGTGTGGTGATGGAGCTTCATGGCCCCACCTCTTCCCTTTTTCCCGACAAGGTCCCGGTTCTTGCGAGGAGGGCCGGGCGGCTGGCGTCGAGCCGATGAAGAGGAAGCCGCCGTACGGCGGGTTCGCCGTCAGTGGCGTCAGGCTCCCCTGGCGACGCCGCGGGCGCTCACCACTGGTCCTGCGGTAGCTCCACTCCCCCGACAGGGTCGTAGATGACGGTGTCGTCGGCCAGTCTGACGACCGCGACCCTCGTCGCGAGCCCCGCGTTCTCCAGCGCCCTCGCCGATTCCATCGCGTACTGCGCGAAGTGGTACTGGTCCCTGGTGCCGCTGAACGGCGCCAGGCGCTGACACAGCACCTCGTAGCGATCACCGGGCCAAGGGGGAGGTACATCCGCGGCACGCTGGTGCCGGGAGCCAACCGTCATCTCTCTCACCCCTGATGGTCTGTCTGTCGATGTCCTACCTTTGCAGATGATGTGGCCGTCCGGATAGGCGGGTGTCCCCTTCAGGCTCGCCGATCCCGGCTAACCCGGCCCCGACCTGGTGAAACGCTGGTTACATGTGGCCGTGCCCGGGTAGCGCGGGTGGTCCGGCCCCGCGTGAATGGAGGTCTGCCGTGCGGACGCTGCGCGCCATCACGACCACCGTGCTGTGCCTCGCCCTCGCCACCGGCGCGTGTACGGGGGTGAGCAACGACTACGACGACGTGACCAGGTTCCATCACCCGCAGAACGAGGGGGCCAACGCCAGCGTGCACGGCCTGCACCTGCGCAACGCCTACCTGGTCGGCGGCGCGCCTGGCCAGCAGGCCCCCGCCGAGCTGCCCCTGTACGCGGTGCTGATCAGCAACCGCGCCGCGGCCGACAGGCTCGAGCGGATCACCGTCCAGGGCGGGTCCGTACAGCTGACGGCCCCCGTCGAGCTGCCGCCGAACCAGCCCGTCGGCGTGGACAAGCCGATCGCCACCGTCTCGGGGCTGAGGACGCAGAGCTCGGTCCCGATGACGTTCACCTTCAGCGGGGCGGGTGACGTGCGGGTGCAGGTGCCGGTGAAGGAGCGGGTGGGACAGTTCTCCAGCGTCGCTCCGCCGGCGAGCCCCTCCCCGACGCCCTGAGGGGCTTCGATGCGCGTCACCGTCCTGTCCGACACGCACGCGCCGCGCCGGTGGCGGTCGTGCCCGCCGAGGGTGGCGGCGCACCTGCGCGGGGCCGACCTGATCCTGCACGCGGGGGACGTGTGCGTGCCCTCCGTCCTGGACGAGCTGGCGGCCTTCGCGCCTGTCCACGTCGTCAAGGGCAACAACGACGGGCCCGACGTGGTGGCGCCGGAGACCCTCCAGCTGGAGCTGGACGGGCTGCGCGTGGCGATGATCCACGACAGCGGACCTCTGGCGGGCAGGGGCGTCAGGATGCGCCACCGCTTCCCCTGGGCCGAGCTGGTGGTCTTCGGGCACTCCCACATCCCGATGGACGAGCAGGCCGAGGGCGTGCGGCTGTTCAACCCCGGCTCGCCCACCGACCGCCGCCGCCAGCCGCACGGGACGGTGGGGCTGCTCACCATCGAGCGGGGCGTGCTGGTGGAGGCGCGGATCGTGCCGGTCACCTGAGCGCGGCCCGTCCTGTTGGATAGGGGTGTGATGTCCATCGAGGAGGCAGAGGCCGAGCAGGAGCGGCTGCGCCCGCTGGTCGACCTGGACGATCCGGGGCCCGAGCGGGTGGAGTTCGTGGCCGGGCTCGACGTCGGCTACGGCGGCGACGACGAGGTGACGGGGGCCGTGGTCGTGCTGAGGTCCGGCACGCTGGAGGTCGTCGACCAGGTGGCCGTCCGTCAGCGCGCCGGTTTCCCCTACGTGCCCGGCCTGTTCGCCTTCAGGGAGCTGCCGCCGCTGCTGGCGGCCATGGACAGGCTGAGCGTGCGGCCTGACCTGCTGGTCTGCGACGGCTACGGCCTGGCCCACCCCCGCCGCTTCGGTCTGGCCTGCCACCTCGGGGTGCTGACCGGGCTGCCGACGATCGGCGTCGCGAAGACCGCCTTCGTCGGACGGCACGACGACCCGCCCGCCGCACGCGGGTCGTGGAGCCCGATCCTGCTCGACGGCGAGGTGGTCGGCCGCGCGCTGCGCACCCGCGAGGGGGTGAAACCCGTCTTCGTCTCGCAGGGCCACCGCGTCAGCCTCGACAACGCCTGCTCGCACGTGCTGCGACTGTCGCCGGACTTCAGGCTGCCCGAGCCGATCAGAGCGGCCGACCGGCTGTCGCGCTCGTGACCCCACCGGCCCTCGTGCGTCACCGGTGGACCACGGCCGCCCTTCCGTCGCTGCGCGGGTCGCTGCCCGCGGCGAAGGGGCCGGCCGCGACCACCTGGGCGTGTCCCACCCACTCCGAGCGAGGCGGAAGGGTCACCGCCGGCGCCCCTGAGGCGGTCAGCGCGGCCAGCTCCTCGTGGTCGGCCTCGACGCTGACGGTGTCCTCCCGCTGCCCGGCCTCGAGACCGCCGACCACGAAGCGCGCAGCGGCCACCGCGGCGGCGGGGTCGGCCCCTTCGAGCAGGCGCAGCAGCACCTGGGTGAGGATCTGCGGCTGAGCCTTGCCGCCCATCGTGCCCGCGACCCAGACCAGCCGTCCGTGCCTGGTGACCATGACGGGCATGAGGGTGTGAGCCGGCCGCTTGCCGGGGGCGATGACGTTGGGCGAGGCGGGGTCGAGGGAGAAGAACGAGCCCCTGTTGTGCAGCAGGACGCCGGTGGAGGGGTCGAGCACGCCCGAGCCGAAGCTGTGGAACAGGCTCTGGATGAGCGAGACCGCCCACCCTTCGCTGTCGGCGGCGACGACGGCGACGGTGTCGCCCGTGGCCCTGCCGGTGACGGCCGGTGGGGGCGAGGGGGTGAGCGCTCGGGCGGGGTCGAGGAGGGCGTCGACGTCCACCGGCACGAAGCGGGGGTCGGCCAGGTGCGCGTTCCTGTCGGCGATGCCGCGGTGGAAGGCCAGAGGGAGCGGCTCGGTGGCCGCGAGGGCCTGCAGGAGCAGGAAGCCGTGGGTGTTGGGCGGGCTGGTGTGCACGTCGTGGCCGCGCAGGGGACGGCTCAGCGGCGCGGTGCGCTCCACCTCGAAGGCGGCGAGGTCGGCCAGGTCGAGCACGCCGGAGAGGCGGCGGCCGAGCGGCCCGCCGTACAGGGTGGAGGGGCCGTGGGCGGCCAGGTCGGCCAGGGTGGCGGCCAGCGCGGGCTGGCGCAGGGTGTCGTTCTCGGTCAGCGGCCTGCCGCAGGGGCTGAAGACCTCACGCATGCCGGGGTCGGCGGCGATCAGCTCGGCCGCCTCCGCGATCGCCTCGGCCAGTCCGGGGACGACGGGGGTGGCGTCGGCGTGCCGTACGGCGGCCTCGAAGCAGGCGCTCCACTCCAGCGCCGCGCCCGCCTCGTGCAGCGCGGCCCATCCCGCGACGGCGCCCGGCACCGTGATCGTGTCGGGCCCCGTGACGGGCATCAGGGCGCCGTGCCTGGCCGCGAGCGCGGCGCGGTCGGCCGTGGCCGGGGCGGGGCCGCTGGCGTTGACGCACGTGATGCGGCCCTCGGGGTCGCGCACGAGGGCGATCAGGTCGCCGCCGACGGAGGTGTTGTGCGGGTAGACGACGCTCAGCGTGGTGGCCGCCGCCAGCGCGGCGTCGAGCGCGTTGCCGCCGTTCGCGACCGCCTCCTCGGCGGCGGCCGTGGCCAGGACGTGAGGGGTCGCGACGGCACAGGTGTAGGTCATCCGCTCATCGTGCCCGGCCTGTCGGGGCGGCTCCGTGCGGGGGGTCAGATGTCGAGGTCGAGCCTGGCGATCGGCTCGACCAGCTCCTCCTCCTCGTAGGCGAGGTGGGACAGCAGGGCCTCCGACAGCACCTCGAGGCGCTCGCGCACGCCGTCGATGGCGTCGGCGTCCTCGACCATGGCCACGAGCGCCGCGTCGAGGTCGGTCAGCAGCTCCGCGATGACCTCGTGCTCCTCCTGGAGCCGGTCGACGACCGGCGCGAGCGACGCCTGCGCGCTCCTGAGCGCGGGGAACATCCGCTCGTCCTCGATCGTGTGGTGGACGGTCAGGATCCTGCAGTAGGAGGCGCAGAAGCTGCCGAGGGTCCAGTAGTTCTGGCGCATCGTGAGCCGGCTGATCATCGAGCGGAGCGCCGCCACCTCGCCGCGGCCCGCGGCGACCTGCTCGACGGCGTCGCGGATCTGCGTCAGCTCCTGGCGCAGCTGGTCGTGGATCATCACCAGGTGCAGGCCGCGCTCCTGCTGCGCGGCGGGCAGCGCGGCAAGGTCGCGCTTGGGCAGCCTGGGCCTGGTCGACTCCTCCAGCGGCCCCCGCGCCGCCGGCTGGACGGCCGGCGGACGCTCACGGCCCACCGCCTGCCTGACGGCGGGCGCGACCTCCTCGGCGAAGATCTTGAGGTCGCGCTCCTCGCCCGGCGCCATGACGAAGACGCTCATGCCGTACGCGTGGGCCAGTTCGGTGAGCTGCTCGACCCACAGGGAGGGCGGCCCCTGAAGGAAACCCTTGCCCGCGAGCGCCGAGAAGCGGCCGCTGACGTTGTAGACGCGGCGGATCAGCCCGGGGTCGCGCCCGGCCTCCTCGGCGGCGCGGTCGACGACGGCGCTCATCGCGGCCAGCTCGGACGGCGCGGCGTAGGCGGAGGAGGGCACCCAGCCGTCGCCCACGCGCCCGGTCAGCTCCAGCATGCGCCGCTTGTACGCGCCGATCCACACGCCGATCGGGTGCGGGGGGAAGGGGCCGGGAAGCGCGCCCCGCAGGCGGTGGTACTCGCCGTCGAAGGAGACAGCCTCGCCGGGCGTCCACAGCGCCCGCAGCACCTCGATGCTCTCCTCGAGCGCGGCCACCGCCTGCCCCGGCGTACGGCGCTCGCCGCCCATCGCGGCGATGCCGTCCCAGAAGGCGCCGGAGCCGACACCCAGCTCCAGCCTGCCGCCGCTGAGGATGTCGAGGCTGGCGGCCGCCCTGGCCAGCACGGCGGGCGGACGGAGGGGCACACTGGCCACGTCGGGGAAGAATCTGATGTGCTGGGTTCTGGCCGCGAGGACCGACAGCAGCGTCCAGGTGTCGAGGAAGGAGGGCTGGTAGGGATGGTCCTGCACCCCGATGATGTCCAGGCCGAGATCCTCCGCGAGCACGGCCTGGCGCACGAGCGGGTGCGCGTCCTTCGCCGCGGGCGTCAGGAACGCGCCGAACCACAGGTCATGCGGGAAATCAGCCATAGGACCTACACTACATAAGTGGCTTACGAAGGGTAAGTAGAGGAGGCCCGATGTCCTTCCCCGAGGCGCTCAGCCGGCACTGCCCGCGGTTCCAGATCGCGATCGAGCTGGTCGGGCGCAGGTGGAACGGCGTCATCCTGCTGGCGCTCGCCAGGGGCGCCACGCGCTACGGCGAGCTGCGCGACGACGTCCCCGGCCTGTCGGAGCGGCTGCTCGCCCAGCGCCTTCGCGAACTGGAGGAGGCGGGGGTGGTGGCCCGCGAGGTGACGCCGACCACGCCCGTCCAGATCCGCTACACGCTCACCGAGAGCGGCGCGGCCCTGGTCGAGGCGATGCGCCCGCTGATGGCGTGGGCCGACCAGTGGGCGGCCCTGCCCGCGGATCAGTCGGCGACGTAGCCGATCGAGCGCACCTCGTAGCCCCACGCCTTGGAGCCCTTGACGTGCATCAGCATCGCGCCGCCCTCGTAGGACCAGGCACAGACGCTCGCCTGGCAGCCCTGGAAGGTGTACGGCACGCCCTTGGGGTCCCACTTCACCCTGAAGATCGTCTTGACCGCGGCCGCGCTCGCGACCTCCCTGCCCTGGTTGCGGTCACCCTTGCGCCAGGCGTCGAACAGGTGCTTGGCCACGGCGGCCTTCGGCAGGTGGCGCGAGGTATAGACCTTCGTCACCTTGGCGCCTGAGACGATCATCAGCAGGCCGTTGAGCTCGCCCGGCACGCGCACGCTGGTGTGCGTGAACCGGCAGGCGCCGCCCACGCATCCTGCGAACCTGTCGGGCGCCCTGAACGGGTAGGCGAACAGGACGTTCACCGCGGCGGGCGTGGCGACCTCGGCCGCGGCGGTCCTGTCGGCGCGCAGCCACGCGTCGAACAGCTTCTTGGCGGTGGCGGGCGGCTTCGGTGCCGCGGCGAGGGCCGCGGCGGCGGGGAGCGTCAAGGTCGCGGCCGCCGCTGCGGCGGCCACTCCGGTCAACCAGCGTCTGGACACGCGCCAAAGGTAGGCTCACGGGCTTGCACGCCGGTTGCAGCCTAGGGTGGCCTGATGGACTTCCTGGAGATCGCCGTCGAGCAGGCCAGGCTCGGCCTGTCCGAGGGCGGGGTGCCGGTCGGCGCGGCGCTGGTGGCCGACGGCCAGGTGCTGGGCGCGGGACGCAACCGCAGGGTGCAGGAGGGCAGCGTCATCCGCCACGGCGAGACCGACGCGCTGGAGCGGGCAGGGCGCAGGCCGGCGCGGGTCTACCGGCGCGCGACCATGTACACCACGCTGTCGCCCTGCGCGATGTGCACGGGGGCGATCCTGCTCTACGAGATCCCCCGGGTGGTGATCGGAGAGAACCGCACCTTCATGGGGCGAGAGGACCTTCTCCTCGCGCACGGGGTGGAGGTCGTGGTGGCCGACTCCGCCGAGTGCCGCTCGCTCATGGCGGCCTTTATCGAACGCTGGCCGGAGGTGTGGAACGAGGACATCGGCCAGCCGTCCTGACGTGGCCGCGCGTGACCGGCCGGTTACCGAAAATCACCTCAAGCCGGTACGGCACGCGGCTAAGGTCGCCCCATGGATCTACTCGCGCGTGCCGCGGAGCTGAAACCCGAGCTGCTGGAGTTCGCGGTGTCAGGAAGGTTCACCAGGGAGCTCGGCCTGGTGTACAGCCGATTCTTCCCCGACGGGGTCGTCACGGACGAGGCGACCTCCGCGCTCGCTCTCGACCACTTCGCGCTGGAGTACCGCCTGCCGGGCGGCGACCTGCTGATCGACAGGTTCCTGGCCGAGCGGCCCGAGCTGCACGAGGCCGAGCGGGCGATGGTGCTCGGCTGGAAGGACGTCGTCGAGGGCATCTTCGAGGTCCGCACCGTCGCTGGCCCCGCGCTCATCCTGCACAACCTGATCGACGAGCTCACCTACACCGCCCACTCCGACCTGGGCGAGGACGCCTTCGAGGCGCTCGACCCCGGCATGTTCATGGTCGGCAGGCTCATCCCCGTCACCTTCGACGACTGGATGATCAGCGCCACGCCCGCCGTCTACACCCCCGACGCGCGCAGGCAGCTGGTGCGGGCCGCGGCCGAGGCCGCGCTGCGGAACCCGGCCAGGGTGTTCCGCAACCCCGCCCTGCTGGCCGAGGCCTGGCAGATCCAGGCGGCGCAGCGGCGGCAGTTCACCGAGCACTTCGGCTCCGACCTGGTCGTGATGCAGGGGGCCGAGGTCGCCGCGCGGATGGGCGCGTTCACCTCGATGAGCTTTCCCGACCACCTGGCGCGGGAGGAGACGGTCGCGCTGATCTTCGACGAGCGCGACGGGCTCGGCTACTACACCGACTTCGGCGCGGTGGAGGAGGCCTTCGCCGACCCCTCGCTGGTGACCAGGGCCCGCTACCGCGACGCGATCAGCCGCTACCTGCGCGGCGACTCCGTCTCACCGGTGCCGATCAGGCGCCTGGCCGCCCGCGATCCCGAACGGGCAGGCAGGCTGTTCGCCACGCTGCTCGGCAGGCGCGGCTTCACCTGGCAGCTCGACGGCGAGGCGCTGCTGAGGGCGCACAAGCCCGGCTACTTCAGCTCTCCCAGGCTGCCGGCGTGCACGCCCGTGACGGCGGTCATCGCCGAACTCGACCACGACCTCGAACAGGAGCACGTCCAGGACCACGTCCAGGACCACGGGCACGACGCCGAGCAGCGGGTCTAGCCGGGCGGGCGCCAGTCCTCAGGCCACGGGTTGTAGTCGATCTCCAGCGCCTCCTGCTCGGGACGCAGGTCGGCGGGCACGTGCTGCAGGTTGACTCTGATGCGGTACCACACGCTGCTGCGGCCGCGCATGCCGTCCACCAGCACGTCGGCGGGTTCGAGGAACTCCACGACCGGCTGGTGGCGGGCCTTCCAGCGCTCGAGCCCGGCCAGCGCCTCGTCCTTGTGCTGCGCCCTGGCGATCTCGATCAGCGGCAGCTCGGCGCGTTCGGGCGGCGGCCCCTGCGACTCGGCCAGCTCGAGGAGCGGGGCCAGCGAGCCCGCGTGCAGATCCATGTCCTCCCACGGGTCGCCGAGGGCGGCGAACCGCTTGGGCACGGTGTCGATCGTGAACTCCTCGGGACGGCACCCGGGCACCTCGTCCCACGTCAGCGGTGTGGACACGCGGGCGTCACGGACGGGCCTGACCGAGTAGGCCGAGGCGACGGTGCGGTCGTAGGCGTTCTGGTTGTAGTCGACGAAGACGCCCTGCCTCTCCTCCTTCCACCACCTGCTGGTGGCCAGGTCGGGCGCGCGGCGCTCGACCTCGCGGGCGACGGCCTCGGCGGCCTGCCGTACCTGGGCGAAGGGCCAGTCGGGGGTGATGCGGGCATAGACGTGGAAGCCGCGTGAGCCCGACGTCTTGGGCCAGGCCGTCAGGCCGTGGTCGGCGAGCACCTCACGGGCCACCTGCGCGGTCTCCACCACCTGGCCCCACTGCACCCCAGGCACCGGGTCGAGGTCGATGCGCAGCTCGTCGGGGTGGGCCAGATCGGCGGCGCGCACCGGATGCGGGTTGAGGTCGACGCAGCCGAGGTTGACCACCCACAGCAGCTGGCGGACGTCGGTGACGACGACCTCCTCCGCGCTGCGTCCCGACCGGTAGCGCAGCTCGGCGACCTCGACCCAGTCAGGACGCTTGGCGGGAGCGCGCTTCTGGAAGAAGGCCTCCTGCTCGATGCCGTGCACGAACCGCTTGAGGATCATGGGTCGTCCGAAGACGCCGCGCAGGGCGCCGTCGGCGACGGCCTGGTAGTAGCGGATCAGGTCGAGCTTGGTCCGCCCGCCCTCAGGAAAGATCACCTTGTCCTGGCTGGTGATCGTCACACCGTCGATGTCCGGCATGCCCTCACCTTACGCGGCGCCCCCCGACAAGATCCCTGACCCCCTCAGGAGAAGTCGCCGTGGCGGCCGGCGCCCTCGGCGAAGCGGGCGGCGCCGTGCGCCGCCTCGCCGAGGGCGGCCACGCCGTGCCGCAGCTCGTTGCCCATCGCCTCCCGCTCCGGCAGGCCGAACTGCTCAAGTGCGGAGAGCCTGTCGCCTCGCATGCACGCCTGCGGGAACCTGGCCAGGTCGCGGGCGAGCGCCTCGGCCGCCTGGCGGGCCTGCCCTTCGGGGACGAGCCTGTTGGCCAGTCCCATGCGCAGCGCCTCGCCGGCGGGGACCGGCCTGCCGGTGAGGATCAGGTCCATGGCGTGGGACAGGCCGATGAGGCGCGGCAGCCGTACGGTGCCGCCGTCGATCAAAGGGACGCCCCAGCGGCGGCAGAAGACGCCGAAGACCGCGCTCTCCTCGGCCACCCGCAGGTCGCACCAGAGCGCGAGCTCCAGGCCTCCGGCCACCGCGTGGCCCGCGACGGCCGCGATGACCGGCTTGGACAGCCGCATCCTGGTCGGCCCCATCGGGCCGCCGCCCTCCTCGCCGACGTGGTTGTCGAGGCGCTTGAGATCGGCGCCCGCGCAGAAGGTCCCGCCCTCGCCCCACAGGACGGCGACCGAGGCGTCCGACTCCTCGAACGCGGCGAACGCCTCGCTCAGCGCGTCCGCGGTCGCGCGGTCGACGGCGTTACGGGCCTCAGGGCGGGAGAGCACCACCGTGGTGACGGCGCCCTCTCTCTCGACGCGCACGGTCATCTGCTTCTCCGTTCGTCAGGCCGGCGCCTTCTCCCGGGCCAGCCGATCGTAGCCAGCGCCGGCGGCGGGTCCGTCGCGTCCGCGCCGAGAGGATCGGTCGTCTAGGCTCGCCGTGATCCAGGTCATCGGCCGGCGACCAGGGAGGGGCGAGATGGCGACTCACGATGCCGCGCAGCCGACGGAGTTCCCGCCGCGGATGGGCAAGGTGGCCCCTCGCGAGCTGGCCCTCAACGGCTACACCCGCTACGACCAGCTGACGGGCGTGACGCCCGCGCAGCTCCTGCGCATCCATGGCGTGGGGCCCAAGGCCATCAGGATCCTCGAGGAGGAGCTGGCGGCCAGGGGGCTCGCCTTCGCCGACTCCTGAGCCTGCGGCCTGTGCGGCGCGTTCGGAGGCGCAGGTGGCTCAGGACTCGCCCACGCAGAACTCGTTGCCCTCAGGGTCTGCCATGACGACCCAGCGGTGACCGTGCTCCTCCACCTCGCCGTTCTCCAGCCGCCGGGCGCCGAGGGCCTCCAGCCGGTTCACCTCGGCCTCGATGTCGGCGGCATCGAGGTCCAGGTGCATGCGGTTCTTGCCGGTCCTGCCCTCCTTCACCTTCTGCAGGAGCAGACGCGGGCCGCTGCGGCCTTCAGGCCGCAGCATGACGTAGTTGCCCACGCCGCCGACCACGGAGTAATGGAGCGCCTCGGCCCAGAAGGGCGCGAGCGTGTCAGGGTCGGCGACATCGAGCACCAGACCGAAGCCGATTTCACTCATGACGGCAACCTAGCTCAGAACGGCCCCGCCCAGATCAGAGCGTGACGGCTCCCGCGACAAGGTCGTCGAAGCGGTCCAGGTCCTCCGCCGTGCGGTCGAGGCCGCGCAGCGGGCCGTGGTCGGCCAGGTGGGCGTCGGCGTAGAGACGGGCGACCAGGGCCTTGCGGTCGCCGTGCCCCGAGCGCTGCTCCCAGCCCGCCTGCTCCAGCAGCAGAGCCGCCGCGTAGACGTCCGCCATGAACTGGGCCAGCGGATACAGCCGCGCCTCCGCCGTGACAGGGTCGAGCGAGGACCAGACGGTGATCGCCTTGCGGAGGTCGTCGATCCGGCCGCGGACCAGGTCTCCCGAGCCGGGCGGGGCCTGCTCGACGGCCGCGGTCAGGCGCTCGAGGAACGGCTCGTGAGCCGCCTCGCGAAGCATCGCCCGCCGTACGTCCAGACAGAGGATGTTGTCGCCGCCCTCCCAGATCGGGTTCACCTGGGCGTCGCGCAGCAGGCGGGCGACCGGCCACTGCTCGATGTAGCCGTTGCCGCCGTGGATCTCGATGGCGTCGCTGGCGGCGTGCACCCCCAGCCTGGCGGCGCGCAGCTTGACCAGCGCGGGGGCCAGACGCAGGCGCGGGCCGAGGTGTCCGTCGAAGACCAGCGCCTGGACGGCCTCGACCTCCACGACGAGCTCGGCCAGCTTGCGCCGCATGAGCGGCTGGTCGATCAGGCGCCTGCCGAAAGCCTCGCGCGCCGAGGCGTAGCACAGGGACTCCACCAGCGCCCTGCGCGCGACGCCGAGACCCATCATGGCCACGCCGAGCCTGGAGGCGTTGGTGAGCTTCATCATCGTGCCGAGCCCCGAGCCCGACCCCGAGCCCGCGAGGAGGAAGGCCTCCGCCCCGGTGAACTCGACCTCGGCGGAGGCGACCGACCTGGTGCCGAGCTTGTCCTTCAGTCTCCTGATCCGTACGGCGTTGCGCGCGCCGTCCCTGCGCTCCCACAGCACGAGGAAGGGAGCCACGTCGCCCGAGGGGAGCCTGGCCAGCACCACGAACGCCGACCCGTTGGCGTTGGAGGCGAACCACTTGAGGCCCGTGAGGCTCCACGCCTGCCCGTCGGGCGTGGCGGCGGCCTCCAGCGCGGCCAGGTCGGAGCCGCCGGTCCGCTCGGTGAACATCTGGGCGGCCTCGCCGGAGTAGAAGCCGTTGGCGAAGATCGCGCGGACTCGTTCGAGGACGTCGGCGGGCGCGTGCTTCTCGGCGAGGGAGACCACCATGTCGCCGCCCGTGCCCAGCGCGCAGCCCATCCCGATGTCGGCCTGGTCGAGCAGGTAGGTCCAGGCGGCGCCCAGCGCGGCGGGGTCGGCGCCGTTGTCCTTCGCGGTGGCGGCGAAGCCAGGCGAGGTGAAGTTGTCGGCCATGAGCGCCTCGCGAGCCGACGTGAACGACGGCGGCATGACGACCTGGCTGACGTCGCGGCCCCACCTGTCGTACTTCTCCAGGCGGGGCGGGTTGCGGTCGGTCTCCTCCGCGTAGGCTGCGATCGGCCCGCCCATCAGCGCGCCGAGGCGGGACAGGTGGGGCTCGGCCCAGCCGTAGCCCTCTCCGAGGTGACGGCGCATCGGCAACTGCAGCGAGGGGTCGCTCGTCCACCAGTTGCGGCCCGCGGCGCCCTGGTAGCGCGCGGTGTCGTAGCGGCCGCTCGGGCCGTCCACGGGTTCGATCAGATAGCTCGCCATTCTCGGAGTGTTACATATACTCGACACGCGATGGAAGACCGTAATACTCTCACCGCCCGCTCCGCCGTCCTGAGCGCGCTGCTCGGCAGCCATCCTCCGCGCCTGCCGAGCAGGGCTCTCGTGCGCGTCGGGGAGGTGTTCGGCATCGCGGAGGGCACCGTGCGGGTGGCGCTGTCCCGCATGGTCGCCGCCGGCGACCTGGTGCAGGACGACGGGCGCTACGAGCTGTCCGAGCGGCTGCGCGAGCGGCAGGCCAGGCAGGACGAGAGCCGCTCCCCGCACACCAGGCCGTGGGACGGCACGTGGGAGATCGCGATCGTGACGGCCGAGCGGCGCGCGCCGTCCGACAGGGCGGCCCTGCGGCACACCATGACGGCGCTGCGCCTGGCCGAGCTGCGGGAGGGCACCTGGCTGCGTCCCGCCAACCTGATCAGGCGGTGGCCGGAGGTCGTCACCGCGCAGTGCACGCTCGTCGACGGGCGGCCGAGGGAGGATCCGACGGCGCTGCTGTGGGACCTCGACGGGTGGGCGGCCGAGGCGCGCAGGCTGGAGCGGGCTCTCGGCCAGGCGGAGGGGCTGGCCGAGGGGTTCCTGGTGTCGGCGGCGGTGCTGCGGCATCTGCTGGCCGACCCGCTGCTGCCCGCCGAACTGCTGCCGCAGGACTGGCCGGGGGCGCGGCTACGGGCCCGCTACGACGACTTCGACCGCGACTACCGCAGGGCGCTGCAGGCCCACCTCAACAGCTGACCCCGCCCTCCCCCCGCTGACCCGCTTCCCGCATGAGCGATCGGGAAGAATCGGACCGACGGAGCCGGAAAGCCCGGAGGTCAGAGGTCGACGCCGAAGATGACTCTGCGGTTCCTGAACTCGGTGACGCTCCACAGCCGCTTCCCCGAGACCGTCAGGTCCTCGGGCCCGACGGGGAAGGCCCTGACCGACACCTTGCCGCCGGACTCCACGACGAGCCTGCCGTTCGAGCGGGCGTCGACGGTCTGGCTGAGGTACCACCTCCCGCCGTGCGACACCACCCCCTGGATCTTGGCCTGCCCCATCGTGTACGCGTCGACCGGCACCCCGTCGGTCAGGTCGAGGGCCCACCTGGCCACCCTGCCGGTCGGCGCCTCGCCGTCGTACTCGCCGGAGATCAGCGTGTGCGGGCTGGTGCTGCGGTCGACCGCGACGAAGGAGAAGTGCGCTCCCGGCGTGACGACCCGCCAGAAGTCGGTCTGCGGGATCACGTACCGGTAGCCGAAGGCGTGGAACCTGCCCTCCGACCGGCCGACCCGCGCCCCGTCGCCCAGGTCGCTCTGGACCGTCCGCAGGTCGAGGATCTTGCCGACGTCGAAGACGCGCAGGCCGCGCTTGGTGTCGGCGACGTACAGGTGCTCGCCGTACCACGCGATGCCGCCCGCGTGGATGTTGATCGGGGTGTAGGAGCCGTCCGGCCTGGCCTCCACGAGCAGCGCGTGCTGGTAGCGCAGGGTCTGCGGGCTCAGGAACGTCACCCTGATGCCCCGCTCGGCCACGGGGGGCAGGGGCTTGAAGTACCAGCTGGCGACGAAGGCCGGCACCCCCGCGGAGCCCGCGTCCTCGGAGCAGGTCAGACCCTGCGGATACCAGTCGGGGGTGTCGTTGTCCTTCTCGTCGAAGGCGTACCACTCGTGCGGCCTCGGCCGCATGGTGCCGAACGCGGCGGGCGCCCCCTTGCGCACCGCCTTCCTGTTGGCCTGGGCCAGCACCGCTTCCACGGACGCGGCGCCGAGGTCGGCGGCCAGCTTGTCGGCGCCCTCGGCCAGCGTCCCCGTGGCCCGTCTCAGCGTGAAAGCGCCCTTGTCCGCAGGAAGCATCATCGTTGCCCTCGCTTTATCCCGTCTTTGCGATACTTTGACGGGCGAAAGGGGCTTCTGGTTCGGTTATCGCCACATGTGAACGGGCAATCCCGTCAGCGCGTTCTCGTGATACCTGCGCACCAGCGCCTCGCTGTCTCCTCCCAGCTCGGCCAGCGTCTCCCGCTGCCAGACCGCTCCCGTACGGCCCAGCCGTACGCGCTGGGCGATGACGTCGAGGTCGGCGTCGGCGGGGTCGACGCCCGCCCGCAGCAACGCCGCCTTCGCCTCGGGCAGCAGCGACAGCACCAGGTCGGAGGCGAGCACCTCCTGCCCCTCCCAGGTGAGCTTGGCCTGCAGTCCACGCATGGCGGCGCGGTAGAAGTTCTGGTAGGCGTCGCCGAAGGGCAGCTCCGTCAGGTCCCTCTCGGCCAGTGCCAGCGTGAGGCCGATCAGGAAGGCGGTGTTGGCGGCCATGTCGGCGCAGGTGGGCCCGGCGGGAAGGGCACGGAACTCGATGCGGAGGTGGCCGCCGTCGGCCGGGTCGTAGACGGGCCTGTTCCACTGCCAGATCGTGCCCAGGTGCAGCCGCAGCTCGGGCAGCTCACCCTCGTCCGACAGCGCGGGGATGACCGGCTCGTAGTCGCGCACGTACCGCTCGAACAGCTCGAAGGCGCCCGAGCGCACCCAGTCGGAGCCGAAGGTGACGCGGCCGTCCCTGCGGAAGCGGCGTTCGACGTCACGGTCGTCCGAGGCCTCCTCGAACAGCGCGATCCTCGTCTCCTCCCACAGCTGTCTGCCCAGGAAGAGGGGCGAGTTGCCGCTCGCGGCCAGCACGGGACCGATCGCCAGCTGGGCGGCGTTGTAGAGCCTGGCGAAATCGGAGGCGGGCGTGCGCAGGTGGACCTGCCACGAGGTGTTGGCCGCCTCCAGGATGATGTCCTCCACCTCCAGCTCGAGCTCGTCGATCTGGACGATGAACGGCTCGAGCCGCAGCCTGCGCATGCCTCTGCCCATCGCGCGGTAGCGCGCCTCGTCGCTGATCGCGGCATGGGTGAAGTCGCCCGTACCGAGGGTGGGCAGGATGCCGATGGGCAGCGCTCCCCCGCCGTCGATCGCGCCGTCGACGGCCTTGAACAGCTCCTGCATCTCGCTCGCGAGCGCCGTGAACGGCCTGCCCGCCAACGGCAGCGGGGTGAGGTTGGCCTCCACGTTGTAGCGGCCGAGCTCCACGACCAGCCGGTCGTCACCGAGCTTGTCGAGCACCTCGGCGTTGCGCGGCAGCGGCCTGCCGCGCTCGTCGATCAAAAAGAGTTCGAGCTCGGCGCCCACGGTGGTGACACCGTCGCCGAAGCCCGGTCTATCGAGCAGCTCGCGAAGCTCGGCCAGCTGCTCGGTGAGGCGCTCCCCGAAGCGAAGGTAGTCCGCCTCGGAGAAGCGCTCCTTGTCCACATCTTGTCCCATGCCCCGGTTACTGTCCGGTCAGAAGGTGTCCACACCTCACCACGGAAGTGTCCCTTCGTCCTGCAGATACGCGCCGCTCGGGCCCTCGCCGTCCAGGGTGGCCAGGCGGACGCCGATCTCGGCGCCCTGCTCGGCCGTACGGTGGCCGGTGTGGCCGTTGAGATCGGTCGCGCAGTAGCCGGGGTTGGCGGCGTTGACCTTGATCGGGGTGTCCCACAACTCCTTGGCGTAGGAGACGGTGATCATGTTGAGCGCGGCCTTGGAGGAGTTGTAGGCCATCAGGTTGAAGGGCCAGAAGGGGCTCTCGGGGTCGATCGCCATGGCGATGGAGCCGAGCTCGCTCGACATGTTCACGACCCGGCCCGCCGGTGAACGCCGCAGCAGCGGCAGCATCGCGTTGGTGACGGTCACGACGCCGAACACGTTGACCTCGTAGACCTGCCTGAGCACGTCGGCGGAGGTGGCGCTGGGCCTGTCGTCGTCCTGCCAGACGGTGATGCCCGCGTTGTTGACCAGGATGTCGAGGCCGCCGTGCTCCTGCTCGATCCACTTGGCCGCGTCCTGCGCGCTGCCGGGGTCGGTGACGTCGAGCCGCACGTACGGCTGCCCGAGCCGCTCCGCGGCGGCTCTGCCGCGCTCCTCGTCCCGCGCTCCCACGATCGCGGTGATGCCGCGCTCGCCGAGCCGCCTGGCGATCTCGAAGCCGATTCCCTTGTTCGCGCCTGTGATGAGAGCTGTCGTCATGGCCTCCACGCTGGTCGCCTCGGCGGCCGGGCGGGAGAGACCCCGCGAGGCTGGGATCGGCGGTACCACCCACGCTTCGGCCGGGTGGACGAGACTGGCGGCATGAACCGTGAGGAGCTGGCCGAATTCCTGCGCAGCCGCCGCGCGCGGGTGACACCCCGCGAGGTGGGGCTGCCCGAGAGCGGGCGCCGCCGCACTCCCGGGCTGCGCAGGCAGGAGGTCGCCCAGCTGGCGGGCATGTCGATCGACTACTACATCCGCCTCGAGCAGGGCAGGGGCCCGCATCCCTCGCGGCAGGTGCTCAACGCGCTGTCCAGGGCGCTGATGCTGTCCGCCGACGAGCGCGCGCACCTGTTCCATCTGGCCGGGCAGGCGCTGGAGCCCGAGCGGCTGCGCGGCGACGTGCCGCGGTCGATCCTGCACCTGATCGCCTTCCTGGAGGAGGTGCCCGCCTACGTGCTCGACGCGAAGTACGACATCCTGGCGTGGAATCCCATGGCCGCCGCGCTCATGGGCGGTCTCGACAGCCGGTCGCGCGACGACCTGAACGTCATCCGCTGGGTGTTCCGCTCCCCCGACCTGGCCGAGCACCTGAGCGACGAGGAGAAGGGCCGCTTCGCCCGCGCCGCTGTCGCCGACCTGCGCTGGGCGGCGGGCCGTTACCCCGGCGACGCCGGCATCCAGGCGCTGGTCGCGGAGATGCTCGCGCTCAGCCCCGAGTTCGCCGCCCTGTGGGCCGAGCACGAGGTGAAGGTGCGCAGGGAGCAGCGCAAGCAGATCGCCCACCCGGCCGTCGGCGTGATCGAGGCGATCTGCCAGGTCCTGCCGGTGCCCGACAGGGAGGACCTGCGGCTGGTCCTCTACACCACCGAACCTGGCTCCCCCTCTCACCAGGCCTTGCGCAGGTTGCGGGAGGTGACCCTAAGCTCATGAGATGCGCGCGGTGACGTTTGACCTGTTCGGCGGGGAGCTGGACCTGCGGGAGCTGCCCGATCCCACTCCCGCATCCCACGGCGTCGTGATCAAGGTGGCCGCCACGGGCCTGTGCAGGAGCGACTGGCACGGATGGCAGGGGCACGACCCCGACATCAAGGTGCTGCCGCACGTGCCAGGTCACGAGCTGGCGGGCGTGGTGGCGGCCGTCGGGGCCGACGTGCGCGGCTGGCGCGAGGGCGACAGGGTGACCGTCCCCTTCATCTGCGCCTGCGGCGCGTGCGCCGCCTGCGCGGCCGGTGAGCAGCAGGTGTGCGAACGGCAGACGCAGCCCGGCTTCACCCACTGGGGCTCCTTCGCCGACTACGTCGCGATCGACCACGCCGACGTCAACCTCATCACGGTGCCCGAGGACATGGAGTTCAGCACCGCCGCGGGCCTCGGCTGCCGTTTCGCCACCGCCTTCAGAGCCGTCGCGCACGTCGGGGAGGCCAGGCCGGGCGAGTGGGTGGCGGTGCACGGGTGCGGCGGCGTCGGGCTGTCCGCCATCATGATCGCCACCGCCGCCGGGGCGCGCGTCGTGGCCGTCGACGTCAGCACCGACGCGCTGCACCTGGCCGAGCGGGCGGGCGCCACCCACTTCGTCAACGCCTCATCGGGTGACGCGGCCGACCAGGTCAGGGAGCTGACCAGGGGCGGGGCGCACGTCTCGATCGACGCGCTGGGCAGCCCGCAGACCGCGGCCGCCTCGATCGAGAGCCTGCGCCGCAGGGGCCGCCACGTGCAGGTGGGACTGCTGCCCGGCGGGCACACGCCGCTGCCCATGGGCAGGGTGATCGCCCACGAGCTGCGCCTGCTCGGCAGCCACGGCATGGCCGCCCACGCCTACGCACCGATGATGGAGCTGATCAGGGCAGGCACGCTCCACCCCGACCAGCTCGTCACCCGCACGATCGGCCTGGCCGACGCAGGCAAGGCGCTCGCCTCGATCGGCTCGGTGCCGGGCGTGACCATGATCGTGCCCTAGCCGGGCCCGACGTCACAGCCTGCGCACCCGCAGCCGCTGTCCCCACCTGCTGATCGCCTCGTCGTCGGCGAAGGCCAGCGCGCGCATCATGTTGCCGCCGTCGCTGTTCTCCACCGCCCGCCGCAGCCTGGCGCGCAGCGGCCCGGGCAGCTGCGAGGTGCCCGCCTCGATCGTGTCGCCGTAGTGCGGCGCGTAGGCCACCCCGCCGAAGCCGGTACGGCCGAGCAGCGTGGGCAGCGTGGCGGAGGAGTAGAACATCAGGTGGTTCTTGGTGAACCCGCTCCACCCCGACTCGTAGGCCTTGAGCAGCAGCGACCCGGCGTTCACCGTGAGGATGAGCAGCACCCCTCCGGGCGCCAGCAGGTGCCTGAACCGCTCGAAGTCCTCCAGCGGCCTCGGCAGGTGGGCCAGCACCGACCACAGTGTGATCACGTCGAACCCGCCGGCGGCGATCTCGGGCACGTCCTCGGGAGCGCCGAAGTAGGCCCTGGCCTTGGTGAGCCTGGCGTTGGCCTGCTCGACGGAGTCGGGTGAGAGGTCGACGCCCACCGCGTCGAAGCCGCGCTGCTCGGCCAGCTCAAGGAACAGGCCGGCTCCGCAGCCGAAGTCGAGCAGCCGCCGTCCCTCGCCGTGCTCGAAGACCGGCGCGAAGGCGTCCATGGTCAGCTGGTAGCGGCGCTGCCTGTTGGCGGCGTACTTGCCGGTCAGGAAGCTGCTGTAGGAGTTGGCGTACAGGTCGCCGAGCCGTTCGGGCCTGATGTTGGGGTTGCGGTAGAGGAAGCCGCACGAGGGACAGCGCACGACGTGGTAGCGCCAGTTCCTGCCCCCTGTCGGCTCGAACAGCGGTTGCTGGCGAGAGTCCCCGCACATCATGCAGGAGAGGAACTCCTCGATCTCGCCGAGCGGGACGGTGGCCTTGTACTCCTCCAGGGACATCACGCGCGCGCTTCTGAGCTTGAGGCGCCATTGCGCCTCGCGCATCAGGCGCTCGCCGGGTCTGACATAGACCCGCTGCCCCCACGGCACTTTGTTGTAGCGGGATCCGAACAGCATCCTGGCGGCTGTGCGCTTGACAGAGACCATCGACACCTCACTTGGGCTTGGTTCTGATCCTCTTTGAACGCCTACCAGGCCCCCATAAAGTGACATTCATGGACTACACACGGCTTGGCAACACCGGATTGAAAGTTTCCCGGATCTGTCTGGGCATGATGAGCTACGGCGACCCGGGCGAGTGGGACTCGGTGCTGTCCGAGGAGGCGGCCGAGCCCATCGTGCGCAGGGCGGCGGAGGCCGGCGTCACCTTCTTCGACACGGCCGACGTCTACACCTCCGGGGCCAGCGAGGTCGTGACGGGAAGGCTGCTGCGCAAGATCTTCGCCAGGCGTGAGGACTATGTCCTGGCCACGAAGGTGTACTTCCCCGTCGGTGCGGCCGTGAACGACAGGGGCCTGTCGCGCAAGCACATCCACGCCGCGATCGACGCCTCGCTCGAGCGGCTCGGAACCGACTACGTGGACCTGTACCAGATCCACCGGTGGGACGACGAGACGCCCATCGAGGAGACCATGGAGGCGCTGCACGAGGTCGTGAAGGCGGGCAAGGCGCGCTACCTCGGCGCCTCCTCGATGTGGGCGTGGCAGTTCGCCAAGGCCCAGCACGTGGCCGCCGCCAACGGCTGGACGCGGTTCGTCTCCATGCAGCCGCACTACAACAAGTGGTTCACTTCATGTAGGAAGAAATCCTCTTACGTTCTTGCTGCTTGAGAGACGCGCTCATAGGGTCCAGACAAGCCTATTGACCTGCGCTTCCGCCATCGTGGCCGCCCGCCGCGTGTACTCCATTCAAGATCGAAAATGGGCGGCACAATGCCGGTTCGGCGACAAGTTTCTCTACAGGGTCAAGGGCTCGCTTCGCTCGCCTCGGGCCCGCCCGCCCGCTTTGCGGCCTGGCGGGCTTGCGCGTGCGGCCCTGGGGGCCGTTCGCGCCCGCCACCGCACACGGGCGGGCGGGCCCCACGAGCGACGGCCCATGCGGATCATGATCCATTGGCCCGGCGAAAGAGCTGGATGGACGGTGGCAGCTGGGTCGCGGTCGCGCTAGATGGCCCATGGCGGGTCCTTGAGAGGCGTTCTAAGGCGATCGGGACATGTCCGCTACCCGCGACCTCTAGACATCGAAGCTGGTCACGTGGGTGTTATTGGTCGCGGGACGGGTCGCGGAACCGCGACCGGTCGCGTGTGGAGCGCGACTTTGTAGCGGTCTTCGCAGGAGCGCGAGAGAGCTGCCGCCCCGCTTCCGGTGCTCGGGCCTTGACGGCCCTGTGCTCCGGGTCGGGTTGCCACTGAGTTCCCCGGTACAGCCAGGTGATCGTACAGGCGTCCAACGGGAGGTAGGTACGGCAGCGCGGGATGCCTGAGCCCCCCAGCCACTCGGAAAGGCCGGAGATCAACCGCGCCGCCGTACCAGCTCCATGGAGGGAGGCATCCCCCGCAGCCTTGCCGCCTTCGCGTCAGGCGACGCCTCGCAGCCTCACCGGTCTCAGCCCTACCTGGCTTCGAGTCTCGGCCTCCAGGTGCTTGTACAGCTCGTGGAGGAACAGTCCTGATCGAATACGGCTGGGGAGGCATTGTCCACAACAAGTCCGACATACTGTCTGAAGGCTCATCCGCAGCAGCCGTACACGTAACGATCAATAGGGCCGACTTCGCCTATTACGAGGATGGCCGCCTGATCACCACCTTCGGCCTGTCCAGCTACCGCTATCGTGAGGGCACCGATCCAGACCGCCTGGCTGCCGACGTCGTTGAGTTGGGGATGGTCATCGACGGCGACGAGCCAGGGTTCGTTGAGCCGACCTCCGCCGCCTTGGCCCTCGCGGAACGAGCTACAGGCGTTCACTTGACGCGTGGTTACGGACGCACTGCCCTGGTCGGCTCAACGGCACAGCCCTTGACCCTGTAGAGAAACTTGTCGCCGAACCGGCATTGTGCCGCCCATTTTCGATCTTGAATGGAGTACACGCGGCGGGCGGCCACGATGGCGGAAGCGCAGGTCAATAGGCTTGTCTGGACCCTATGAGCGCGTCTCTCAAGCAGCAAGAACGTAAGAGGATTTCTTCCTACATGAAGTGACGCGCGCGTCGCCTGGGTAGCCGCTCGATGGTGCCCGCCGTCCATCAGGGCGTGAGTGATGATGCGAGAGCTTGAGCCGATCATGAGCGGGCTCTGGCTGGCATGGGCGGCTTGCATGCTGCGATCAGCTGCGAGCCAGGCAAGGCCCTTGTCGTCCTGCTTCAACAGGATGGAAGCCGCGACGTGGTAAGCCTCGGCCGACAGAGCGTGAGCCCGTAGCTGGTCGTCTCCGGTCAGCTGGGCGCAAGCGGCGCGGAGACTACGGAGGAGCATGGGTAGAGCTTCGACAACCTGTGCATATCGACAAGCTTGGTAGTTCTGCTTCGCGGCGACTACGGCGGAGGATAGGGCCTTCAAGTCGGCCGGCCCATTCGCCGGCGTGGTGTAGTCGGTCAGAACTGCCGCGAGATTCTCGATACGGCGACTGGCGTCCAATGCCTTCTCTGGCTGCCCCAGGACGGCGCTGAACAAAGCGGCTCCAGTCAAGCCGACGAATTCACGGCGGCGCACGCTGTCACTCTCTCCCCTGTCGGTGAGATGGGCTGTGAACGAAGTACCGCGTCGATTCGGGACGAATCCCAGATCCTCGGGGCTGAGCTGGGTGACCTCGGCGATCGCCTGTCGGTACGGCTCGCGGGGCCACTTGACCTCCCCGGCTTCCCACCGCCTGATGCGCTCCTCGTCACAGGCCAGCTTGTGCTTCACCCCGCTCGTACTGAGGATGACCATTTTCGCCATTTCGGCTCGGGTCAAACGCGCGTTCTCCCGCCACGCACGGAGTTGAACATTGGGCGTCGCCTCTGCCATATGCAACCTGCTTTTCGAGGGGGGGACGAAAAGGGGCTATCAGGGGGGCCTCTTAGGTGGTCTCGCCGTTCAGTTTTGCCGGTGGACTTGCCATCAATCAACCACGGTACGTCAAGCGGCCTCCCGCCACAGGGAACGCCGGATGGACGAGGAGATGGCGACGGTGATCCGGCCAGACGAGATGAGCGAGACACGCCCTTGCCCTTCGTGTCGGGGCGTCGGGTCCAAGCTGCGCATTTCGCGTCGTGCGCTGCTGGTGGCGCAGGACGGTACGGATCAAGAGATGGGTGGGGAGCGGGCGTGTCTCGACTGCCTCGGAGACGGCCGGGCCGAAGGGAGCGGAACGTGAATTCGATCATGGCCATGGCCATGGCCATGGCCATCGCCATCGCCATGGCCATGGCCATGGCGATGGGTGATCTGGCGAAGCAGGACGAGACGAACAAGCTCGTTCGACTGCGTGATCACCTCATCGATCGCGGCATCAATGCCGAGCTGCGAGACGGCAACAGTGCCCTGTTGGTGCACACGCCTGAGCCGGGGCTGCCGGTGATGGTCTTCGTCGGGTACGGCGGTCTCTACTACTCGTGGCAGAACGCCAACAAGCGCCACAGGGTCGATGACCCGGAAGGCGCGGCTGGGGCTCTGGCCGACCACATCAAGAGCCGCTAGGACGGGCGCGGCGAGGCGGTGTTGAGCCGCAGGGAGGGGTTCCTGCGATGTTCCGGGTGCCCGCCTCGTCGCGCCTCTTTCTCCCCGGTAGGCAGCTCGTGGCCCATCCCACGCCTGTACGGCGGTGCCTCGTCGTCTGCCTACCGGGGTCTCTTGCTCTGGCGAGGACGCCACATGGACATGCGCATCGGAGCGGGCTACGCTCGCACTTGGTAAAACAACCTGTTGGGTGCAGGACGGTCATGATGTCACTAGAGTCCGTGCCGCCGAAGTATGCGCAGCTCGTGCAGACCCTTCAACGGCGTATCGAGGCGGGAGACTACCCTCCAGGGTCTCTCCTCCCCAGCGAGAACCAGCTGATCCAAGAGTTCGGCGTCTCGCGTCCCACCGTGGTAGCCGCGCTGCGCATGCTGCGCGAGCAAGGCTGGATCGACTCCCAGCAGGGCAAGGGCCGCTTCGTGCGGGGCCGCCCGGCGATGGCCTCGGTCGAATCCAACCGTCCCGGCCAGGCGTACCTCACCACTCCCGAGGCCGACACCCCCGGCGAGGTGCTCGAAGCGGGCGCGGTAGGCGTGCCGAACCGGATCGGCGCCTTGCTCGACGTGCCGCAGAAGGCCAAGGCGTTCCTGCGGCGGCGGCTGATCGCCCGTGACGGCGGGCCGACCGAGCTGGTGTCGCTGTGGCTGCCTCTGGAGCTGTCGGAGGGGACCGACCTGACCAGTGGTGAGCCGCTGGCGCAGGGGTTGCGCGAGCACCTGAAGGCGCGCAAGGGCGTCCGCTTCGATCACGTCGTGGAGCAGATCACCGCGCGCATGCCGTCGGCGGATGAGGCCAAGAAGCTCGCCATGCCGAAGAACACGCCGCTGCTGGCGGTCTTCGGGGCGGTCCGGGATGCGTCCGGCCGGCCTCTCGTCGTGGTGGAGGTTCTTCTCCCGGCCGACCGTCACGAGCTGGAAGACGCCTACCCGGTTGCGTAGTCGCCTATGTGCAGCGCAGGTCCCAGGGGTTGGAGTCGATGTCTGAGAACTCCACAACGACGGACCCGCTGGCGGGGGACTCCGCAGAGATATGCGCAGGGCTGGAGACTCCCACAATGGCGGCCTTGCCGTAGTAACCCTGGATGTCTGCCGGCGACAGCTCGGTCTGAAGCGTCAGGCGCACGATGTATTCGCAGTAGTCGCCGTTGGTGGGCGCCCGGCCGATCGCCGTGTCACTGTCGCTGACCTGTGTCCTTGGCGGGAGAGGGTATGCAGAGACGCGGTTGTGGAACTCGTCGAGTCGAGCGTTCTCTTCCCAGATCGGTGGCACGAAGAGGAAGAGCACTCCGGCTAAGGGAACGAGCACCGCGACTGTAAGGCATCCCGTCAAGATCCGCATGGAAGCCCCCTGTGTCGATGTGACTGTCTATCGGATCAGTGACACGGCTGTCACCTTCTCCTAGTCACTTGACCTACCAAGTTTCGCGGGGTTAATCTCAGAGCATCACTTGATAGGTTAAGTGACTGTCTCTCAAGAAGGGAGCCGTTATGGCTCTGCAAGGTCCGATCCCCGTCACCTTCCCCATAGTCTTCCCGCACGGCTGCTACATCGTCGGCGAGGTCGAGCCCGTCAAGGACTTCGACGCCTCGACCAACGGCCGGTTCGTGCAGGCCCGCGACAAGCAGACCGGAGAGCTGGTCTGGCAGGTCGCGGTCATGGACGGTGACCCGACCCTCAAGCCCGCCCAGAAGACCGTCGCGGTCAAGATCCTCAGCCCCGTGCAGCCGGTGCCGCCCGCGCCGATGCCGGGCCTGCCGTTCACGCCCGTGGAGTTCGAGACCGTCTCGGTCACGCCCTACGTCAACGGCAACGGCCGTCTGGCCTACTCGATCAAGGTCCGCGAGATGCGCGCCCCCCGCCACATCGCCCCGAGCAAGGCCCAGGCCGGAAAGGACGCCGCTTAGTGACGCGCCGTCGTACCCCCCGAACCAGCGTTATCCGCCTGACCACCGGCCAGGCCGCGCGCACCCTCCGCCACCCCTACGCCCTGCATCCGCCCGTTCTGGCGCTCGGCGAACTTGCCGAATTGGGCTCATAGGAATCAAGGGCGGCGCTCCACGCCGCCACGCGGCCCGAGCTTGCGGGCCGCACGCTGCGCGTGCGGCCTGGGGGCCGTTCTCGCGCGCGCCCGCCACTCGGGCCGCGCCTGCCCTTGGCGCCGGCTTCCATCAGCCCATTAGGGTCATCGTCATGGACGAGAACGATGCCTACATCGACCTTCCCGGCGGTGCCGCGCTTCTCTTCGGCCAGATCGTCGTCTGGACCGTCCTTCTCCTACCGACCGCCGTCTTTCTTATCTGGGTCGCCAGCGTGATGGCACGCCGCTCAAAACAGAGCCTCCGGCGGGGGCCTCGGGATCAAGGATGATCGTGACGAGCGTCAGGCTGTCAGTGGCTGAGGTGGAAGCCTGATCGTCCCGTCACCATCGCCCCAGGACAAGCCCAGCACACCAGGGGCCAGAGGCGAAGGTCGTTCTTCCAGTGGGGAGCTCCACCTTCGCCTCTGGCCCCTGGCCCGCTTCCCTGACGGGTGGGACGACGGTGACGGGACGATCAGACAGGTGAAGTGCGGGCGGATCCCGGGCGAGGAACTTGTCGGACTCGCCTGGAAAGATCGTCGAGATTGTCCAACTACGGGAGGCTCGCGTCCATGAGCAAGGCGACAGCGGCAACCTACGAGTGGCTCTATCAGGAGTTCACAGATGGCGTGGGAGAGACCTGGCTCTGCGTCAGCTTCGTACGGGACATGTCCCCCGAAGAAGCCTTGCGACGGATCGACGTCATCCCCAGCAGCCCCTTGGTCGGAGAGGGATTCGGCGTCGCAGCATGTCCAGCACGTGGAGGAACAGTCCTGATCGAATACGGCTGGGGAGGCATTGTCCACAACAAGTCCGACATACTGTCTGAAGGCTCATCCGCAGCAGCCGTACACGTAACGATCAATAGGGCCGACTTCGCCTATTACGAGGATGGCCGCCTGATCACCACCTTCGGCCTGTCCAGCTACCGCTATCGTGAGGGCACCGATCCAGACCGCCTGGCTGCCGACGTCGTTGAGTTGGGGATGGTCATCGACGGCGACGAGCCAGGGTTCGTTGAGCCGACCCGCACGATGTCCGCCTTGGCCGCCGATCGGTCGTTGTCGGTGAACTCGTGGACGACCGTCCAGCCGTACCTCGCGGCTGTCTGGCGGTTGACCTTGTGCTGATCCTGTACACCGTGTTCATCCCGCCTGAGGTCGGCGGAGATGCGGGCGTAGGAGACGACGGGGATGGGGGATGCTGTCGGCGTCATGGACCACATCTAGCATGAAGTGCATTACTACAACCTCCTCTACAGGGAGAAGGAGAGGGAGATGCTGCCGCTCTGCGCCGACCAGGGCGTCGGGGTGATCTCGTGGAGCCCGCTGGCGCGCGGCACGCTGGCCCGCGCTGGGCAGTCGGGCGAGGGCACCGCCCGCAGCGGCTCCGACGGCAGGATCGACTACCTGTACGACCCCGACAACGACGCGCTCATCCTGGACAGGGTGGCCGAGGTGGCACGTGAGCGCCGGCTGCCCGCCGCGCAGGTGGCGCTGGCGTGGCTGCTGGGACAGCCGGGCGTGACGGCCCCGATCGTGGGCGCGACCAAGGACAGGCACATCGACGACGCGGTGGCCGCGGTCTCTGTCGCCCTCACCGACAAGGAGCGCGACTACCTCGCCGAGCCGTACCGCGCCCGTGAGGTGCGGTTCTAGCCGGTGGAATGCGGGAGCCGGGCCGCTCGAGGGGAGCGGCCCGGCTCGCGCGGAGCTGGCGGCGTGGGCGAGGGGGGACGCCCACGCAGCCCGTCTACGGGGTCAGGACGTCCGCGGTGGAGGAGGTCCAGAACAGCGCCCTGGCGACCTGCGGGAACAGGCCCTTCGGATGGTTGCGGAACATCGGCTCGGTGCCGAAGAGCACCACGGCCGCGCCCCGCTCGTCCCTGCCGCTGACCACCGCGGCCTGGCCTCTGGCGGCCTCGGGGCCGCCGCCGCCGTCGCTGGGGTTGGGCCGCCAGTGGCCCGCCACCAGCGGTCCCTCGGTGGCGTAGGCCTGTTCGACCCGCACCTCGGGGCCCAGCGCCGTGAACCAGCGCGGTGAGAAGACGAAGGAGTGCGCGGGCGAGCCCGAGCCGACGGGGCCCGTGGCCGAGGAGACATTGACCACGCCGTTGGCGTCGGAGCGGCCCGCCACAGCGGTGGCGGTCAGCAGACCCGCCGCGGCGTTGAAGGCGGCGCCCGTGCCGCCGCGGGTGACCACACCGCCCCTGGTCATGAAGGCGTCGAGCGCCGTCCTGGCCGCGGTGTTGAGCGCGGCGTAGGACAGCCCGCTGGAGACGTAGAGCACGTCGACGCCGCTCCAGTCGAAACCGTTGTTGAGCACGGTGGTCGAGACGGGCGTGACGGCGAAGCCCAGCTCGCGCAGCGTGAACAGCTCGTCGGCGGAGAGCGCGGCGGCGATCCTGACACGGGACAGCGGGGTTCCCGCGGTCGAGGCGGCCCTGGTGAACGGCACGCCGTACCTGTCGGCCACCGTCTTCGCCGCCTGCCGGGCCGAGGCGGGCACGACGGCGCTGCCGTCGGCCGCCATGGTGACGGCCGTACCCTGGCCGAGCAGGTCGTTGACGGCCCGCACCGCCTTGGCGTCGTCGATCCTCAGCGAGAGGGGGCCTTCGCCGCGCGGCACGTGGCCGGTGGGCGAGGCGAGCCTGACCGGCTGGGCCACCACGTGGAGGCGCCGCTCGGTGATCGGCTCGACCGCCGCGCCCCACAGCAGGGCGTGGCTCCATCCGGAGATGTCGTACATGGCGTCGACCCTCGGGCTGATGTCGGCGCCGGGCTCCAGCATGACGTTGGCCAGGCCGCGCTTGGGCTGGCGCATGTCCACGACGTAGGTGCCCTGCGGGTAGGTCCTGCCGCCGGCGCGGAAGGGCAGCAGCGCCCGCTCGACCTTCACGTCGTTGGCGAGGAGGAAGTCCACCAGGGTGGCGGCCGAGGGGGTGCCCGAGGGGATGGCGTAGGCGCGGGGGAAGGTGGTGGTGTAGACGTCCTCGGGGCCGAAGCCGGGGACGATGCCGAGGGGCACCTCCTTGGAGGGCTCACCCGCAGCTCCCCGCCTGAACACCTCGATCTGGTCGCCGACCAGCCTCTCCCTGTTGTTCTGGACGAAGGTGTAGGTGGCCCTGATGGAGGCGGCGGCGATGTCGACGTTGATGCGGCTGCGCCGCTGCAGCTCGGCCTGGGGCAGGGTGGTGTAGTCCGTGCCGTTGACGCGCATCGGGAACTCGATGGTGTGCGAGGCGACCGCGCCGTGGAAGGGGGCGTACTGCGGGGTGAAGATCGGCGGCCAGTCGTCCCAGCCTTCGGCGGAGTCGCGGAAGGGGATCTGCGGCGGGTGTGTGCCGTCCTTCTCGAAGGTGTAGCCGAGGGCGAGGATGGCCTGCTCGATGCCGAGCGCGTTGGCGTAGGCGTTCTGGATGAACAGGTCGTACTCGTAGTTGGCGCCGTGCGGCGGGGTGGTCGGCTCGACCAGGGTGCCGTTGACGTAGCCGTGCAGGTCGATCATGACGACCGGCTGGTTGTCGATCATGATCTGGCGCATCGCCCGCGTCTCGGGCTGCGAGGCGGTGACGAAGTCGCGGTTGAGGTCGAAGCCGTTGCCGTTGGGCCGCTGGCCCAGCACCCTGCCGTCGGGGTTGGCGGTGATGTTGAAGTACAGCCGCGTGGTGGCGAGCAGGTCCTTGATCTGGGGAGAGGTGCTGGTGGCCAGCTCCTCGATGACGCGCAGGCTGGCGTCGGTCCCCTCCCACTCGTTGCCGTGGATGTTGCCGTTGACGAAGACGGGCGCCTTGTAGGTCCTGGCCTGGATGCGGTGGCCGTTCTCGATCTGCTGGCGCAGCCGCTCCTGCCTGCGGGTCTCCGAGGCGCTCTCGGGGGCGGTGACGGTGACCAGGTACATGTCCCTGCCGCCGGCCGAGCGGCCGACCACCTCGGCGCTGACCCTGTCACCCACGGCCTGCAGCTGGTTGAGCTTGGCCGCGATGGCGTGGTGCGGGACGAGGCCGAGCTTGATGGAGGCGTCGGCGGGGTTCTCCTGCGGGACGGGGAGCGTGGTCCTGCGCGGGTAGCCGCGGGTGTGGTCGGGGCGCCACGACAGTTCGGGCGCGCTCTCGCGCAGCGTCTTGGCGGCGGACTCGCCGACGCCTGCGGCCTCCTCGTTGCGGTCGGCTCCGTTGCCGAAGTCGCGTACGGGGGGCGTGGGGTCGGCGGCGGCCGTGCCGCCGGGCAGCAGAAGGACGGACAGCAGCGGTATCACGACACGTAAGCGCACGCTCTGTTCGTACTGATCGCACCCGACGCGGCACAAGGGGTGACATCCAATCCACGCCGATCCGTGATCTGGAAGTGTCAGAGCGTTCCCCTACGCTGGCCCCATGGCACGGGCAAACGACGAGGCGGCTGCCGCCCTTCAGGAATATTCGGAGTTGTTCGCTCTCACGGGCGGCGACGCCTTCAGGGTGCGCAGCTATCAGAAGGCGGCCAAGGCGATCGCCGGCTTCCCCGAGGACATCTCGCAGGTCGACGTGCGCAGCGTGCCGGGGGTGGGCGAGGCGATCGCGCTGAAGATGGAGGAGTTCCTCCAGCGGGGCAGCTTCCGCCAGCTCGACGCGTTGCGCGGCAGGGTGCCCGACGGTGTGCGGAGGCTGACCCGCGTGCCGTCGCTGGGCCCGAAGACGGCCATCATGCTGTTCGAGGAGTTCGGCATCGACTCCCCCGCAGGGCTGGCCGAGGCGATCGCCGCGGGCAGGCTCGACGGCGTCAAGGGCCTCGGCCCCAAGACCCTCGCCAACCTGGTGAAGGGCGTCGAGCAGCTGGAGCAGTCGGGCCGCAGGGTGCACATCGGGGTGGCGATGTCGCTGGCCGAGACCGTCATGGCGTCGCTGAGCGCCGAGCGGCTGGCCTACGCGGGATCGCTCAGGCGGATGAAGGACACGATCGGCGACATCGACATCCTCGCCGTGGCACCCGAGTCGATCATGGAGGAGTTCAGGGCGCAGCCGTACGTCGCCGAGGTGATCGCGGCGGGCGAGAAGAAGACCTCGATCCGCACGACCAGCGGCATGCAGGTCGACCTGCGCAGGGTTCCCGCCGAGTCGTGGGGCGCGGCGCAGATCTACTTCACCGGCTCCAAGGAGCACAACGTCACCATCCGCGAGATGGCGGTGAAGAAGGGCTGGAAGCTGTCGGAGTACGGCCTGTTCGAGGGCGAGCGGGTGATCGCCTCGCGGACCGAGGAGGAGATCTACGCCGCGCTCGGCATGCAGTGGGTGCCGCCCGCCATGCGCGAGGACGGCGGCGAGGTGCGGGCCGCGCTGCGCGGCGAGCTGCCCACCCTGGTCACGCTCGGCGACCTGCGCGGCGACCTCCACACCCACACCAACCTGACCGACGGCATCGCCTCGCTGGAGGACATGGTGGCGGCGGCGCACGCGCGCGGCTACTCCTACTACGCGGTCACCGACCACGCGCCCGATCTGGCGATGCAGCGCATGACCCTCGACAAGGCCCTCGACCAGCGCGGCGCCCTGCTGGAGCTGCAGCGGAAATACCCTGACATGCGGCTGCTGCACGGCACCGAGCTCAACATCGCCCCCGACGGGTCGGTCGACTGGCCTGGCGAGGTGCTGAAGGGGTTCGACGTGTGCGTGGCCTCGGTCCACTCGCACTTCACGCAGTCGCGCGAGGAGATGACCAGGCGCTTCATCGCCGCCTGCGAGAACCCTCACGTCGACATCATCGGCCACCCCACCACCCGCAAGATCGGCAAGCGCCCCTCTGTCGACGCCGACTGGGAGGCGGTCTTCCGCGCCGCGGCCCGCACCGGCACCGCGATGGAGATCGACTCCTACCCCGACCGTTCCGACCTGCCCTCCGACCTGGTCAGGCTGGCCAGGCACCACGGGGTGAAGTTCTCCATCGACAGCGACTCCCACGCCATCCCCCACCTGGACAACCAGCGCTTCGGCATCGGCATCGCCCAGCGGGCCTGGCTCACCGGCGACGACGTGATCAACACCTGGCCGCTCGAGCGCCTGCTGGCCTTCTTCGGCCGTTAGACTGCTCCCCGAAAGTGAAAACCATTTCCACTTGAGGGGATCGTCATGACACCCGAGCTCGCCCAGGTGTGGCTGGAGCGCTGGGACGCCCAGCAGGAGCGCTATGTCGCCGATCGGGAGGCGCGCTTCGCCGCGATCGGGGAGGTGGTGGCCCAGGCGGTGCCAGGCTCTCCCCTGGTGCTCGACGTCGGCTGCGGCCCCGGCTCGCTGTCGGTACGGCTGGCGCGGCGCCTGCCGTCGGCCGAGGTCGTGGGCGTGGACGTCGACCCGCTGCTGCTGGCCCTCGGCAGGGCGGGCTACCCGGAGATCTCCCGTCTGGTCGACGCCGACCTGCGCGCCCCCGGCTGGACGGCCGCGCTCGGCCTCGACCGCAAGGTCGACGCGGTGGTGTCCACCACCGCCCTGCACTACCTGCCGAAGGAGCAGCTGGGCGCGCTCTACGCGGAGCTGGGAGGGCTGCTTCGGCCCGGAGGGGTGCTGGTCAACGCCGACAACGTCCTGGAGGAGCAGCCGGCCGTCGCCACGCTGGCCACGGCGCTGCGCCGCACCATGACGGCGGGGGGCGAGGACTGGTCGGCGTGGTGGCGCGCGGTCGAGGCCGAACCCGCGCTGGCCGACCTGGTCGCCGAACGCGAGCGCAGGCTCGGCGCGCACGGCGGCGACCACCACCTGCCGCTGCGGACCCATCGTGAGCTGCTGCGGCAGGCGGGGTTCGGCGAGGTGGGGCCGGTCTGGCAGATGGGCGACGACGTGATCCTGGTGGCGGTGCGCTGACCCACGATTAGATGGTTAACTGGTAGGGAATAGGGAATACATGAGGCTGGCCACCGAGTCCATCGTCAAACCCCTGCCCTCCCACCTGTTCACCCTCCACGACGGCAACGCCGAGACGCGCTGGGAGGCGATGGCGGGTCAGGGGTACCACACGCCCAACGACCGCTTCTTCGTCCGCAACCACACCGCGACCCCCCGCGTCGACGCGGCCACCTGGCGGCTGCTCCTGCACGGCCCAGGGCTGCGCCGCGCCGTCGAGGTGGACTACCGGCAGCTGCGCGCGATGCCCGCCCGCAGCGTGGACGTGACGCTGGAGTGCGCGGGCAACGCCCGCCGCTTCTACGACATCCAGCAGCACGAGCCCGCCCCCGGCATCCAGTGGGGTCTCGGCGCGGTCGGGGTGGCGCGCTGGCGGGGCGTGCCGCTCAGGGACCTGCTGACCATGGCGGGGCTCAGGGAGGGCGCCGTGGACGTGCTGGCCACCGGGCTCGACGCGCCCTACGTCCACGAGGGCGAGAACCTCGGGCATGTGCGCCGTCCGATCCCGGTGCGCAAGGCGCTGGACGACGTCCTGGTCGCCTACGAGATGAACGGCGAGCCTCTTCCCGTGGACCACGGTTTTCCCGCGCGTCTCATCGTTCCCGGGTGGGCGGGAATCGCCTCGGTGAAATGGCTGGGCGACCTCGAGGTCTCGACCACGGAGTTGTTCACGCCGTGGAACACCCTCTTTTACCCCGGCGTGACGACCATGACGGTGAAAAGCGCCTTCGAACTGCCGTGGCCGGCCGTGCTCGAAGCGGGGCGGCCGCACGTGTTGCGCGGCAGGTCGTGGTCGGGCAACGGGCGCGTCGGGCACGTCGAGGCGAGCGCCGACAACGGCGCGACCTGGCACCCGGCCGAGCGTCGGGGTCCTCGGCGCGACGCCTGGCTGACCTGGAGCGTCGCCTGGTTCCCGCGCCAGGTGGGGCCGCACGTCCTGCTCGCCAGAGCCCTCGACGAGACCGGCGCGGGTCAGCCCCCGCGTACCGCGCGCCACCCCTTCGGATACCACTTCGACGCCGTGGTCAGACATCCGATCATGGTTACCCGGGGATAGGGAATTATCACTTCGGACGGCTGAGCTGCACCATCATAAAAGTCAGCCGAAATCTTGGGAAGCGCTCTGGAATTCATCTGAAAGACTCTCGCAGAAACGTACTCGCAATCCTGGCGGGTCACCATGACACCACCGCGGAAAGGGAGGCCCCATGACGCAGCTGACCGCGCTCGACGCGCAGTTCCTCAGCGCCGAGTCCGCCACGACCGCCGCGCACGTCGCGGGTGTGGCCGTCCTCGACCCGAGCTGCGCACCTTCGGGCACGATCACGCGTGAGCGTCTGGCGGCCCTGCTGCTGGAGCGGATGCACCTGTCTCCTGCGCTGAGCCTGCGGGTGACGGAGGTGCCGTTCGGGCTCGACCATCCCTACTGGGCGCCCGATCCCGACTTCTCCATCGACAACCACCTGTTCGAGACCGAGCTCGAGGCGCCGGGCGAGGACACCCAGCTGGCCGACACCGTCGCCCGGCTGCACGCGCGGCACCTGAACCGCGATCATCCGCTGTGGGAGATGCACCTGATCACCGGGCTGTCCGGCGGCAGGGTCGCGGTCTACACCAAGGTCCACCACGCGGCCATCGACGGGGTCTCGGGCGCCGAGACGCTGGCCGCGCTGCTCGACCTCTCCCCCGAGCCGCGCTCGGTGGAGCCGCCCTCGTGCCCGCCGCCCGAGGCCCCGCACGTGCTCGACATGCTGGCGGGCGCCGCCGTGCGCACGGTGACACACCCGGCGCGGGCGGTGCGCTCGCTGGTCAGGGCGGCAGGCGACCTCGACGCGATCCCCGTGGTGGCCACGCTGCCGGGCTCCAGGCTGATCGCCAGGGCGGCCCGCTTCGTCACGGGCGACGAGCGCTCCAGGCCCGACCTGCCCTCGCTGGCCGTCCCGCACACCCCGTTCAACGGGCCGATCAGCGCCGAGCGCAGGTTCGCCTACGGCTCGGTGCCGCTGAAGGAGGTCAAGCACGTCGCCAAGAGCTACGGGATGAGCGTCAACGACATCGTCATGGCGCTGTGCGCGTCGGCGCTGCGCGCCTGGCTCGACGAGCGCGGCGCGCTGCCCGACCAGCCGCTGATCGCCGCGGTGCCGGTGGCCGTGCGCACGGCCAGCGCGCGAGACTGCGCGGGCAACCAGATCTCGGCGATGATCATTCCGATGGCCACGCACGTCGCCGACACCGGCGAGCGGCTGAGGGCGACGGCCGAGGCGATGAGCACCGCCAAGCGCAGGTTCGCGATGTCTCCCGCGACCTGGCTCCACGAGCTGTGCGCGATGCTGCCCTCGCCGGTCTCCGCGCTGACCCCCGCGGTCTTCAGGCTGGCCTCGGTGGCGTTCCCGCCGATCAATCTGATCATCAGCAACGTGCCAGGGCCGCAGTTCCCCCTGTACCTGTGCGGAGGGCGGGTGCTGTCGTACTACCCGCTGTCGGTGCTGACGGATCTGAGCGGCGGGGTCAACATCACCTGCTTCTCCTACGACGGCGTGCTCGACTTCGGCGTCGTGGCCTGCCCCGATCGCGTGGACGACGTGTGGCGGCTGATGCACCACCTGCGCACGGCGATGGACGAGCTCACCTTCCTCACCAGGGATCTCGCGCCGGTCTAGGGGCCTGAGGGAGGGCAGGCGCTCTCGGCCTGCCTGCCGTCCTCGATCGCCAGGATGGGCGCGCCGACGAGATGGCGCAGCGCCTTCCTCAGCACGGCCCGCTCCTGGGTGTCGAGGCCGCCCAGGAGCCGCTCCTCGACAGCCTCGATGTCGCCTCTGGCGGCCTTGAGCGCCCGGCCGCCCTCGGGTGTGACCTCGATGATGCGCGCCCTGCGGTCCGCGGGATCAGGCCTGCGCACGACCAGCCCCGCGCCCTCGAGCTCGTCGAGGATGACCACCAGCTTGCTCTTGTCGACCGACACCGCCTGGGCGAGGGCGAGCTGGGTGCGGGCGGGGGCCTCGACGATCGCCATCAGCACCGTGTAGCCCCACAGGCTCATCCCGTGCTCCCTGACCACCGCGCTCTCGGCGGTGGACAGGCCCTGCTTCAACCTGGCGAACGACCAGTGCAGGTCCTCGTGCAGCCAGCTGCCTGGCGAGTCGTCGGCGGCGGGGGCGGCGGTCATGACGCCCATGATAGCAAGAACAAATCATCTTGACTTGAAACCATCTGGGCTTATATTGATTTCAATCTCAGATCATCTGAAGTTGAGAGGAATCAGCGTGGACACCGAACTCAGGGATCGCGTGGTCCTGGTCACCGGCGCGTCGAGCGGCATCGGGGCGGCGACCGCCCGCGCCTTCGGACGCGAGGGCGCCCGGGTGGCGATCACCTACAGGAGCGGCAGGGACAAGGCCGAGAAGGTGGCGGCCGAGGTGGAGGCCGCGGGCGGGCACGCGTACGTCGTGCGGCTCGACCTCGAGGACCTGCCGAGCGTCGCCAGGGCCGTCGAGGCCGTCGCCGGGCACTGGGGCGACGTCGACGTCCTGGTGGCCAACGCCGTCCGCTGGGGCGGTGACGCACCGCCGGAGCCGGGCGTCCGGTTCGAGGACGTGCCGCTGAAGGAGTGGGAGGCGATGATCAACGCCAACCTGGTCGGGGCCGCCGCCTCCGTCAGCGCGGTCCTTCCCGGCATGCGCGCCAAGGGCTGGGGCCGCATCGTGCTGATCTCCTCGGGCGTCGCGGAGGAGGGCCTGCCGGGACCGGGCCCGTACGGCACCGCGAAGTCGGGCCTGTACGGGCTCGCCCGCAGCCTCGCATGGAACGGCGGCAGGGACGGGATCCTGGTCAACGTCGTGGCGCCCGGCTTCACCCTGACCGAGAGCCGCCCGCCCATCCCCGAGTTCGTCGTCGAGGCGCTGGCCGCCGCGACGCCCACCCGCAGGCTCTCCGACGCCGACGACGTGGCCAGGATCGTGGTGTTCCTGGGCTCGGGCGCCAACGGCAACCTGACGGGCGAGCTGGTCAGGGACGGCTCCTCCGCCGCGCGCGCTCCGCACCTCGGCGGTTAGCGAGGGGGCGGGGCGGTCAGGCGAGCGAGTGGGCGATGAGGTCGGCCACGGCGTCGGCGTCGATCTGGTGCCCGGTGAGCTGGCAGAGGTTCTCCTGGTAGAGCAGCACCGCGGCGAAGGTCGCCGCGGCCACCTCCAGCCGCGCCCTGTCGCCCCTGGCCCCGGGCAGCGCCAGCTCCAGCGCGAACCTGGAGCGCCCGATCAGCTCGCCGTTCAGCCGCCCCAGCCGCTCGCGCACCGAGCCGTGCGTGTCGGCCTCCCTGAACAGGATGCGCCGCATCGCGGGCGAGGCCCGAAGCGGCAGCCGCCTGGCGAGCCTGGACAGCGTGCGGGCCGCGTCCCCCGGCACCGCCTCGACCTCACGCCCCTCCTCCACCAGCGTCCGCTCGTCGACCAGGGCGACCAGGACGTCGATCTTGCGGGGGAAGTAGTGGAACAGCAGCCCCTTGGGGACCTTGGCCAGCTTGGCGATCAGCGAGGTGGGCGTCGCGGCGTAGCCGCCACCCGCGAACAGCTCCTCCGCCGCGTCGAGGATCCGCGTGCGGGAGTCGCCTCCTGCGAACTCCTTGGCGGGTGGGCCTGGCTCGTCGGGGTGCGGTGAGGTCTGGTCCACAGCCGAACGATAGCCGGGGCCTCGCCGTGCAGGACCTGCCGTCAAGGGGAGATCACCGTTCATGAGAGACTCGTGTATAGTTTGAGACATAAATGTCGCAAAAGATACGGGGAAGTATCATGGCAGTGACCGCCGAGCAGATCGTCACGGCGGCGATCCACCACCTCAACTCCCACCCCACCGCCTCCATGGCCGAGCTGGCCGAGGCGGCGGGGGTCAGCAGGGCCACCCTCCACCGCCACTTCTCCAGCCGCGACGACCTGCTCGTCGCCCTCGGCAGGCGGGCGCTGGAGCGCTGGGAGCAGGTGCAGGACGCCCTCGACCTCACCTCAGCCGCCCAGGAGAGCGACCCCGCGCGGCTGGCCGCCACGCTGCGCGACCTGCTCGTCAACCTCGTGGACATGGCCGACGAGCACGGTTTCGCGCTCACCGACCCCGCCATGGAGGTCGACCCCGATCTGCTGCGCAAGCTCGAGGAGCTGGAGGGGCGCGAGATGGCGCTGTTCGCCGCCGCCCAGCGGGCCGGCGTGCTGCGCGCCGAGCTGCCGGTGCGGTGGGTGGGCAACGCGGTGTACGGCCTGCTGGTCGCGGTCAGGGAGAGCCTGCGCAGGGGTGACGTGGCCAGAAGGGACGCGACCGGCCTGCTCGTCGACACCTTCCTCAAGGGCATGGGCCGATGACCCAGCTGCAGGACAGCGGCCTGTTGAGCCGCAGGCGGCGGTGGGCGGCACTGGCCGTCCTGTCGGTGAGCCTGCTGCTCGTGGTCATGGACATGACGATCCTCAACGTGGCGCTGCCCGCCATCTCCGAGGACCTGCGGCCCGACGCGATCGAGCTGCTGTGGATGGTCGACGCCTACTCGCTGGCGGTCTCAGGCCTGCTCGTCACGGTGAGCGCGCTGGGCGACCGGTGGGGTCGCAGGAAGATGCTGATCAGCGGCTTCGCGCTGTTCGGCGCGGCCTCGGTGGCGGTGGTGTGGGCGAGGGATCCCGCCGCCCTCATCGCGCTCAGGGCGCTGCTCGGCGTGGGCGGCGCGATGATCATGCCGTCCACGCTCTCCATGATCCGCACCCTGTTCACCGACCCCAGGGAGCGGGCCACCGCGCTCGGCATCTGGTCGGCGATGGCCGCCCTCGGCGCCGCGCTCGGCCCGATCCTGGGCGGGCTGCTGCTGGAGGCTTTCAGCTGGCACGCCGCGTTCCTGGTGAACGTGCCCGTGATGGCCCTCGCGATCGTGGCGGGGCTGATGCTGCTGCCCGAGTCGCGCAACCCGAACCCCGGCCGCTGGGACGCGCTCGGCACCCTGCTGTCGATCGCCGGCATGGTCGCCCTCGTCTACGGCGTCAAGCACGCCGGCGACGTGGGCGGCTGGGTCGCGCTGGCCTCGGCGGCCGTCCTGCTGGGCTGGTTCGTCAGGCGCTGCCTGACCAGGAAGGATCCGCTGCTGGAGATCCGCCTGTTCGGCAGCCCGTCCTTCAGCGCGGGCACGGTCGCCGCGCTGACCACCTCGATCGCCATGGCCGCGATGATGCTGCTGCTGGCGCAGTGGATGCAGCTGGTGCAGGGCTACTCGCCGCTGGAGACCGGCGTGCGGATGCTGCCGACCGCGCTCGGCGCCTTCGTGCTGTCGCCGCTGGCGCCCGCGCTGGCGGCCAGGATCGGCGCGCGCACCGTGCTGGCGGGCGGCCTGCTGGTGGCGGGGGCGGGCTTCCTGGTGCTGTTCGTCGCGCCGAGCCCGCTCGGCTACGGCGCGGTCGCGCTGGCGCTGCTGCTGGTCGGAGCGGGCATGGGCTCGCTGGCCATCGCGTCGGCGGTGATCATGGCGGGCTCACCGCCCGAGAAGGCGGGCAGCGCGGCCGCCATCGAGGAGACGAGCTACGAGCTGGGCGGCACGCTCGGCGTCGCGGTGCTCGGCAGCCTCGCCACCGCCTTCTACCGGTCGCGGCTGACGGTTCCCGAGGGCATGCCCGCGCAGGCCGTCGAGGAGTCCCTGGGCTCGGCGCTGGAGGCGGCGCGGGAGGCCGGAGCCACGGGGGCCGAGCTGGCCCGGCAGGCGCAGACCGCCTTCACCGAGTCGCTCGCGGTCACGGGGGCCGCGGGAGCGGCGCTGCTGCTGGTCGCCGGCGTCGCGGTGTGGTGGCTCACCCCCCGCGCGCTGAGCCTCACCGAGCACCGATAGCGCGCATCAGCGTGGGGTAGGCGCGGCGCAGCTCCCTCTGCCAGTGGGCGTGGTCGTGCCTGCCCCTGTAGAAGTGCGTCTCCACCTCGATGCCCAGCTCGCCGAGCCTGGCGGCGAAGGCCCTGCCCGCCTTTCCCGCCAGGTGCTCGGCGGGGTCCTCCCACAGCTCGGCCGTCCCCGAGGCGACGACCAGGCGGACGCCCCTGAGCCGTTCGGCCTGGTCGTAGGGGTTGTGCGCGCGCCAAACCGCGCGCTGCTCGTCGGGGTCGCCCCAGACGCGCTTCCAGTCGGTGCCGGGGCAGCCGAACGTGGTGCCCGCCATGACCGCCTGCGGCACCCCTGGCGCCAGGATGTGGACGGCCCCGCTGAAGGAGGCCGCCGCCTGGAAGTGGCCCTCGGCGGCGTAGAGCATCGCCCCCTGCCCGCCCATCGAGTAGCCGGCCACGGCGCGCCGCCCGCCCGCCCTGTAGCGCGTCTCCAGCAGCGGCAGCAGCTCCTTGAGGTGGTAGGTCGCCCAGCGGGGCGGGCCGCCGCTGCCGCCGTTCCACCAGTCGGAGTAGCTGCCGCACCTGCCGCCGTCGGGCATGACCACGATGACGCCGGTGTCCTCGGTGAGATCGTCGACGTCGGTCCTCGAGGTCCACGAGGTGTAGCTGTCGAACCCTCCGTGCAGCAGCCACAGCACGGGCCAGGTGCGGTCGGCCTCGCGCGACCACCCCTTGGGCAGCAGCAGCCTGACCCTGGTGGTGGCGCCGAGCGCCGCCGACTCGATCGTCAGCTCCATCCGCCGGTCGTCGAGCCGCCGCTCGGTGACGGCGGGCTCCGCGTCGCGTTCGGCGGGGACGTCGCGGTTCAGCGGGCCGCGCTCCTGCCGGCCGCCGTTGTTCAGGAGCAGGACGACCGCGACCGCCACGACCAGCGCGAGCAGGCCGCCCGCCGCCAGGACCCTGGCCGCCATCGGGCCTCCTTATGAGACCCGCGCATAATAGCCGGATGAGATCGATCAGCACCACGGCTCTGTCCGTGTTCCCTTTGTGCCTGGGCACCAACACCTTCGGCTGGACCGCCGACCGTGAGGCCTCCTTCGCCGTGCTCGACGCCTACGTCGAGGCCGGCGGCAACTTCATCGACACCGCCGACGTGTACCCGAGCTGGGCCACGGGAGAGTCCACCTCGGAGATCGTCATCGGCGAGTGGATGGCCGAGCGCGGCAACCGCGACTCGATCGTCCTGGCCACCAAGGTCGGCATGCTGGCCGGCCTCGAGGGCCTGTCGCCCTCCACGATCCGCACCGCGGTGGAGAACTCCCTGCGCCGCCTGCGCACCGACCGCATCGACCTGTACTGGGCGCACGTCGACGACCGGGACACGCCGCTGGCCGACTCGCTGGCCGCCTTCGACGCGCTGGTGCGCGAGGGCAAGGTGCGCTACCTCGGCGCCTCCAACTACGGCGCGGCACGGCTGGCCGAGGCGCTGCGCATCTCCGACGACGAGGGCATGGCCCGCTACATGGCGCTCCAGCAGCCCTACAACCTCGTCGAGCGCGGCTACGAGGGCGAGCTGCGCGAGGTGGTGGCCCGTGAGGGGCTGTCGAGCACGCCGTACTACGGCCTGGCCCGCGGCTTCCTGACCGGCAAGTACGCCGGCGGCGCCGCCGTCGACAGCCCGCGCGCGGGAAAGGCGGCGGAGTATCTCGAGACCGAGCGCGGCCCCCGCGTCCTGGAGGCGCTGGCCACGGTCGCCGCGGGCAGGGGCGTCGAGCAGGCCACGGTCGCGCTGTCCTGGCTGCTGGCCCAGCCGACCGTCGCCGCGCCGATCTCCAGCGCGCGAAACGCCGAGCAGCTCAAGCCGCTGCTCGAGGCCGTCCACCTGAAGCTCGGAGCCGACGAGCTGGCGCTGCTCGACCGGGCCTCGCGCTGACATACGCGAAAGGGCCGGGCTCGCGGTGAGCCCGGCCCTTCGAGGCGGCGACGGTCAGTGCTTGACCGCCTGCTCGGCGCCGACACCGGTCAGCGAGCGGACCTCGATCTCGGCGTACTTGGCGGCGTTGTACTCCTTGCTCAGCACGGTGCCGAGCCAGCCGCAGAAGAAGCCGACAGGGATGGAGATCAGGCCCGGGTTCGACAGCGGGAACCAGGCGAAGTTGGCGTCCTTGAACAGCGCGGTCGCCGAGCCCGACACCACCGGCGAGAAGATCACCAGGATGAGCGCGGAGACCAGTCCTCCGTAGATGGCCGACACCGCCCCCACGGTGTTGAACCTCTTCCAGAACAGGCTGTAGAGGATCGCGGGCAGGTTGCCGGAGGCGGCCACCGCGAAGGCCAGCGCCACCAGGAAGGCGACGTTCTGCCCCTGGGCCAGGATGCCGAGGCCGATGGAGGCCGCGCCGATGACGAACGCCGACACCTTGGCGACCACGACCTCCTGGCGCTCGCTGGCGGTGCCGCGCCTGAACACGTGGGCGTACAGGTCGTGGGCGAAGCTGGAGGAGGAGGCGAGGGTGAGTCCTGCGACCACCGCGAGGATGGTGGCGAAGGCGACGGCGCCGATGAGAGCCAGCAGGATCGTGCCGCCGATGGGGCCGAAGATGTCCTCGCCGATCCGCTGGGCCAGCATGGGAGCCGCGGTGTTGCCCGCCTTGTCCCCCGCGGTGATGGCCTTCGTCCCGACCACGGCGGCGGCGCCGAAGCCGAGGACGAGGGTCAGCAGGTAGAAGGTGCCGATGATGCCGATGCCCCACAGCACCGACTTGCGGGCGTCCTTGGCGGTGGGCACGGTGTAGAAGCGGATGAGGATGTGCGGCAGGCCCGCCGTGCCGAGGACGAGCGCGAGGCCGAGGCTGATCAGGTCGAGCTTGCCGGCCAGTCCCTGCGCCTCGGTGCCGTACTTCAGACCAGGCTTGAGGAAGGCCTCGCCCTTGCCGCTCTGCGTGGCGGCGTCGCCGAGCAGGGCCGACAGGTTGAAACCGAACTTGCCCAGCACCAGCAGCGTGACCAGGGCCGCGCCGCCCATCAGCAGGACCGCCTTGACGATCTGCACCCAGGTGGTGCCCTTCATGCCGCCCACGACCACATAGATGATCATGAGGACGCCGACGCCGACGATGACCAGGTTCTTCTGGGCCGGGTCGGTGACGCCGAGCAGCAGGCCGACCAGCGCGCCCGCGCCGACCATCTGGGCCAGCAGGTAGAAGATGCTCACCACGATCGTGGAGACACCCGCCGCGGTGCGGACGGGGCGCGGGCTCATCCTGAAGGCCAGCACGTCGGCCATCGTGAACTTGCCCGAGTTACGCATCAGCTCGGCCACCAGCAGCAGAGCCACCAGCCAGGCCACTAGGAAGCCGATGGAGTAGAGGAAGCCGTCGTAGCCCGACAGCGCGATGATGCCCGCGATGCCGAGGAACGAGGCGGCCGACATGTAGTCGCCGCCGATCGCCAGGCCGTTCTGGAAGCCGGTGAAGGAGCGGCCGCCCGCGTAGTAGTCGGCGGCGGTCTTCGTCTGACGGCTGGCCCAGAAGGTGATGCCCAGCGTCGCGACGACGAAGACGAGGAAGAGGACGGCGGAGAGAGTCACTTGGCCTTCTCCTCGACCTCGTGGCGGAGCTTGTCGGAGATGGGGTCGAGCTTCTTCTCCATGTGCCTGGCGTAGGCCCACGCGATCCAGAAGGTCGAGACGAACTGGAGCAGTCCGAAGATGAGCGCGATGTTGATGTTGCCAAGGACCTTGATGCCCATGAAGTCGCGCGCCCAGCCCGACAGGACCACGTACAGCAGGTACCAGGACAGGAACGCCGCGGTCATCGGGAAGGTCCACGCCCTGAAGCGCCGCCTCAGCTCCTGGAACTCACTGCTGGCCTGCACCTGTTCATAGACAGAAGAGTCATGTTCTCTGGTAGTCACAGCTCAAGCCCTCCGGGGAGTGTGATGCGGATCACGCACAAGGTAAGAGGGCAAACTACCCGGCGTGGAGGGGGTGAGTCCGCCTGTTCGGTGAGCCGCCACGGCGTGGCGACCAGCTGAAGTCAGGTTGCGATGAATGGTCCGATTTGCGCGGTGAGCGGTCTCACCCCTTCACCGCCCCCGCCGTCAGCCCCTCGACGATGTAGCGCCGGATCGCGGCGAACAGCACCAGCGTCGGCACCACCGACACCACGGTGGCCGCCGCCATGGACCCCCAGTCGATGTCGTACTGGGTGATGAAGGAGTTCATCGCCACCGGCACGGTCTTGGCGTCCTCGCTGTCGATGAAGGTGATTGCCAGGAACAGCTCGTTCCACACCTGGACGAAGGCGAAGATGAAGGTGGCCGCGACCCCCGGCAGCATGACCGGGAGGATCACCCTGACCATCGCCTGGAGCCTGGAGGCCCCGTCCACCTGCGCGGCCTCCTCCAGCGCGACGGGGACCCGCTCGTGGAAGCCCCGCATGATGATCGTGCAGAACGGCACCAGCATGGCGATGTAGACGACCATCAGCCCCGCCAGCCTGTTGAGCAGGCCGAGGTCGGACATCAGCAGGTAGAGCGGGCCCAGCGCGATGAACAGCGGGATCATCTGCGTGACGAGGAAGGCCAGCATCAGCGCGCCCCTGCCGGGGAAGTCGAAGCGGGCCAGCACGTAGCCGCCGAGCACCCCGATCACGGTGACCACCGCGGCGGAGACCAGCGCCACCAGGAGGCTGTTGAGCAGGTAGAGGTCGAAGTCGGCGAAGGAGAACAGCTCGGCGTAGTGCTCGAAGGTCACCTCGGCCGGCCAGTAGCGCAGCGGCATGGAGAAGATCTCGCTCTTGGGCTTGAGCGAGGTGATGACGATCCAGTACAGCGGGAAGACCGTGATCAGGAGCCAGACGCCGAGCACGATCGCCTTGGCCGCTCTCCTCAGGATCATCGCGACCTCTCGAAGCGTGTGGCGTTGAGGTAGAACAGGCTGAAGGACAGCAGCAGACCGAGCACCAGGAAGCCGACCGCGCCCGCCCTGCCGTAGTCGCCGCCCATCACCTGCTGGATGAGGAAGGTCGTGACGATGTCCGTGGAGCCCGCGGGCCCTCCGCCGGTCATCGAGTAGATGAGGTCGGGGAAGTTCAGGATCCAGATCACCCGCAGCAGCACGATCAGCGCCAGCGTCGGGCGGATGTGCGGCAGCGTCACGTGCCAGAACTGGCGCAGGCGCGAGGCGCCGTCCACCGCGGCCGCCTCGTACAGCTCTCGCGGCACCGACTGCAGCGCCGCCATGATCATGATCGCGAAGAAGGTCACGCCGTACCAGACGTTGGCCACGATCACCGACGTCATGGCCCAGCCGGGCGAGGACAGGAAGCCGATGCGGGTGTCGATGATCCCGGTGCGCAGCAGCAGGTCGTTGATCACGCCGAACTGGCCGTTGAACATCCACCGCCACAGCAGCCCGATCAGGAAGCCCGACATCGCCCAGGGGAAGAACACCCACGCCTGGTAGAGCCCCCTGCCGCGAAAGTGCCTGCGCAGCAGCAGGGCCAGACCGAAACCGAGGAGGAACTGGAAGAACAGCGACACGCCCACCCAGAGGCCGGTGTTGCGCAGCGCCGTCCAGAACCGCTCCTCGGCCAGCACCGCCCTGAAGTTCTCCAGGCCCACGAACGGCGTCGAGGTCAGGTCGAAGAGGTTGTAGCGCTGGAAGGCGATGACGCTGCCGCGCACCATCGGGTAGTAGGTGAAGACCGCGACGAAGGCCACGCCGGGCAGCAGGCACAGCGCGATGAGCCCTGCCTTCCTCGCGGTGAAGGCGGGACGGCTCACGAAGCCTGACCCGTCCAGAACTCGTCCCACGCCTTCAGCACCTCGGCCGTGCTCTTCTTGCCGGTCAGCAGCGCCTGGACGTCACGGTCGGAGTCGACGAGGAACTGGCTCCATCCCGGCGAGTCGACCGGCCTGATCGTGATGACCTGCTTGGGGTCCTTCTGCGCCTCCAGGTAGGCCTTCCACGCGCCCTGCGAGAACTGCGGGTCGTTCTGCGCCGAGGACGAGATCGGGATCAGCGAGTTGCCCTTGGCGAAGCGCAGGCTCTGCTGCGCCTCCGACAGGAACTGCACCAGCTTGACGGCCTGGGCCTTGTGGGCGCTGAAGGAGGTGACGCCCCATCCGGCGTAGCCGACGGGCTGGAAGGCGTAGCCGGTCGGGCCCTTGGGGATGGGCGCCGTCGACCAGGAGGTGACGCCGCTCTCCTCGACCGTCTTGATCACCTCGGGGTCCTGGATCAGCATGCCGGTGACCCCCGAGGTGAAGCCCTGGACCATCTCCGGGTAGCCCCACGAGACCGAGTCCGGCGGCGACGCCTCCTTGAAGATCTTCACGAACAGGTCGAGCGCCTGGGCCGCCTCGGGCGTGGAGAAAATCGTCTTCTTGTCCTTCAGGTAGAAGGACTTCTCGGGGTCCAGCGCCTCGCCGTTGTAGGCGCTGATCATCTGGACCGCGTAGTCGGCGCCGCCCTTGCCGCCCCTGAAGGAGTAGCCGAACCGCTCCCCCGTGGTCATCCTCTTGCCCTCCTGGTAGAGCTCCTCCCAGGTGGCGGGCGGCTTGGTCATCCCCCAGTCGGTCCTGTAGAACAGCGCCCGCTGGTAGAAGCCGTAGGGAATCAGGTACGGCTTGCCGCCCACCTCCACGGCCTTCTTCCTGGCCAGCTCGGTGAGGTCCTGCCAGCCGGCCCACTGCGTGGTGGGCAGTTCGGCCAGCCAGCCGTTGTTGGAGAAGGACTTGACCGTGTGGTCGCGCACCTCCAGCACGTCCAGGTCCTTCTTCGTCTGCAGGATCTGGGTGATCTTCTGGTCGGCGCTGTCGAGGGGCGGCGAGATGAGCTCCACCTCCACGCCGGGGTTGGCCTTCTCGAAGTCGGCGAGCAGGCTCTTCATCAGTTTGGTCCTGTCAGGGCTGGTCAGGCTCTCGATCATGCGGAGCCTGACCGTGCCGCCGCCGTCGGACGAGGAGCCCGAGCCGCACGCGGCGATCGTCAGAGTGGCGGCGGCCAGGGCCGCGAGGAGGGGAGTTCTCATGGGTGCCTCCTGGGTGACAGCGCTGTCACTCAAGCTAGGCGCACAACCCCCTCCAGCGCTAGAGCCAGATCCTCGACGAGCGTGTCCGCAGGCTCGAGACCCACCGACAGGCGCACCAGCCCGACGGGGATGCCCATGGTGACGCGCACCGACTCCTCGGTGGTCAGCGCGGGCGCGGCGACCAGGCTCTCGAACCCGCCCCACGACACCCCGATCCTGAAGACCTTCAGCCCGTCGAGGAAGGCGGCCACGACCTGCCGCTCGTCGGTGTCGAGCTCGAGGCCGAAGACGCTGGAGAAGCCCGCCATCTGCCGCCTCGCCAGCTCGTGGTCGGGGTGGGAGGCCAGCCCCGGATGGTGGACGGCGCGCACCGCCTCGTGCCGGTCGAGGAAGGCCGCGACGGCCAGGCCGCGCTCCTGGTGGGCGGCCATCCTGACGGGCAGCGTGCGCAACCCCTTGATCACCTTGGCCGCGTCGTGCGGGGACATCGCCGCGCCGTACAGCTGGTACTCCGTCAGCGCGATCGGCCTGATCAGCTCGGCGGAGCCGGCCACCACCCCGCCGACGAGGTCGCTGTGGCCCCCCACGTACTTCGACAGCGAATGGATCACCAGATCGACGCCCATGGTCAGCGGCTTCTGGAACAGCGGCGTGGACCACGTGTTGTCCATCACGGACACCAGCCCGTGACCCGAGGCCCACGCGGTCACGGCGGGGATGTCCACCACGCGGTAGCTCATGTAGGAGGGCGACTCGAAGTAGAGTACTCGCGTGTTCGCTCTGATAGCGCTGTCAAGACCGGCGGGGTCGCCGACATGTGTGTGCGTGACGCCGAACTTCTCCAGGTAGCGAAGGAACTGCGTGGTGGGCCCGTAGATGGCGCCCAGCACCAGCACGTGGTCGCCCCCCGACACCAGCGACGAGACGGTCGCCGAGATCGCGCCCATGCCCGAGCCGAAGCACTTGGCCCGCTCGGCGCGCTCCAGCGCCGCCAGCTTGCGCTGGGCCAGGTCGACGGTCGGGTTGGTGCCGCGCCAGTAGACGTAGCGCTCGTCCTCGTCCTTGATCGCCTCGGCGAGGTCGCCCGCCGTCTCGAAGGTGAACAGGGAGTTCTCGAACACCGGCGGATTGACCGCGCCCAGCGCCCACGGTTCGTCCTCGCCCAGCCTGCCGCAGATCCAGTCATCGTTCATGGGGGGACACTATGACAGCGCGCCAGAGACCCACCATGGCGGACGTGGCCAGGCACGCGGGGGTGAGCCTCAAGACGGTCTCGCGGGTGGTCAACCAGGAGCCGCACGTCAGCGGGCCGCTGCAGCGCAGGGTGCAGGAGGCGATCAACGCGCTCGGCTTCCGCCGCAACGAGGCCGCCAGCCGCCTGGCCAGGGGCGCGGCGATGCTGACGATCGGGCTGGTGATGGAGAACATCTCCAACCAGTTCTACGCCCACCTGGCCGCCGCCGTGGAGAGCGCGGCGGCCGAGCACGAGGCGCTGGTCGTCTTCGGCTCCTACGAGGAGCGGCCCGAGCGGGAGCGGATGCTCGTGGAGTCGATGTTCGCGCGCGGCGTCGACTCCCTCATCCTGGTGCCGTCGGCAGGCGGCCACGGCTGGCTGGCCGAACTGCTGGGCGGCGGCCTTCGCGCGGTGTTCGTGGACAGGGTGCCCGCGGGGCTGCCCGAGTCCAGCGCGGTGCTGCTCGACGACTTCAAGGGCGGGCGCCTGGCCACCGAGCACCTGATGGCGCGGGGGCACCGGCGCATCGCGCTCATCTCCGACGACGAGAACCTCAGCTCGGTGCACGACAGGGCGCGCGGCTACCGCGAGGCCCTCGGCACGGTGGACGAGTCGCTCGTGACCAGCGGGGTGTTCGACCCCTGGCGGGCCGCGCGCGAGGTCGACAGGCTGCTGGAGCTGCCCGACCCGCCCACGGCCTTCTTCGCCACCAACAACAGGGCGGCGATCGGGATCCTCCAGGCGTTGAGGACGCGCCGCGAGAGGCCCGCGTTCGTGGGGTTCGACGACTTCGCGCTGGCCGACGTCTTCGACCCGGGGGTGAGCGTGGTGCGCTACGACACCGCGCTGCTCGGCCGTACCGCCGTCGACCTGCTCTTGGACGGCGGGCCCGCGCGCATGGTCAGGGTGCCGGTCGAGCTGGTGGTGCGCGGCTCGGGCGAGCTGCCCGTCACGACGAGCGAGAGCGCCAGTCGCCGCGGTCGAGGTTGAGCGTCTCGGGGGTGTGCAGGCGGACCATCGTCCTGGCCACCCCCAGCGGGACGCGGTGCGGGGTCAGGAACGAGACCACGACCATGACGAAGAAGGCGATCGGCACCGTCCAGGCCGCGGGCTGGGCCAGCAGCGCGCCCACGAGCCCGCCGTACGGCCCGCCGGTGATCTGCGCCATCACCGCCGCGCACGCCAGCCCCCCGCCCACGAACAATCCCGCCAGCGCCCCCGTCGACGACAGCCTGCGCCACCAGATGCCCAGCACCAGCAGCGGGCAGAAGGACGAGGCCGCCACGGCGAAGGCGAGCCCGACCACGTCGGCGACCGGCAGCGCCCTGGCCCACACGGCCAGCGCCAGGGGCACGGCCACGGCCATCAGCGTCGCCAGCCGGAAGGCGCGCACCGCGCCGCCGCCCAGCAGGTCCTGCGCGATCACGCCCGCCACCGACACCGTCAGCCCCGAGGAGGTCGACAGGAACGCCGCGAAGGCGCCCGCGGTGACCAGCGCCGTCAGCACGTCGCCGAGCGTGCCGCCGATCACCCTGCCGGGCAGCGTCAGCACCACCGCGTCGGTGCCCGCCACGTCGGGAGCGTAGATCCTGCCCAGCCAGCCGTAGAGCGCGGGAAGCAGGTAGAAGGCGCCCAGCAGCGACAGCACCACCAACGTCGTACGGCGGGCCGCCCGCCCGTCGGGGTTGGTGTAGAAGCGCACCAGCACGTGCGGCAGCCCCATCGTGCCGAGGAAGGTGGCCAGGATCAGCGAGTAGGTCGAGTAGAGCCCGTACTCCTTGGCGCTGGACAGCGGCAGCTGCCAGTGCGCCATGTCGTGCTCCGACAGCCCGGGCGCGCCGCCCGACCGCCAGGCCATCAGCAGGAAGACCAGGGGGACGGCGAGCGCGGTGAGCTTGAGCCAGTACTGGAAGGCCTGCACGAACGTGATCGAGCGCATCCCTCCCGACAGCACGTTGACCGCCACCACCACGGCGACCACCAGACCGCCCACCCAGCCGGGCGCCCCCGTGATCGCGCGCAGCACGATGCCCGCGCTTTGAAACTGCGGCATGAGATAGAGCCAGCCGATCAGCACCACCAGCACGCTGGCCGTCCTGCGCACGGCCATCGACTCCAGGCGCGACTCGGCGAAGTCGGGCAGGGTGTAGGCGCCCGAGCGGCGCAGCGGCGCCGAGACCAGCACCAGCAGCACCAGGTAGCCGCCGGTCCAGCCGACGGGCAGCCACAGCATGTCCGCGCCATGGGTGAGGATGAGGCCCGCGATGCCGAGGAAGGAGGCGGCCGACAGGTACTCCCCGCCGATGGCCGAGGCGTTCCACAGCGGGGTGACCGTTCGGGAGGCCACGTAGAAGTCGGAGGTCGTGCGCGACAGACGCAGACCGAACGCGCCGATCAGGATCGCCGCGACCACCACGATGACGACGGCGGCCAGGCTCATTGCCGCTCGACCAGGTCCTCGAAGTGGCGCTCGTTGCGCTCGGCCTGCCGGACGTACAGCCAGGCCCCCGCGACGAACATCGGGTAGATCAGTCCCGCCAGCACCGCCCACGGCAGCGGCACCCCCGCCAGGTGCACCGCCCGCAGCTCGGGCACGAGCAGGAACAGCATCGGCAGCCCCAGCACCACGCAGGCCAGCACGGTGCAGACGAGCAGCGCGAGCCTGAACTGCGTGCGCAGCAGCGAGCGCATGTAGACCTCACCGAGGTGGGTCTGCTCGTCGATCTCCCTGCTGACCGGGTAGCGGGGCCTGCGCGCGGCGGCCGTGCGCGGGCTCATGACCGTGACTCTGCGCCTGGTCATCAGGCCTTCACCGCCTCTCCCTGCGCAGCAGCAGGTCGCGCAGCTCGCGGGTGTGGCGGCGGCTGACCGGGATCTCGGTGTCGCCGACCCTGACCGAGCAGCGCCCGGAGTCGATGTGCAGCTCCTCGATGTGCCTGAGCGCCACCAGATGGCTGCGGTGCACGCGCACGAAGCCGGAGGAGGCCCAGCGCTCCTCCAGCGTGGCCAGCGGGATGCGGACCAGATGGCTGCCCGCGGCGGTGTGCAGCCGGGCGTAGTCGCCCTGCGCCTCCACGTAGATCACGTCCGCCGTGGAGACGAACCTCGTCACGCCGCCCAGCTCGACGGGGATCGTGTCGGACTCCGCGCCCTCGACGGGAACGTCGGCCGAGACGCACACCCGCCTGATCGCCTCGGCAAGCCTCTCCGGCCGCACCGGCTTGAGCAGGTAGTCCTCGGCCTTGATCTCGAAGGCGTCGACCGCGTGCTCCTCGTAGGCGGTCACGAAGACGACGCGGGGCGGGTTGGCGAACTGCGACAGCAGCCTGCCGAGCACCACGCCGTCGAGCCCGCGCATCCTGATGTCGAGGAAGACCGCGTCGATCGGCCGCCCCTCGGCGATGGCCCTGTCGAGCAGCCGCAGCGCGGCGGCCCCGTCACGAGCGGTGGCCACCTCGCCGATCCTGGGATCGGCCCGCAGCAGGTACGACAGGTCTTCGAGCGCCGGAAGCTCGTCGTCGACCGCCAGCACCCGCAGCCTGTTCACGGCTCTCCCCTTCCATCGTTGAGAGTGATGAAACAGACATCAGGCGTCAAGCCTGTCACGCCCCGATCACAGCCGAGTATGGTTTCCCCGTGCGTGTGCAGAACCGAGTGGATCGTTCTCTCACCGCCGCCGACCTGCTGCGCGAGGAAACCTCCGCCTGGCTGGCCGCCCGCGCGGCCGACGGGCGTTTCCGCAGGTTCGGCCACCACTTCGAGGTCCTCGGGGCGATCCTGGACGGCATGCTCACCGGCATCAGGCAGCAACTGCTCGCGGTGACGGGCGCGACCTCGGAGGCCGCCTACGCGCGCTGCTTCCATCTGGACGCGAGCCTGTCGACGGTCAAACGGCTCTTCGAGTGGTACGCCCCGAAGTACGACCAGCGGCTCGACCCGCTGCGCGGCCCCGTGCTCGCCGCGGCCGACGAGGTGGTGCGCAGTTGCTGGTGGCAGCCGTTCGACGTGCTGGGCAGAAGACCGCCCGCCGGGCCGCTGCCCTACCTCGACCCGATGTTCGACGCCTTCGCCACCCCGCGCAAGGACGTGCCGAGGGACCTCGTCGACGAGCTGGTGCGCGAGCTGCCGATCCCGGTGATCTCGCTGCCCGCGTGGGCGGCCAGACAGGCGTGGTGGCTGGTGGTCGCGGCACACGAGACGGGCCACCTCGTCATGCACGACCTCGACCTGGCCCACGACGCCAGGATGGTGGCAGGCGACTGGGCCGACGAGATGTTCGCCGACGCCTACTCGGTGCTCATGGTCGGCGACGCGGCCGCCTGGATGGTGGAGGAGCTCCAGCACGGGCTGAGCGTCGACACGCTCTACTACCCGCCGCCCGCCGAACGCCTGGCCCTGCTCGCCGACCCCGCCTCCTCCGGCCTGCTCGGCCTCCAGGTCGACGGCCGTCCGCTGCGCGAGCTCGGGCAGGGCTTCGACGCCGACCTCGCGCGCCGGTGGACCTCCGCCCTGGCCGCGAACGACAGCGCCATCACCAAGGTGCGCTCCCGCGCCGCCGCCAGGACACTGGTCGCCGCCGGGGTCGCCGCCTTCCCCTCCGACCCCGAAGGGGTGCACACCAGGCTGCTGGAGAAGCTGCCCCTGTGCGGCCCCGACGGCACCATGGGCGCCGCCCCTGCCGCCCCCTCCCTGCGCGAGCTGACCGGCGAGCTCACCAGGAGGCTGGTGTGACGCTCCCGCGCGTCGTCGTCAGGGTCGCCGAGGGCGTGGTGAGCACCCCCGTGGGCTCGCGTCCGCTCGGCCCGCTCCCCCATGGTCGGCGACCTGATCCTGTTCCTTCCCATCGACCCGGAGAATGAATGAGCCGTCTGTCCCAGTGGTTCAGCGCCAAGGCCGACCACGTCCACCTGGAGTTCATCCCCGACCCTGGCTCCAGGCCGCTCGTCCCCCGCGAGGGCTACGTGCGGCTGTGGCTGACCGAGGGGTTCCTCGCCCAGCGCAGGTCGTGGGGCAACGACCACTTCCCCGCCCTGCACGGCGGGCTCACCCTCAACTTCCTGGGCACCCAGCCCGTCGGGTTCAAGGCGGTCAGCACCCCCGCGTGGTCCACGCCGGGCGTCCACCTCGACCTGCAGGTCTCGCCGCTGGTGCCGTACAACGGCGGGGTGGTCACCGTCGAGGCCGGCCTCTACCAGGTCACGCAGCAGGGGCCGCTGGGCGCCGCCGTCCAGGTGCTGGGCAAGCTCGCGGGACTGGTCGGCCCGCCGCTGGCGACCGCGGCCACCATCGCGGAGAAGATGTCCGAGGGCCTGGAGGTGGTGCTGGAGGCGACGGGAGACCAGCCGAGGCTGGGCGTCCACTGGAGCATGGTGGCGCCAGGCGGCGGCGGCAGGCCGGTGCAGGCGGGGCATCTGGTGGTGCTCGACGCGCCCGCGCCGCCGGGGAAGCTGGAGATCGTCGAGGGACGGCTCAGGGCCGACGGCCGGCCGGTGCTGCTCGACTACCTGGTGCTGCGCGTGGAGTGCCGCGAGGAGCGCGACGACCCCATCACGCCCGAGCTCGAGCAGCTCATCAGGCGGGCGGTCGAGGACGGCTTGCGCGGCAACACCGAGTCGATGAACGCGATCAGGACCGAGGCGATCGTACGGGCGTGGACCTCCTCCGACCTGGTGCCGAAGGACCAGCGGCGGGTGGCGCTGCTCATCCGCGACGAGATCGACGCGGCCAGGCCGCTCGGCGTCGTTCCGGTGGAGAGGCTGGCGGCCAGGATGGTCTCGCGCGACTCGCCCGAGCTGAAGGGGCTGCGACTGGAGGAGCTGATCAGCGGGCCGACACGCCGGGGTGGTACTTGGGCACCCTGATGTTGACCTTGGTGCCCGCGCCCTCCGCCGTCTCGACGACCAGGCCGTACTCGTCGCCGTAGACCTGGCGCAGCCGCTCGTCGACGTTGGCCAGGCCGACGCCGCTCTCGGCCGAGACGTCTCCTGCCAGGATGCGGCGCAGGCGCTCGGGGTCCATGCCGAGGCCGTCGTCCTCGACGCTGATGTGGCACTCCGCGCCCGCGTCCTCGGCGACGATCGCGATGCGGCCGACGCCGTTCTTGGATTCGAGGCCGTGCCGTACCGCGTTCTCCACCAGGGGCTGCAGGCACAGGAACGGCACCGCGACGGGCAGCACCTCGGGCGCGATGCGCAGCGTGACCCGCAGGTGGTCGCCGAAGCGGGCGCGCTCGAGGATCAGGTAGCGGTCGATGGAGCGCAGCTCCTCTGCCAGGGTGGTGAAGTCGCCGTGCCTGCGGAAGCTGTAGCGGGTGAAATCGGCGAACTCCAGCAGCAGCTCGCGGGCGCGCTCGGGGTCGGTACGGACGAAGCTGGCGATGGTGGTCAGCGAGTTGTAGATGAAGTGCGGGGAGATCTGCGCGCGCAGCGCCCGCACCTCGGCCTCCATCAGCAGGGTACGGCTGCGGTCGAGCTCGGCCAGCTCCAGCTGGGAGTCGACCCACCTGGCCACCTCCTGGGCGGCCCTGACGAGCCCCGCTGAGGTCTCCTGGCCGTAGGCGGCCAGCGAGCCGACCACTCTGTCGTCGGTGCTGAGCGGCACCACCACGGCGTGCCTGATCGGGCATTCGAGAAGGTCGCAGTCGAGGTTCAGCACCTGGGTACGGCCGTCCTTGAGCGTGCCCGCCGCGTGCGCGAACGCCTCGGCCGCGTGGTGCTCGCCCGCGCCGTCGTAGACCAGCAGCCGCTCGCCGTCGGTGATCGCGATGGCGGGCGAGCCGAGCAGCTCGCGCAGGTGCCGCGAGGCCCGCTGCGCGCCCTCCTCGCTCAGCCCCGCGCGCAGCGGGGGCGCGGCCAGGGAGGCGGTGTGCAGGGTCTCGAACGTCGCCCGTTCGGCGGGGCCCGCACCCAGCTCGCGCCTGCCCCGCAGGACGCGCCACAGCACGAGCGAGGGACCCCCGACAAGGAGGACCAGCAGCAGAACGACGACCAAGGGTTCCACGCGCGGAGCTTACCCCTATGCTGCGGGCGTGAACGATCTCGCGCGGCGTTACGAGGTGTTCGGACGGGTGGAGGCGCCGGGTTATCGGGAGCTGACCGAGGGGATCGCGGCCGATCCGGCGCTCCTGAGCCTGATCGCCGCGCTGCCCGCCCCGAAGCAGCAGCCCAACCTGCTGTTCGCCGCCGTCCGCTTTCTCGGCGGCCCTGTCACCGCCTATCCCGCTTTCTCCTCGTTCGTACGGCAGAGCTGGGACGCCGTCCGCGCCACCATGCTGGCCCGCTCCACCCAGACCAACGAGGCGGCCCGCTGCGCCGCCCTGTTGCCCGCGCTCTGCCTGCTGGACGGACCGCTGGCGCTGATCGAGGTGGGCGCCTCCGCGGGGCTGTGTCTCTATCCCGACAGGTACGGCTACCGCTATCCGGGACGCGAGCTGGGCCCGCAGGAGGGGGCGTTCACGTGTGAGGTCACCGGGCCGGCCCCGCTGCCCGACAGGCTGCCCGAGGTGGTGTGGCGGGTGGGCGTGGACCTGAACCCGCTCGACGTGCGCGACCCCGACGCCGTGGCCTGGCTGAGGGCGCTGGTGTGGCCGTGGCAGCCCGAACGGCTGGCCAACCTGGAGCGGGCCGTCGCGGTCGTCGCGCAGGATCCGCCCCGTCTGGTGCGCGGCGACCTCAACGAGTGCGTGGCGGGGCTGGTCGCGCAGGCGCCCGAGGAGGCGACGGTCGTGGTCTTCCACACCGCCGTGCTGCCGTACCTGGGCGAGGCCGAGAGGGAGCGGTTCGCCGCGACCATGCGGGCGCTGCCGTGCCACTGGCTGGCCAACGAGGGACCGGCCAGGCAGCCGTGGGTGCGCCTGCCGTACCCGCCGCCGGCCGACAGGGCGGTGATGGCGCTGGTCTTGGACGGCAGGCCGCTGGCCTTCGCGGGGCCGCACGGCCAGTCGCTCAGCTGGTTCGCCTGATCGCCGCGGCGTACGACTCGGCCTCCTCGTCGGAGGCGTACCTGGTGCGTGGCCAGAAGAAGCCGCGCAGGCCGTCCTTCCTGTTGCGCGGCACGATGTGGACGTGCAGGTGCGGAACGCTCTGGCTGACGCGGTTGTTCATCGCCACGAACGTGCCCGCCGCCTCGAGCCCCTTCTCGACCGCTCCCGCCAGGTGCTGGACGCGTTCGAAGAACGGCCCGACCTCGGCCAGGTCCGTCAGTGTCTCCACGTGCGCGCGCGGCACGACGAGCAGGTGTCCCTTGAACACCGGCCTGGTGTCGAGGAAGGAGAGCGCCACCTCGTCGGAGGTGACCACGAAGGAGGGTCGCTCCCCTGCCACGATCTCGCAGAACAGACAGCTCACCAGCCGACCTTAACCGCTCCGCTGAGCAGGTCCCTTGCTATCACCAGGCGTTGCACGTCGTTGGTGCCCTCGCCGATCGCCATGAGCGGCGCGTCGCGGTAGAGCCGTTCGAGCACGAACTCCTGCGAGTAGCCGTAGCCGCCGTGCACCCGCATGGCCTCCATCGTCACCCTGAGGGCGACCTCGGAGGCGAAGTACTTGGCCATGGCGGCCTCCGCCCTGGCCGATCTGGAGGCCGCCCAGTACGTCATCAGCCTGGCCGCCTGGATCTCGGTGGCCATGTCGGCGAGCTTGAGCTGGATGGCCTGGAAGTCGCCGATGGGCCTGCCGAACGCCTCGCGCTGGCCCGCGTAGGCGAGCGCGGCGTCGAAGGCGCACTGCGAGACGCCCACGGCCCTGGCGGCGATGTTGACCCTGCCCAGCTCGAGGGCCGACAGCGCCTGCTGCATGCCGCGCCCCTCGACGCCGCCGAGCAGCTGGTCGCTGTGCACGCGGACGTCCTGCAGGGTGATCTCGCAGGTCTCCGTGCCCTTGTAGCCCAGCTTGGGCAGGTCGCGGCTGACGGTGTAGCCGGGCGTGCCCGCCTCGACGAGCAGCATCGACAGCCCCCTGTGGGCGGGCCTCTCGTCGGAGGTCTTCACCAGCACCGGCATGGGGTCGGCGTGGCGGGCGTTGGTGATCCACGTCTTGGCGCCGTTGACCACGTAGTGCTCGCCGTCGCGCTCGGCGCGGGTCTGGATGCCCTGCAGGTCGGTGCCCGCGCCAGGCTCGGTCAGCGCGATGCCGGTACGGCGGGCGCCCCTGGCCAGGTCCGGCAGGTAGCGCTCCTTCTGGTCCTGCGTGCCGTACTGGTTGATCATCCACGCGGACAGCGAGTGGGAGCCGAGCACCCCCGCCACGCCCATCCAGCCGCGCGCGATCTCCTCGAAGACCAGCGCGTAGGAGACGCGGTCGAGGTCGAGCCCGCCGTACTCGGAGGGGATCGTCATGCCGAAGAGCCCGAGCTCCTTGAACCGCTCGACGATCTCGGCGGGATAGCGTCCCGAGCGCTCCCACTCGGAGGCGACGGGCACGATCTCCTTGTCGACGAACTCCCTCAGCGTGGCGCGGAACAGCTGCTGGTCCTCGTCGAGCTCGAAGTTCATCACATGGGTCCGTTCTTCGCGGTGGGAAAGTAGCCCTTGTCGTGCGGGGCGTCGCGTTTGTAGACCATGACGGTCCTGCGCCAGGACATCACCTCGTCGCCCTCCTGGTTGAGGCCGCGCGTGGCGCAGGTGACGATCCCCGCGTACGGCCTCGACCCGGACTCACGCTTGGCGAGCACCTTCGACTCGGCGTAGAGGGTGTCGCCGATGAAGACGGGGTGGGTGAGCCTGATCTCCTCCCAGCCGAGGTTCATCATCGCGGTCTGGCTGACGTCGATGACCGAGAGGCCCAGCACGATCGCCACCGACAGACCGGAGTTCACGATGATCTTCCCGGCCGGGGCCTTGGCCGCGAAGTGCGCGTTGAAGTGGTTCTGGTTGGTGTTCATCGTCAGCAACGTGAACCAGGTGTTGTCGGCCTCGCTGATCGTCCTGCCCAGAGGATGCTGGTAGACGTCGCCGACGGTGAAGTCCTCGTAGTACCTGCCAAGCGTCACCCTGACAAGGCTAACGATCAGAACTTTCTTCGGTCAACGAACGTCGTCCAGCTCGTCTGGTTGGGCGCGCTCCACTCGGTGGGCGCGTTGAGCGGCCCGAACAGGGTCTCCAGATTGCCGGGCACCTCGCCGACCTTGGCTCCCCTGCAGTGGTAGACCAGCGCGCCCGGCCGCTGGCCCATCGTCATCCACGGCAGCCAGGGCGAGACCCTGCACCACGACAGCGTGTTCGGCACCGACGGCGCGTCGCCCTCGAGCGCGGCGGCGGGGGCGAAGAACTGGAACAGCTCCATCGCCCTGTAGGTGTCGCTGAAGGAGTTGTCGGGGTAGTCGGCGACCTTCAGCGGCGAAGGGTAGGCCAGCAGGATGTCGGTGTTGAGCACCACCGTGTCGCCCATGCGCGTGGCAGGCACCTGGAAGCCGCGCAGCCGCTGGTTGACCGGGTCGTTGTAGACGTGCTGGACGTCCACGAGCCTGCCGGTGAAGGGGTTGTCCCAGGTGTCGAGGGGGTCGCGCGAGGCGGGGTCGAGATAGGCCGCCGCCTCCCTGGTCAGCAGCTCCCAGCCGCCGTCCTTCTCCACCGCCCTGGCCACGTTGACGCCCTCGAACCCGAACAGGTGGTGCGGGCCGTCGTCGAGGCCGTAGGCGTAGACGTCGCCCGTCCACCAGGTCACCGTCTCGGCGCCGTCGGCGCTGGCCCGCACTCGCATGAAGTCTCGGAGATCGCTCATGGGCGCACCCTACTCATGACGACGGCGCGGGCCTACGAGTTCCTGACGGTGATCGAGAAACTCGCCTGCGCCTGGCCGGTGATCTCGACGCGGGTGGAGCCTGGATGCTTGGCGTTGAAGACGAAGTAGGTGCGGCCGTCGAGGTGCTCCTCGCTGATGAAGGAGGCCACCTTGGCGTCGGGCACCGCCTTGAGGTCCCACTGTCCCTCGGTGAGCGACAGCGAGAAGCGCTGCCCCTGGCGCACCTCGACGGGGGTGGTGGCGCCGGGAGCCCCCTCGACGACCTTGCCGAGATCACTGACGGCCGTGCCCGCACCGCATCCGGCCAGGCCCAGCGCGAGGACCAGCGCCACCATCGCGCGACGAATCATTCAGGAAGCGTATCCGGCTTGGGTGGATCTCTCGGCACCGCGTACGGCTCCACGTCGGGGGGATGCCCCTCCGCGATGCGTTTGCCCCTGATCAGCTCGGCGTCGAACTCGGCGCCGAACAGCAGGGCCATGTTGGACAGCCACAGCCAGATGAGGAAGACCACGACGGCGGCGAGGGTGCCGTAGGTCTTGTTGTAGGAGCCGAAGTTGGCCACGTACAGCGCGAAGCCGCCGGAGACCAGCACCCACAGCACCACCGCGAGCAGCCCGCCTGGAGTGATCCAGCGCAGGCCCGGCTGCCGCACGTTCGGCGCCGCCCAGTAGAGCACCATGATCAGTCCTGCGGCGATGAGCGCGAGGACGGGCCACTTGACGATGTCCCAGAGCGTGACGAGCGTGTCGCTGATGCTGAGCCTGCTGCCCGCCACCTGCGCCACCCTGCCCGTCAGCGTGACCGCGATGGCCCCCGCGGCCAGCAGCACCATGACCAGCAGGGTCAGGCCGAGCCTGAGCGGGGTCAGCTTCCAGAACGGGCGCCCCTCCTCGATGTCGTAGATCGCGTTGGCGGCGCGGACGAAGGCGGCGATGTAGCCGGAGGCCGACCAGAGCGCGACCAGCAGGCCGACGATCGCCAGCACGCCCGCGCCGGTGCTGCGCACCCCCGCCAGCCCCTGGACCAGCAGGTCGCGCACCTCGGCAGGAGCGAGGACGGCGATGCTGCCGATGACGGCCGCCGCGTCGTCACGCCCGACCAGCCCCAATAAGGACACCAGCACGATCAACGCGGGGAAGACCGACAGGACGCCGTAGTAGGTGAGGGCGGCCGCCCAGTCCTGCACCCCGTCGTGCCTGAACTCGGCGAACGCCCTCTTGAGCGCACCCCACCACACATGCGCCTACTTCCGGTTCCGCTTCATCATCTTGCGGATCACGAACAGGGCGACCGCCCCTGCCGCCGCGATCATCAGGGCCGGCCTGCGCCTCGCCTCCGCGCCGACCTTGTCGGCGGCGTCCTTCACCTGGTCGGGCATCTTGTCGGCGACGGCGACGACCTTGTCCTTGGCCGCTCCCGCGGCCTCGGTCGCCCTGCCCTTCACATCCGCCTTGTTCACGATGGCCTCGACCGTGTCGCCGAGCTCCTTGCGGGTCTCGGTGATGTCCTTGCGCACCTGCTCCTCCTTGAATACCTCTGTGTCACGGGCGGTCGTCGATCCTGTGGTGCCGCGTGGCCGTCTGGCCGCCGGGCGGGCGACCCCGCGGCCGCCGTTCTCCACGAAGCGGCTCGTCTCCTGGGCCGTCTCGAACTCGGCCGAGGCGGCCGTCTCGGCCCGGAGCTCGGCCTCCTTGGAGGCGGCCGGCCTTCCCGAGGCCCCCGCATGCGTCCAGGCGGCGGTCTTGCCCGAGCCGGGGATCTCCGGCGGCTGGACGACCTCTCCCGAGCCGACGCGCTCGTCCGGCACCGTTCCCTCGGCCACGAACTCCTCGTGCGGCCTGCGGGACTCCTCGGCCTGATGGGCGTTCTCCGCCGCGCCCGCGCGGGTCGGCGGAACGTTGATGGACTCATGATCTGTCGGCGTGCCGACGGTGGCCCTGCGCGCTCCGACGTCGCCCGCGTGTGACTCACTGAAGCCTGGATCGGTCTCGCTCATCGTCGTGCCCTCTCCTTCACCACGTCGATGTCGGTCTTGACGCTCGCGATCGCCGCTTCGGGTGTCGGTGGCGTCGCCTGCTTGACCTGCTTCTTACCGATCAGGCCGAGAACGGCGGCAAGCACGAACAGGGCCGCGGCCACGATCGCGGCGGCGGCCCAGGCCGGCAGCACGGCAGTCAGCAGCAAGATGACGGCGGCCACCAGGGCGGCTCCGCCGTAGAAGGCCATGAGACCCGCGCCGCCGAACAGGCCCGCGCCGAACCCTGCCCGCTTGCCCTTCTCGGCCAGTTCCAGGCGCGCCAGGCGCATCTCGCTACGCACGAGCTGCGACAGCTGTGCGGAGAGGTCGCTGACCAGCTCAGCCGTGGACAGGCCCTGCTTGGTGTTCATGGGTATGGCGCCTACCCACCCCACGGAAGGAAAACCTCAGCGCTTGACGGCCTTCAGCAGCTTGTCCAGGACGCTGAGCACGGAGGACTCGGGGCTCTCGCACCAGGGGGCGGGAGGGGCGGGGCGCTCGCACCACGGCTGGGGAGGACGCGGCGTTTCGCACCAGGAGCCGGGACGTTTCATATCTCCTGTCTACCACCGATGAGGTGAGTCAGCGCGGCCACCGACCGATAGGGATCGGTACGGCCGGCGAGTTCCTCGCACGCGATCAGCGCGTCGAGGTCTGCGGGAGCCTCCTCTGTGCCCGGATCGAGATCGGTGAAGACGCGCACGCCGTACCAGGCGACGACCTCGAGGCCGCGGGCCGACAGGGCCGCGGACAGGTCGAGGCGGCGGTCGGCCCTGGCTCGCAGGCCCAGGCGGTTGGTGTAGCGGCCGCCCTCGAAGGCCCGCAGAGCGGCCTGCCAGTCGCCCATCAGGCCGGGCCGCATGGCGAGCGCGTCGCCGTTGCGCACCAGCAGCGACAGGAACCCGCCGGGCCTGACCAGCGCCGCGAGGTCGGTGAGGAGCGAGCCGGGCTCGTCGAGGTACATCAGGACGCCGTGGCACAGCACCACGTCGAACGACTCGGGCTCGAACAGCGACGACAGCCCTGACAGGTCGGAACGGACCGTGCGGACCAGGGCGGGGTCGATGAGGTCGAGCAGCTCGCGGGAGGCGTCGACCCCCGTGACGTCGTGGCCGCGTTCGGCCATCCGCAGGGCCTGGGTGCCCTGGCCGCATCCCGCGTCGAGCACGCGGGCAGGGGCGGCGGGCAGATGGCGGTCCAGCTGCCTGGTCACCAGCTCCTGCCTGACCACGTTGCGCAGCGTCCCGAGACCGGCGCGCCAGCGTCCCTCCGCACCCTCGAATCCCATGATCGGGAGCCTATCCGGGAAATCAAGGAGGAACCGAAGTGAAACTCCCGGCCCCGACACTCGTGGAACTCGGCACTACCGCTGGAAGGGAAGCCTATGCATGTCGTCATACTCGCGGGCGGCAAGGGGGTGCGGCTGCGGCCGTACACCTCGGCGCTGCCCAAGCCGCTGGTGCCGATCGGCGAGGAGTACGCGATCCTCGACATCATCCTGCGCCAGCTGGCCGCGCAGGGGTTCACCAGCGTGACGCTGGCCGTCGGCCACCTGTCACCGCTGATCAGGGCGTTCGTCGGCGACGGCACCCGCTGGGATCTCACCGTCGACTACACCGAGGAGGTGACGCCGCTGTCGACGATCGGGCCGTTGTTCTCGATCAGGGACCGGCTGCCCGACGACTTCCTCGTCATGAACGGCGACGTCCTGACCACCCTGAACTACGCCGACCTGCTGCACTACCACACCGCCTCCAGCGCCCCGCTGACCGTCGCCACGGCGCCGCGGGTGGTCAAGATCGACTTCGGTGTGCTGGAGGCCGCGGGCGGGCACATCACGGGGTTCAGGGAGAAGCCGTTGCTGAGCTACCTGGTCAGCATGGGCGTCTACGCCCTGTCGCGCGGCTGCATCGAGGGCTATCCCGAGGGGATGGCCTTCGGCTTCGACGAGCTGGTGCTCGACCTGCTGGCCAGGCGGCGGCCGCCCGCCGTGTTCGAGTTCGAGGGCTACTGGCTCGACATCGGCCGCCCCGACGACTACGACGAGGCCAACGCCCGCTTCGAGGAGATCAGGCCGCTGCTGCTGCCCGAGAGGGAGCGGGCGCTGTGAGAGTGCTGCTCCTCGGCGCCTCCGGCTTCCTCGGCAGGCAGGTGCGGCTCCTGCTCGAAGGCGACCCCAGGGTGGGCGAGCTGGTCTGCGCGGGACGGGCGAGGCTCGACCTCCTCCGCGCCGACGTGGCCTCCGTCGCCGGGCTGCTGGCGTCCGTACGGCCCGGCGTCGTGATCAACTGCACAGGGCGGATGAGCGGCGGGCCCGACGAGCTGCTGCGCGGCAACGCGGGCGTGGTGGCGATGCTCGTGGAGGCGATGGCCGAGGTGACGCCCTCGGCCAGGCTGGTGAGGCTGGGCTCGGCCGCCGAGTACGGGCCGGTGCCGTACGGGAGCTCCACCCGCGAGGACGACCCCGCCAGGCCGGTGACCGCCTACGGGGTCAGCCACCTGGCGGGCACCGGGCTGATCACCTCGGCCCCTGTGGACGGGGTCTCGTTGCGGGTCTTCAACCCCGTCGGCCCCGGGCTGACGAGGGTGAACGTGATGGGGAAGGCTCACGCCCTGCTCGGCGAGGCGGAGGGGAGCATCACGCTGGGCCCCCTCGGCGCGGTGCGCGACTTCGTGGACGTCAGGGACGTGGCGCGGGCGGTGGCGGCCGCCGCCTTCGCCGGCCCCCTCCCCGAGCGGGTGTTCAACGTGGGCTCGGGGCGCGCGGTGACGGTCAGGCAGGCGGTGGAGCAACTGGCGCGGACGGTCGGCTTCACCGGCGAGATCCGCGAGAGGGAGGACCCCCGCGCGGTGACGGGTGGGGACAGGTCGGGGGCGGCGACGTGGAGCCAGGCCGACATCTCGCGGGCGGAGAAGGTGCTCGGCTGGCGACCTGTCCACGGCCTGGCCGACTCGCTCAAGGCGATGGCGGAGCAGGGATGAGGCGGCCCGCGGCGGCGCTGACCGCGCTGGCGGCCCTGACCGCCCTGTCCTTGCCCGCCTGCGCCGCGCCGTCGAAGGGGTCGGCCTCGCGGGAGGCGGGGCCGCTGACCGGGGTGCGGTCGTTCACCTACGTTCTGACCGGCTATCCGGGCGGACGGCTCGACGCGGTCGCCGCCGCCCCGCACGAGCTGGCCATCGTCGACCTGTCCCGCGACGCCACGGCTCCCGGCTACTTCAGCGCCGCCGAGATCGCCGAGGTCAGGAAGTCGGGCAAGAGGGTGCTGGCCTACTTCGAGATCGGCTCGGTGGAGGAGTTCCGCACGGAGTTCGCCACGCTGCCCGCCGATCTCAGGCTGAACGTCTGGCCCGACTGGCCCGACGAGCACTTCGTGCGCTACTGGGACCCGCGCTGGTGGGAGCTGGTCGTCAGGCCCAGGCTCGAGCAGGCGATGCGGGCCGGGTTCGACGGCGTCTACCTCGACACCCCGCTGGCCTACGAGGAGATCGACCTGGCACGCGTGCCGGGAGAGAGCCGGCGCAGCCTCGGCAGGAAGATGGCCGACCTGATCGTCAGGATCAGCGCCCACGCCAAGGCGAGCAGGCCAGGCTTCCTCGTGGTCCCGCAGAACTCCCCCGAGCTGCGCCGCCACGCCGGCTACACCGAGGCGATCGACGGCATCGGCATGGAGGAGCTGTTCTTCAGGGCCACGGACCTGCCCTGCGACCGGCAATGGTGCGGGGAGAACCTCTCGGAGGCCGCCGCCCTGCGCGCCGCGGGCAAGGCGGTCCTGGCCACCGACTACGCCACCACGGCCGCGCACCGCCGTACCGCCTGTGAGGCGTACGGCAGGGCGGGGTTCGCGGGCAACGTCACCACGGTCGAACTCGACGTGGTGAGTCCTCCCTGTGACGGAAAGGAGTGACGATGCCGAAGACTGTCGGCGTTGTCGGCATGGGATACGTGGGCCTCACGCTCACCGCGGCGATGGCCGCCAAGGGCTACAGGGTGCACGGGGTCGACGCGAACCCCGAGGTCGTCCAGGCCCTGTCGAGGGGCCGCGTCCACGTGTACGAGCCGGGGGTGGCGGAGGTCTTCGCCGACCACCTGGGCACCGGTGTGACGGTCGGGCACACCCTGCCCGGCGGTGAGCCGCTGGACGCGGTGATCCTCTGCGTCTCCACGCCCGTGGACCTCGCCAGCGGCGCGCCGAGGCTCGGCAACCTGGCCGAGGCCGTCGCCGCCTGCGCGGGGCAGCGCCTCGTGGTGGTCCGCTCGACGGTGCCGATCGGCACCAGCCGCGCCGTGGTGCTGCCGAGGCTGGACGAGGGCGCCCGGCTGGTCATGGCGCCCGAACGCACGATCCAGGGCCAGGCGCTGCGCGAGCTGGTCGAGCTGCCGCAGGTGATCGGCGGCCTGGACGAGGCCAGCCTGCGCGAGGGCGTCGAGCTGTTCGAGGGCCTGGCCGACCAGGTCGTTCCCGTCTCCAGCCTCGAGGCCGCCGAGATGGTCAAGCTGGCCAACAACTGCCACACCGACCTGATCTACGCCTACGGCAACGAGCTGGCCCTGGTCGCCGAGCAGCACCGCCTGGACCCCCTGGAGGTCATCCGCGCGGCCAACCTCGACTACCCCCGCCCCGACCTGGCCAGACCCGGCTACGTGGGAGGGGGCTGCCTGACCAAGGACCCCTATCTCATGCGGGCCAGCGCCACCACCTCCCTGGTCGGCCACGCCAGGGCGCTCAACGAACGCCTGCCCTCCCACGTCGCCGGCAGGCTCGTGGACCTGATCCGCGAGACCTTCGGCGAGACGCGCGGCAGGCGGCTGTCGGTGCTGGGCTGGGCCTACAAGGGCTGGCCCGCCACCGACGACATGCGCGGCACCCCCATCGCCGACATGATGCCGGTCTTCACCGCCGCCGGGCTGACCGTCCTCGGTCACGACCCGCTGGTCACCGACGAGGTCATCCGCGAGTACGGCGGGCAGCCCGTCAGCCTCGACAAGGCCTTCACCGAGGCCGACGCCATGCTGATCGTCAACGACCACCCCGACTACAGGGGGATGGAGATCGGCGAGACCTCGATCAGGGTCCTGTTCGACTCCTGGCGCGTTCTCGACACCGACCGGCACGCCGGCGTGCTCGCCGGCAGGGGCATCCGCTACGCGGGGATCGGATACACGCGATGAGAGTCCTCCTGCTGGGCGGCGCCGGCTTCATCGGCCTGCACCTGGCCGCGCGTCTGCTCGCCGACGGCCACGCCGTCACGGTCGTGGACGACTTCTCCAGAGGGAGGCGCGATCCCGCGCTGGAGGAGCTGCCGCTGGACGTGCGCGACGCCGACCTCACCGACCCGGGCTCCTACCGGGCGCTGGAGCACGGCTGGGACCAGATCTACATGCTGGCCGCCGTCGTCGGTGTGCGGAACGTGGAGCGCGACCCCGCCAGGGTGCTGCGGGTCAACACGCTGGCGCTGATGCACCTGCTGGACTGGATCGAGCCCGGTGAGCCGCTGTTCTTCGCCTCCACCAGTGAGGCGTACGCGGGCGGTGTCACCGCGGGGCTGGTCCCCGTTCCCACGCCGGAGACCGTCCCTCTGGTGATCGAGGACGTCGCCGCGCCGCGCTTCTCCTACGCGATCAGCAAGCTGCACGGCGAGGCGGCGGTGCTGCACGGCGCGCACGCGGTGGTGGGGCGCTTCCACAACGTCTACGGGCCGAGGATGGGCCACGACCACGTCATCCCCGAGCTGTCGCTGCGGGCGGCGCGCGGAGAGAACCCCTTCACCCTCTACGGCGGCGAGCAGAGCAGGGCGTTCTGCTACGTCGACGACGCGGTCGAGGCGATGGTCAGGCTGATGGCCACGCCCGAGGCGTTCGGGCGGATCGTGCACATCGGCGACGACACCGCGGAGACCGGGATCGCCGACCTGGCGGAGCTCGTCCTGAGGGTGGCCGGCGCCGATCCCGTCATCTCTCCCGCCCCCGCGCCGGCAGGCTCGGTCGCCCGCCGCTGTCCCGACATCGCACTGCTGCGCGAGCTCACGGGTTTCGAGCCGAAGGTCTCGCTGGAGGAGGGTGTCCGCAGGACCTTCGCCTGGTATCGCGAGCACGCCTGAGCGCCCCGCGCGCCGGCCTCAGCCCTGCTCGGTCAGACGGGCCTGGGCCGCCTTCAGCTCCTGGCGCAGGCGGCGCACCTCACGTTCGAGGTCGAGGATGCGGCGGATGGCGATGAGCGTCATGCCCTCGTCGGCCATCTGGGTGACGTGCTGCACGGTCATGATGTCGTGGCGGGAGTAGCGCCGCTGCCCGCCGGTGGAGCGGGCGGGGCTGACGACCTCGTGCTGGTCGAGCCGGCGCAGGTAGGCCTGCTGCACCTGCAGCATGTCGGCCACCTGTCCCAGTGAGTAGAGCGGCGCGTGGTCGTCGTCGAAGGGCAGGGCGGGCATCACGGCCTCCTGGGGACATGGGGCGGGCGACGGGGACCTGGGTTCCCTCGCCCGCCCCCGCCTCAAGGTCAGGCCTTGATGGCCTTGCTCTCGCCGCGCTGGATCTCGACCTTGCGCGGCTTGGCGCGCTCCAGCACGGGGATGCGGACGACGAGCACGCCGTTGGCGTAGCCCGCGTCGATCCTGTCGCTGTCGAGATGCTCGGAAAGGTAGACCCGGCGGGTGAAGGCGCCCATCGGGCGCTCCCTCACGAACATCCGCTCGTTCTCGGCGATCTCCTCCTCGCGGCGGGCGGTGACGCTGAGCACACCGCGGTCGACGGTCACCTCGATGGAGTCGGGGTCGATGCCGGGAAGGTCGAACTTGAGCACCACGTCGTCGTCACGCCGCAGCCCGTCCATGGGCATGGCCGAGCCGGCTTCGACGCTCTGGCGAGCCAGCCGGTTGAACTGGCGCTCGAACTCCTGGATGAACGGGTCGATCGAGGTCAACAGCATCTCCGAACCTCCTCGCTGACTGGAACCTGCAAATCTGTTTATAGGTTAATTCGCTGCCAGCTTGGATGCAAGTGGCCGGGTCAGCTGTCCTCGAACTCCGAAGGCACCATGACCCGCAGCCCGTTCGGCACCACCCGCAGCCTGATCGGGGTGCGCAGCCGTACCTCGCCGTCGACGTCGGCCGCCATCGGCGGCTCGGTCTCCAGCAGCATCTCGCGGCCCATCACGAACGGGCCGCCCGCCAGGCTGCGCCACCTTCCCGTGGTCGCGCGCACGAGCGTCTCGCCCAGCAGGCGCAGCTTCTTGCCCGAGCCGAGCTGGTAGGCCACGAGCATGCCGTTGTCGATGCTGATGTCCCTGGCCACCTGCCAGCCGCCGTGGAAGCGGCCGTTGGCGATGTTGAGCTGGTCGGTGAGGAGCTCGTGGCGCTTGCCGTCGACGGTGAGGATCGCCTTGAACGGCTTGTGCCCCGGCAGGATCGTCAGGGCCGTCAGCGGATAGGCGGGACGGCCGAGTACGCGCTTGAGCCATGGCTTGACGGTGCCGGCCACCTCGACGGAGACGCCGAAGCTGGCGAGGTTGGCGAAGGGCCTGTCCTCCGCCATGCCGAGGTCGATGTCGGCGACCTTGCCCGTGTCGAAGACGCGGATCGCGCCGGCGAGGTCGAGCGGCAGGCCGAGGCTGCGGGCGAAGTTGTTGGTGGTGCCGAGCGGCAGCACGCCCAGCGCGACGTCGCGGTGGGCGACGTGGCGGACCGCCGAGGACAGGGTGCCGTCGCCACCGCCCACGACGAGCAGGTCGGGCTTGGTCTCCAAGGCCCTGTCCAGGTGGGCGCGCAGCCTCTTGGGGTTGACGACAGGGAACTCCGCCAAGGGCTCGAAGCCCAGCGCGTGGATCTGGTCCAGCACCTCGAAGTAGTGGCGGCGGCCACGGCGGGAACGCGTGTTGATCACGACGGCGATCCGCCGGTCCCTGCGAATGGCCTCGGTGTGCTCGGCCTTGCTGCGGAGCTCGGTCATGGATGACATCGTAGGGCCGCCGGGACGCTCGCCCTGGCGGCGCATGATCACTTCTTGGGCGGGGTGACCCGCACGACGGCTCCCAGGTTGCCCGGCAGCGGGGTGAGCAGGCTGAACCGCACGCCGAGCGCCTGCCCGCCGGGGTCGCCCGAGCCGAGGACGTGGCCGCCGGCGAGCTCGGTGCCGTACAGCTCGGTGGCGGGCCTGCCGTCCTCGTCGACCACCCTGGTGGTGTAGGGCCCCTTGGCGGGGATCACCACCGAGGCGTCGAAGTCGCGGTAGTCGAGGGAGCCCTCGACGAGGTCCAGCCCCGGGTACCAGGTCTTGGCGTCGGTGAAGGCGGGCACGCCCTTCAGCGCCGGGTAGGAGGCGCAGTGCTCGGTGAAGGGCTCGCCCTCCAGGCACTCCCTGAACGGACGGGTCGCGCCGAAGGAGAAGGCCGCGTTCGAGCTCTGCACCCGCCCGTCGAGGTTCTTGCGCTCCCTCGGGTCCACGGCCGCCGACTTCCCCGTACGGCGCAGCGGCTCGTAGTGCGAGTCGACGAGCAGCAGCCCGCCCTTCACCCCGAGGCTCGGCCCTTCGAGCAGCGTGGGGGCCAGCACGTTGTTGGTGTAGGTCGAGTCGCGCAGCCACACCAGCAGCCCAGGCGCGTTGTACCGCACCCGCTCGACCTTCCACGAGCCCTCGCGCAGGTAGCTGGTGTCGTAGGCGTGGGCCAGGCCCCTGTCGAAGCCGTCGAGGTTGCGCCATTCGGCCAGGTAGAAGCGGGAGATCTCGCGGGAGCCCGTGCTGACGGTCCAGCCCTGCCCGCTGGTGTTGGTGAAGGTGGCGCCCGAGGGCGTCCATCCGCCCGCGCCCTGCTCCACGCCGTCGCTCCACACCGTGGCGCCGCCGCTGGTGAGGGCGAAGTCGTCGGCGAACCAGCCGCGCGGGGTGGTGCCGCCGTCGGTGTTGTAGACCAGGCGCAGCTTGATCGTGGTCCCCGCGAACGGGGTGAGGTCGACGTAGTCGTGCCGCCAGCCGCCGGTGGCGCCGGTCAGGCCGTGCTTCCTGCCGCCGTAGTCGCGCAGGGCCTTGTTGGGGTCGGGGTAGCCGTCGGGCGTGCTGACCTCGGCCCCCGACTCGGCGAACACCTTGCGCTGGGTCCAGGTGGCCCCGCCGTCGGTGGAGACCTCGACGAAGCCGTAGTCGTAGTCGGGCTCGATGTCGTAGCTGTTCCACATCCAGAACCGCAGATCGGAGCCGGCCGGCACGGCCAGGTCGCGGGTGATCCTGACGTCGGCCCACTCCTGGTCCATGCCCGACCACCACATCTTCGCGCCGCCGTGGGGGGCGAGCATCTTCAGCGGCGCGCTGTCCAGGTTGACCCGCACGCCGTCCTCGGTCAGGCGGGGCGTGCGCGAGGACTGCCCGACGACCACCGTCCTGGGCTTGTCACCCGGGTCGAGGATCTCGGGGTCGGCCCAGCCGAGCACCCACTTGGCCCACAGGCCCAGGTGCGCGGGCATCGACTGGTAGAGGGACCCGCTGTGCGAGCCGCTCGCCATCAGGTCCCAGAAGTCGACGGCCGAACTGGCCGCGCCGCTGGTGTCGTAGAGGTCGGGCAGGCCGAGGTCGTGGCCGTACTCGTGGGCGAAGACGCCGACGCCGGCGTCCTCCGGCTGCACGATGTAGTTGGAGATCTTCAGTCTCGTGCCGGGGACGGTGTGACCTCCCGCGACCGCGCTGGAGTGCGCCCACAGCGCGTAGGCGCCCTGGGCGCCGCCGTCGGAGGACTTGTCCTTGCCCGCGTGCACCAGCACGAGGTGGTCGACGACGCCGTCGGGCTCGTCGAGGTTCCCGTCGCGGTCGGCGTCGCCGAGGTCCTCGCGGTCGTAGTCGGACCAGTTGAAGCGGGGCTGGGCGGCGGCCAGCGCGTTCACGGCGTCGATGGGCAGCTGGGCGTTGCCGCGCGGGTTGTCGGGGTGCCCCGACATGTCCTGGTACGGCTGGCCGCACGCCGCCGCGCCGTACCACGCCTCGGAGTGCGGGAGCCTGATCCAGCCCACCGCCGAGCCCGAGACGGAGTAGGCGCCCTTGGACATCTCCTCGTACATGTTCCGCATGGTGAGGCCGGACAGGTCGACGCCTCTGACCTTGGCCGTGAGGCCCTGCCTGGAGTAGAGCAGCCTGTCGTAGTGGCCGGGGCTGAAGTCGGGCACCCAGAAGGAGAAGTTGTCCTCGCGGGGCAGGGTGTCGGGGTCGGGGATGCGGTTGTGCAGGGGGCCGTTCAGCCTGGTGCCGGGCGGTTCGGTGACGCAGTCGTCGGGAGCGCTGCGCGGCCCCCTGAGCCGCTCGAATCCCGAAAAATCATCGTTCGCCCGGTCGTTGAACTCGACCAGGATCGTCAGCAGCCTGGCCGTCTTCGTCCTGCGGGACTTCTTGAAGATGAAGTCGGCCGGGTTGAGCCCGGTCCTGACGGCCTGGCGCTCCCGCGCGGCCAGCACCCTGGCGGTCACCGGGTTGCCGCTGCTGAACCGGCTGTCGAGCTTCTGCGCGGGGATGCGGGCTCTGGCGTCCTTGCCCGGCCTGGGCGGGTCGGCGGGGGTGAAGCCCTCGGCGGGCGGCACGTAGTTGATGTAGTGGTCGGCGAGCGCCGGTTCGTAGCGGGCGGCGGTGTCGGCGTGGACGCCCGTTAACCCGCCCGCGACCAGCGCCACCAGGGGGAGCGCCACGAGCAGGCGCTTCGTGCTTGGCACCACATTCCCTCTCTCCCCGGGATCTACCGGGCGAATGGCCTCAGAGGTCGTGCAGTGCGGACGTTAGGCGCGAAAGCGGAGATCGTTCCGGCCTTTACACAAAGCGGTATGTCAGAACAGCAGCAGGGCGGCCACCACCCCGCCCGCGACGGCCGCGCCGTAGCAGAGGACGGCGACGGCCAGGTCGAACCTGGCGACGCCCAGGATCTCCTCGCTGGTGAAACGGATCCTGTGCGCGGCGTGGAAGAGGCAGAGCACGACCACCACGAGCAGCGCCAGCCGTACGAGGAGGGGGTCGAGGAGGGCGGCCAGCTCCGCCTGTGTGGGCCAGTCGACCAGGCCCAGCGGCATGAGCACCCCGAACAGCAGCACCAGGACGGGCAGCAGCAGCGCGGCCACCACGCCGCCACCGCTGAACAGCAGCCACAGGTACGGCTCCGGCGTGCGCCTCATCGCGTCACCACCCAGAACAGCACGGCCGAGACCAGCAGCCAGGCGGTGTGGTTGCCGCCCTGGATCATGAAGGCGGGCACCCGCCAGCCGTCCAGCCTGACGACGGTGGCCTTGGGGGCGAGGTTGAGGAAGGTGACGGAGTGGAAGGCGGTGGCGGCCAGCGCGACCAGGTTGAGCGCGATCACCCACGGCTGGGCGGCGAAGGCGGTGAACGCGGGCAGGGCGCCGTCGAGCGCGGCGGCGACGAGCAACAGCAGGTAGGCGATCGTCCACGCCACGAAGACGCTGGTCAGCTCCCTGATCACGAAGATCGTGTAGGCCCTGGAGCGCAGGAACCACATCCGGTCGCGTCGGGGCCTGTAGGTCCTGGTCGTCTCGCTCATCGCCGCCCCCAGGGCAGGACCGAGCGCATCGCCGCGGTGACCTTGTAGCGCTGGATGGCCTCGGCCGGGTCGACGTGCTTGGGGCAGGCGCTCGTGCACTCCCCCACGAACGTGCATCCCCAGACGCCCTCGTCGGTGTTGAGCAGGTCGAGCCTGTCACCCTGGTCGCGGGAGTCGAGGTTGTAGCGCTGGGCGAGCGCGATAGCCGCAGGGCCGAGGAAGTCGGGATTGAGCACGTACACGGGGCAGGCCGAGTAGCAGAGCATGCAGTTGATGCACATCGAGTACTGCTTGTAGGCCTCGAGCTGCTCGGGCGTCTGGGCGTACTCCGCGGTCAGCGGCAGTTCCTCGCCCTCCCTGATCAGCCAGGGCTTGACGTGGGAGAGCTTGGCCAGGAAGTCGTCGATCTCCACCACGAGGTCGCGGATCACGGGGAAGCCCTTGAGCGGCTCGATCCTGACCGGGCCGGCGCCGAACTCGGTGAGGAAGGTGCCGCACGTCAGCCTGGGCTTGCCGTTGACGGTCATGCCGCAGGAGCCGCAGACCCCCATCCGGCACGACCAGCGGAACGACAGCGTGCCGTCCAGCTGGTCCTTGACGTGGTTGAGGCCGTCGAGGACGGCCCAGTCGTCGCGCAGCGGCACGTCGAAGGTCTCGAAGACGGGCTCGCTGTCCTGTTCCGGGCGGAAGCGGCTGATCTCCAGTGTGATCGTGCGTTCGCCGCCGGTCAACCGTGCGGCCCGTGTGGCCTTGGCGCTCATCGCCCGCACCTCCGTACGAGATCAGTCACGGCCGTAGATCCTCTCGCCCGGAGGCCAGCGGGTGAGGGCGACGGGCAGGAGCCCGACCGAGGGGGTCCCTGAGGGGGCGCGGTGGACCAGCGAGTGGGCCAGGAAGCGCTCGTCGTCGCGGGCGGGGAAGTCGAGACGCTGGTGCGCGCCGCGCGACTCGGTCCTGTTCAGCGCGCTGGTGACGATCGTCTCGGCGACGTCCAGCATCACGTGCAGCTCCACCAGCGAGATCAGCTCGGTGTTGAAGGTCGTGCTGTGGTCGTCGACCCGCGCGTCGGCCGCCCGCTCCCGCAGCGACTCCAGCGTCTCCACGGCCTTGGCCAGCGTGTCGTGGGTGCGGTAGATGCCGGCCGCGCCCTCCAGCGTGTGCTGCATCTCCTCCCGCAGGTCGGCGATCCTCGGCCCGGTGCCGCCGCTCTCCAGCGCGCGCCGCAGCCTGCGCTGCTCGTCGGCGCCCTGGCTGCGGACGGCGGCTGCCTCTCCCTCGCGGTGCTCCCGCGCGAACGCGGCCGCCGCCGCCCCCGCGCGGGCACCGAAGACCAGGATCTCCGGCAGCGAGTTGGAGCCCAGGCGGTTGGCCCCGTTGATGCTGACGCACGCCGTCTCCCCCGCCGCGAACAGCCCCGCGATCGGGGTCGCGCCGTGGAGGTCGGTGTGGACGCCGCCCATCATGTAGTGCACGACGGGCCTGACCGGGATCAGGTCGGTGGCGGGGTCGAGGTTCTGGTAGCTGCGGCACAGCTCCCGCACGAACGGGATGCGGGCCTCGATCTTCGCCTCGCCGAGATGGCGCAGGTCGAGGTAGACGACAGGGCCATAGGGGGTCTCGACCGTCCGCCCCTTGTTCTGCTCGGCCACGAAGGCCTGCGAGAGCCGGTCGCGGGGGCCGAGCTCCATGCTGCGCAGCTTCGGCGTCTCGGTGGGCTGCCCGAGGTCGTAGTCCTGCAGGTAGCGGTAGCCGTCCTTGTTGATCAGCCAGCCGCCCTCCGCCCTGGCCGCCTCGGTGATGAGGATGCCGGTGAACGGCAGGCCCGTCGGGTGGTACTGGACGAACTCCATGTCCTTGAGCGGCGCGCCCGCCCTGTAGGCCAGGGACATGCCGTCGCCGGTCTTGATGGCGGCGTTGGTGGTGAAGGGGAAGACGCGCCCGCAGCCGCCGGTGGCCAGGATGACCGTCCTGGCCGCGATCGCCTCGACCCTGCCCGTCCTGATCTCGACCGCCACGACGCCGTGGACGCGTCCGTCGTCGACGACGAGCGAGGTGACGTACCACTCGTCGTACCTGACGATCTCCTGGTACTTCAGCGTGGTCTGGAACAGGGTGTGGAGCAGGTGGAAGCCGGTCTTGTCGGCGGCGTACCAGGTGCGCATCCTCTTCATCCCGCCGAAGGGCCGCACCGCCACGCGCCCGTCGCGCTCCCTGCTCCAGGGGCAGCCCCAGTGCTCCAGGCGCATCAACTCGCGCGGCGCCTCGGCCACGAACGCCTCGACCGCGTCCTGGTCGCACAGCCAGTCCCCGCCGGAGATGGTGTCGTAGGCGTGCTCGTCGAGCGTGTCGCCGTCGGCGATGACGCCCGCGGCGCCGCCCTCGGCGGAGACAGTGTGGCTGCGCATGGGGTAGACCTTCGACACCACCGCCACCGTCATCGACGGGTCGGTCTCGGCGACCGCGATGGCCGCGCGCAGACCGGCCCCTCCTCCCCCGACGATGAGCACGTCGATCATGCCTCAGCTCCCGTGGTCGGGCTGGACCTGGTCCCTGATGGGCTTGCCGTCGTGGCGCACCGCCGTCAGATGAATGCTGCCGTCGTGGTACTCGTGGCGGATCCTGCGGCAGCCGCAGTCGAAGTACTGGTCCCTGATCAGCAGGCCGTAACCGTCGTCCTCGACGAACCGCTCACCACCGCACTTCCTGCCACAGGGTGCGGTCTCGGGTGCGAAGGGGGTGCGTGTGCCTGTCATCGCCGACCTCCTTGATTGGCGAATCGTCCCTTCCACGTAAGCACCGGGTGCGGGTTTCGGAAACCCCTGTTCCTCCACGGCATGGCGACGCGGACCGCTCCCTCCTGGCTCAGCCCTTGGGAGGAGCGTCGTCCGTGGCCGTGACCTCCCCCGACCCGGTGACGGCGTCGAGTTCCGTCGGGGCGCCTGTCACGGTGTCGTCGGGCTCGACCGCCCGCGGGTAGTGCAGGTCGAAGGCGGGCCTTTCCGACCTGATCTGCGGCATGAACCGGAAGTTGTGCCGGGGCGGCGGGCAGGAGGTGGCCCATTCGAGGCTGTTGGCGTAACCCCACGGGTCGTCGACGGTGACCTTGGGCGCCCTGCGCGCGGTCTTCCACACGTTGTAGAGGAACGGCAGCGTGGACAGCCCGAGCAGGAACGCGCCGACCGAGGAGATCAGGTTCAGGGTGGTGAAGCCGTCGTTGACGCTGTAGTCGGCGTACCTGCGGGGGAAGCCGATCATCCCGAGCCAGTGCTGCACCAGGAAGGTGGTGTGGAAGCCGACGAACAGCGACCAGAAGTGCACCTTGCCGAGGCGGTCGTCGAGCATCCGCCCCGTCATCTTCGGCCACCAGAAGTAGAAGCCGGAGAACATCGCGAACACCACGGTGCCGAAGACCACGTAGTGGAAGTGCGCGACGACGAAGTAGGTGTCGCTGATGTGGAAGTCGAGCGGCGGCGAGGCGAGGATGATGCCGGTCAGCCCGCCGAGCAGGAAGGTGATCAGGAAGCCGATCGCGAACAGCATCGGCGTCTCGAAACTGAGATGGCCCCGCCACATCGTGCCGATCCAGTTGAAGAACTTCACCCCCGTCGGCACGGCGATCAGGAACGTCATGAACGAGAAGAAGGGCAGCAGCACCTGGCCCGTGGCGAACATGTGGTGCGCCCACACCGTCATCGACAGCCCCGCGATGGCGATCGTCGCGGCCACCAGGCCGATGTAGCCGAAGAGGGGCTTGCGGCTGAAGACGGGGATCACCTCGGTGATGATCCCGAAGAACGGCAGCGCGATGATGTAGACCTCGGGATGGCCGAAGAACCAGAACAGGTGCTGCCACAGCAGCGGGCCGCCCGTGGCCGGGTCGTAGATGTGGGTGCCGAGCTTGCGGTCGGACTCGAGCGCCAGCAGCGCGGCGGCCAGCACGGGGAAGGCCATCAGCACGAGCATGCTGGTCAGCAGCGTGTTCCAGGTGAACAGCGGCATCCTGAACATCGTCATGCCGGGGGCGCGCATGCAGATGATCGTGGTGATGAAGTTGACGCTGCCCAGGATCGTGCCCAGCCCCGACAGCGCCAGCCCCATGATCCACAGGTCGCCGCCCACGCCGGGCGAGAAGGTCGCCGTGGACAGCGTCGTGTAGGCGAACCAGCCGAAGTCGGCGGCGCCGCCAGGGGTGGCGAACCCGGCCAGCACGATGAGGCCGCCGAACAGGAACAGCCAGTACGCGACGGCGTTGAGCCTGGGGAAGGCGACGTCGGGCGCGCCGATCTGCAGCGGCATGATGACGTTGGCGAACCCGGCGAACAGCGGGGTGGCGAACAGCAGCAGCATGATCGTGCCGTGCATGGTGAACAGCGCGTTGTACTGCTGCTGGCTCACGAACTCCAGGCCCGGCTGGGCGAGCTCGGCGCGGATGATCATCGCCATGACGCCCGCGATGAGGAAGAACGCGAACGACGTGATCAGGTAGAGATACCCGATGACCTTGTGATCGGTGGTCGACATCCACGCGGCGATGACGGTGCCGGTGCGTCGGCGCCTGACCTGCTGGACTGAGGCCTCGCGAACGGTCGTCACGGCTGCTCCCTCCACGCTGGGTGTGAGCCCGGTCACTCCCATTTCACGCCCATGCCCACCGGATAGAAAGCCGTAACCACGGATTTCTCAATAGGTGGCCCTGCCGCCGCTGCTGTCGCAGACCGTTCAGCCCGATGATCCCCGCGCTGTCGACCAGGATGTCGACGGGCCCGATGCGGCCCGCCGCCGCTGACGAGCGCCGTTCTCAGTGCGACTCCCTGCTGACCTCGTGCCCGCTGGAGCCGACCAGGAAGTCGAGGTCGGCGCCCTGGTCGGCCTGCAGGACGTGGTCGATGTAGAGACGCTGCCAGCCCCTGGCGGGCTCGGCGAAGCCGGTGGTCACCGGGGTCCTGAGTGACAGCTCCCGCTGCGGGAGGTCGATGTCGAGCCTGCGCGCGGGCACGTCGAGCACGATCGGGTCCCCTGTGCGCACCAGCGCGAGCGGCCCGCCGACGGCCGCCTCGGGCGCGGCGTGCAGCACGACGGTGCCGTAGGCGGTGCCGCTCATCCTGGCGTCGCTGACGCGCACCATGTCGCGCACGCCCTTCTCCAGCAGCCTGCGGGGCAGGGGCAGGTTGCCGACCTCGGGCATGCCGGGGTAGCCGCGAGGGCCGCAGCCGCGCAGGATGAGCACGCTGGTCTCGTCCACGTCGAGATCGGGCGAGTCGAGCCTGGCGTTGAGGTCCTCGACGCTGTCGAAGACCACCGCCCTGCCGCGGTGGCGCAGCAGTTGGGGCGAGGCGGCGGCGGGCTTGATGACCGCGCCGCGAGGGGCGAGGTTGCCGCGCAGGACGGCGATGCCCGCGTCCTCCAGCAGCGGCGACGACCTGCGCCTGATGACCGTCTCGTCCCAGATCTCCGCCGCGTCCAGGTAGGCCGTCAGCGGCTCCCCCGTGACGGTCGGCGCGGAGGGGTCGAGCAGGTCGCCGACCTCCTTCAGCACGGCCAGCAGTCCGCCGGCCCTGAACAGGTCGTCCATGAGGTGACGGCCGGCGGGCTGCAGGTCGACCAGCAGCGGGACGCCCGACCCGACCCTGTCGAAGTCGTCGAGGGTCAGCTCGACGCCGAGCCGTCCGGCGATGGCCAGCAGGTGGACGACCGCGTTCGTGGAGCCGCCGATCGCGGCCAGGGTGACGATCGCGTTGAGGAAGGAGGCGCGGGTGAGCACCCTGCTCGGTGTCCTGTCCTCGGCGACGAGCGAGACCGCCAGGCGCCCCGCCTCGTGGGCGCGCTCCAGCAGCCTGGCGTCGGGGGCGGGGGTGCCCGCCGTCCCGGGGATGGTCATGCCGAGGGCCTCGGCCAGGCAGGCCATCGTGGAGGCGGTGCCCATCGTGTTGCAGTGGCCCTTGCTGCGGATCATCGCCGACTCCGAGCGCAGGAAGGCCTCCCTCGACAGGGTTCCCGCCCGCACCTCCTCGCTGAGGCGCCACACGTCGGTGCCGCAGCCGAGCGGCGCGCCGCGGAAGTGCCCCGTCAGCATCGGCCCTCCCGGCACCACGACGGCGGGCAGGTCCACTGAGGCCGCCGCCATGAGCAACGAGGGGATCGTCTTGTCGCAGCCGCCGAGCAGGACCACACCGTCGATGGGGTTGGCGCGCAGCATCTCCTCGATCGCCATCGCGGCCAGGTTGCGCCACAGCATGGCGGTCGGCCTGAGGTTGGTCTCGCCGAGGGACATGACCGGCAGGTTCAGCGGGACGCCGCCCGCCTCCCAGATGCCCTGCTTGACGCTCGTGGCGACCTCGTCGAGGTGGGCGTTGCACGGGGTGAGGTCGGAGGCGGTGTTGGCGATCGCGATGTGCGGTTTGCCGCCCGCGAAGGCGTCCTGCGGAAGACCGCGACGCATCCACGCGCGGTGAATGTAGGCGTTTCGATCGGTTCCTGCATACCAGTGCGAACTACGCATGCGCTTCTTCCATTAATCGGAACACTGATCTACCCTTCGGAACGTGATCGACTCTAGCCCCGAAACGGCCCGAGGAGAAGACCGGCTCGTCGGCTCCGACCGGGTGCTCGTGGTGCTGCGGGTGCTGGCCGAGCACCCCGAGGGCATCGGCCTGGAGGAGATGGCGAAGGCGGTCGGCAGCCCCAAGCCCACCGCGCACAGGGCGCTGGCCGCGCTGCGCCGCGCCGGGTTCGCCAGCCAGGACGGCAGAGGCCGCTACGTGCTGGGCGACGACTTCCTCAGGCTCGCCTTCGCCCATCACGAGGCGCGCCCCGACCACGTCAGGATCAGGCCCGCGCTGGAGCGGCTGGCCGCCAGGTTCGGCGAGACCGCGCACTACGCCGTGCTCGACGGCCGCGAGGTCGTCTACCGGGCCAAGGTCGACCCGCCCTCGGGCGCGGTGCGGCTGACCTCGACGGTCGGCGGGCGCAACCCCGCCCACAACACCGGTGTCGGCAAGCTGCTGCTGGCCTGGGCGCTGCCCGACGACGCCGCGGTGACCGCGTGGGTGGACCAGGCCCCGCTGGAGCGGCGCACCCCGCGTACCAAGGTGAGCGCGGGGGAACTGGCCGAGGAGCTGGCCGCCGTGCGCGAGCGCGGCTACGCGGTCGACGACCAGGAGAACGAGGAGGGCGTCACCTGCCTGGCCGTGCCAGCCTTCCTGATCTCCTCGACCAGGCCGAGCGGAGCGGTCAGTGTGAGCGCCCTCGCCTACAGGACACCGCTGCCCTCGCTGGTCGAGGCGGTGCCCGAGATCCACGCCATCCTCAGGGAGCCATGATGACCGTCCATCCGCTGTCGACCGAGACCTACGCCCTGGCGGAGGGGCCCGTGTGGGATCCGGTGGCAGAGCGGCTGCTCTGGGTGGACATCCCCACAGGGCGCGTCATGGAGGGCGCTTTCGACGGGGACCTCACCGTCACCGCGACCCACACGCTGCCCTGCATGGTCGGCGCGGTCGTGCCCGCCGCCGACGGCTCTCTCCTGACAGCCGCGGAGTACGGCTTCGCGACGCTCGGCCCCGACCTCGCGATGGGCCCCCGCGTGCTGGCCGACGGGGCGCCGAGCCGGTTGAACGACGGCGCGTGCGATCCCGCGGGGCGCTTCCTGGCGGGCGGCATGGCGCGCGACGACCGCAGGGGGCAGGAGCGGCTCTACCGGCTGGAGCTCGACGGGTCGGTGAGCGTGGTCGCCGAGGGGCTGACGATCTCCAACGGCCTGGGCTGGTCCCCCGAAGGACGGACGTTCTACAACGTCGACAGCGTCCCCGGGGTGGTGTGGGCGCGCCCCTACGACGTGGAGAGCGGCGAGAGCGGCGCGCCCCGCGAGATCCTGCGGGTGGACGACGGGCTGCCCGACGGGATGGCGGTGGACGTGGAGGGGAACCTCTGGATCGCGATCTGGGGCCGGGGCGAGGTGCGCCGCCACTCACCCGGCGGGCGGCTGCTGTCCACGGTGAAGGTGCCGGCCCCGAAGGTTTCCAGCGTCACGTTCGCCGGCTCCACCCTGGTCATCACCACGGCGGGCGGCGGCCTGTTCGCCACCGAGACCGGCGTCACCGGCCTGCCTGCCAACCCCTGGCGGGGCCCCGTCCCTCTCCCCTCACCCCAGGAGAGCGCGCCGGCCTAGCGTCCGCGCTTCGAGACCCCCGCCCACGAACCGCAGTACCCGAGACAACGTGATCCGTCCCGGATCCGAGCACTGGAGTTCAGCGATGTACCTCATGCGCGTCGGCCCCGCAGGAGCCGAGAAGCCCGCCGTCCGATCGGGCGACGGCTACGTCGACGTGTCGGACCTGACCCCCGACTTCGACGCCGCCTTCTTCGAGAGGGGCGGCCTCGAGGCGCTGCGCGAGGCGTCGGCCACCGGAACCGTCATCCCGCTCGCCGACCAGCGCGTGGGGGCGCCGATCGCCCGCCCCCACCAGATCATCTGCATCGGCCTCAACTACAGCGACCACGCCGCCGAGACGGGGCAGACCGTCCCCTCCGAGCCGATCGTCTTCAACAAGGCGCCGAACACTCTGGTCGGCCCGTACGACGAGGTCCACATCCCGCGCCGCTCGGCCAAGACCGACTGGGAGGTCGAGCTGGGCGTCGTCGTCGGCCGCAGGTGCAGGTATCTGGAGGACGAGCGGGCCGCCCAGGACGCCATCGCCGGGTACGTGGTCGTCAACGACGTCAGCGAGCGCGAGTTCCAGATCGAGCGCGGCGGCCAGTGGGTGAAGGGCAAGTCGGCCGAGACGTTCAACCCGTGCGGGCCGTACCTGGTCACCCCCGACGAGATCCCCGACGTGGGCGCGCTGGACATGTGGCTCGACGTGAACGGCACCCGCAGGCAGAAGGGCTCGACGGCGACGATGCTGTTCGGCCCCGCCTTCCTGGTGCACTACCTGAGCCAGTTCATGGTCCTGGAACCCGGCGACCTGATCAACACCGGCACCCCTCCCGGCGTCGGCATGGGCCACAACCCGCCGCTCTACCTGCGTCCTGGTGACGTGATGGAGCTGGGCATCGAGCGCCTCGGCGGCCAGCGGCAACGGGTCGTCGCCGCGCCATGAGGGGCCTGCTCGCGGCGGGCGTCCCCTACCTGAATCGGGGCGGGGACGCGCGGCCCTGCCCGGCCGGACCGTTCTCGGCGGCCACCCGCGAGCGCCCCTTCACAGGGACGCACACGTGCTCACCGGGGCGCCTCCTTCCAGAGTCCCCCACGGGCGTCTACCACGAGGCGGCGATGTCCACGTAGAACCCCCGCCCGGTCGAGGGGAGGGGCGTGCGGGACCTAGAGTGCGGCCATGGGGAAGACCACGCAGCCGCGCAGGGCGGACGCCGAGCGCAACATCGCCACGATTCTCGCCACGGCCACCCGGCTGCTGTGCGCCGACCCGGGCGCCAGCGTCGCGGAGATCGCCAAGGCGGCGGGCGTCGGCAGGGTCACCCTCTACGGCCACTTCCCCTCCAGGGAGTCGCTGGTCGACGCCGTGCTCGAGCACGCGGTCGACCACGCCGAGCTCGCGCTGTCGGGCCTCGACCTCGAAGGACTGCCCGCGCCGGAGGCGCTGGAGCGGCTGGTCGCCTCCTCGTGGGAGATCCTCGACAGGCACAGCCGCCTGTTCGTGGCGGCCGACAGGGCGCTGCCCGCCGAGCGCATCCGCGAACGGCACAGCGGGCCGCTCGCCAGGGTCGAACGGCTCATCGTGCGAGGCCGCGACGAAGGCTCCTTCAGGACCGATCTGCCGCTGTCGTGGCTGGTCAGCACGTTCCTCGTGGTGCTGCACAACGCGGCGGGCGAGATCGAGGCGGGCCGCCTGCCGCGCGAGGAGGCGGCCGAGGTGCTGACCAGGACCCTGCGCTCGGTGCTCGTTTCCGGATAACTGTAGACATACCCCTCCTGCGTATGCTTGCCTCATAACTTGAACACTACTGTACGAGTTATTGGGAGGGAACATGGTGCTGGTCCTGCTCTGCCTGGCCCAGTTCATGCTGATCATCGACATCACCGTCGTGCAGGTGGCGCTGCCGTCCATCGGCACCGGGCTCGGGCTCGACCGCGAGGCGCTGACCTGGGTCGTCACCGCCTACACGCTGTGCTTCGGCGGGTTGATGGTGCTCGGAGGGCGGCTCACCGACGCCTTCGGCGCCCGCCGCGTGCTGCTCGGCGGGCTCGCCCTGTTCACGCTGGCCTCACTGCTGTGCGGCCTCGCTCCCGACGGCGCGACGCTCATCGCGGGGCGCGCGCTGCAGGGCGTCGGCGCGGCGCTGCTGTCCCCCGCCGCGCTCGCCACCATCACCACGGCCTTCCACGGCGAGCGCCGTACCAGGGCGCTGGCGGTCTGGGCGGCGATCGGCGGGACGGGGGCGGCCGTCGGCGTGCTGGTCGGCGGCCTGCTCACCGCGGGCCCCGGCTGGGAGTGGGCGTTCTTCGTCAACGTGCCTGTCGGGCTGGTCGTCATGGCGGCGCTGCCGTCGCTCGTGCCCGCCTCCGCGACCGCGGAACGGCGGCCGCTCGACGTGCCGGGCGCGCTGCTGGTCACGGCGGCGACCGGGCTGCTCATCTACGGCCTGGTCTCGGCGGGCGAGGCGGGCTGGGGCTCCGCGAGCGCCTGGCTGGCCGGCTCTGCGGCGCTGTACGCGGCCTTCGTGTGGGCCGAGCGGGTGGCGAAGGCGCCGCTCATGCGCGCCGAGACGATGGCCAGGCGGCCCGTGCTGTCCGGCGTGTTCGTCATGCTCATGGCGACGGGGCTCATGCTCGGGCTGTTCTTCGTCAGCTCGCTCTACCTGCAGCAGGTGCTGCGCTTCAGCGCCCTGGAGACGGGGCTGCTGTTCCTGCCCGTCGCGATCTCCATCACGCTCGGCGCGCACCTCGGCGGACGCCTGATCGGCAGGGTGGGAGGACGGCCCGTGGCGGTCGCCGCCTTCCTGCTGACCGCGGCGGGCGCCCTGCTCATGACGCGGGTCTCGCCCGAGGCGGGCGTCCACACCACCCTGCTGCCCGGCTTCGTGCTGGCCGCCTTCGGCATCGGGCCCGCCTTCGTCGCCGCGACGGCGACGACGATGGCCAACGTGCCGCAGGGCGAGGCGGGGGTGGCCTCCGGGGTCGTCAACACCTTCCACGAGCTGGGCGGCTCGATCGGGGTGGCACTGGTCTCCAGCCTGGCGGTCGGCGGTTTCACCACGACGCTGGCCTGGTGCGCGGGGGCTGCGGCGGTGGCGGGGGTGATCGCGCTCGGCCTGGTGCCGTCAGGCAGGCCCGCCGCGCTCGTCGGGCACGGTCACGGGCATGGGCACGGTCACTGACCAGCCCGACGTCACCTGGTGGTCGCCCTCGCACTCCAGCAGGCGCCACCGCCTCGGGTCCCACGCGAAGACGGCGTCCTGCTCGTAGCGGGCGCCGATGCGGCGGGCGGTGTCGTCGTCGAGGCCGACGACGGCCACGGACTCCTCCACGTGGGTCCAGGTGACGTCGCCGCCCGCCGCCGGCCACCAGGACAGCGCGAGGGCGTCGAGCTCGGCGGTCAGGCGGCGGTGGGCGCGCGCGTTGTCGGCGGCGGGAACCGTACGGCCCCGGGGGTTGTGGGCGGTGATCACGTGGATGGTCCGGCCCTCGGGGTCGGGGAAGGCGCCGGCGTGGACGCCGGGCTCGGCGGGAGCGACCTGGAGCCACGCGCCGTCCACCGAAAGGCGCACCACCGCCGCCTGGTAGAGCTGCCAGTTGGCGACAGGCACCTGACCCCCTTTGCCGAGCACGAAGGAAAGGAGGCGATTGTATCGGGGCTAGCATGGGGTGACTCCAAGGAGGTTGATCATGTCGTTCGCCGTTCTGGGCAGCGTTCTCGGCGACGCCGCGGCTCGCGCTTCCTCGTGGAGGTCCGAGATCCGCTAGCCCACCCCTCCACGTCGAAGTGCTCTTCATCGACAGTCCCCGTTCGATCAAGAGGAGCACGCGATGCCCGACGTCCATTGGAACGAAGAAGGTCACACCCTGTCGGCGGGGTGGCGCTCGACCGAGCCGCCGCCGTCCAGGCTGGTCCGCGTCGACGACACGACGAAAGCCGACACCGCGCACCGCCTGGCCCGTGAGGGCGCGGGGCTGGTGTGGCGGGGCGACTTCCACAACGCCAGGCAGCTCCTGCGCGCGCTGGCTCGCCGCGCCGACAGGCAGCCGCCTCCCGCCGACTTCCACGCCTACCGGCAGGCGCGCGCCACGAGGGCCGTCCTGCTGGGCAGGCTGCTGGTGCCGCTGTCGCAGGAGCTGACCGTGCCGCTGCGCAGGGCCCCCGACGTACGGCAGGCGTGCACGGAGGCCTACGGCCCAGCGGAAGGCCCCACGCTCGTCCCTCTCACCGAGCTGCTCGGGGTGATCGGCGCGCACGAGTGGCGCAGGAAGGGCGTGGAGGTGCCCGCGCTCGGCGAGCGCATCCACCCGCACTACGGCGTGTTCTCTCCCGTCCGCGGCGAGTACGTCGACCTGGTCGCCCGCGCTCCGCTGCCCTCCCGCACGGCCGCCTTCGACATCGGCACGGGCACGGGCGTGCTGGCCGCCCTGCTGGCCAGGAGGGGCGTCGAGCAGGTCGTGGCCACCGACCTCGACGAGCGCGCCGTCGCCTGCGCCCGCGACAACCTCTCGCGGCTCGGACTGTCGGGCCGCGTCGAGGTGGCGCGGCGCGACCTGTTCCCCGACGGCCGCGCCCCTCTGGTGGTGTGCAACCCGCCCTGGCTGCCCGTACGGCCGGGCACCAGACGCGACCACGCCGTCTACGACCCCGAGGGCCGGATGCTCCACGGCTTCCTCGGCGAGCTGCCCCGCCACCTCGAAGCGGGCGGCGAGGGCTGGCTCATCCTGTCGGACCTCGCCGAGCACCTCGGCCTGCGCAGCAGGCAGGAGCTGCTCGCCTCGTTCGCCGACGCGGGGCTGCGGGTCGCGGGCCGCCTGGACGTCGCGCCCAGGCACCCGCGCGCCCGCGACGGCGCCGACCCCCTGCACAGGGCGCGAGCCGCCGAGGTGACCAGCCTGTGGAGGCTGACGTGCTGACTCGCCGACGCCGAAAGCGCTGTCCGGCGACGGTTTCCCCTGCCGGGGCCACTATCCTCGACATGTCCCAGTCTCAGGAAGGAACATCCCCGTGACCGAGCTGACAGCCCAGCGCGAACAGGCCGCCCGCGACTACGACGCTCTCGTCGGGCGAGGCCTGAAGCTCGATCTGACGCGAGGCAAGCCGTCCCCGCGCCAGCTCGACCTGTCCGACGGGATGAACGCCCTGCCCTCCACGCACCTGGCCGCCGACGGCACCGACTGCCGCAACTACGGCAACCTGCAGGGCCTGACCGAGATCCGCGAGCTGTTCGCGGGCCTGCTGCAGGTCCCCGCGGCGCAGCTGCTGGCCGGGGGCAACTCCAGCCTCGCGATGATGCACGACACGATCGTCTTCTCGCTGCTCAGCGTGGTGCCCGGCGCGGCGCGCCGCTGGGCGGACGAGGGGGAGATCGTCTTCCTGTGCCCCGTCCCCGGCTACGACAGGCACTTCGCGCTGTGCGAGCGGTTCGGCATCACGATGGTGCAGGTGCCGATGACCGCCGAGGGCCCCGACATGGACGTCGTCGAGCGGCTGGTCGCCGAGGACCCGCGGGTCAAGGGCATCTGGTGCGTGCCGAAGTACAGCAACCCCTCGGGCGTCAGCTACAGCGACGAGACCGTGCGCCGCCTGGCCGCCATGACCACCGCCGCGCCCGACTTCCGGATCTTCTGGGACAACGCCTACGCCATCCACCACCTCACCGACGAGCACGCCGAGCTGGCCGACCTGCTCGCCCTGTGCGAGGAGCACGGCAACGCCGACCGCGCCTTCGTCTTCGGCTCCACCTCCAAGGTGACCCTCGCGGGAAGCGGCGTGGCCTTCTTCGGCTCCTCCCCCGCCAACGTCGCCTGGTACCTGGCCAACCTGTCCAAGCAGAGCATCGGCCCCGACAAGATCAACCAGCTGCGTCACGTGGAGTTCCTGCGCGACGCCGAGGGCGTGGCCGCGCACATGCGCAGGCACGCCGAGCTGATCTGGCCGAAGTTCGAGGCCGTCGACAGGATCCTCACCAAGGAGCTCGGCGGCACCGGCCTGGCCTCGTGGACGGCCCCCGCGGGCGGCTACTTCGTCAGCCTCGACGTGCCCGAGGGCTGCGCCAAGGAGGTCGTGGCCAAGGCGAAGGCCGCAGGCATCGCCCTCACGCCCGCCGGCGCGACCCACCCCTACGGCGACGACCCCGCCGACCGCACGATCCGCATCGCCCCCACCTACCCCGACCTGGAGGAGCTGGAGGAGGCGATCACGGGCCTGACCGTCTGCGTGCGCCTCGTGGCGACGGAGAAGCTGCTCTCGCAGGCCTGAGCACCCCACCGCAGCCCGCCCCCGCCACAGTGGGGCGGGCGGCGGTGGCCGGGTCGACCGCGCGAAGGCGGTACCTCCGTCCGGAGCCCGTCCACGGCCTGCAAGGGCGGAGTGGATGTCACTGGGGGCGGCGTCTGCCGTACCTGAAGCCGAAGATGTACTCCCGCGTCTCGCTGGGGTGGAAGGCGAGGCCCACCCCCGGCTCGAAGGCGACGTTGTCGCGTGGGCAGTAGTAGAGCTCCTGCCACACCAGCAGCGCCTGCTCCCTGGCCGACGCCTCGGCCTGGTCGCGGCGGCGGGCGCCCTGCGCGCCCATGACGAACAGCAGCCCGAACCACCAGAAGAACCCCGTCACGCAGAACGGCCCCAGCAGGTCCACGAGCAGGTTGGTGTGCTCGCTCATCGCCAGGGTCAGCGCCAGCACGACGTGCGCGAGCGCGGCGAAGCCGAGCATGACGTAGCCCTGGTGCCGCGCGCGCGGCACCTCGTGCCTGGCGGGGAAGGAGAGCCACACCGCGAGCTGGGTTCTGGTCATCGCGTGCTTCCTGGTGCCGACCAGCGAGGCAGCGGGCAGGTCGACGATGGCACGCTCCTTCGGCATGCTCGCTCGCCCGAGGCGGAAGCTCGTTCCGTCGGCCACGACCCCCGGCACCGACGCCACCCTGTCAGCAAGGCCGCACTCCGGACAGGACAGATCCATCCGGGCAGTCTGGCCCTGGCGTGCGGATCCCGCAAATCGGGTCGTAGAGTCCACAGCGTGATTGAGGCACTTGTGAAGGCTCTTCCCGAGGGAAGGGTGCTGACCGACCCCGACGTGGTCGACTCCTACGCGCGCGACCGCACGTTCCTCGAACCGGGCAAGGCTCTGGGCGTGGTCCTGGCCACCACCCGCGACGAGGTGGTGACGACGCTGCGCTGGGCCACCGAGCACAGGGTGCCGGTCGTGCCGCGCGGCGCGGGCACCGGCCTCGCGGGCGCGGCCACCGCCAGCGAGGGGTCGATCGTTCTGTCGCTGGCCAAGATGACCGCGATCCGCGAGCTGAACCCCGCCGACGAGTTCGCCGTGGTCGAGCCCGGGGTGATCACCGCCGACCTCGACAGGGCTGCCAGGGAGCACGGGCTGATGTACGCGCCCGACCCGTCCTCCTACGAGATCTCCACCATCGGCGGCAACCTGGCCACCAACGCCGGAGGGCTGCGCTGCGTGAAGTACGGCGTGACCCGCGACTCCGCGCTCGGCCTCGAGGTGGTGCTGGCCGACGGACGGATCCTCAACACCGGCCGCCGCACGGTCAAGGGTGTGACGGGCTACGACCTGACCGGCCTGTTCGTGGGCTCGGAGGGCACGCTCGGGGTCATCACCTCGGCCACGGTACGGCTGCGCCGCGCGCCGCTGGCGCCTCCTGCGACGATCGCCGCGGAGTTCGGCTCGCTGCGCGACGCAGCCGCGGCCGTCTCGGCGATCATCGCGGCGGGCTGCCAGCCGTCCCTCATGGAGCTGCTGGACAGGGCGACGCTGAAGGCGATCGACGACTGGCGCAACATCGGCCTGGAGGAGTCCACCCAGGCCATGCTGATCGGCCAGTCCGACGCCTCGGACGGCCAGGCGATGGCGGCCATGATGCAGGAGCTGTGCGAGGCCAACGGCGCCTCCTTCGTGGCGCTGTCCTCGACGCCCGAGGAGACCGAGGACCTGATCGGCATCAGGCGGATGGCCTACCAGGCCAAGGAGCGGCTGGGCGCCTGCCTGGTCGAGGACGTGTGCGTGCCGCGCTCGGCGCTGCCCGACATGATCTCCGCGATCGAGGCGGCGGCCGCCAGGCACGACGTGATGATCTGCACGGTCGCCCACGCGGGCGACGGCAACCTGCACCCGGTGTTCATCTTCGACCACGGCACCGTGGAGCCGCCCGCCAACGTGTGGGCGGCGGCGGACGAGGTGTTCAAGGCCGCGCTCGAGATGGGCGGCACGCTGACCGGCGAGCACGGGGTGGGGCTGCTCAAGCGGCGCTGGCTCGCGCTGGAGTCAGGACCGGTCGCGACCGAGGTCCAGCAGGGCATCAAGAGGGTCTTCGACCCGCTCGGCATTCTCAACCCGGGAAAGGCGATATGAGAGGCGATCCTGCGGTCATCGTGCTGAACGGCGGGTCCAGCTCGGGCAAGTCCTCGCTGGCCCGCTCGCTCCAGGAGCTGCTGCCCGATCCGTGGCTGGCGTTCAGCGTGGACACGCTCGTCGACGCGATGCCGTCCTCGTGCATCACCTTCACGCCCGACGGGGAGGTCCACCTCGGCCCCCGCTTCGGGGAGCTGGAGGAGGCCTGGATGGCGGGTGTCGCCACGATGGCCAGGTCGGGCGCGCGGGTGATCCTCGACGACGTCTTCCTCAGCGGCCCTGCCTCGCAGGAGCGCTGGCGCGTCCCGCTCACCGGGCTCGATGTGCTCTGGGTGGGTGTGCGCTGCGACCCTGAGGTGGCCGCGCGCAGGGAGGGCGAGCGCGGCGACCGGCCGATCGGCATGGCGCGGTCCCAGGCCACCATGGTCCACGAGGGAGTCGTCTACGACATGGAGGTCGACACGTCGTTCATGTCGGCGGATGACTGCGCGCAGTTGATAGCAAAGCGGATGAATCGTCAAACCGGTGAGACGACACACGAACCACACTGATAACGTTTTGCCCCACCTATGAGGAATTCCGGGGGTTCTACGTGAATCAGTTCCAGCCGTTGGCGGCGGACGACCCGCGACGGCTGGGTGCGTTCGAGATCGTCGCCAGGCTCGGCGAGGGTGGGCAGGGCGTGGTCTACCTGGCCAAGGGGCAGTCGGGCGAGCAGGTGGCTGTCAAGCTCCTGCACAACGCGCTGGTGGCCGACGCCGACGCCAGGACCCGGTTCCTGCGCGAGGTGGCGGTGGCGCAACGCGTGGCCAGGTTCTGCACCGCGCCTGTCCTGCATGCCGATCTCGAAGGCAGCCGGCCGTACATCGTCACGGACTACGTGCCGGGGCCCTCGCTCCGGCAGCTGGTCGACAGGGAGGGTCCGCGCAGGGGAGCGGCCCTCGAACGCCTGGCGATCAGCACGGCCACCGCGCTGGCGGCCATCCACCGCGCGGGCATCCTGCACCGCGACTTCAAGCCGGCGAACGTGCTGATGGGGCCCGAGGGCCCTGTCGTGATCGACTTCGGCATCGCGCGGGCGCTCGACTCGCCGGGCGCGACGGCCACCGGCATGGCGATGGGGACGCCTGCCTACCTCGCTCCTGAGCAGCTGAGCGGCGCCCCCGTCTCGGAGGCGGCCGACGTGTTCGCCTGGGGCGTCACGATGGTGTTCGCCGCCACGGGCAAGCCCGCGTTCGGCTCCGACTCCATCCCCGTGGTGATGAACAGGATCCTCCACGAGCAGCCGGAGATCGGCGGGCTCGAAGGGGTGCTGGGCGGGCTGGTCGAGGCCTGCCTGTCCAAGGATCCCGCGCACCGCCCGACCGCCGAGCAGCTCATCGCCCGCCTGACGGGCCAGCAGACAGGGGAGAGCCCTGTCGCCGTCCACCAGACGGGCAGCCAGCTCCCTCCGCCGTTCCCGCACCCCGGTGCGGCGTCCGGGCCGCAGGGCGCTCCCGGCGCTCCCGCTGGTCCAGGGCCGCAGGGCGGTCCCGTTCCCGGTGCTCCCGGTGGTCCTGGCGGCCCTGGGCCGCACGTTCCCGGGCAGCCTGGGCAGCCTGGGCAGCCCGGCGGGCCCGTGCCGGGACAGCACGGCTATCCCGGGTCCCAGGTCCCCGGCCAGCGTCCTCCCTCGGGTGGTACGGCGCCAGGCTCGGCCACGCGCCGCCGTACGCTGACCATCGCGGTCTCGGCCGCGGCGGCGGGCGCGCTCGTGCTGGCGGGCACCGTGGTCTGGGCCCAGGCGGGCAAGAACACCACCGCCTCGCTGGTCGCGGCCAACGGTCCTGCCACCTCGGCGGCGACCGATCCGGCCACCGATCCGGCCGCCGCCTCCACCGAGGCGCCCGTCGACCCGCCGAGCGACCTCGAGCTGACGCCCGAGCTCATCGACGAGTCGCCGACGCCCAAGGCGAGCAAGTCCAAGAAGAGCGAGGACGAGCCAGCGGTCTCCGTGCCGCACACCACGATCGCTCCCCCCGAGGTGCGGCCGACGGCCAAGCCGTCCACGCCCAAGGTCAAGCCGACCAAGAACACCGACCTGGTGGACCCGGAGCCCGAGCCCACCGGGCTGACCGAGCCGACGACGGGCGACTACTACGGCCACTCGTCCAAGCCGAGCCCGAAGCCGACCGTGAAGCCCACGGTCGCGCCGAAGCCGACGCCCAAGCCCACTCCCAAGCCCACTCCCCCGCCCAAGCCGAACCCCTACCAGGCGACGACGGTCTGCGGCTCTGGGTACAAGGTGATCAACTCCCACGCGCTCGGCGCCAAGGCCACGATCTACCTGCTGTACAACACCGCCGCGGGGAAGAACTGCGTGATCACCATGTCGAAGTACGTGGTGCCCGCCAAGATCTCGATGAACGCCATCCTCCAGGTGAAGGGCGGCGCCAGCGGCTCCAACCCCGGCAAGTTCTCCACCTACTCGGGGCCTGTCAGGCTCCCGGCGGTCAAGAAGTGCGTCATCTGGGGTGGCAGCTGGGGCACGCTCACGTGGAAGAGCGGCTGGAGCCACTGCGGCTGACCCTCCGTCCGCACTTCCCCTGCTGTGACTCCCGGCGGCCCGCGTCCTGAGACGCGGGCCGCCGGCCTGTCAGGCCCACCCCGAATCCGCAGCAGCTGGTACTTCGCCGGCGTCGGGGCCGTTATGGGGGGCTCTTGCGAAGACGTGCTGACCTGCCTACGTTGTTGACGTGATCGTCAAGTCTGAGACGCTGACCGCGAGAGGCCGGCGCACCAGGGCCGCGCTGCTCGAGGCGGGGCGGGAGGCCTTCGAGGAGCAGGGGTACGACGCCGTGCGCGTCGACGACGTCTGCGCCAGGGCAGGGGTCTCGCACGGCACCTTCTACACCTACTTCGACTCGAAGGAGTCGCTCTTCGGCGAGGTGGCGGGGGCCGTGGTGGGCGAGATGTTCGCCGCCAGCATGGTCGGCCCCGCCGCGCCCGACGACCCCTACGCCCGCGTCGAGGCCGCCAACCGGCTCTACCTGCGCGCATGGGCGGCCAACTCCAGGCTGGTGCGGATGCTGGAGCACGCGGCGACCACCGACGACCGCTTCGGACGGCTGCTGCTCGAACTGCGCGAGGTGTTCGTCAGGAGGGGCGCCGAGGGCCTGCGCAGGCTGCAGGAGCAGGGCCTGGCCGACAGGGACCTCGACCCGCGGCTGACCGCGATCATGCTCGGCGGCATGGTGGAGCACTTCGCCCACGTCTGGCTGGATCTCGGCGAGCGGGCCGACGAGGCCGCCGCCGTCGACCACCTCACCCGCCTGTGGGCCCGCGCCATCGGGCTGACGCGTGCGTCAACTCCGCGTCCCGGCGGGCAGAACCGAGAGGAAAGGGGTGAGGCGTGATCATCAGCCGACTCGATCCGGCGAGCGCCGACCACCGTGACCGCAGGAACGCCATGCTCGCCAAGCTGGCCGACCTCGACGCCGAGCACGCCAAGGCGGTCGCCGGCGGCGGGGAGAAGTACGTGCGGCGCCACCGCGAGCGCGGCAAGCTCCTGGCCAGGGAGCGCGTCGAGCTGCTCGTCGACCCTGGCTCGGCCTTCCTCGAACTCTCGCCGCTGGCCGCATGGGGCAGCGACTTCCCCGTGGGGGCGAGCGTCGTGACCGGCATCGGGGTGGTCGAGGGCGTCGAATGCGTGATCACCGCCAGCGACCCGACCGTGCGCGGAGGCGCGTCCAACCCGTGGACGCTCAGGAAGACGCTGCGCTCGGCCGACATCGCGCTGCGCAACCGCCTGCCGTACATCAACCTGGTGGAGTCGGGCGGCGCGGACCTGCCGACGCAGAAGGAGATCTTCATCCCCGGCGGCCGGATCTTCAGGGACCTGACGCGGCTGTCGGCCGCGGGGATCCCGACGATCGCGCTGGTCTTCGGCAACTCCACGGCCGGCGGGGCGTACGTTCCCGGCATGAGCGACCACGTCGTCATGGTCAAGGAGCGCGCCAAGGTGTTCCTCGGCGGCCCCCCGCTGGTCAAGATGGCCACCGGCGAGGAGTCCGACGACGAGTCGCTCGGCGGTGCGGAGATGCACGCGCGTACCAGCGGGCTGGCCGACCACCTGGCCGCCGACGAGCACGACGCCCTGCGCATCGGCCGCGCCATCGTGAAGTCGCTGGGGTGGCGGAAGCTCGGCGTGCGGCCTGGCCCTGTCGTCGAGCCGCGCTACCCGCAGGAGGAGCTGCTCGGGATCGTCCCCGAGGACCTCAAGATCCCCTTCGATCCGCGCGAGGTGATCGCCAGGATCGTCGACGGCAGCGAGTTCGAGGAGTTCAAGCCCCTCTACGGCGCGTCGCTGGTGACCGGCTGGGCCCGCCTGCACGGATATCGGATCGGGATCCTGGCCAACGCGCGCGGTGTGCTGTTCAGCCAGGAGGCGCAGAAGGCCACGCAGTTCATCCAGCTGGCCGACCGGTCGCGCACGCCCCTGCTGTTCCTGCAGAACACGACCGGCTACATGGTCGGCAGGGAGTACGAGCAGGGCGGCATCATCAAGCACGGCGCGATGATGATCAACGCGGTGTCGAACTCGACGGTGCCGCACCTGACCGTGGTCATGGGCGCCTCCTACGGCGCCGGCAACTACGGGATGTGCGGGCGCGCCTACGACCCGCGCTTCCTGTTCGCCTGGCCGAGCGCGAAGTCGGCGGTGATGGGCCCCGCGCAGCTGGCGGGGGTGCTGTCGATCGTCGGACGGCAGGCCGCCCAGGCGCGCGGCCAGGTCTACGACGAGGAGGCCGACGCGGCGATGCGGGCGATGGTGGAGGCGCAGATCGAACAGGAGTCGCTGCCGTTCTTCCTGTCGGGACGGCTCTACGACGACGGGGTGATCGACCCGCGCGACACCCGCACGGTGCTCGGTCTCTGCCTGTCGGCGATCAACAGCGCGCCCGTCCCGGAGACGGCCGGATACGGGGTGTTCAGGCCATGATCACGAGACTGCTGGTGGCCAATCGGGGCGAGATCGCGCGCAGGATCTTCCGCACCTGCCGCGAGCTGGGCGTCGAGACGGTCGCCGTCTACTCCGACGCCGACGCGGACGCCCCGCACGTGTCGGAGGCCGGCCTCGCCGTACGGCTGGGCGAGCCCATGGCGTACCTGGACATCGAGGCGATCGTCAGGGCGGCCGAGCGGTCGGGCGCCGACGCGGTCCATCCCGGCTACGGCTTCCTGTCGGAGAACGCCGCCTTCGCCGTCGCGGTGGTCGAGGCGGGGCTGACCTGGGTGGGCCCGCCGCCCGGCGCCATCGCGGCGATGGGCTCCAAGATCGAGGCGAAGCGGCTGATGGCCGAGGCGGGCGTCCCCGTGCTGCCCTCGCTGGCCGTCCCCGCCTCCCTGGGCGAGACCCCCACCCGTGACGGCCTCCTCCAGGATGGCGAGGCTCCGGGGGACGGGCCGCCGGTGGGCGGAGAGACGGAAGGCGCCGCTGGAGCGGGATGGAGCTATCCGCTGCTCGTCAAGGCGTCGGCGGGCGGCGGCGGACGCGGCATGCGCGTCGTCGACGGGCCCGCCGACCTCGGCAGGGCGCTCGCCTCGGCGAGGCGGGAGGCCGAATCGGCCTTCGGCGACGGGACCGTGTTCGTCGAACCGCTCCTCGAGCGGGCGCGCCACATCGAGGTCCAGATCCTGGCCGACGCCCACGGCACGGTGTGGGCGCTGGGCGAGCGGGAGTGCTCCATCCAGCGCCGCCACCAGAAGGTGGTGGAGGAGTGCCCCTCCCCCGCCGTCACCCCCGCGCTGCGCGACAGGCTGGAGGCGGCGGCCGTCAGGGCCGCGCAGGCGATCGGGTACGTCGGCGCGGGCACGGTGGAGTTCCTGGTCAAGGACGACACGATCGCCTTCCTCGAGATGAACACCCGCCTTCAGGTCGAGCATCCCGTCACCGAGCTGGTCTACGGCGTGGACCTGGTCGAGCTGCAGCTGCGCGTCGCCGAGGGCGAGCCGCTGCCCGGCACCCGGCCCTCTCCCTCGGGGCACGCCGTCGAGGTCAGGCTCTACGCCGAGGACGCCGCCTACCTGCCCCAGTCCGGCACGGTCGACCTGTTCGAGGTGAAGGGTCCGGTGCGGGTGGATTCAGGGGTGGAGTCGGGTTCGACCGTCTCCACCCACTACGACCCGATGCTGGCGAAGATCATCTCGTTCGGCCGCAGCAGGGGCGAGGCGATCAGGAAGCTGACCACCGCCCTCGACGGCGCCCGCGTCCACGGGCTGACCACCAACCGCGTCCTGCTGCGCAACATCCTGCGAAGCAGGGCCTTCCGCGAAGGCGACACCCACACCGGATTCCTCGACGAGCACCGGCTCGCGGCGCACGAGCCGCCCACCGAGGCGCAGACGCTGGCGGCGGCGCTCGCCATCGCCGCCCGTCACAGGAGCGAGGCCACCGTGCAGAGGAGCCTGCCGTGCGGCTGGCGCAACGTGAGATCGCAACCCCAGGTCGCCAGGTTCGAGGAGGCGGAGGCGGTCTACGACCCCGCGCCGCGGGGGGTGGTGAGCGCCGGGCCGTACCGGGTGGTCATGGAGACGGACGGCCTGCGCCAGACCTTCGAGATCGCGCACTACGAGGGCCGCGTCTACGTCGGGGACACCCGGCTGACCCCGCTGCCGCGCCTGCCGGAACCCGCCGAGGAGCACGCGCCCGGCTCCCTGCTGGCGCCGATGCCGGGTAGCGTGCTGCGCGTCGAGGTCGAGCAGGGAGCCGCCGTCAGCAAGGGGCAGGTGGTCCTGGTGCTCGAGGCGATGAAGATGGAGCATCAGATCGCCGCGCCCGCCGCGGGAGTCGTCTCGGCCGTCATGGTCGAGAAGGGCTATCAGGTCGAGGCGGGAGCCGTGCTGGCGATCATCGAGGAAGGGGAAGCATGACGCGCCTGGTCCACAAGGAGCTGGAGGGTGGCATCGCCACCATCACCCTCGACTCGCCGCCCAACCGCAACGCGCTGTCGGTGCGGCTGCTGGGCGACCTGGAGGACCGGCTGAACTGGGCGCTGGCCGAGCCCGAGGTGCGGGTGATCGTGCTGACCGCCACGGGAACGGTCTTCTGCTCGGGCGCCGACCTGAAGGAGCAGCGCATCGAGCCCGCCCGCGGGGTCAGCGACGCCCCTGTGACCGCCTCGTTCCCCGAGATCATGACGCTGATCTGGGAGAGCCCGAAGCCGGTCATCTGCCGCATGAACGGCACCGCCCGCGCGGGCGGCCTCGGTCTGGTCGCCTCCTGCGACTTCGCGATCGCGCCGCTGACGGCCTCGTTCGCCTTCTCCGAGGTACGGCTCGGCGTGGTGCCCGCGATGATCTCCGTGCCGGTCCTGCGGCGGCTGCAGGCAAGGGCCGCCTCGGAGTACCTCATGACCGGCGAGGTGTTCGACGCGGCCAGGGCCGAGGAGATCGGGCTGATCAACAGGGCGGTGCCGATGGAGGAGCTCGACGCCACGGTCGCCCGCTACGCCGACATGCTCGTCAAGGGTGGCCCCGAGGCGCTGGCCATCACCAAGCGCCTGGTCCGCGACCTGCCGTCGGTCTCCTTCGAGGAGGGTCTCAGGCAGATGGCCGCGCTGTCGGCGCAGCGCTTCACCTCCGAGGAGGGCCAGGAGGGCATCGCCGCCTTCATGGAGAAGAGGCCGCCCAAGTGGTGCTGAGGATCGCCAACTGCAGCGGCTTCTACGGCGACAGGCTCTCGGCCGCGCGCGAGATGGTCGAGGGCGGCCCGATCGACGTGCTGACCGGCGACTGGCTGGCCGAGCTGACCATGCTGATCCTGGCGGGCAACAGGCTGAAGGGCCGTCCCGGCTACGCCGTCACCTTCGTCAGGCAGATGGAGCAGGTGCTCGGCGCCTGCCTGGAGCGGGGCATCAAGATCGTCTCGAACGCCGGAGGGCTCGACCCTGAAGGGTGCGCGGCGGCGATCGAGAAGCTGGGCCTGTCGGCCAGGGTCGCCCACGTCACCGGTGACGACGTCACGGGGCACGACCTCGACCTGGTCAACCTCGACACAGGCGAGCGGCTCGCCGAGCCCGTCCTGACGGCCAACGCCTACCTCGGCGCCCGTCCCATCGCCGCCGCCCTGGCCGCGGGCGCCGACGTCGTGGTCACCGGCAGGGTCACCGACGCCGCCCTCGTCACGGGGCCAGGCATCTGGCGGTACGGCTGGGGCCCCGGCGACCTCGACGCGCTCGCGGGCTCGGTCGTCGCCGGGCACGTCATCGAGTGCGGCTGCCAGGCCACCGGAGGCAACTACTCCTTCTTCGGCGAGGTGCCCGACCTGGCGCACTGCGGATTCCCCCTCGTCGAACTGCACGAGGACGGCTCGTCGGTGGTCACCAAGCATCCCGGCACCGGCGGCCTGGTCTCGGTGGGCACGGTCACCGCGCAACTGCTGTACGAGATCGGCTCGCCTCGCTATCTCGGGCCCGACGTGGTGGCCCGCTTCGACACCATCGCGTTGTCGCAGGAGGGCCCCGACAGGGTGAGGGTCTCGGGGGTGAAGGGCGAACCCCCACCCGGCACGCTGAAGGTCGCCGTCAACTACCTCGCCGGGTACCGCAACACCATGACGCTCATGCTGACCGGCCTCGACCTGGAGGAGAAGGCCCGGATCGCGCAGGAGGCGATCTGGGCCCGCCTGCCCCGCGAGTCGTTCGAGTCGGTGGACGTCTCCTTCGACCCGCCGCTGCTGCGGATCACCGTCATGGACCGCGACGCCCGCAGGGCGGGACGCGCCTTCTCCTCGGCGGTGGTGGAGACGGGCCTGGCCAGCTATCCGGGCTTCTACGGTCTGACGCCGCCGGGGGACGCCTCGCCGTACGGGGTCTACTGGCCGACGCTGATCCCCGCCGCCGACGTCCGCCCCCGCGTCTTCGTGGGCGGCGAGGAGGTCGCGCTCCCCTCTTCCGAACGGCCGGACCCTGCGGTGGAGGTGCTCGTCGAGCCCGTGGCGTCGCGATGGGACGCGACGGGCGTGCCGACGGTGCCCGCGCCGCTGGGGCGGGTCGCCGGGGCCAGATCGGGCGACAAGGGAGGGAACGCGAACCTGGGCGTGTGGGTGCGGACCCCCGAGGAGTACGGCTGGCTGGCGCAGACGCTGACAGTCGATCGGCTGGTGAAGCTGATGCCCTCGCTGGAGGGGCTGATGGTGGAGCGGTTCGAGCTGCCCAACCTCAACGCGCTGAACTTCGTCGTCCACGGGCTGCTCGGCAGGGGGGTCGCGGCCAGCCCCCGGCTCGACCCGCAGGCGAAGGCCCTGGGCGAGGAGCTCCGGGCCCGGATGCTGGAGGTGCCCGAGACCTTCCTGCGCTGAGATCGGCACGCCCGTCCGCCACGAGGCGCGGCGTCCCGGCTTCAGGCAGTGGTGTCGAGCGCGGTGGCGGCGAGCAGGGCGGCGCCGAGGAGGCCCGCCTGCGGGCCGAGCGCCGACACCTCCACCCTGGGCGGTCGGCGGAAGGCCAGTCGGGCGGCGAGGCGCGTCCTCAGCGGACCCACCAGGGCCTCGCCCGCCTGCGCGAGCCCGCCGCCGATCACCACGAGCGCGGGGTCCAGCAGCAGCGTGGCGGTGGCCAGGGCGAGGGCGAGCGCCTCCACCGCCTCGTCCCACACCCTGCGGGCCACCTCGTCGGTCCGTGAGAGGACCGCCTCGGCCGAGCTCTCCCCGCAGCGCGCCGCGATCGACGACGCCGAGGCGTAGGCGGCCAGGCAGCCGCGCTGGCCGCAGGGGCACGGCAGGCCGTCAGGGTGGACCGGCACGTGGCCGATCTGGCCCGCCCATCCGGCGGCTCCGCCGTACAGGGCGCCGTCGAGCGCCAGCGCGGCCGCGATGCCGGTCCCGATGGGCAGATACAGGACGTTCGGCTCGGCGCGGGCGGCGCCGTAGGCGAGCTCGGCCGCGCCCGCCGAGCGCACGTCGTGACCGAGCACGACGGGCAGCGAAACGTCGGTGAAGGCGGCGGCGGGCACGTCCCGCCAGCCGAACGCGGAGGAGAAGACCGCGTGCGTGGGCGTGACCAGGCCGGGGACGGCCAGCCCCACCGCCGTGGGCCGCAGTCCCCCGCGCGGCGCCGCGAGGTCGGCGACGAAGGCGGAGATCGCGGCGATCACCGCGGCAGGGCCCTCGGCTCGCGGGGTGGGGCGGCGTTCGGCGTAGAGGATCGCGCCGTCGCGGACGAGACCGCCCTTCATGAAGGTCCCGCCGACGTCGACCGCGACAACGCACTCCATCCCCCCATCCTCCCAGCGCTCTCCAGGGGGCCCGCCCGCGAGGAAACGCACCGGAGGAGGACCAGACCCGGACAGACGAGATCCGCAGGAATCGGTTTGAAGCCGGTCAGGGATGTGGGACAGGATGGCCCGCATGCAGATCCGCCGCCTCACCGAAGACGACCTGCCCGCCTGCGGCCGCCTGGCCCTCAGCCGCGACTGGGGCGCCGAGAGCCGCAAGTGGCGTTTCCTGCTGGAGGTCGGCGAGGCGTACGGCATCGACGCGCCCGACGGCGACGGCCTGGCCGCCACCAACATCGTCACCCTCTACGGCGACGACCACGCGGTGATCAGCATGGTCCTGACCGCCGAGAGGTACGGCAGGCAGGGCATGGGCCGCGCGCTCATGGAGCACGTGCTGGCACGGGCCGGCGAAAGGACGGTGTCGCTGCACGCCACCGCCTACGGCCGTCCCCTCTACGAGCGCACGGGCTTCCGCGCCGTCGCCACCGTCGTGACCCACAAGGGCATGTTCACCGGCCAGGCCTCGGGCCGCACCCACAAGGCCGACGACATCGAGGCCGTCGTGGCCTTCGACGCCGCGCGGTTCGGCGCCGACAGGTCGGCCGTGCTGCGCCGGATGCCGGGCTTCCACGAGCAGGTGCGGGTGGCCGAGCGCGACGGGCGGATGACGGGCTTCGGCGGCGCGTGGCGCAACGACGGCACGCTGATGATCGGGCCGGTCGTCGCCGACGACCAGGCCACCGCGCGCGATCTCATCGCCGACCTGGCGGCGGGCTCCACGCTGCCGGTGCGTCTCGACCTCGACGACAGCCGTCCCGACCTCGTGGACTGGGCGGTCGAGCGCGGGGTGCCCCACTTCTTCACCACCAGCGCCATGGTGCGAGGCGGCGCGCTGCCCGGCGACCAGTCGAAGCTGTTCGCCCCCACGATGCAGGCGCTGGGCTGACGCCGGCCGGCCGGGCGGCCGCCCCGATGATCACGACCATGGGTTGACCCGGCAACCAGAACATGGTTCGGTTCTGTCGTGACCACCACCCCCGCGCACATCGACGTCAGCGCGATCGACTTCGACGTGCTCGGCGCCTGGATGGACGCCGAGGGCCTGCCAGAGGGGCCGTTCGAGAACGCGCGGCCGGTCCTCGGCGGCACGCAGAACGTGATGATCGCCTTCGAGCGGGGCGGCGTGCCGTACGTGCTGAGAAGGCCGCCCCTGCACGTGCGCGCGAAGAGCAACGAGGTGCTGCGCCGCGAGGCGCGCGTGCTGGCGGCGCTGGACGGCACCGGCGTGCCCGCGCCCAGGCTGGTGGCCGCGCAGACCGCCGACGAGCCGGTCTTCTACCTGATGGAGCCGGTCGACGGCTTCAACGCGACGACGGGGCTGCCTGAGCCGCACGCCTCCGACCCCGCCATGAGGCAGCGCATGGGCCTGGAGGCCGCCGTCGCTCTGGCCGCGCTCGGCAGGGTCTCGCCCGACGTGCTGCCCGGTTTCGGCAGGCCTGAGGGATTCCTCGAGCGGCAGGTGCCGCGCTGGACGAGCGAACTGGAGTCGTACGGCAGGCTCGAAGGCTATCCGGGCCCCGAGATCCCCCTGCTGCGCGAGACGGCCGAGTGGCTGGAGCGCAACAGGCCGCGGACGTTCACGCCCGGCGTCATGCACGGCGACTACCACATGGCCAACCTGATGTTCTCCCACGCGGGCCCGTGGGTGGCGGCGATCGTCGACTGGGAGATGTGCACGATCGGCGACCCGCTGCTCGACCTGGGCTGGCTGGTGGCCACCTGGCCGTCGTCGCAGCTGCAGGTGCCCGGCCTGCCGGCGGCCGAGGAGCTCGTCGACTGCTACGCCGAGCTGTCCGAGCGCGACCTGTCCTCGGTCGACTGGTACGTCGTGATGGCCTGTTTCAAGCTCGGCATCGTGCTGGAGGGCACCCACGCGCGCGCGTGCGCTGGCAAGGCGCCCAAGGACATCGGTGACCTTCTTCACCAGACAACACTCGACCTGTTCGCGAGGGCACAGACATGGATTTCTCGGTAGAACCGGAGTTCCAGGCCAAGCTGGACTGGATGGATGCCTTCATCACGGAGGAGGTCGAACCGCTCGACCTGGTCTTCCCCGGCCAGGCGTACCAGAAGCTGGACGAGCGGCTGCGCAAGATCGTCGATCCGCTGAAGGAGCATGTGCGCGAGCGCGGTCTGTGGGCCTGCCACCTCGGGCCCGACCTCGGCGGCCAGGGCTACGGCCAGCTGAAGCTCGCCCTCATGAACGAGCTCATCGGCCGCTCCACCTGGGCTCCGGTGATCTTCGGCTGCCAGGCGCCCGACACGGGCAACGCCGAGATCATCGCGATGTACGGCACGGCCGAGCAGAAGGAGCGCTACCTGCGTCCCCTGCTCGACGGCGAGGCCTTCTCCGCCTACTCCATGACCGAGCCGCAGGGCGGGTCCGACCCCCGGCTGTTCACGATGCGGGCCGTCCGCTCCGAGGACGGCTGGGTCCTCGACGGGGAGAAGTACTTCACCTCCAACGCGGCCAACGCCGACTTCCTCATCGTCATGGCCGTCACCGATCCCGACGCGCACCCGTACAAGCGGATGTCGATGTTCCTGGTCCCCTCCGGCACCGAGGGGGTGGAGATCCTGCGCAACATCGGCACGATGGGCGAGCGAGGGGGTCACCACGCCCACATCCGCTACGACCAGGTCAGGGTGGGGGCCGACGCGCTGCTGGGCGAGGAGGGCGGCGCGTTCGCCGTGGCCCAGGCCAGGCTGGGCGGCGGAAGGGTCCACCACGCGATGCGCACGGTCGCCGCGGTCAAGCGGGCCTTCGACATGATGTGCGAGCGGGCGCTGTCCAGGCAGACCGTGGACGGCGTGCTGGCCGACAAGCAGCTCGTGCAGGCCGCCATCGCCGATTCCTACCTGCAGATCCAGCAGTTCAGGCTGCTCGTGCTGCACACCGCGTGGCTCATCGACCAGTCCTCGACCAAGGAGGCGCGCACCCAGATCGCCGCGTGCAAGGTGGCCGCGGCGCGGGTCTTCCACGACGTCGTCTACCGGGCGATGCACCTGCACGGGGCGCTCGGCGTCTCCACCGACACCCCGCTGGCCAGACTGTGGCAGTCGGCGCCGCTCATGGGGATCATGGACGGGCCGACCGAGGTGCACCAGGCCTCCATCGCGCGGCGCGTGCTGCGCGGATACTCTCCGTCCCCCGGATTGTGGCCGAGCGAGTTCCTGCCCGACAAGCGCGCCGTCGCCCATACCAAATACGGCGATTTTTCATCTTAAGCGTGATCTTCCCCGTACAATTGCGCGCAATTGCCATCGCGGTTTCGGGGAAGGATGCATCATGCGCATGAGGTTTCTCGGCTCCACGTCCGAGGCGGGCGCCTGCCCGACGCTCTACGAGACCGACCGCGGAACCATCGTCGTCCAGGGTCTGACCGTGACCGACAGGGAGGCCCTGGCCGACCTGCGGGACGTGCTCGACGGAGAGAGCGCCGTGGAGGTGCCTCGGGAACTGCTCGTGGAGATCGCACGCAGGGTGCTCTGACGTCACAATTGCGGCACTACCCCTGGCATGATCGTCCCCGCTGGGTCTAGCCTCTGGCGGCGTGACGTCATTCCAGCAGGCCCGTGTCGAGATGGGCATCAGGTTGCGGCAGTTGCGCGAGACGGCCGGGCTGTCCGGCAAGGAGCTCGCCGAGTTGCTGGACTGGCAGCCCTCCAAGGTCTCCCGCCTCGAGAACGCCAGGCAGAGCGCGACCGACGACGACGTGAGCGCCTGGGCCGCCGCCGTGCGGGCCGAGCCCGAGGAGCTGGCCGAGCTGAAGGAGCGGGCCGCCGCCATCGAGCTGCGGCGCTCCGACTGGCGGCACTGGGCGCACAGCGGCCTGGCCGCCTCGCAGGAGGACGTACGAGGTCAGGAGGCCAGGGCGACCCTGTTCAGGGTGTTCGAGCCGGGCGTGATCATCGGGTTGCTGCAGACCGCGGAGTACTCGCGGCACGTCTTCCTCACCCTCAAGCGGGAGTACGGCGCGACAGGCGAGCTCGACGCGGCGGTGCGGGTGCGGATGCAGCGACAGGAGATCCTCTACGACGCCTCCCGCACGTTCAGATTCATCATGCCCGAGGCCGCGCTGCGGACGAAGCTCGCGCCGAGCCAGGTGATGCAGGGCCAGATGGACAGGCTGCTGGCGGTCACCACGCTTCCCACCATCGAGCTGGGGATCATCCCGTTCGAGCAGCAGCACCCCTCGGTGCCGCTGACCGGCTTCTGGCTCTTCGACAACGACCAGGTCCTGGTGCCGACGAGGTCGAAGGAGGTGCGCACCAGCGAGCGTCAGGACGTGGAGTTCTACGCCCGGGTGTTCGACGAGTACCACAAGGTGGCGGTCTATGGAGAAGAGGCCAGATCTGTCATCATGCGCGTGAATCACGACTACGCGAAACAATCGCAACTTTAATACCGACAATTGCTTGCCTACCCCAGCAAGATCGTGCAACCCTAGCGATCAGTTGATGCGGAGGTGATGCACGATGCTCGACACCATGCTGTGCCTCGAGGAATTCGCCAGGGCTGCAGGAACACACGCGGACCTGCGTGTGCAGAATCTCGCCCTTGCCAGCGAGCCGGCGTTCGTCTCGGTGGTCAATCGCTTCTCCCTTACCTTGACCGAGACCGTGACCTGCTCCCCCGAGGGCGCCTACGTCACCTCCTGGGGCTACCGGCTCGGCACCGTGGACGACGTGAACGGCGCGGCCGCCCGCCTGGCCTACCTGCTGGCAGCCCTTCCCGCCTGACCTCGCCCCGACGAGCGCGCCCGCCGATCCGGCCGGAGGCGCATTGACAATGGTTTTCATTGGCTGCATTGTCATGGTCCATGTCGATTGATGTGAAGCGGCCGTTCCTTGCCGTCGCCCTGCTGGCCTCGCTGGCCGCGTGCGGCGCTCAGGAGCCCGTGGCGCAGGCGCGGCTGCGGGTGGTCACGCCGTACAGCGTGAAGAGCCTCGACCCGATCAAGCAGGGGTTCTGGGCCTCGGAGTGGGGCTACGGCGAGCTGCTCATGCGCCCGACGGAGCGCGGCACGGTGGAACCGTGGCTGCTGGCCTCGCTGAGCAGGCAGGGCGAGTCGGCGTGGACGCTCACATTGCGGCAGGGGGTGCGCTTCCAGAGCGGCAGGACGCTGGACGCGGTCGCGCTGAAGGAGCTGATGGAGGCGCATCTGGCGCGCAACCCGGCCGTCAGGTCGGCGCTGGAGGGGGCGAAGGTCGCCGTGACCGGGCCGCTGGCCGTACGGCTGGAGACCGGGGAGCCCGTGGCCAACCTGCCGAGCCTGCTGGCCGACGAGAGCATGTTCTCCGTCTTCGACGTGGCCAGCGGAACCTTCACCGGGCCCTTCGAGGTGAAGAGCCTCGACTCGCGCAAGCTGGTGCTGGCGAGGGACCCCGGCTACTGGGGAGGGAAGGTGCGCCTCGACGGGGTGGAGGTGCGGTTCGTGCCCGACGGGCAGGCGCGCACGCTCGCCGTCCGCAGCGGCGAGGCCGATCTGGCCTTCTACCCCCCGACCGACGCGCTGCGGACGCTGAAGGGCGACGCGCGGGTCTCGATCAGGGAGGCGGCGCTGGCGACGGGGCAGTTACGCGGCTTCCTCAACGTGCGCAAGGCCCCCCTCGACGACTCCAGGGTCCGGCGGGCGCTGTCACTCGCCGTGGACAGGAAGGAGCTGGCCGAGACGGTGATGGACGGCTTCTACCGCACACCCTCCGGCGTCTACCCCGAGGCGCTGCCGTACTCCGTCAAGAACCTGCGCACCGAACTGCCCGCGGCCGAGCGCCTGCTGGAGGAGGCGGGATGGCGCAGGGGCGCCGACGGCACCAGGGCCAGGGACGGCAGGCCCCTGGCGATCACGATCAACGCCTACTCGCCGCAGCCCGACACCAAGCCGCTGGCCGTGGCCATGCAGGCGCAGCTGGCGAAGGCGGGCTTCCGGGTGAAGGTCGCCGAGGTGCCCGAGAACTACGCCGCGATGCGCTCGGCCGACGGCTGGGACGTCGGGCTGAGCTTCGACGGCTCGCTGTCCTACGGCTTCGACCCCGTCGCGCCACTGGCGCAGATGATGCGCACGAAGGGCCCTCGCAACCTCGGCGGGATCGCCGACCCCGGCCTCGACCAGGTCATCGACGGGCTCGCCGGCGCCTTCGAACCAGCCGAGCGCGACAGGCTGCTGCGCGAGGCGCAGCGCATCGCGGTGGAGGAGCAGGCCTACCACCTGATCGTCGTGGACAGGGTGCCCAGGGTCGTGGCGGGTCCCCGCTACCGCGACTACCGGCCCTCGTCGGTCCTGCTGCACCTCGACGCCTCCACGGCTCCGTGCGGCGACTCCTGCGGCTCCTAGCGTCGGCGGCGGGCACGCTGCTGGCCGCCAGCCTGCTGGTCTGGGGACTGGCCGAGCTGTCGCCCGGCGATCCCGCGCGACAGGTGCTGCTGTCCAGGGGCGTGGCCGTCCCCGTCGAGACGCAGATCGAGGCGGTACGCGCCGAGCTGGGCCTCGGCGACGCCGCGCCCGTCAGGTACGCCCGCTGGCTCGGCGGCGCGCTCACCGGCGACCTGGGCTCCTCCTGGCGCACGGGCAGGCCCGTCACCGCCGAGCTCGGCGAACGGCTGCCCGCCACGCTGCGCCTGTGCCTGACGGCGGTGGCGCTGGCGATCCTGCCCGCCTTCGCCCTGGCCTTGGCCGGCGCACTCGGCCGCCACCGCTGGCCCGACGCGCTGTCGAGGGGCGTGATGTTCGCCGGCGCCGCCGTGCCGTCCTTCCTGCTGGGGGTGGCGCTGCTGGAGATCGTGGTGGTGCGCTGGGGCGTCGGGAGGGTCGTGGCCGAGGGCGGATGGGCCGACACCCCGCTGCCTGCCGCCACCCTCGCCGCGGGGATCGTCGCGCAGTGGGCGCGGGTGACCAGAGGGGCGCTGATCGACGCGGCGAGCGCGCCCTTCGCCGACGTCTCTCGCGCCCGGGGCTCGGGCGAGCTGCGCGTGCTGCTGGTCCACGGCCTCCCGCACGCCGCTCCCCCGCTGCTGGCAGTCGTGGGCATGACCGTCGGCGGGCTGCTGGCAGGGGCGGCCGTGGTCGAGAGCGTCTTCACCTGGCCGGGCGTGGGGCGCCTGCTGGTGGAGGCCATCACCGCCAGGGACCTGCCGGTGGTCCAGGGCTGCGTGCTCGCCGGCGTGCTGGCCTTCCTGGCGGGCGCGGTCGCCGCCGACCTGGCCACCCGTGCGGGAGACCCACGCCTGTGAGAGCCTCCCTGCTCGCCGGTACGGCCGCCGCCGCGCTGCTCGCCGTCCTGGCGCTCGCGGGCCCCCTGGCGCTGCCCGACCCCGACCTGCCCGACTACGCGGCCAAGCTGCTGCCGCCCAGCGCCGCCCATCCCCTCGGCACCGACCAGCTCGGCAGGGACGTGCTCGCGCGCCTGGCGAGCGGGGCCAGGGTGACGCTGGGCGCGGCGCTGGCCGTCACCGCGCTCGGCGCGGCGATCGGCGTCGTGGCGGGAGGCGTGGCCGGATACGCGCGCGGGCCCGTCGACGCGGCGATCTCCAGGGTGGTGGACGTCCTGCTGGCCGTGCCGAGCACGCTGGTCGCGCTCGCCGTGGTGGGCGCGCTCGGTCCTGGGCTGGTCCATCTGGTGCTGGCCATGTCGGTGGCCGCGTGGGCCCCCGTGGCCAGGCTCACCCGCTCGCACGTGCTCACCGCGGCCACCAGGCCGGACGTCGTCGCCGCCAGGATGGCGGGCGTCGGGCGCGGTCGCGTCGTGCTCGGCCACGTGCTCCCCGGCGCCTTCCTGCGGGTGCTCGCCGTGGCGGCGCTGGGGCTCGGCGAGACGATCATCGGGCTGTCCGGCCTGTCCTTCCTGGGTCTCGGCGCGCAGCCGCCCACCGCCGAGTGGGGGCAGATGCTCGCCGAGAGCCGCTACGACCTGGCCTCCTCACCCTGGCTCCTGGCGGGGCCCGGCGTGGCGATCCTTGTCGCGGTCAGCGCCGCGGGACTGCTCAGCGACTGGCTGGGTGAGCGGCTGTGAGCCCGGCGCTGGAGGTGTCAGGGCTCTCCGTGACCTATCGGGACGGCACGCGGGCGCTGCGCGGCGTCTCTCTCACCGTGGAGGCCGGCGAGCGGCTGGCCGTCGTCGGAGCGTCGGGGAGCGGGAAGTCCACGCTGGCGCGCGCCGTCCTCGGGTTGCTGCCGCGCGGCGCCCGCGCCGAGGGGTCGATCCGCACCGAGGGCAGGCCCGGATACGTCGCGCAGGACCCCTTCACCGCGTGCGACCCGCTGCGGACGGTCGGGCACCACGTGCGGGAGGCGTGGCGGGCGGCGGGGCTGCGGCCGCCGCGGGGAGCCGCCGAGGCCGCGGTGGCGGCGCTCTCGCTGGACGCGGCCGCGCTGGCCGAGCATCCGCACCAGTGGTCGGGCGGCATGCTGCAGCGCGCCTCGATCGCGGCGGCGGGCGCGCTGTCGCCCGCTCTCACCGTCGCCGACGAGCCGACCAGCGCGCTCGACGCCGACCTGGCCGACGAGGTGATGGCGGCGCTGGGAAGGTCGGCGGGAGCGCTGCTGGTGATCACTCACGATCTGCGGCTGGCCGCGCGCTGGGCCTCACGGGTGGCGGTGCTGTGCGAGGGCGGCGTCGTGGAGACGGGGCCCGCCGATCGGCTGCTGGCCGATCCACGGCATCCGCACACGCGGGCGCTGGTGGCGGCGCTCGCCTCCGCCTCGGGCGGGCGCGCCGCCCCCCAGGGGCCCGCACTGGTGGAGGCGCGCAACCTCGCCCGGAGTTACGGCGCCCGCGCCGCCGTCAGGGACGCCTCCCTGACGATCGGCCCCGGTCAGGTGGTGGGCGTGCACGGCAGGTCGGGGTCGGGCAAGTCCACGCTGCTGCGGCTGCTGGCAGGGCTGGAGCCGCCCGACGCGGGGACGCTCCGCCTGCCGGAGCGGCGGCCCGGCTGGGTGATGCCCGTCTTCCAGGACGCCAGAGCCAGCCTGGACCCGCTGTGGCCGATCTGGCGCACGATCACCGAGCCGCTCACCGGCCTGAGGGCGGCGCAGCGGCGCGCCAGGGCCGTCGAGGCGCTCGCCTCGGTCGGGCTCGGCCACCTCGATCCGCGCACCAGACCTGGACGGCTGTCGGCGGGACAGTGCCAGCGGGTGGCGATCCTGCGAGCGGTGATGGCGGCTCCCGCGCTGGTGGTGGCCGACGAGCCGACCTCCGGGCTGGACACGGTGGCGGCGGGCAGGGTCGCGGGCCTGCTGCGCGAGGTGGCGGAGGGGGGAACGGCCGTGGTGGTCGTCAGCCACGACCTCGACCTGCTCGGCGGGCTCTGCGACGACGTCCACGAGATGCGCGACGGCGTCATGACGCCCTGACCCGCTAGGCAGAGGGTCGGGGCGGCTAACCGGAGAAGGCGTCGGGTGAGATGCCGACCTCGCGGGCGGCGGCCATGTGGGCGTGCTCGAGCAGCCTGCCCCTCGACAGCACCGAGGGGTGCAGGGTGTACCTGATGATCAGCCCGTCGAGCATCGCGTCGATGCGCTCGGCGGCGCCCGCCGGGTCCTCGCAGGTGAAGTCGCCTTCCGCGACCCCCGCCGAGATCACCTGCTCGAGCGCGCGCAGCCAGGTCGTCTCCAGCTCCAGGACGATCTGGCGGACCGCGCTCTCGCGCAGCGCGGCGTTCCATGCGTCGATCCAGAGCAGCCAGCTCTGGTCGGAGCGCGATTGCGGGATGTAGAAGCGCAGCACCCTGTCGAGACGTTCGGCGGCGCTGCCCTCGCCGGTGACGAGCTGGTCGAGCCTGGCGCTCTCGATGTCGAGCGTGGCCCGCAGCATGGCGGTGATCAGCTCGTCCTTGGTGGCGAAGTGGTAGTGGATGAGCCCACCGCTGACGTTGACCGCCTTGGCGATGTCGGCGACCCGGGTGTTGGCCAGGCCGCGTTCGAGCACGACCCTGCGCGTGGCCTCCAGCAGCTCGGCCCTGCGCTGGTCAGCCTGGTCCGCCCTGCTGCCTCGGGCACTGTCCGCACGTCGCACCGGCCAAGAGTAGCCGATACGGACATACGTCCAGCGCCCGAGGCGGCGGAGGTCAGGGGGCGCAGTGGTACAGGCCGTCCTGGCCGTCCACCGCCGCGCAGGTGGCCCGCACCCAGTCGGTGACCTCGCTGTCGCCCCTGCCGGGACCGCCGCGCGCGTCGTCCGCCATGACGTACTTGAGGCGGCCGGAGGCGACGAGCTCCTTGAGCCCCTGGACGGTCAGCGCGGGGTCCCTGCCGGTGAAGCCGCCCATCGCGATGACCGGCTCGCCGGTCTCCAGGATGATCGGGGCGGCCTGCCTGGCGCTGCCGACGGCGACCAGCCAGGTGACCGTCCCCTGGTTCTGCTCCAGGTAGGTGATCAGCGCGCTGCTGACGCCGCCCCCCGGACCGCTCCTCGTCTGTCCCGCCTGACCGGGTGGCGCCTCCATCGCGCGCGTCCCGCCGTCCGCGCCGGGGCCGCCACGCATCGCGCCGAAGCCCGCACCGAAGCCCGAGCCCGACGAGGGGCCCGCCGTCGGGTTGGTGCCGTTGATCGGCGATCGCAGGGGGGTCACCGCGTACGCGGCGCCCGCCGCCAGCACCGCGAACAGCGCGACGACCACCGAGACCGCGGCCGCCCTCGCGCCGGCCGCTCCCCCTGCCCCGGCCGCCGCTTTCGCGGCCCTCCCGCGTGCGAGACGCGCTCCTACCAGCCCGGCCACCGCGGCCACGCCCGCGGCCGCCACCGCCCACGCCAGCCACGGGACGAACTCGGGCGTACGGCGCAGCACCACGAACGACCACGACCCCGTCGCCGCGACCGCGAGGGGCAGGACCCACCACCAGGGAGAGCGCCGGTAGGCCCGCCACATCAGCACCGCACCCATCCCCGTCACGGCCGCCACGGCCGGAGCCATGGCGGTGGAGTAGTACGGGTGGAAGGTGCCGCTGGAGAAGCTGAACACCACGTGGTGCACGGCCAGCCATCCGCCCCACACCAGCCAGGCGGCCCTGCTCGCCCTCAGCCCTCCGCAATCTCCGAGGGCGCTGACGGCCGAGCGGTCCTCGCCGGCCACCGCCCGCGCGCCGAGGGTGCGCCAGGTCGCCGCCGCCAGCAGCAGCGCCAGGGCGCAGAACGGCAGCAGCCACGAGATCTGTCCCGCCATCGTGTCGTTGAACAGCCTGCCCGCGCCCGACTCTCCGCCGAAGGAGGCGCCGCCGCCCCTGCCGCTGCCCCCGAAGCCCCTTCCGAAGATCCGGCCCAGCCCGTTGTAGCCGATGACCAGGTCCCACACCGAGTTGTCGGTGGAGCCGCCGACGTAGGGGCGCGACGAGGTGGGCCACAGGTCGACGATCACCATCCACCAGGCGCTGGAGGCCACCAGCACGGCCCCTGCGCTCAGAAGGTGCCCCAGCCTGCGCGGGAACGGCGCCGCCGCGCACGTGACGTAGGCCAGGGCGAGGGCGGGCACCACGAGGTAGGCCTGCAGCATCTTGGTGTTGAAGCCCAGCCCGACCAGCAGCGCGCACAGCAGCAGCGCCCGCGGCCGGCCCCGCCTGATCGCCTCCAGCGCGAACCAGGCCGCCGCCACCAGGAGCAGGACGAGGATCGTGTCGGGGTTGTTGTCGCGGTTGATCGCCACCGTGGTCGGCGTCAGCGTCATCACCACCGCCGCGAGCAACGCCGCCGCGTGCGCGGCGCCCGGCCTTTCGGGGGGAAGGCTCCGCCGTACGGCCGAGTGGACCAGGGCCACCGTGACCACGCCCGCCACCGCCTGTGGCAGCAGCATGCTCCACGTGCCGAAGCCGAAGATCCGCGCGGACAGCCCCATGACCCACAGCGCGAAAGGCGGTTTGTCCACGGTGATGAACGAGCCGGAGTCCAGGGCGCCGAAGAAGAAGGCCTTCCAGCTCTTCGTGCCCGACAGGATCGCCGCCGAGTAGTACTCGTTGGCCATGCCGCTCAGCGCCCACGCGTAGAGCGCGAAGGCGAGGCCGAGCACGCCCCACAGGGCGGGTCTGGCCCAGCGGGGCTCCCGCTCGGGCCCGAGGACGACGCGGGCCATGCGGCCCCTTCCCTGTACGGCCCCGTGCGAGGCAGGCAGTGTGGTGACGGTCATCGGGAGCTCCTCCTGTCGGGGTTGAAGACCCACACCCGCAGCAGCAGGAAGCGGACCAGGGTGGCCAGCCCGTTGGCGACGATCACCGCCGCCAGCTCGACCCAGTGCGGCGCGCCCGAGGGGAGCAGGGCCAGGCCTCCGGTGGTCAGCGCGAGGCCCACCAGGAAGGCGATCAGGCCCTCGACCTGGTGGCGGATCGCGCCCGCGCTCCCCTTCACGCCGAAGGTGAAGCGCCTGTTGGCGGCGGTGTTGGCCACGGCCGTCACGAACAGCGCCACCGCGTTGGCGGCGTAGGCGGGGGCCACGAGTCTGAGCAGCGAGTAGAGCAGCAGGTAGGACAGCGTGCTGACGATGCCGATGACCACGAAGCTGGGCAGCTGCCGCGCCATGCCCTTGGGCAGCCGCGCCTGCTGGACGCGCGCGGGCACGGGCAGGTTGGCCGCGCCCGACAGCGCCTTGCGGGCCACCCTGGCCATGCCCCTGAGGTCGTCGGCGGCCGTCCTGACGATGTCGACCCTGCTGTCCGGGTCGTCCACCCAGTCGACGGGCACCTCGTGGATGCGCAGGCCGTGCCGCTCGGCCAGGAGCAGCAGCTCGGTGTCGAAGAACCACTCCTGGTCCTCGACAGCGGGCAGCAGCGCCTGGGCGATCTCGGTGCGGGCGGCCTTGAATCCGCACTGCGCGTCGGAGAACCCCGCCCCCATCACGCCGCGCAGCAGCAGGTTGTAGGTGCGCGAGAGGAACTCCCTCTTCGGCCCCCGCACCACGTTGGCCGTCCTGACCAGGCGGGTGCCGATGGCCAGGTCGCTGTGGCCAGACAGCAGCGGCGCCACCAGCGGGAGGAAGGCGTCGAGGTCGGTGGACAGGTCGACGTCCATGTAGCTGACCACGTCGGCCTCGCTGGCCGCCCACACCTGCCGCAGCGCCCGTCCCCGCCCCTTCTCCTCCAGGCGGACGGCGTTCACCTCCGGGTGGCACGCGGCCAGCTTTTGAGCGATCTGCCAGGTGTTGTCGGAGCTGGCGTTGTCGGCGATCGTGATGCGGAAACCGTAGGGAAAGGACCCTGCGAGGTAGCCGTGCAGCCGCTCGATGCTCGCCCGCAGCGCCCGCTGTTCGTTGTGGACGGGAACGACCACCTCGACCAGGCGCGTCTTGACTGCTGTCTTCATGGTTCCAAGGTCTCGGGTGCGACTTGGACCTGACTGAGCCAGCGATTAAGACTGACTGAGAACCGGCGAACCGGGCAGCCGTATCCAGGCCACGGCGCCGCCACCTGCGGCGTTGTCCAGCCGTACCTGTCCCCCCGCCTCCTTGACGGCCTGCGCCACGATCGCCAGCCCCAGCCCCGAACCCGGCAGGCTGCGGGCGGACGGCGAGCGCCAGAACCGCTCGAAGACGTGCGGCAGCTCCTCGGCGGGGATGCCTGGCCCGTGGTCGCGGACCGTCAGCTCGCCCTCGTGCAGCGCCACCTCGACCTTGCCGCCCGGGCTGAACTTGGCGGCGTTGTCGAGCAGGTTGACGACGGCGCGTTCGAGCGAGGAGGGGTTGCCCTCGACGTACCAGGGTGCGAGGTCGGTGGTGACGTCCGCGCCGCGCAGCCTGGCGCGCGCGACGGCGGCGCTGACGACGTCGTGGAAGGCCAGCTCGACGTGCGGCTCGTGGTCGCCCTCGCCGCGCGAGAGCTGGAGCAGGTCGCCGACGAGCGTGGACAACTCCTCGAACTGGGCCTTGACGTTGACGAGCAGGCGCTCCTTGGCCTTGGGCTCGATGGCCCTGCCGGTGTGCTCGCTGCGCAGCAGTAGGTCGATGTTGGTGCGCAGGCTGGTCAGAGGGGTGCGCAGCTCGTGTCCCGCGTCGGCGACGAGCTGCTGCTGGCGGTCGCGGGAGCCGGCCAGGGCGGCGGTCATCGCGTTGAAGGAGCGGCTGAGGCGGGCGATCTCGTCGGTGCCCTCGACGGGGATCGTCGTGTTGAGATCCTCGGTCTGGGCGATGTGCTCGACGGCCTTGGTGAGCCTGCCGACGGGCCGCAGAGCGGTCCGCGAGACGAGCAGCCCTGCCGAGGCCGCCCCGAGCACCCCGATCGCCGCCACCACGGCCAGGATCAGGGCGAGGTTCCGCAGCGTGCTCTGCATCTGGTAGGTGTAGCGGCCCTCCAGGATCACTATGCCGCTCGGCTCGCCCGGCGCGCGGTCAGGGGGCCGCTCGAAGCTCACCATCACGCGCACCGGCTTGCCGTCGGTCGTGGTGCCGAAGCGGAAACCCGGCCTCCCGTGGTTGCCGAACACGAGCCTGTCCTGGGGTTTGACCTTGATCGGCGGGCCGAGCGAGCAGGTCGTGCCGTCCTCGAACAGGACCGTGGCGATGCCCGAGAAGGGGTCGGAGGTCCCCGCCTCCTCGCAGTTGTCGACGAGCCAGCGCTTGTTCGAAGGGCTCTCGGGCTCGGCCAGCGCGTGGTCCAGCTGGGCGTTGAGCTCCCATTTGACGATGAACCAGCACAGTCCCGCCGAGGCCGCGATCGCCAACGCCACCGCCACCGTGACCAGCAGTGTCAGCCGCGACCTCAGGGTGCGTCGTCTCACGCGGCGGCTCTCAGCACGTACCCCACCCCGCGCACGGTGTGGATCAGCCGGGGCTCACCCTCGGCCTCCAGCTTGCGCCGCAGATACATCACGTAGACGTCCAGCGAGTTGGAGGAGGGCTCGAAGTCGAACCCCCACACCTCCTCGAGGATCTGCTCCCTCGTCAGCACCTGGCGCGGATGGGTGAGCAGCAGCTCCAGCAGCAGGTACTCGGTCCTGGTCAGGTCGAGCCGCCGCGCGCCCCTGGTCACCTCGCGGGTGGCGGGCTCCATCCGCAGGTCGCCGAAGGCCAGCGCGCCGCTGTCGGAGCCGCCGCCGCCGAGCGAGCTGCGCCGCAGCAGGGCCCGGACCCTGGCCAGCAGCTCGTCCAGCTCGAAGGGCTTGACGAGATAGTCGTCGGCGCCCGCGTCGAGCCCCGAGACCCGGTCGCCGACGGCGTCGCGGGCGGTGAGCATGAGGACGGGCACGTGGTTGCCGCCCGCGCGCAGCCTGCGGCAGGCGGTCAGGCCGTCCAGCCTGGGCATCATGACGTCGAGGAGCACGGCGTCGTAGCCCTCGCGCGCCAGCTCCTCCAGCGCGGCCTGGCCGTCGGAGACGGTGGCGACCCGGTAGCCCTCGAACTCGAGGCTCGACTGCAGCGCCTCCCTCAGCGCGGGCTCGTCGTCGACCACCAGCAGGCGTGCGCCATCACTCATGGTCACCAACGGTAGACCGGCTTCATGAGAACGTCATGAAGGTCCGGTCAGAAGTGCCATCGCGGCGTTGTGTCCCGGGATGCCGCTGACGCCTCCTCCGCGCCGCGCTCCCGCGCCGCACAGCAGGATCCGCGGGTGCTCGGTCTCGACGCCCCACCGGCCCGCCTCGCCGTGGGGCCAGCTGAGGTCCTGGTGGAAGATGTGCCCGCCAGGCAGGCCCGCCTCCCGTTCCAGGTCGAAGGGGGTCTTGGCCTCGATGCACGGGGTGCCGTCGGGCGCGAGGAGCAGGCAGTCCTCCAGGGGCTCGGCCAGGACGGAGTTGATCGACCGCAGCGTCGCCGCCACCGCTTCATCGCGATATTTCGGGAAAAGTCGGGCGGGCATGTGGAGGCCGAAGAGGGTCATCGTCTCGGCCTTCAGCCCGGGGCCCAGGATCGACGGATCGGTCAGCGAATGGCAGTAGACCTCGGCGGGCGGCACGTCGGGCACCTCGCCGGCGGCCGCCTGCTCGTAGGCGCGGGCCAGCTGGTCGCGTCCCTCGTTGATGTGGAAGGTGCCGCTGAAGGCCTCGCGCGGGTCCACGCTCGCGTCCTTCAGCCTGGGCAACCTGCTCAGCACCATGTTGACCTTGAGCTGCGCCCCCTCGGGGACCGCCGGCTCCCGTCCCATCAGGCGGTCCAGTACGGCGGGCGGCAGGTTGACCAGGACGTGCGAGCCGTTCACCGCGTGCTCGCCCCCGGCGTCGCGGAAGGTCACCTCGCCCGAGGGGTCGATGCCCACGATCTCGGCGCCGGTCCTGATCTCGGCCCCCGCCTCCCTGGCCGCCGACTCCAGCGCCTGCGTGACCGCGCCCATCCCGCCGACGGGCACGTTCCAGTCGCCGGTGCCGTCGCCGATCACGTGATAGAGGAAGCACCTGTTGGCCAGCAGATCCTCCGAGGGGTCGGCGAAGGTGCCGATCAGCGCGTCGGTCAGCACCACCCCTCGCACGGTGTCGTCGGCGAACCTCTCGTCGACCGTCTGCCCGATCGGCCTCTCGAACAGGTCGCGCCACGCCACCTCGTCCTCGACCAGCTCGCGCAGCTCCCATGCGGGGCGCAGCGGTTCGAGCAGCGTCGGCGCGACGCGCTCGGCCAAGCGCGCGGTCATGCCGTAGAACTCCCGCCAGGCCCGGTAGTCGGACTCGCCGCCGGTGACCTTGGCGAAGGACGCCCTGGTGCGCTCCTCGTCGGCGTTGTCGACCAGCAGGCCGCCGTTCCCCACGGGGGTGTAGGAGGCGTAGCGGCGGCCGCGCAGCTGGAGGCGCAGCCTCAGGTCCTTGACGACCTTCGTGGGCAGCAGGCTGACGAGGTAGGAGTAGCGCGAAAGGCGGGCGTCCACGCCGGGGAAGGCCCTGGTGGAGATGGCCAGGCCACCAACGTGGTCCTGCCGCTCGAGCACGAGCACCCTGCGCCCCGCCCTCGCCAGGTAGGCGGCTGCGACCAGGCCGTTGTGTCCTGCGCCTGCGATCACGACATCGTACGACATACGTCCTATTTGTCCTGGATGGCCGGCGAATCGTCAAGGCCGGGAGGCGATCGCCAGCAGCGTCGCGGCCGGCCCCGTCAGCGTCCTGCCGCGCCGCCAGACCGCGCGCAGGCTGCGCACCAGGTTGAGGCCGGCCAGCGGCACCTCGACCAGCCGTCCTGTGGCCAGCTCCGCCTCCACCGCGTGCCCGCTCAGCACCGCGGGCGCCGAGCCTGCCTGCGCCGCGCCCTTCACCGCGGAGTTCGACCCCAGCTCCAGCCGGGGGCTGGCCACGTGCTGCCCCGCGAAGGCCAGGTCGAGCGTCTCCCTGGTGCCCGACCCCGGCTCGCGCACCACCAGCGGGGTGGCCGCCAGCTCCGCCACTCTCAGCACCGTACGGCGGCGCGCCCACGGATGCGCGGGAGCGACCACGACCACCAGCCTGTCGGTGGCCACCACCCTGCTGGCCAGGCCGTCGGGAACCGTCGGCCCCTCCACGAACCCCAGCTCGACCTTCTCGCCCAGCACCCTGGCCGCCACGTCGGTGGAGTTCATGACGTCGAGCCCGACCTGGATGTCGGGCTCGCGTGCCTGCAGCTCGCCCAGCCAGCGCGGCACCAGGTACTCCGCCACCGTCATGCTGGCCGCGACGTGCAGCTGTGCGGCCTCGCCCTGCCGTACGGCCTCGACGCCGCGCATCAGCTCGCGGGCGGCGGCCAGCACGTGGGCCGCCCAGCCCGCGACCATCCTGCCCTCCGCGGTGAGCGCGGAGCCGCGCGGCGTGCGCTCGAGCAGCGGCACGCCGAGGCGGCGTTCGAGGCGGGCGATGCGCTTGCTGGCCGAGGGCTGCGCGATGCCCGCGGCCCTGGCTGCCTGGCCGAGGCTGCCCAGCTCGCCCACGTCGACCAGGAGCTGCAGGGACTCCAGGTCGGGCAGTTCACTCATAGCCTCAGGCTATGACCTCCCAGGCAAGATCGGTCTACTGGCCGTCTCCACGAGGCCGAACACTGGGACCATGACCCTCACCGCCGGCGCTCCCCCCGCCGCAGGACGGCTCCTGCCTGGTCTCGCCCTCACCGCCGCCGCGGTGGCCGTCGCCCTGGTGGTCAACACGCTGGTGCCCATGCTCAGCCCCGCGGTCGTCGCCGTGGCGCTGGGCGCCGCCCTCGCCAACACCGCTGGGATCGGCGCTTCGGTCGCGCCCGGCGTCAGGTTCGTCTCCCGTACGGTGCTGCGGACCGCGATCGTCCTGCTGGGCCTGCAGATCGCGCTGCCCGACGTGCTGGCGCTCGGCTGGCAGCCCATCGCCGTCATCGCGCTGGCCACGGGGCTGACCTTCACGATCACCCCGCTGATCGGCCGGCGCCTCGGCCTGTCCCCCGGCACCTCGCTGCTGGTCGCCACGGGCGTGTCCATCTGCGGCGCGGCGGCCGTGGCGGGGATGCACGAGGCCACGGGCGGCGAGGGCGGCGTCAGCGACGACGACGACGCGGCCGGCGCGCTGAGCGTGGTGGTGCTGTACGGCACGGCGCTGATCGTGCTGCTGCCCCTCACCGCGTCGTGGCTGGGCCTGTCGGCGCGGCAGCTCGGTGTGTGGACGGGCGCCTCGGTGCACGAGGTCGCCCAGGTGGCGGCGATCGGGGCGGCCACGGGCGGCGCCGTCCTCGCGGTCGCGGTCACGGTGAAGCTGGCAAGGGTGGTGCTGCTGGCCCCGATCGTCGCGCTGACCACGCTGCGCACGGGCCTGTCCCGCCGGCGCTCGACCCCGCTGGTGCCGCTCTTCGTGCTCGGGTTCCTGCTCATGGTGGCCGTACGGAGCACGGGCCTGGTGCCGCACGCCGTCACCGACGTGGCGCCCAGGATCAGCGGCCTGCTGCTCGCCGCCGCGCTGTTCGGCCTGGGCACCGGCATCGACGCCCGCAAACTCCTCAGGGGCGGCAGGGCGCTGCTGCTCGGCGCGATCTCCACGGCGCTGATCGGCGCGATCTCCCTCGCCCTCGTGACACTGTTCGTCTGACCTTGGGTAACCTGCTCCTTTTGGAACAATCCCCGGCCATTGCCCCGTTCCAGAAGAGACCAGCGCCGGCACGTCCAAGGAGCTCGAACCACCTCATGCCCAGCACCACTGACCCCGCCCTCCGCCCGTCCGCCGAGGTCGCCGAGGCGCTCGCCTCGGGCGCTCCCGTCGTGGCCCTCGAGTCCACGATCATCTCTCACGGGCTGCCGCAGCCGCGGAACCTGGAGGTCGCCAGGGAGCTGGAGGAGATCGTCCGTAAGGCGGGCGCGGTTCCCGCCACCATCGCCGTGCTGGACGGTGTGGCCAGGATCGGCCTGGACGAGGTCGAGCTGGTGCGCATCGCGACCGAGCCCGGCCTTCGCAAGCTGGGCCAGCGCGACCTGCCCGTCGCCGCCGCCCTCGAGGCCAGCGGCGCCACCACCGTCTCGGCGACCTCGTTCCTCGCCGCCCGCGCGGGCATCCGCGTCTTCGCCACCGGCGGCCTCGGCGGCGTGCACCGGGGCTGGACCGAGGAGCAGGACGAGTCCGCCGACCTCGACACGCTGGCCCGCACCCGCATCACCGTCGTCTGCGCGGGCGTGAAGTCGATCCTCGACGTGCCCGCCACGCTGCAGCGCCTGGAGACCCGCGGCGTCACCATCGCGGGCCTGCGCACCGACACCTTCCCCGGCTTCTACCTGCACAGCTCCGGAGAGCCGATCGACTGGCGGATCGAGTCGCCCGAGCAGGCCGCCGCCATCATGCGCGGCCAGGACGCCCTGGGCGGCCCGGAGACCGCGCTGATCATCGCCAATCCGGTACCCGTCGCCGAGCAGCTCGACCCCGCCCTGCACGACCGCGTGCTGGCCGAGGCGCTGGCCGCCGCCGAGCGCGAGGGCGTCACGGGGCAGGCCATCACCCCGTTCCTGCTGTCGTACCTCGTGCGCGGCACCGACGGCGCCTCCCTCGAGGCCAACCTGGCCGCCGTCCGCGGCAACGTCCGCGTCGCCAGCGACATCGCGGTCGCGTGGTCCGGGAGATGAGCGCAGGGCTCCTGGTGATCGGCGACGTCGTCACGGACGTCGTCGCCCTCCACGGCGCGCCCGTGAGCACCGGCACCGACACCGCGGCCGACATCGTGCTGCGTCCGGGCGGCTCGGGGGCGAACACCGCCTCGTGGGCCGCCCATCTGGGCGCCGACGTCCGTCTGCTCACCAGGGTCGGCTTCGACACCGGCGAGTGGCACACCGCCGAGCTGACCAAGGCGGGCGTGCGACCGCACGCCCGCGTCGACCCCGACCATCCGACCGCCGTGGTCATCGCGATGGTCGACGTCACCGGCGAGCGCTCCATGCTCACCAACAGGGGCGCCGGCGGCCGCATCTCCGCCGACGACTGGTCGCCCGACCTGCTGGACGGCGTGCGCCACCTCCATCTGTCCGGCTACACGCTGTTCGCCGAGCCCGGTCTCGAGCTGGCCAGGCTGGCGATGGCCGCCGCCTCGTCGCTCGGCCTGACGATCAGCGTGGACCCGGCCTCGACCGGCTTCCTGCGCGACTTCGGCGTCGAACGCTTCCTGACCGAGACCGCGCCCGCCCGCCTGATCATTCCCAACAGGGACGAGGCGCTCCTGCTGACCGGCGCCGCCACCCCGCAGGCCGCCGCCTCGGCCCTCAGCCTCAGGTACGGCACGGCGGTGGTGAAGCTCGGCGCGGAGGGCGCGATCCTCGCCACGGAGGGACGCGTAACCGCCGCCACCGCGGGCAGAGAGCGCGACGTGATCGACTCCACCGGCGCAGGCGACGCCTTCGCGGCGGGTTTTCTCACCGCGAGGCTCAGGGGCGGCTCTGACCTGGCATCTCTCGAGGCGGGGTGCTCGGCGGGAGCCGACGCGGTGGCCATCGTGGGGGGACGCCCACGGTACGGTTTGGGTTCCAATCGTCTTTACCCTATTCACACCGATTGATAGCTTGCGGCGTAGGCTGCACCATTAGCCACACGCGTCACAACTTTTGGGGAGGATGCGGTCCGCCGATGGACGTCGAGTCATCGATCTGCCTGAGCGACCTGGTCCCTGCGCTGCGCTGGAGCCGTCCTCAGCAGGTCGCCGAAGCCCTGGCCGACCCTCGACTCCCCGCCGGCTGGTGGGGTTCGCTCTCGCTGTCGCGAGCTCTCGGCACCACCGGTGTCGAGTGGATGTGCGAACGGCTCGCGCGGCTCGCGGCCTCCCGCTGGGACCACCTGCCGCTGGCCGACGTGCTGCCCGCGCTGCACGTGCACCAGGTGGACCCGTCCCTGCCCGGCTGGCCTGAACCCGCCCGCACGGTGATCACCGGGCTGGGCGGATGGCGGGTGCTCCGCCGGCTCAGCACGGGCGACCTCGGCGCGCCGTCCTCCTCCGCCTCGACCGAGGTCGTGGTGGGCTCGGTGTTCAGGGAGGTCCTCGGGCGCATCCCCGCGACGTCGGAGGCCCCAGCCGTACGTCCGGCGGGAGCGCTCCCCCAGCGTCCCGCCAACGTCCCCGCCCAGGGGGCGCCTTCGGGCGGGTTCTTCTCGCCCCAGCAGGCCGGCGGTCAGGGGACTCCGTCGCATCCCGGCGCGTCCCATCCAGGCGCGCCCGTTCTCGGCTCTCCCGTGCAGGGGCCCGCCGCGGGCCCGTCCGGCCCTTCGGCTCCCGGCTCGGCCACGCCGGACGCTCCCGGAGTCTCGCGTCCCGGCTCACAGGCTCCCGGGGCGGGCGCTCCTGGCCAGCCGGCGTCCCAGGGCCAGGACCAGGGCTCGCCCCTGCCTCAGCGGCCCGGCGGCCCCGCCTCCACCGGCTCGTTCCCGAGCCAGCCCGGCGGCGGCCCATCGACAGGCCCCTTCCCGAACCAGCCTGGCGCCCCCGGCGCGGGCCCCTCGACCGGCCCGTTCCCGAGCCAGCCCGCGGTGGGTCCTTCGACCGGCTCGTTCCCCAGCCAGCCCGCGGTGGGTCCTTCGACCGGCTCGTTCCCCAGCCAGCCCGCCGTCGGTCCCTCCACCGGCTCGTTCCCCAGCCGGCCCGCGGTGGGTCCTTCGACCGGCTCGTTCCCGAGCCAGCCCGGTGGCGGGCCTTCCACCGGTTCCTTTCCCGCCGTGGGCCCCTCCGGCGGAGCCTTCCCCGGTCAGGCCGGGCAGCCCGGGCCAGGGTCCAACGGCTCGCACCCGGGCCAGCCGGGCTCGCAGGGCCAGGCCGGCTCGCAGGCCGGTCCCGGCGCGAAGCAGGCGCCGGGCCAGCCAGGACAACCCGGTCAGCCGCAGCCTGGCCAGACGGGTCAGCCGGGCCAGCTCTCGCCTTTCGCGCCGCCGTCCCCCAGCTCCTACGCGCCGCCCACCTTCGCCGCGCCACCCATCGCGGAGACGCCTGACGACGACTACCCCATGGTGCGCGTCGTCGACGGGCTGTTCCGCTCCTTCGACCGGCTGGAGCTGGCCGTCGCGGTCAACCGCCTGTTCGCCGCCGAGCCCGACACCCTGCGCACCCTCGCCCACAAACTCCTGGTCGACAGGGACGTGCTGTCCCAGGCCCAGCGCACCGCCGAGGAGCGCGTGCTGCACTGGCTGCGCTCCTCCGAGTCCGCGCCGGTGACCGGCCACATGTTCCGTCTCACCGAGTGGCTCGGCACCGCCGCCACCGAGGACCAGCTCATCGGCGCCGACCCCGCCCACCCCGTCATCGTGCCCACCCTGCGCAGCCCGCTGTGGCGGGTGCTCGTCACGCTCATGCCCGACCGTCGTCTGCAGGACGGCTGGCTCGTCGTGGGCGACCTGACAGGACTGCAGGCGCGCACCAGGCAACTGCTCGCGGCCCATCCCGCCGACGCCGACGTCGAGGAGCTGCTGGCGGAGCTCGGCATCAGGCGGCACTCGGCCAAGGCCTGGCTCGACGCGCTGCCCGCCGAGGCACCCTCCGACGGGCCCAGCGCGCAGCCGGCCGTCCAGCAGCCGCTGCCACGCCGTACGCCAGGGGCCAACGGCCACCACCACAGAGGCGGGCAGCCCGTGCCGCCCGCGCCGCCGCAGCAGATCGACCCCAGCGCGGCGCTGGCCACGCTGTCGGCGCTGTCAGGCGGACGCTCTCCCCTGCTCGCCGGCTCCTCCGCGCCGCCGCCTCTGCTGGCGGGCGCGCCCTCCACCCCGCCGCCCCCACCGCCGAGCCCGACCTCCGATCCGCGCCGGTGGCAGCGCATCGACGTCACGCCCGAGCATCTGCGCGGCGCGCCCGTGGCGGTTCCCGAGGGGTATGCCGCCCAGCTCGGGATGCGCCCCGGCACCCTGCTGTCGGTGACGGGGCCGGGTGACAACGCGGTGGTGCTCGTCTGGCGCGACCAGCAGCCGGTCTTCGACTCGTTGCAGCCCGTGCTGATGCGCCTGAACGCCAGGCCAGGCGACCAGGTGTACGTCACGGTCGACGGCTACCGCCTCGACGCCCAGCTCACCAGCTGACCCTCCCACCCGCCGCCGTCACAGGAGGGTGTAGTCGAGCAGGGTCGGCGGCCAGAGCGGCTCGTCGCCCGCCATGGCCTGCGGCTCGTAGGTGTGCAGCTCCAGTACGAGGTCCTCGGCGCACCAGTAGGCCGCGTCGGGGTGGGCGTCCTTGCCGCACCACAGCGCGCGCTCCCGGTGGATCACGTACGCGAAATAGACGTACGACTCGACGTCCCTGTGGGCGACTCGGGCGCTCTCCAGCCCTTCGGGCACCTCGTGGACCAGGCCGGTCCTGCCGTCCATGAAGAGGTACCAGGAGTGCAGCGAGTCGAGCATGAACACCGCGCCCAGGTCGCCTGGAAGGCCGGCGCAGGCGCGCAGCTCCCGCGCGTCCTCCTCGGGCCACGTCTCCGTCATGGGCTTGACGCAGCGCAGGCTGTCGCCCGTCCAGTCCTCCTCGTGCACGCCGTTCGTGGGCAGGCCGACCTCGGCCAGGAACCGGCGGGTGGGCCCGTGGGTGATGGCGGGATGGATCTCCTCCGGCGTCAACCGGATGACGCCGCCCTTGCCGTACAGGCTCTCCAGCAGCTCGCGCGTGACCCTGACCGGTGGCCGGCAGAGCGGGAGCGGCGCGATGCCCTCCGGTCCGCCGGCCAGGCGTTCGTGCCCGGCCAGGTGCAGGCGCGCGTACTCGGGCGGGGACAGCTCCACCGAGACCGGCCAGCCGCGCATGACGGCCGCCAGCTCACGGTGCGCCTCGGAAGGCGGGGCCACGGCCTCGGCCAGGGCGGGCAGGTCCACGGCATACGCGGGCAGGCCCGGCTCGGCGAGGGGCAGATGGCCGGCGGCCTCCGCCACGCCGCGGGCGGCCGCCTCCGGGTCGTCGCGGTGGCGTCCGCAGTGCAGCAGCCGCCAGGTGTACGGGCCGATCGGGGCGAAGGCGAGGGCGAGCGTGCCGACGGCGGCGCGGGCCGCCGATGACAGGCCGTCCAGCCAGGCGCCCGCCACGCGCTCCGCGATGGGCAGGCCAGGCCCCGGGTCGGCGCCCCGGGCGCGGGCGGCGATGGCGGCGAGCGCCGGGGAGGGGTAGACCTGGTCCGCGGTGAAAGGGGAGCGCCCGGCGCGCTCGGCCGCGTACCACGCGGTGAAGGCGTCCAGATCGGTGCAGCGCGGGTCGTCCAGGTCCAGCGCGAAGACCGGCACGCCGGAAAGCTCGGCCGAGCCGGTCAGACAGGACCGCAGGGCGGTGGGGTCGGGGAACTCCACGAGCAGGCGGACGCGCGGGTCGGCGGCCAGGGGGCGGATCAGCTCGTGGAGGGTGCGTCCGGGGTCGGCGCTCCGATGCGGGTCGGCGAGCGTGACGAGCACGGGCCGGTCGAGGGCGGCCAGCGGACCGGCCGGGCCGGTGAGAGCGCGGCCTGGGCCGGCGTTTTCGTGCGCCGGTGGTCGGTTCGGTTCGTCGCCGTCGAGCCGCAGCTGCCGGGCCAGCTCGCGTACGGCCTCCTCGACCTCCATGCCGCGCAACCAGACGGCGGCCTCGGCCGTGCTCTCGTAGCCCGACCAGTGCCAGACGGTGGAGTGGCTGAACCAGGCCAGCAGCCGGGTCTTGCCCGAGGCGGGCGAGCCGGTGACGACGCAGATCCGCGGCCCGTACGGGTCCTCGCGCCAGCGCAGCAGCGCCTCGGCGGCGGGCGCGCGGCCGGCGGTGGGCTCGTCGCGGATGCCGCGCTCGGGCCGTCGCTCCAGCCAGGCGGGCCGGGAGCCGTCGAGGTAGTCGGGGACCGCGGGCAGCTCGCTGGAGGCGTGCAGCCCGCCGACGGCCTGCCGGGTGCGGGCGCTGACGGCCTCGTGGTAGTCCGCCATCTGCGCCGCGGTCCTGGCCCACTTCTCCCGCACCGCGCTCACGCACGGTCGGTCCTTGTGCCGGATCAGGCGCATGCCGTCGCCGTCGTGCTCGTCGGCGAGATCTCGCAGGTGCTCGAAGAAGACCCGCTGGGCCTTCCGCAGCACGCGGACGTGGTCGCGCAGTGGCCGCGCCTCGGGGCGGTCGCCGAGCTCGGCCAGCACCCCGTCGAAGTGGTCCAGCCGGGCGTCCGGCCAGGGCAGGCCGACGACGCGAAAAGCGCCGGAGAGGTCTCGGGGGAGGTCGCGCGGTAGATCCATAGCTGGGACGAGCGTAACGCATCGTGACCTTTCGCCTCCTGCGTCACTTCGGCATGCCGTAGCGGGACCGGCCCGCCGCGCCCCTCACCGCCTCAGGACTCCTGGGGAAGCCTGCGCCCTGGACCGCTCAGCTGTAGGCCTCTCGCTGGTCTTCGACGCGCTGCTGGTCGTCCGCGAGGACGACTCCGTCGACCGCCACGAGGTCGAGCGGGTGCTCGTGGAGGAAGGTGATGAACCACGGCAGCCGGTAGGCCTTGGCGACCGCCGTGTTGAGCTTCTTCAGCATCGTGCGTTTGACGTCGATGTCGACGCCCTCAGGTACATGGGCGACGAATGCGGGCCTGGCCGGTTCGGAGCCGAGGAGCCCGTTCTGGCTCACGCTGTCCAGCGCCCACTCGGGCAGGAAGATCCGCGTGTCGTCAGGGAACGGGTAGGCCTCGCGCATCGCTTCGTACATCGCCTTCACGAGTTCCCGCTTGGTCTCGAGGTCGGCACCGGTGGGCACGTCGAGGTATCCGATGGGCATGTCCTTCTCCTGTTCTTGTGGGTGGCCAGTCCGCCGACGCCGGCTCCCGGTCGGGAAATTGTGTCGTCGGGGATCGACCGGGCCGTAGACGCGTTCGCGGCTCGGCCGGCTCAGTCCATCGCGGTGGCCTCGATCGCGACGAGCAGGTCAGGCCCTGCGAGGCTCGCGACGCCGAGCACGGTGGTGGCGAAGCGCTTGCCCCCGAAGCGCTTCGTCGCAAGAGGGAAGTGCTGCAGCAGGCTGTTGACGTCGGTGGTGTAGAAGTTGAGCCGGACCACGTTGGCGAGGGTCATGTCGGCGCCGGCCAGGACCGTTTCGAGGTTGTCGAGCGCGAGCCCGAGCTGGGCGGCCAGGTCACCCGGGTGCTGCGAGTCGCCGTTGGCGTCGACTGCGTCCTGTGCGCTGCAGATGAGCTCTCGTCGGCGCCCCTCGACGAGCTGCGCCTGGTCGAAGCCGAGCGGGACCGAGAACGGCCACGGGTTGACGGCTGTGCGCTCCATCGATATCAGCCCTTCCTATCGAGTAGTGACTACTTTCCATTGGGAAGTACTGACAGGTCTAACAGGTAGCTGATGCGTGGTCAAGAGCGAGTCCTCATGGGTATAGTGGAAACCATGACGACGAACCGTCCGTACGGTGATGGCTGCGCGATCGCGACCGCACTCGACCATGTGGGCGAGCGGTGGGCCCTGCTGATCGTTCGCGAACTCCTGCTCGGCCCGAAACGGTTCACCGACCTGCAGGCCGGACTGCCGAACGCGGGTCCCAAGGTCCTGGCCCAGCGACTGCGGGAACTGGAGGGCGTCGGCGTCGTACGGCGCCGCACCCTTCCCCCACCGGCCGCCTCACAGGTCTACGAGCTGACCGGATGGGGCACCGCGTTGGATCCCGTCGTCGTCGCGCTGGGACACTGGGGCGCGCTCGCGCCTGAACGATCCTCTGACCCTGTGAGTGCGGACTCCGCGATGATCAGGCTGCGCAGCCTGTTCAGCCCGCAGCCAGAACGGCCTTGGAGCGCCACCTACGAGATACGCCTCGGCCGATACCGCTTCACTCTCCGGGTCGCCGACGGCCACCTCGTCGACGTGAGGCGTGGAGAGCCGCACGACCGACCCGACGCGATCATCGACTCCGACCCCGACACCTTGTCCCGCGTCCTCGGCGACCATAAGGCCTTCGCCAAGGCCGTCACCGACGGGCGGCTCACCATCACCGGCGACGACCAGTCCGGCCGACGCCTCTTCGACGCCGCACAGAGCTTCGACGCCGCACAGAACAAGGCCATCAACGTCTGACAGACATCCCGAGCACGGTGCCGCCACGCGGGGCCGTGCTCGCCTTGTCGCTCCGGCCATCGGTCCAGCCGGGTGAGCCCAGCCGTCAAGACCTCCTACGCAACCCCTGCACCCTCGACCAGACCGGCTCTGGACACGCGCGCGTTCTGGATCGGAAAAGGGGTCGGCGCCGGGCCTTGTCCGGGCAGCTCAGCGCTCTGCGGCCCGCCGTACGGCTGAGCTCGGCATCCATTCCCAAGATCAGCCGGTCACGGGAGAGCAGGACAGACAAGGTGATGTGACGGACGGATCAGCTACCGGTCACGAAGACCCAGCGCACAAGGCGATGCCAGAGAACGGACCGCTGCCGATCGCGCGGTGATGACGGACCTACACGTCGACTGCCGGTCGCGGGAGGCAGGGATAGGGGTGTCAAGGCAGTACCGGTCATGCGGTGGAGGGGGTGGGCGGTAGCCCAGGCGTGGCAGGCAGTACCGGTCATGGGGTGGTGAAGAGGTGGAGGCGGTGGGCGGTGGCGGCGGCCTCGCCTCGTGAGGCGGCGCCGAGTTTGGCGAGGATGTTCGACACGTGGACGCTGACCGTCTTGACCGAGATGAACAGCTCCCCCGCGATCTCCCTGTTGCTCAACCCCCTCGTGACCAGCTTCAGCACCTCGAACTCGCGGGCCGTCAGCCCGAGCCTGGTCTCCTCGGCCGGAGACTCCCCCGTGAGGGAGATGCGGACGCGGCGGGCCAGCGAGTCGATCTCGGCCAGGAGGGGCACGGCCCCGAGCCGTTCGGCCAGCGCGCGGGCCGTGGACAACCGCTCGGCCACCGACTCGCGAACGCCGCCCGCCTGACCCACCGGCTCTCTTCCGCCCGGCGGCGCGATCGCCGCCTCCGCTGCGGCCAGCAGCGTCTGGGCCCGCGCGTACGGCTGGCTCAGCGCCTCCCACGCCTGCGTCGCGGTGTCCCATGCGGCCAGGTCGCGGGAGACCATCGCGGCGAAGGTGAGGCTCTGCGCCCGCTGGAGTTCGCCCCTGGTCTCGAGCTTCTCCGCCACCTCGCGCAGCCCCCGCACCACCTGCTCGGCGGTGGCCTCCTCACCGTCGGGAAGCGCCGCCCCCGGCAGCCCCATCACACCGCGCGCCACGCCGGACGAGCCGGGCAGACCCGCCGCGCCGGACGGGCCAGGCCCGCCCTGCGTACCGGACGGGCCGGGGCGGGCCGGCGTACCGGGAGAGCCCGGCGCGCCGGCGCGGCCGGGGATGATCACGGTGGCGGCGTGGAGGGCGGAGACGAGGAAGGGCCAGCCGTAGCGGGGGCTGGCATGGCGGGGGTTGGCGTGCGCGTCCTCCGCGCGCAGGACCGCGGCGATCAGCTCGAGCGCCTGCGCGTCGTACCCCTGGGCCAGGCGCAGCTTGAGCTCCCTGCGCAGGTTCGGCAGCAGGGTCTGGTCGCGGTAGGTGCCCTTGGCGAGAATGCTGTGACTTTCGTGGAAGAGCGCCTCGGCCCCTTCGACGTCGCCGCGGGCCAGCAGGATGTCGAGGGAGAACCCCATCAGGCTGGCCCGGTAGGGAGGGGGCGGCGCCAGGTCGAGCGCGTGCTCGATGACCTCGAGCGCTTCGTCCCACCGGCCGAGCGACACCAGCGGCTCGGCCAGGTTGATGGCGAGGAACGCGCCCGAGGTGCGGGCGACGCCGTACTCCTCGGCCTGGGCGATGCCCCTGCGGGCGACCTCGGTGGCGGCCTCGTGGCGCCCCCAGCCCTCCAGCGTGTCGGACTCGGAGATGGCCGCGCGCATCAGCGCGGTGTAGGCGCGCGCCTCGCCCGCGATCGTTCTGGCCTCGGCGTAGCCGGTGAGGTCCTGGTCGGTGTCCGCGCGGTGGCTGCGCGACCAGGTGAGGGTGATGAGCGCCTGGGCCTCGGTCGTCGCGTCGCCGATCTGGCGGGCGATGCGCAGCGCCTCGGCGGCGTGCGCCTCCTTCTCCGCCCAGACGTCGGGCGTGTTGAGCATGCGCGCCAGACCCTCCAGGATCCTGGCGCGCAGCGCGCTGGGCGGCGAGGCGGGCACCAGCTGGGCCGCCGTGCGCAGGTCGTCGACGTAGCCCGCGCGCCCGAGGTCGTAGGCGGCCAGACCGCGCCTGCGCAGCAGCCCCGCCGTGATCGTGGGGTCGCGCTCGGGGTCGACCAGCCGCAGCGCCGCCCGCGACAGGGAGATGGCCCGCTCGAACTCGCCCGCCAGGTGCGCCACGAGGATGACGGTGCTCAGCACCTCGAGATGGTCGGTCTCGAGCAGCTCGGCGGCGTCGGGCACCTGATCCCACAGCTCCAGCACCCTGGTGAGCATTCTGAGTTGCTCGTCGTAGGCGGTGGCCTTCCTGGCGGCCGCCGCCGCCCGCCACGCGCTGACCAGCGCGGGCCGTACGTCGTGGGCGGCGTGCCAGTGGTGGGCCAGCTCGATCGCCGCCCTGGTGGCGGGCAGCAGCAGCGGGTTGTCCTCGAGCGTCTTGGCGAAGCGGGTGTGCAGGCGGGTGCGCTCGCCCGGCAGCAGGTCGTCGTGGACGGCCTCGCGGATCAGCGCGTGACGGAAGGAGTAGCCCTCGCCGTCGACGACCAGCACGTTTCCGGCCACGGCGGGCCGCAGCGCCCTGGACAGCGACCCCTCGTCGAGCCCGGCGACGGCCGTCAGCAGCGCGTGCTCGATCCTGGCGCCGCCCGCGCTGGCCACCCGCAGCAGCTCCTGGGTCTCCTCCGGCAGCCGCTCGACGCTGGCCAGCAGCAGGTCGCGCAGCGACTCGGGGACCGTGTCGTGCCCGTCGCCCGCCAGCAGCGCCTCGACGAAGAGCGGGTTGCCCTCGCTGCGCGAGTAGACGTCGTCGACGTCGAGCCTGCCCGGCAGGCCGCCGAGGATGCTCGACGCCTGCTCGACCACCTCGCGGCGGCTCAGCCTGCGCAGCTCGAGCCTGGTGACCCAGTCGATCCTGCCCAGCTCGGCCAGGAGGGGGCGCAGCGGGTGGGTGCGGTGCAGCTCGTCGGCTCGGTAGGTGACGACGATGAGCAGCGGCAGGTCGGAGCGCTGGTAACGCACCAGGAAGGAGAGCAGGTCGCGGGTGGAGCGGTCGGCCCAGTGGGCGTCCTCGACGATGAGGACGGTCTCTCGCTGCTCGGCCAGGCGCTCCATCAGCCCGAGCACCTGCTCGAACAGGCGGGCGCGGGCCTCGGGCCCGTCGCCCTCCGGCTCGCCGAACTCGGGCAGCAGGCGGCCGAGCCCTCGGGTCGAGCCGCCGGGCAGCAGCTCGGCGATGGCGTCGCGGCCGAGGTCGCGCACGAGCCTGCGCAGCACCGCGGTGAAGGGCGCGAACGGCAGGCCGTCCGTGCCGAGTTCGAGGCAGCCGCCCACGAGCACCCTGGCCCCTTCGGCGCGCTCGGCGAACTCGCGGATCAGCCTGGTCTTGCCGACGCCCGCCTCGCCGCCGACCAGCACGGTGGAGGAGGCGCCGTCACGCGCGCGGCCGAGCGCCCCCTCGAGGGTGGCGAGCTCGTCGGCCCTGCCGACGAACAGGGGGCTCACGGTATTGGTACTCACGCCCAACAGGATGCCATCAGGCTCTGACGAAACTCAGCGCAGCACCTTGCGATAGAAGTTCGCCGACTCCTCGTAGCCGAGGGCCTTGTAGAACTCGGGGGCGCGCCGCGTGGCCAGGGCGACGTAGCCCGCCTGCCGTTCGCGCGCCCAGACCTCGAACTCCTCCAGCAGCCGCCTGCCGATGCCCTGCCTGCGGAAACCGGGCTGCACCATGGCCTCTTCCACCCATGCCACGGGCCCGTTGGCGAACAGGGTGAGGTGGACGAAACCCAGCAGGTAACCGTGGACGCGGCCCTCGGCCACCGCGGTGAGGATCAGCGCGTCCTCGTCGTCAAGCAACCGCGGGAAGGCCAGGTCGAAGGCCGCGCGCTCGGGTCTGAAGGTCAGCCCGAACTCCCGCGCCAGCGCGAAGATCTCATCTACGTCGCTCGGCTCCGCCCTCCGGATGTGCGGATCGTCTGAGGTCATGACGTGGACCCTAGATCGTTCCCGCACCGTCCGTCCAATCCGGAACTCCAGCATTTCTACAGATCACCCAGGCCCAGCTGCCTGGCGATCAGCATGCGCTGGACCTCGCTGGTGCCCTCGCCGATCTCGAGGATCTTGGCGTCCCTGTAGAAGCGTCCGACGGGGAACTCGTTCATGAATCCGTAGCCGCCGAAGATCTGGGTGGCGTCGCGGGCGTTGTCCATGGCGGCGTTGGAGGAGACCAGCTTGGCGATGGCCGCCTCCTTCTTGAACGGCCTGCCCGCCAGCATCAGCGACGCCGCGTGGTAGTAGGCCAGGCGGGCGGTGTGCGCGCGGACCTCCATGTCGGCGACCTTGAACTGGATGGCCTGGTAGTGGCCGATGGGGTGGCCGAAGGCGCGCCTGTCGCGGACATAGCGCAGCGACTCGTCCACGCAGCCCTGCGCGAGCCCGACGCTGAGCGCGGCGATCGCGATGCGGCCCTCGTCGAGGGTCTGCAGGAACTGCGCGTAGCCGCGGCCCCTCTCCCCCAGCAGGTTCGCGGCGGGCACCCTGCAGTCGGTGAAGGACAGCTCGCGGGTGTCGGAGGCGTTCCATCCGACCTTGGAGTACTTCTTCGACACGGCGAAGCCCGGCGTGCCGCTGGGCACGAGGATCGTGGAGATCTCCCGCTCGCCCGTCAGCGCCGCCACGGCGACCACGCCGGTCAGCGAGGTGCCCGAGTTGGTGATGAACGCCTTGGTGCCGTTCAGCACCCATTCGTCGCCTTCGAGGACGGCCGTGGTGCGCATCCCGCCGGGCACGTCGCTGCCGCCGCCCGGCTCGGTGAGGCCGAAGGCGCCGAGCATCCGTCCCGAGGAGAGCTCGGGCAGCCAGTGCGCCTTCTGCTCGGCCGTGCCGAAGCGGTAGATCGGCATCGCGCCCAGGGACACCGCCGCCTCCAGCGTGATGGACACGCTGGAGTCGACCCGTGCCAGCTCCTCGAGGGCGAGGCACAGGGCGAAGTAGTCGCCGCCCATCCCGCCGTACTCCTCGGGGATCGGCAGCCCGAACAGCCCCATGTCGCCCATCTGGCGGACGATGTCGTAGGGGAACTCCTCACGCTCGTAGTAGTCGCCGATGACCGGCGCCACCACCTCGCGGGCGAAGGACTCGACGGTCTTGCGCAGCTCTTGGTACTCGTCGTTGAGCATGGTTGTCACCCTTTCGAGAGGGCCTGGACGACCCGGGAGGGGCTGGGACGGCCGAGCCGCTCGGCGAGCCAGACGCTGGTGGCGACGAGCTTGCCGAGGTCGAGTCCTGTGTCGATGCCGAGCCCTCGCAGCATCCAGACCAGGTCCTCGGTGGCGAGGTTGCCGGTGGCCGACTCGGCGTAGGGGCAGCCGCCGATGCCTCCGGTGGAGGCGTCGACGACGGTGACGCCCGCCCTGAGCGCGGCGAGCGTGTTGGCCAGTGCCTGGCCGTAGGTGTCGTGGAAGTGGACGGCGAGCCTGGAGGGGTCGCCGAAGGCCTCGACGAGCGCGGTGGCGTGACCGGGCGTGCCCACGCCGATGGTGTCGCCGAGGGACAGCTCGTGGCAGCCGAGGTCGAGCAGCCTGGTGCCGACGCGCACGACCTGCTCGATCGGGGTCGGGCCCTCCCACGGGTCGCCGAAGACCATCGAGACGTAGGCGCGCACCTTCACCCCCGCCTCCAGGGCGCGGGCGACGACCGGCTCGAACATGTCGAACTGGGTCTCGAGGCTCCTGTTGAGGTTCTTGGCGGCGAAGGTCTCGGTGGCGCTGGCGAAGACCGCCACCTCATCGACGCCGCTCTCCAGGGCCCTGTCCAGGCCCCGCTCGTTGGGCACCAGCACCGGGTAGCGGATGCCCGGCCGCCGCTTGAGCATCGTGAGCAGCTCGCCGGAGTCAGCCAGCTGCGGCACCCACTTCGGGTGCACGAAGCTGGTCGCCTCGATCACCCGGTGCCCCGCGTCGGCGAGCCTGTCGATGAACTCGGCCTTCACCTCGACAGGGATGACCGCCTTCTCGTTCTGCAGGCCGTCGCGCGGCCCCACCTCGTAGACCGTCACCCGCTCGGGGAGACCGTCGATTCTGAACGGCACGCCTCTCACCCCTCCGTGTCGACGACGGCCAGGACCGCGTCCATGTCGACGGACTGTCCCGCCTTGACAGGCAGCTCGGAGATCACGCCCGCCATGGGCGCGGTGACGGTGTGCTCCATCTTCATCGCCTCCACGATGACCAGCGGCTGGCCTTCGCTCACCTGGTCGCCCTGCGAGACCTTGACCAGCAGGACGGTGCCGGGCATGGGGCTGCGCACCACGCCGTCGCCCGCGCCAGCCGCGCCCGCCCTGTCGCCTGGGTCACCGATCCTGTGCCTGGTCAGCGCCCATGCTTGTCCTTCACGCCCGAGCCACAGCGTCTCCCCTTCGCGGGCCGCCGTGAACCGGAAGGCGCGCCCGCCGAGGGTGACGGCCAGCTCGCCCCCCTCGGCCACCGCCCTGGCGCCCACGATCCGAGCAGGCGCGGCCTGGGCGCCCACGGCGCCGGAGCCGCCGGAGGGGGAGGCGGCGGGCAGGCGGACCTCCGCGCCGGAGGCGGGCAGCCCGCGCACTCCGACCTCGTGGATCCCTTCGCGTGACTCCAGCCGCCAGGTGGTCCAGGCGGGCTCTCCCACCCGCCAGCCGTCGGCGATCTCCCATGGGTCCTTCGCCCGGGGCGTGGTGTGGAAGGCCAGCGCGGCGGCGGCCAGCACCTCGTCAGGGACGGGCGCGGCCAGCGGGAGCGACGGCAGCACCCTCTCGACCAGACCGGTGTCCAGCGCGCCCGCGACGACGTCCGGCTCGGCGAGCAGCGCCCGCAGGAACGGGATGTTCGTCGTCACACCCAGCACGGCGGCCGATGCCAGCGCCCTGTCCAGCGACCGCAGCGCGGAGGAGCGGTCCTCGGCCCACGCGATCACCTTCGACAGCATCGGGTCGAAGTCGCTGCCGACGACCAGCCCCTCGGTCAGCGAGGAGTCGACCCTGACGTCCGAGGGCTCGCGCAGGGCCAGCACCCGCCCGCCCGTGGGCAGGAAGCCGCGCGCCGGGTCCTCGGCGTAGACGCGCGCCTCGACCGCGTGGCCGCGCAGCCGTACCGAGTCCTGGCCGAAGGGCAGCGGCTCGCCCGCGGCCACCCGGACCTGCAGCTCCACCAGGTCGAGGCCGGTGACCAGCTCGGTCACCGGGTGCTCGACCTGCAGCCTGGTGTTCATCTCCATGAAGTGGTAGTCGCCCGAGCGCCCGTCGACGATGAACTCGACGGTGCCCGCGCCGGTGTAGCCGACCGAGCGGGCCGCCTCGACGGCCGCCGCCCCCATCGCCTGGCGCCTCTCGGCGGTGACGAAGGGCGAGGGCGCCTCCTCGATGATCTTCTGGTGGCGGCGCTGCAGGCTGCACTCACGCTCGCCCAGGTGCACGACGTTGCCGTGCGCGTCGGCGAGCACCTGGATCTCGATGTGCCTGGGGTTCTCGATGTAGCGCTCGATCAGCAGGGTGCCGTCGCCGAAGGCCGCCTCCGCCGTACGGCGGGCGGATGCGAGCGCCTCGGGCAGCTCGGCCGCCGACCGCACCAGCACCATGCCCTTGCCGCCGCCGCCGGCCGACGGCTTGATCAGCGCGGGGAAGTCGTTCCACGAGGCCAGGTCGGAGATGCCGCCGGGCACGACGGGCACGCCCGCCGCCGCGACGGTCCGCTTGGCGCGGATCTTGTCGCCCATCGCCTCGATCGCCTCGGCGGGCGGGCCGATGAAGGCCAGGCCCTCGGCCGCGCACGTGCGGGCGAACTCGGCGTTCTCGGCCAGGAACCCGTAGCCGGGGTGGACGGCCTGCGCCCCCGACGACCGCGCCGCCGCGATCACCGCCTCCATGTCCAGGTATCGCGGCACCCGGAGCGCGTGGTCGGCCAGGCGCACGTGGAGCGCGCCCGCGTCCGCCTCGACGTAGACGGCGACCGAGGCGATGCCCATGGAGCGGAGCGTGCGGATGATCCGCACGGCGATCTCGCCCCTGTTCGCGATCAGTACGGTGCTGAACATCATCACATCCGGAAGACGCCGTAGCCGATGGGGTCGAGCGGCGCGTTGGCCGCCGCCGACAGCCCGAGTCCGAGGACGGTGCGGGTGTCGATGGGGTCGATCACCCCGTCGTCCCAGAGCCTGGCCGTCGAGTAGTAGGGGTTGCCCTGGTGCTCGTACTGCGCCCTGATGGCGTCGGCGTCCGCGTTGCCGACCGTGGTGAGCACGGTGGCCGCCTGCTCACCGCCCATCACCGAGATGCGGGCGTTCGGCCACATCCACAGGAACCTGGGCGAGTAGGCCCTGCCCGCCATCGCGTAGTTGCCCGCGCCGAACGATCCGCCGATCACGACGGTGAACTTCGGCACCCGCGCGCACGACACCGCGGTCACCATCTTCGCGCCGTGCTTGGCGATGCCGCCTGCCTCGTAGGCCTTGCCGACCATGAAGCCGCTGATGTTCTGCAGGAAGACCAGGGGGATCTTCCGCCGGTCGCACAGCTCGATGAAGTGCGCGCCCTTCAGCGCCGACTCGCTGAACAGGATGCCGTTGTTGGCCACGATCCCGACGGGGTGGCCGTGGATGTGGGCGAAGCCCGTGACCAGCGTGGTGCCGTACTCGGCCTTGAACTCCAGGAAGCGGGAGCCGTCGACGATCCGTCGCACCACCTCCCGCACGTCGTACGGCGTGCGGGGGTCGGGCGGCACGATGCCGTACAGCTCCTGCGGGTCGAGGTGCGGCTCCTCCGGGTCGGCGCGCTCCCACGGCGAGTCGGACCTGGGAGCGAGCGTGGCGACGATGTCGCGGACGATGGCCAGCGCGTGCGCGTCGTCCTCGGCGAGGTGGTCGGTGACGCCGCTGACGCGGGCGTGCAGGTCGCCCCCTCCGAGCTCCTCTGCGGTGACCTCCTCGCCGGTGGCGGCCTTCACCAGCGGGGGCCCGCCGAGGAAGATCGTGCCCTGCTCGCGCACGATGACGGCCTCGTCGCTCATCGCGGGGACGTAGGCGCCGCCTGCCGTGCAGGAGCCGAGGACGGCGGCGATCTGCGGGATGCCGCGCGCCGACATCGTCGCCTGGTTGTAGAAGATGCGGCCGAAGTGCTCGCGGTCGGGGAAGACCTCGTCCTGCTTGGGAAGGAACGCGCCGCCCGAGTCGACCAGGTAGAGGCAGGGCAGGTGGTTCTGCAGCGCCACCTCCTGCGCCCTGAGGTGCTTCTTGACGGTCATCGGGTAGTAGGTGCCGCCCTTGACCGTGGCGTCGTTGGCCACGACCACGCACTCGCGGCCCGAGACCCTGCCCACTCCCGTGATGATGCCCGCGGCGGGGGCCTGGTCGTCGTAGAGGCCGTTGGCGGCCAGCGGCGACAGCTCCAGGAAGCGGGAGCCGGGATCGAGCAGCCCGTCGACCCTGTCGCGCGGCAGCAGCTTGCCTCGCTCGACGTGACGCTGCCTGGAGCGCTCGGGTCCACCCTTGGCGGCCTCGGCCAGGCGCTCGCGCAGCTCGGCCGCCAGCCGCTCGTTGACCTCGGCGTTGCGCTTGAACATGCCCTGAAGGTTAATCATCATTAACGTCTGTGTCTAGAATGTGAGATGTGAGAACTCCTACCCGGAATCGCCGCGTCGAGATCCTGGAGGCCGCGGCGACCCTGTTCGCCGCCCGCGGCTACCACGGCGTGTCCATCGAGGACATCGGCGGCGCGGTAGGCGTCTCGGGCCCCGCGCTCTACCGCCACTTCAGCGGCAAGGAGGCGCTGCTGGCCGAGATGCTCACCGACGTGAGCACCCGCCTGCGCGAGGCGGCGGTCGCGGTCGTCACCTCCGCGCAGGATCCCGCCCAGGCGCTGGAAGCCCTGCTCGACACCCAGATCACGTTCGCGCTCGAGCAGCCCGCGCTGATCACGGTGCACGACAGGGAGCTGGGCAACGTGCCCGAGCCGCAGCGGCGGCAGATCAGGCGCCTGCAGCGGCTCTACGTCGAGGAGTGGGTGACCGTCCTGGCCGAGCTGCACCCCGGCTGCCCGCCTCCGCGCCTGCGGGCCGCGACCCACGCGGCCTTCGGACTGCTCAACTCGACGCCGCACAGCGCGGGCGAGCTGCCGCCGGAGGCGATGAGGGAGGTGCTGCGCGCGATGGCGCGCGCGGGCCTGTCCACCCTTAGTTAACGGCCCTTAACAGAACGCCTGGCCTTACCGCCTCCATTGTCTAGATAGCGGAAGGTACGGCTGGCAGGTGCCCGTGGCCGTCGAGCTCGGCCTGGTGGCGCTGGTCGGCGCGGCCCTGCTGGGCATCGCGGTCGCGCAGTTCAAGAGGGCCGGGTAGCTCCATCGTCCGAAAGGACGAGGCGGGGGCGCCGTCCAGGTCGATGCCGCGGCTCCCGTCCCGCGGCGAGGCTGGCGGCATGACAGCCATACGAGTCAGCGCACTGCGCAAGACGTACGGAGCGAACGTCGCCGTCGACGACGTGTCGTTCACCGTGGACACCGGGGAGACCTTCGGCGTCGTCGGACACAACGGGGCGGGCAAGACGAGCACGGTCGAGTGCCTGTCGGGCCTGCGCCGCCCCGACGGAGGATCGATCGAGGTGCTCGGGCTCGACCCCGCGCGCCGCCGCCGCGCGCTCGCCGAGCGCATCGGCGTCCAGCTCCAGGAGGCGGGCCTGCCCGACCGGCTCAAGGTCGCCGAGGCGCTCAGGCTCTTCGCCGCCTTCTACCGCCGCCCCGACGACTGGCGGCAGGTGATGGAGCGCTGGGGGCTCGCCCCGCTGGCCCGCAAGGCCTACGGCGACCTGTCGGGCGGTCAGCGCCAGCGCCTGCAGATCGCGCTGGCCCTGGTGGGCAGCCCTGAACTGGTGATACTCGACGAGCTCACCACCGGGCTCGACCCCGTCGCCAGGCGGGAGACCTGGGCGCTGGTGGGCGAGCTCAAGGCCGCGGGCGTCACGGTGGTGCTGGTCAGCCACTTCATGGACGAGGCCGAGGCGCTGTGCGACAGGATCGCCGTCTTCGCCAGGGGAAGGATCATCTCGCTCGGAACAGCCGCCGAGCTCATGACCGCCACGGGGACGAACTCCCTGGACGAGGCCTACCTGGAGCTGGTCCGATGAGAGCCTTCACCCGGATGTCGGCGACCGAGCTGACCCTGCTGTCCCGCGACCCCGGCACGCTGTTCTTCATGGTGGCCTTCCCCCTGATGCTGCTGGTGCTGCACACAGGCAGCGAGAGGATCGCGGTCCTCGTGCCGAGCTACCTGGCCATGATCCTGGCCATCGGCGGCATCTCCGCGCTTCCCGGGTTCGTCGTGACCTACCGCGAGCGCAAGGTGCTGCGCCGCCTGGCCACCACGCCGATCGCGCCGCTGGCCGTCCTGGCCGCGCAGGTGGTGGCGCAGCTGGTCATGGGGCTGGCGGGCGCGGCCATCATCGTGGTCGCGGCGCTGGCCGCCTTCGGGGTGGACGCTCCCGCCCACCCGGCCCCGCTGGCCCTGGCCTTCGTGCTGACCGTGCTGATGACCTGCTCGCTCGGGTTCCTGATCGCCGCCGTCGCGCGCACGGTCAGGGTGGCCGACCTGCTCGGCCTGATGATCATGTTCCCGATGATCTTCCTCAGCGGGGCGGCGATCCCCAGGGAGGGACTGCCCCCTGCGCTGCGCGCGATCGGCGAGTACCTGCCGCTCGGCCCGGCGGTCACCGCGCTGCGCGAGGGCTGGGCGGGAACGCCGACGGCGCTTCCCCTGCTCGCGCTCACGGGGATAATCGTGGTGTCCACCGTCATTTCGGCCGCGCTGTTCCGCTGGGAGTGAGATGGACGAGGAGGCCAGGTGGTTTAGAGCCTTCCACCTGCTGTTCTACGCGTGTCTGGCGATCCCGGCGCTGACCGGCCGCGAGGGCGGGGCCCCCGCGTGGGCGGTGGCCGCGGTGATGGCGCTCTACTACTGGCTCTTCGTCGTGCGCGGCAGGGACAGGTTCGAGCGGCTGCACCCGATGGGCTGGCACCTGACGGTGCTCATCGCGCTCATGGCCGTGCTGATCGTCCTCGATCCCGCCTTCGACACGCTGATCTTCGGGATGCTCTCGCTGCCGTACGTCATGCTGCCGGGCAGATGGGCGTACGGCGGCGCGGCGGTGCTCGTGACAACGGCCTTCAGCGCCGCGGGCGGCCTAGCCGAGATCAGCCGGGCTCCCTCCAGGGCCGTCTCGCTCCTGGCCGGCATCGCGCTGGCCGTCCTGATGGGGCTGTTCGTCAACTTCCTGGTCAAAGCCGGTGAACGCAACAAGGAACTGGGCGTGCTCGAGGAGCGGACCAGGCTCGCAGGGGAGATCCACGACACCCTCGCGCAGGGCTTCAGCGGGGTGATCACCCAGCTGGAGGCGGCCGAGCAGGCGGGCGACGACCTGGCGGCCGTACGGGAGCGGATCGCCAGCGCGAAGCGGCTGGCCAGGGAGAGCCTGGCGGAGGCGCGCAGGTCGGTGCACCAGCTGCGGCCGGAGCCGCTGCAGAGGGAGCGGCTCGACCTCGCCCTGGCGGGTGTGGTCAGGCGCTGGTCGGCGCGGACCGGGGTGCGCGCGCGGATGGCGGTCAGCGGGCCGCCCCGCCCGCTCGACCCCGACGTGGAGGTCGTGCTGCTGCGCGCGGCGCAGGAGGGCCTGGCCAACGTGGCCAGGCACGCGCGGGCCACCTCGGTGGCGCTCACGCTGACGTACATGGACGGGGAGGTGACGCTCGACGTGCTCGACGACGGCGCGGGACTCGACGGCGCGGGACTCGACGGACTGAGCGTCGACGGCGCGGGACCGGGCGGCGCGGGCGGGGAGGGCGGCTACGGGCTGACCGCGATGCGGGAGCGGGCGGCCCGCGTGGGCGGCGCGGTCACGGTGGAGTCGGCGCGAGGAGAGGGGACGGCGCTGTGCGTGAGCATCCCCTGCGCCTGATGATCGTCGACGACCATCCCGTGGTGCGCGACGGGCTGCGCGGCATGTTCGAGGGGCTGTCCGACATCGAGGTGGTGGCCGAGGCCGGTGACGGGCACGAGGCCTTGGCGATGGCCGACAGCGCGCGGCCCGACGTGGTGCTCATGGATCTGCGGATGCCCGGACTCGACGGCGTGGGCGCCATCAGGAGGTTACGCGCCGACCGTCCAGAGATCAGGGTGATCGTGCTGACCACCTACGACTCCGACGAGGACGTCTCCAGGGCGCTGGCCCACGGCGTGGTCGGCTATCTGCTGAAGGACGCGCCGCGCGAGGATCTGCACAGGGCGGTCCGCACGGCGGCGCAGGACCGTCCGATGATCGCCCCCTCGATCACCTCCAAGCTGCTCGGCCTGCGCGAGCAGGTCGAGCCGAGCCCACGCGAGCTGGAGGTGTTGCGTCTGGTCGCGGCGGGCGCGGGCAACAAGGAGATCGCCAGGCGGCTGCTGATCAGCGAGACCACGGTCAAGACCCACCTGCGGCACGTCTTCGGCAAGCTCGGCGTCGACAACAGGGCGGCCGCCGTGGTCACGGCGATGAAAAGGGGCCTGATCTGACGACCAGGCCCCCTCGTTCACCGATCATTTACCTCTTGACGCGGACGTAGTCCCTGCCGCTCTGCGAGCCGTAGGCGTCGTCGTCACCCTTGAAGACGAACTTCCAGTAGCCCGACTTGTAGGCCTTGACCTTGGTGTAGAGCTTGCCGCTGCCGGTGGAGTTCGTCGTCTTGACGAACTGCCACTTGCTGGAGCCCTTGGGCTTGAAGTACAGCCCGACCTTGGCCTCGTAGCCACCGCCGTCGACCAGGAGCACGCCCCTGAATCGCAGGTAGTTGCCGTACTTGACCGGCTCGGGGTAGGCGTTGAACTTGACCAGCTTGCTCTTGTCCCTGCTCGGCGGGGGCGTCGGCTTGACGACCCTCACCCAGTCACTCGAGCTGCTGGAGCCTTCGACGCCCCTGCTCCCCGAGAACACCGCGCGCCACCAGCCGGAGGTCTGCGCGGTGGCCGAGGCCCAGAAGCGGCCGTCGCGGCCGGTCCTGTCACCGGTCACGGCCTCCCACCTGCTGGAGCCGTGCGCCTTGAACAGGATGGTGACCCGCTGGCCGGCCAGGCCGTCCCAGCCGTGCGAGCCGTCGACCTGCAGGGCGCCCCTGAAGTTGAGCCTGTCGCCCTTGTCGACGGGCTCGGGGTCGGCGCTGAAGCCGACGATCCTGCTGTCGGCCGACCGGTGCCTGACATCGACCCTGTCGGTGTCGCTGACGGAGCCCTTGGCGCCGGCGTGGCCGTTGAACTCGGCCCGCCACCAGCCGGTGGCCTCGACGCTCACCCTGGCGGAGAACCAGCCGCTACGGCTGGTGCCGACCGTGGTGATGTGCCGGTAGGCGTCGGTGCCCTTCTCGCGGAAGGTGATGGTGACGCGCTGGTCGCCGTATCCCTTCCAGCCGTCGCGCTCGGCGAGCAGGCGGCCTGAGACGGAGATGCGGTCGCCCTTGGCGACCACGTCCGGGTGCGCGCCGAAGTCCACGATCTTCGTGTCGACGGCGCTCTTCTTGACCTCGACGGTGAAGGAGCCGTTGGTCGACTTCTCCGAGCCGTCACCCGAGTGGGCGATGGCCAGGAGGTTCCACTTGCCGGCGTTCTTGGCGTCGAAGGACTTCTTGCCCGTCCACCTGGTCTCCTGCCCGTGAGGCGCGGGAGTCAGGTCGACCGGGGTGCCCACACCCACGTCGCCGGGGGCCCTGAGCTTCAGCTCGGCCTTGCCGGCGTCTTTGGTCGTGAACGTGAACGTCGCGGTGACCTGCTGGTCGCCGGTGACGACGATCGGCGAGGGAGAGACATCCACCTGAGAGATGCTCGGCGCGGTCGCCGCAGTGGCGGTGGGCGCGAGGGCGAGTGCCCCTGCTCCTACCGCGAGCGCCACGGCTGCCGCTCGAAAGCGTTGCAACATTCGGGTACTCCGTTCCTTTCCCCGTTGGTTGAAACGCGGCATGAGGGTGCCACGTCGTACTTAAAGTAGACGTTTAGGACAGGCAAAGAGTTTGAAATCCTGACAAACTGTCATTCAGATCTGTCAGATAAGAACTTCGTCCTGCCGGACCGGCAGACGCACGCGGTATCTGGGGGACATAATCGGGCTTGTGGCGCGCGACACTGTTGAGACTCACTTCACCGATGCGGTTGCGACGCTCAAGGCGGGCGCTCCCCGAGATCCGGCCCTGCCCATCAAGGAGGGCAGCACGCTGACCGGCGAGCGATGCCGTGAGCTGTACGACCGCCAGCAGGGCAGCCGGCTGCTCGACATCGCCGCCAGATGGCTGCGCGAGCAGAACGAGGGCTTCTACACCATCGGCTCGGCCGGCCACGAGGGCAACGCCGCGGTGGCCGCCGCCGTCCGGACCACCGATCCCGCTCTCCTTCACTACCGCTCGGGGGCGTTCTACCTGACTCGCTCCGTCATGGCGGGCCGCCTGCCCGAGCAAGGGCTGCGCGACGTGCTGCTGGGGCTGACCGCCTCGTCCGACGAGCCGATCGCGGGTGGCAGGCACAAGGTGTTCGGCCATCCAGACCTGGCGATCATCCCGCAGACCTCCACGATCGCCAGCCACCTGCCGCGCTCGGTGGGCGTCGCGCTGGCCATCGAGCGGGCCAGGGCGCTCGGCGTCGCCTCCGCCTGGCCGGGCGACGCGATCGCGGTGTGCAGCTTCGGCGACGCCTCGATCAACCACGCCAGCGCCCTGTCGGCCTTCAACACCGCCTCCTACGCCACCTACCAGGGCCAGCCGCTGCCGATCCTGTTCGTGTGCGAGGACAACGGCCTCGGCATCTCGGTCCGCACGCCCAAGGGCTGGGTGGAGGCGGCCGCGCGCCGTCCGGGCATCGAGTACATCCAGGCCGACGGCTGCGACCTGGCCGAGGTCCACGACGCGGCCGTCCGCGCCGCCGAGCACGTGCGCACCACGCGCTCGCCTGCCTTCCTGCACCTGAGCACCGTGCGGCTGATGGGCCACGCGGGCTCCGACGTCGAGTCCTCCTACCGCACCCAGCGCGAGATCCGCGCCGACTACGAGCGCGACCCGCTGCTGCGCACGGCCGCCCTGCTGGTCGAGGCGGGGCTGGCCACGCCCGAGGAGCTGCTCAGGCGCTACGAGGCCGAGCGCGAGCACCTGCTGCGGATGGCGCTGGAGGCCACCCGCGCGCCCAAGCTCACCTCCGCCCGCGAGATCATCGAGCCGCTCGCCCCGCGCAGGGCCGACATGATCGCCAAGATCAGCCCGGTCGCCGCCGAGCCCTCGGCGAGGGAGAAGGCCTTCGCGGGGCAGCTGCCCGAGAAGGAGGACAAGCCGCTCACGCTCTCCCAGGCGATCAACCGCACGCTGGCCGACGCGCTGGCCGTCTACCCGGAGATGATGGTCTTCGGCGAGGACGTCGCCAAGAAGGGCGGCGTCTACGGCGTGACGCGAGGGCTGCAGAAGCGCTTCGGCGCAGGGCGTGTCTTCGACACCCTCCTCGACGAGCAGGCCGTGCTCGGCCTGGCGCTCGGCACGGGCGTGTCCAGGATGCTGCCGGTGCCGGAGATCCAGTACCTCGCCTACCTGCACAACGCGCTCGACCAGATCCGCGGCGAGGCGGCGACGATGTCGTTCTTCTCCCGCGGCGCCTACCGCAACCCGATGGTGGTGCGCGTGGCGGGCTACGCCTACCAGAAGGGGTTCGGCGGCCACTTCCACAACGACAACTCCATCGCCGCGCTGCGCGACATCCCTGGCATCGTCATCGCCTCGCCGTCCAGGCCCGACGACGCCTCGGCGATGCTGCGCACGTGCCTGGCCGCCGCGCGCACCGAGGGCTCGGTGTGCGTGTTCATCGAGCCGATCGCGCTCTACAACACCCGCGACCTGTTCGACGAGGGCGACAGCGGGTGGCTCGCGCCGTACGCGCCGCCGACCAGGTGGGCCGAGACGCACGTGCCGATCGGCAGGGCGCGCGGTTACGGCGACGGCCGTGACCTGACGATCGTGACGTACGGCAACGGCCTGCGGATGAGCCTGCGGGCGGCGGTCAAGCTCACCCAGGACGGGGTGAGCTGCAGGGTCCTCGACCTGCGGTGGCTGGCGCCGCTGCCGATGGAGGACCTCATGCGGGCGGCCGAGCTGACTGGCAAGGTCCTGATCGCCGACGAGAGCAGGCGCACGGGCGGCGTCTCGGAGGGCATCGTGGCCGAGATGCTCGACGCGGGCTTCACCGGGCAGCTGGCCAGGGTCGCCTCGGCCGACAGCTTCATCCCGCTGGGCGAGGCCGCCAACCACGTGTTGCTGTCGGAGGCCGAGATCGAGCAGGCGGCGCGCAAGCTGCTCACCTGACCTGCGGGTCTCTCCCGAGTACGGCGCGCGAGCCCTGCCCGCCGTACTTCGGGGAGAGACCCGCCCGCACCCCACCATGTCGGCTTTGTTCTCCTGAACGACCTCAAAAGCACATCGAGCGGTGATATCTTCCTGCGTAAGTGATCTTTGCGCACGAGGTGAACGGTGGAACGGGAGCTTCTGTTCGACGACGCGTCCATGAGCGGTGGCGCCCAGCATCTGCGTGAGGCCGGTCTGCTGCTGCGTCAGCACACCGATGCCCTCCTCGCGACGGTGCGCGGCAGCGGTACGACAGCATGGGGCGGCAGCGACATCGGCATGGACATGGAGGCGCTCCACGACCTGCTGGACGAGGTGTGCGGCCACCTGCACCGCAACATCGACCTTGCCGGCGCCGGCATGGACGACATGGCCAAGGAGCTCCGTCTGGCCGAGGCGGACGCCGTCGCCGGCGCCCAGGCCATCGACCGGGCACGGAACAGCCGTGAGATCTGACGGCACAAGGCCCGTACCCACGCGAAGGAGGCCGGCCTGATGGCGGTGACCATGCCCGCCGAGCTCCGGCCTGGCTTCAACCTGCTGGGTGTCCCGTGGCCGGACGAGGACGAGGACGTGCTGCGGCGGTGCGCCGCCGCCTACCGCGGCTGCGGCGACGCGCTGTCCGGCGAGGTGAACCCGGGGGCCAAGGGCGCCGTCGCCTACGCCTCCGCCGGCAACTCGGGCGAGCACGTCGACGCGCTCAACGGCTACATGGCCGAGTACGACGACGGCGGCACCGCGCCGAAGGGGCATCTACAGGGCCTCGCCGCCTCCATGCACGCCCTCGCCGACGGCCTCGACCTGGTCGCCCGCCTCATCGAGATCGTCAAGGCGGCGCTGATCCTCCTGGCTATCTACGTGATGGTCGCCCTGGCATGGGCCCTCGCCATGGCCGTCCTCTCCGGAGGGCTGGCCATGCTCAAGGCGCGCACCTTCGTGGGGATCCTGCGGGTGTTCGCCCGGCGCTTCGTGGCGGTTCTGCGCCAGAAGCTCGAAAGGTACTTCCGCGGAAGGCTCGTCCGAGCCGTGGAAGCCCGCGTGCGCCGGATGCTCGGCGCGAAGCCGCCGGCACTGCCCAAGGTCCCCAAGCGCCGGCTCCGGTTCCCGACGGCGCCCACGATGCTGGCGGCGGCCGGCGGCGTGCTGTACAAAGAGGGACCGAAGCGGCATGACCCCGCCCCTGAGTCGCCCCGTGGCGTCCCGTGGTCGGGGCAGTACCGCATCGGACCGGTTCAGCCGCCCGAGATGGCCTACGACCACGACTTCCCCTACGACCCCGATCTCAAGCCGACGCTCGAGGACTACAGGAACTGGTACGAGTGGCGGGCCAAGATGCACGGGGCCCGGATCAAGCGCCCCGACCTCGAAGACGGGCTGGACGCCTACGAGCGCTACATGAGCGGTTCGGGCCGCGACCATCAGGTGAACTACGAGAAGGCCTACGACGAGGACGACGGGGTGCGCAGGTCCGTCGACGACGCCATCGCCAACGCCCAGGCGGAGGCCGAGCGCCTGTACAGGGAGAGCGGCAGGAACCGCTTCGAGATGACGGGCCTGCCGACCAAGGGGGACACCACCACGGAGAACTGGGACAAGGCGATCGGCGCGCACGCGATCTGGGGAAGCGGCAACGTCACCGTCCAGGGCAACCAGGCGACCATGCAGATCACCCTGCACGCCGAGGACCGCTACAACTTCAACGCGGGCGCCGCGGACAAGGCCACCGGGATCCCTGACGACGAGAACGGACGGTTCGAGGTCCTCGGCTGGGCCAAGTCCTTCAACACCCACGGATCACTCACCCGCACCGTGACCTGGACGCTGCCTTCCAAGTGAGACCGCCCTCCAGGGATCGGGCTCACAGCCAGTCGCGCCGTTTGAAGACCACGTAGAGGACGACGCACACCAAGGCCATCAAGAGGATCGCGAACGGGTAGCCGAAGGCCCAGTGGGTCTCGGGCATGTGGTCGAAGTTCATCCCGTAGATGGTGCCGACCAGCGTGGGCGCGAACAGGATGGCCGCCCACGCGGAGATCTTCTTGACCTCCTCGCTCTGCGCGTAGCTGGCCCTGGTCTGCTCCTGCGCCACGAGCGTCGAGTTGATCATGAGGATGTTCTGCAGCAGCTGGCGGAAGCCCGCCACCCGCTCGGAGACGGTGATCGCGTGGTCGGCGACGTCGCGCAGGTAGCTCTGCAGCTCCTCGTTGACGCCGTACTTGTGGGCGCCCGCGATGAAGCCGTCGATCATCGACAGCAGCGGGCTGGTCGCCCTCTGGAACTCGATGACCTCGCCGAACAGTTCGTAGACGCGGCGGGAGACCGTGGGGTCGCCGCCGAAGACCTGCACCTCGATCTCCTCGATGTCCTTCTGCAGCCCCGCCACGACGGGGGCGTAGCCGTCGACCACGGCGTCGAGGATGGCGTAGAGGACGGCCTGCGGCCCCTGACGCAGCAGGTCGGGGTCCGACTCCATGCGCCTGCGCACCGCTGCCAGATCGGGCGACTCGGCGTGCCGTACGGTCACCACGAAGTTGTTGCCGACGAAGGCGTGCACCTCGCCGAAGGCGACCTCCTCGACGTCGTCGAGGTAGGTGGCGGCGCGCAGCACCACGAAGAGCATCTCGCCGTAGCGGTCGGCCTTGGGACGCTGGTGACCGACGATGGCGTCCTCGAGCGCCAGCTCGTGCAGGCCGAACTCGCCCGCCAGCTTGGCCAGCTCCCAGTCCTTCGGTCGGTAGAGGCCGATCCAGGCCATGCTGCCTGGAGTGTTCTTGAGGCTGTCGAAGGCGTCGGCGAGGGAGGCGGGCGTGCCGATGCGGTGGCCGTCGAGGTAGAGGGCGTTGTCGATGACGGTGGGGCGGTAGGGAGGAGCCTCCTCGCTCTTGGGGTCCATCGAGTGCTCGGGTGCCGGTTCGCGCCCGCCGCTGCGCAGGAAGCCCTTCATCCGTGCCATGGGGGCCCTCCTACGACAGCTGGAACTCGGTGAGCGCCTGCTGGGCCCGGTCTCTGATGGTCTTGCGGAACATCGGGGTCCACCCGAGCAGCAACCCCGCAGGTCTGCCCAGCGCCATCCTGGACCACTGGCGGAAGTCGAAGTCGTCATGGTGGCGCACGATCAGCCCGTCGTCGAAGCGGAAGAACGCCTCCACCTCGTTGACCACCTCGCGGCCCGTGCTGGTGAAGGTGTAGCGGGCCGTCCAGCCGGCGCTGCCGGTGAAGTCGTCGGCGGTGATCGCCCGGTAGGCCACGTCGGTGCCGTCGCCTCTTGACAGCATCAGCCGCCACATGGCCATCACCTTGTCGCGGCCCTCCAGCTCCTGGAAGACCGGGTCACCGAAGCTGACGTCAGGGTGGTAGCAACGCTCCATGGCGTCGGTGTCGCTCTTGCTGAACGCCTCGAAGAAGGTGGTGAGCAAGGCCACATGCCGGTCGTTCATGACATCCCCCTCTGATCAGATCATGCGTATCGCATTCTCCCAGCACACGGCGCGCAACCAGTCACCACCCAGACCGAGTCCTTCCAGGCCGTCGAGCTGGTGGGCGTAGGCGTGCGGGATGGTGGGGAAGTCGCTGCCGAGCACCACCTTCCCAGCAAGACCGAGCTCACGCAGCCTCGGGCTGAGCCGTTGGGGGAAGGGCATGCCGAGCTCGGCGAAGGAGGTGAAGGCCATCGTGGTGTCCAGGGCGACGCGCTCGTGGCGTTCGGCCAGGTCGAAGAAGTCCTCGTACTCGGGCATCCCCAGGTGCGCGATCACCATGCGCAGGCGGGGGTGGCGGCGCATGACCTCGCTGACCGGCTGGACGCCGACGCAGCCGCCCGGCACGGGCACCGAGCTGGCGTGCACCACGACGGGCGTGCCCGCCTCGGCGAGCAGGCCCCAGACCGGGTCGAGCTCGGGGAGCCTGGGGTCGAAGGCGCCGACCTGAAGGTGGATCTTGAAGATCCTGACGCCGTCGTCGAGCGCCTGCCGTACGTAGGCGAGCACGCCGGGCTCGGGGAAGAAGGTCGCCGACGGCAGGCACTCGGGTACCTTGCGGGCGAAGTCGAGGGTCCAGGCGTTGAGGTCGGCGGCCATGCCGGGCCTGTGGGCGTAGGCCAGGGCGGGGAAGGCGCGCAGGCCCATCCCGGTCAGCAGCGCGACGCGCTCCTCCACCGGCTGCCGGTAGCGGATCTGCCAGCCCTGTCCCATGAGCGGGCCGCCGTTGTCGAAGTGGTGCCACACCCTGCGCTCCATCCGCTCGGGCAGGAAGTGGACGTGCAGGTCGACAAGTCCCGGCAGCCCCAGCGCCTGCCACCAGCCGGGCACGGCAGAATCTTGTTCTATGGCCACAGTCGCGACCTTACCTGGATAGGGTCATGCGTGATGGACAAGCTATGGGCCCACCTGGTCGAGGCTCAGCCGCCCCCCGAGCTGTGGCTCGTGGCGCTCTCGGCCCTGGCCGCCTTCGTGATCGTCGCCTACCGCACGTCGTGGCAGCTGACCAGGGGCCTGGTCACCATCGCCCACGAGGGTGGTCATGCGCTGGTGGCGCTTCTCAGCCGCCGCCAACTGCAGGGCATCCGCCTGCACTCCGACACCTCGGGCGTGACTCTCACCAGAGGCAGGCCCACGGGCCCCGGCATGGTCTTCACCGCGCTCGCCGGCTACGTGGCCCCTTCTCTGCTGGGCCTGGCCGGCGCGTGGCTGACCGCCCAGGGGCGGGTCACTCTGCTGGTGTGGAGCGTGCTGCTGTTCCTGGTCTGCATGCTGCTGCTGATCCGCAACCTGTACGGCGCGCTGATCCTGCTGGCGACGGGCGGCGCGGTGTTCGCCCTGTCGATGTACACCCCCGACGACGTCCAGATGGTCGTGGCGCAGGTCGCAGTGTGGTTCCTGCTGTTCGGCGGGGTCAGACCCATCCTCGAGCTGAGGCGCAAGCGGCGCAGGGGCCAGGCGCCCGACTCCGACGCCGACCAGCTCGCCAGGCTGACCTTCCTGCCCGGCGGCTTCTACGTCCTGTTCTTCCTGCTGGTCGCGGCGGCCTCGGTGGTCGGCGGCGCGTGGCTCATGCTGCCCGCGACCGTCCTGCCCTCGCTCTGATGTCACTACGCCCCATCAAGCACCGCAAACCCCACTAAACTCGCCCGGGGAACAGGGGGAGGCGGCGTGCGTTCAGGGGAGGACGCCCCGGGCTACCGGGTGCTCGACACGGCGGGACAGGGCGGGTTCGGCGTGGTCTACAAGGCCTACCAGGAGCGCCTCGACCGGGTCGTGGCGCTCAAGGTCCTGACCGTCGACAGGGTCGACCAGCGGACCATGCGCAGGTTCCAGCGCGAGTTGCAGCTCACGGGGCGGCTGACCGGACATCCGAACGTGGTCACCGTCTTCGACACGGGCACGACGCGGGCGGGCAAGCCGTACATCGCCATGGAGTTCTTCGAGAACGGCTCGCTGCGCGACAGGGTGCGCGCGCAGGGGCCGCTGCCCCTGGCCGACGTGCTGCGCAGCGGCGTGAAGCTGGCCGCCGCCCTGGCGGCGGTGCACGAGGCGGGGGTGCTGCACGGCGACATCAAGCCGCAGAACATCCTCGTCTCCCGGTACGGCGAGCCGGCGATCGCCGACTTCGGCGTCGCGAGGGTGGTCGACTCGTCCGAGATGTCGGCGACGTCCCAGGCTTTCACGCCCTTGCACGCGGCGCCCGAGGTGGTCAGCGGACAGCCGCACAGCGTCGCGTCGGACGTCTACTCGCTCGGGTCCACGCTCTACCATCTGCTGGCCGGGCAGCCGGCCTTCCACTCGCCGACCGACCCTTCGATCGCGCCGCTGATGTTCAGGGTGCTCAGCAGTGAGCCGCCGCCCATCAACAGGCCGGACGTGCCGTCGATCGCGACGGACGCGATCCTCCGGGCGATGGCCAAGACGCCGGGCGAGCGGTACGAGTCGGCGTGGGCGTTCGCGAGGCGGCTGAGGGAGGTGCAGGAGGCGCTCGGGCTGCCGGTCACGGACCTGGTGTCCGCCGAGCCCGCGCCCGCCCCCATGGCGGAGGCGCCCCCTCCTGCCCACACCTCCCCTTACGCGCCCCCTTCGGACGCCTCCCCCTACGCGCCTCCTTCGCATGGCGGCCCGCCCTACGCGCCGCCCTCCCAGGACGGCTCCCCTTACGCGCCTCCCCACCAGAACAGCTCCCCTTACGCGCCGCCCTCCCAGGACGGCTCGCCTTACGCGCCGCCCGCGCATGCGGGCTCGCCCTACGGGCCTGTCGCGGCTTCGCCCTTCGCTCCCTCTGACGGATCGCCGTTCGCGCCCGGTTCGGGTCCCGTCACCGCGTCACCCGGTCCCGCCTTCGGCGCGGGACAGCCGACGACCCCCTCGCCCGTCTCACCGACCTCCGCGAACTCCCTCGCCTCCCCGACTTTCCCTGCCTCCCCGAGCTCCGTCGGCTTCCCCCCGGACCTCGGCGCCATGGGCACCGCAGGCTCGATGGGCACCGCAGGCTCGATGGGCACCGTGGGCGGTGCAGGTTCCGCAGCCTCTGCGGGCTCCCTGGGCGTCGGGGGCTCCCTGGGTGGCGTGGGTGCGACGCTGGCTGAGGGGAGGCATGCCTCGACGACGCCCGTCGAGACGCGTGGGTCGCGGTTGCGGGGCAAAGTGGTGATCGGCGCGTCGGTCGTGGCCATGGCCGTCGCGGGAACGGTCCTCGCCGTCGTCCTCCCCGGACAGAACCAGCAGCCTCAGCCCCCAGCCCGGGCCTCCAAGCGGCCACAGTCGGCCTCGACCGAGCCCGCCGAGATCAACAAGGCGGCTCTGGCCGCGCTGGCGCCCCGAAGGCTACGGGTGGTCTCCGACAAGGGGGCCGCGGTCACGGTCCAGTGGACTCTGCCCGCGAAGACCCGCCGCTACCCGCTCGTCCTGCAGCGCGAGCCCGCCGACGGCCAGCAGCTCATGACGATGGAGGCGGGCGCCACCTCTGCCAGGGTGCTGGGCCTCGACCCGGACACCGGCTACTGCTTCCTGGTGGGCGCGGCGCTGGAGATCAGCCAGAAGAGCACGGTCGCCTGGTCGAAGCCCCACTGCATCAGAGGCGCGGTGAGCCGCTGAGGAAGGCCCGGACATCGGCCACCTCCTCCGCCCACCCCCGAGAATCTCCGCCCCGAGAGCCGCCGCCCCTGGAGCCCGTCTCCCCGAGAGCTCGCGAACCGCCGTCAGACTCCTCCCGCCCCTGCGGGCCGAGATCCCCGTGACGCTCACGCCCATGCGACTCGCCGTTCCGCAGGCTCTCCCGCTCAGGCGCCTCGCTCTCCTCGAAGGGGCTGAGGGTCACCGCCTCGCCCTTGCGGGACCAGGTGCCTCTGATCACGCCGTCGACCAGCATGACGGGGCGGAGGATGCCGCCTCCGGGAAACACCTCGCGCCTGTGCCGCTCGTCGAGGATCGGCGTACGGTCCGCCCACCCCATCAGGTACTCGTCGAAGGCGGGCGCCAGCCGTACCCCGCCTGGCTCGGCGGCGGCGTCCACGGCAGAGGGGGCGGCCAGCCGGAAGGCGGTGCGGGCGGCGCCCACGGGCAGCCCCGACCAGGCGGACAGGTCCTCGGGGGTGGCGGGAGCGTGGGCGCGCAGGTAGCGGACGGCCAGCTCCGCCAGCGCCCTGTCCCGGTCGGACTCGAAGGAGATCGGCGCGCCCAGCCAGTCGGCCGCGTGGACGTAGGTCGGCTTCCCGCCCTTGAGCGGCCCCAGGACGGCGAGGCCGTGGAAGGCGGCGAGTGCCACGAGGTGGACGACGCCCTGGCCCTTGGCTCGATCCGCGAGCCGTTCCTCGAGCTGGGCCTTGGTGAGCGGGCCCTGTCCCGCGAGGGCGCGGTCGATCAGGTGCGGCAGGTCGCCGCCCGTGACTCCTTCCTGGGCGAGCCTGCGCAGGGTGCCGGTGTCGTTGCGAGTGAGGGCGAGCAGCCACGGCAGGTCGTCGCGGTGCACGAAGTGGAGGGTTCCGCGCGGGCCCCACGCCCTGACGATCTCGCGGGAGTGCCAGGCGTCCTCGATCTGCGCGACGGTGAGGGTGGCGGATCTGGCGCGGAAGGCGAGCAGCGCGGAGGGCACGTCCTGCGCCTGGACGGCCAGCAGGTGGCGCACCATCTCCCCTGGGCCGAGCCCCTGCGGCCGGTGGAGGAGCTGGGCGGTCATGCGGGCGCTGCGCGTCTGGTTCGGCACAGCCGGGAGCCTACTGCCCGTCCCTCCCAGGGGTGCGGGGTTCAGGGGCGGATGAGGGTTTTCGGGTTGAGACGGTGGGTCAGGCGGCTGTGGAGGGGGGTGGTTCGGCGGGTGTGGGCGCGGATGGCGTCGCTGTAGCGCCAGGCCTCGGAGGCGGCGTGCGGCGGGAGGGTGTCAGGGGCGTAGCGGACGTGGTTGGCGAGGGCGGCGAGCGGCTGCAGCTCTTCGACGGCTGGGTGCCTTGCCACGATCTCGGAGGCGGTGAGTGAGTGCTTACCGACCACGCCGAGGTCCTGGCAGGCCTGGTGCCAGGCGCCCATGACCCGTCGCGCGTCAGGAGTGGCCACGCGCCGCGAGCGGCGGCGCCACCACGGCAGCGCCAGCGCGAGCAGGAGGTAGGCGGCCACGACGACGGGGGCGATCACCCACCAGTACGACGTGCTCTCGGCCACCGGCACGGGCTTGCCCTTGGCTGCGGGCTCCTTGGCCTTGGAGGCGCCGCTCTGGCCGAACTCCCCCTCCAGCTGCTCGCTCTCCTCGATCGCCGAGGAGACGACGTCGTGGTCGTCCTTCGCGCCGCTCTTGCCCGGTGTGGGGTAGAACGGCCGCCATCCCAGCTTGTCGAACTTGATCTCCGCCCACGCCATGACGTCGCCCGAGCGCACGTGGTAGACGCCGTCCTTCGCCTGCCCTGGCCGGAAGCCCACGACGACCCTGGCGGGCAGTCCGAGCGTGCGGGCCATGAGCGCGAAGGAGGAGGCGAACTGCTCGGAGGTGCCCCGGTAGGTGGTGTCGAGGAAGAACTCCAGCGCCTTGAGCGAGTGCCCGGGCGGCGCGGTGATGTCGTACTTGGCGGTGGTGCGCAGGAAGTTCTGCAGCCGGTAGGCCTGCCTGATCGGCACGTCGGCTCCGCGTGTGGCGTCCTGGGCCAGCTTCCTGAACAGCTTCTCCTGCGGGCCCACGGGGAACGCCGTCAGGCCGGGGTCGGCCACCGGCACGGCGTGCAGCAGCTCGTCCTTCGTGGGGACGGCCACCTCGGAGGTCACCTGATAGGTGAAGCCCTTCCCCGTCGCCGCCGAGGTCAGCAGCGCCCCGCTCTCGGGATCGGCGGCCAGCCCTCGCGCGCCCTTCACATCCACGGGACGGTCTGCGGCGGGCAGCCAGGTGCCTGGCAGCCCCTGGAAGGTGACCGTCTGCCGCACGGTCGTGGTGGCGCCGGTCCAGGCGTCCGACGGCACCCTGCCGCCGGTCGGCTGGAAGCGGCCGCTGGAGGTCCAGCGCACGCCGTCGTAACGGTCGAGGACGGCCAGCCGCCAGTTGAGCGGTTTGTCGGCTTTCACGGTGAACAGCGGCCTGTCGGGGATCTGCAGCCAGGCCGAGACCCTGTCGAGCGGGCTGACGCTGTCGACTCTGACCGGCGGCGGCAGCTCGGCGTCCCGTCTCGGGTCGTACGGCTCCCGCGCCATCGGCAGCACCGGCCCGAGCAGCACGGCGACCAGCGTCACCACGCCGATGGCGGGCAGCACGGGCAGCAGCCACAGGGCGGGCCTGTCCTCGCGCAGCACCAGCAGAAGGCCGACCATGACGAGGAGCGCCGCGGACGTGGCCAGGTTGGAGCCCTCGCCGTCGACGCCGAGCACGAGCGCGACGCCGTACACGAGGAGGGCGGGCAGCGCGGGAGCGATCCTCAGCCGGGTGCGGGTGAGGGTCTCGGCGCCGGTGACGGCGGCGAGCCAGACCAGCGTGTGCGTCAGGATCAGCAGCCGGGGCTCGGCGGGCGCGGGCAGCAGGGTGGTGAGCAGCGCCTGCCAGGAGTTGGTGAGATCACTCGCGAAGGCGAGGGTGAAGGCGCCGTAGAGCGGGACGGTCGCCGCGAGCCAGAGGACGACGTCCAGGACGAGCGCGAGCCACAGCGGCCTGTTCCTGGCCAGCGCGGCGACGACGGCGGGGACGATGGCGGAGGGGACCACGACGGCCAGCAGGTCGGCGGCGGGGAAGACGCGGTGGAAGCCCCATCCGGCGGTCGCGGCGAGCGCCGCCACGACGGCAGGCCCGGCGATCCGCCGCCACAGCGCGACCTCGGCGACGCGCGCGCCGTCCCGCCGGCCGCGCCGCCTCGATGCGGTTCCCCGAGCGCGCCTGGAGGAGGAGCCAGGGGGCGTGGGGGGCGGCGCCGCGGCGGGCACGACGGAAGGCCCTGCGGGCGGCGCCGGGGCAGGCGCACCCACAGGCCCCCAGGCCACCCCCGAGGCAGACGCGAGCGAGGGACCCGAGGACGATGCGGGTGAAGAGCCCGAGGGAGACGCGGGTGAAGGACCCGAGAAGGACGCGGGCGAGGGGCCCTGCGGCGGCGGGGGCGGTGGGGTGGTCATCGGGCGGTCCAGACGTACGGCAGGGCGTCGAGGTCGCCCAGGCGGAGCGTGACGACCCCCGGCACGCTGACCTCGGCCGAGCCGGTGAACACGCAGATCACCCTGTCGAACCTCTTCCTGACGGCCGCCGCCCTCGCGGCCTCGGCAGGGTCGGCGGTGACCAGGACGAGGGAGCCGCCGCCCCGCGCCAGCCGTACCGCCTCGCGCGCGTCGCCGGCCCGCACCAGCGCGAGCCGGTCGAGAACCAGCTCGGCGTCGGACTTGGTCTCGGCCAGCACGCCCTCGCCTGTGATGAGCCGCACGGGGAAGCCCGCGCGGGCGGCGGCCAGCGCGACGGAGGCGGCGGCGTCCACGGACAGCTCGGTCAGGTCGCGGGTGTCGAGGACGACGGTCGTGGTGGGCAGGCTGGCGTCGATGAGCTGGCGGACCATGAGGGTGCCCGTGCGGGCGCTGGAGCGCCAGTGGACGTGGCGCAGGTCGTCGCCGACGACGTACTCGCGCAGGGTGTGGAAGGTGACCGTGCCGCTGGGCGCGTTGTCGCTGGTCGGGCCCTCCAGGTGGTGGGCGCGTCCGGAAGGGGGGACGGGCAGCGCGACCGTGCGGGGCCGCACCAGGAGGGTGACGGCCTCGCCGTACTCGCGGACCCTGCGGGTGAGGCCGAGCGGGTCGGCGCGGATCAGCAGCAACGGGCCGACGGGGATCTCGCCGCGCTCGTCCGTGGGCAGCGGGTAGGAGACGGTCCTGAGCGCGCGCCTGGGCAGGCGCGGCAGGTCCACGGTCTGCTCGCCCGCGCCGAACCTGTCGCGCGCCCGCAGCCCCGACAGCGCCCAGCCGCCCAGGTTGCGCACCTGAAGGACGGCCACCGCGGCGTCGC